>CBFDCR010000094.1:0-18848 GCA_965603365.1 uncultured bacterium
GTAATTCGGTATCAAACTCATCTTATTCCCTACCCAATGCACAAAGTCAGTGGTCATTTTCCCGATTTCTTCAAACTGTCTTTTCAATTGCAGTTCTTTTTTTAACTGCTCTGCATATAGATCCGTAAACGCCGCTTTTATAGTAAAAAGCAGTGTATGTTTTCTAACAGGCTTATTCAGGTAGGCGAAAACATCTAATTTTTTAGCATCTTTAAATGGGAGCTCTTCATCGTGGGCGGTGATAACGATTCTTCGAAGCGGATGGGGATAATTTTTGATCTTCTCCAATATATCAATACCCGATACCCCCAACATGAGTAAATCGACTATAAGTACCCGAATGTCATTATCTTTTTCCAAAAGTTTTAATCCACGTTTTCCATTGGCGGCAGCTATCACATTATACTTTTCTTTTTTTGATAGATATTGTACTGCGTCTCTATGATCTTTATTATCATCAATCACCAAAATTTTTTCAGTTTTCACGCCCTACCTCCTCTATTCTTTTTTTTATTAAAGGCATCAGATCTTCTTTCATATCAAATGGTTTTTTAAGAAAGCCATAAGGATTCATTTTCTCTACAATTTTCACTTGATCATCTTCTGCATATGCAGTCATTATGATGACACAAGGTCTACTCTTTATTTTTGTTATTTCTTTAAATGTCTCTGCTCCATTCATGCGCGGCATCTTCAAGTCGAGGAGAATCAAGTGAAAAGAGATGTTTTTAATCATCTCAATGGCGGTTTCTCCTGATTCGGCGGTGGCGACATTCATATTTTTTCTGGTTAAACTCCAGGCAAGGGCCTTTAGAAAATCTAGATCATCATCTATTATCAAGATTTTAAAATTTGGGGGAATTTGGATATTATTGTTAGTCTTATTTTTCTTTCTGGATTGATTGTTATTGGGTCCTCGGCTTCCTCCAATATTAATTAATAAATAATAATACTGCATTTCTTCCTCCTTAAGCTTTCGTTAGTTGCCTTATCGGAAGTTTAATTAAAAATCGAGCTCCATTTTTGTACTTTGTATCTAATGAAATTGCTCCGCCGTGTTCTTCGATGATAGTTTTCGTATAGAATAATCCTAACCCATAACCTTTATCCTTGGTAGTCCAGAGAATATCGAATATTTTATGGGCATTTTCTGGAGAAATCCCACACCCCGAATCTGCCCATTTAAATAAAAGATTGCTATCTGACCTGGAGATGGAAAGGGTAATCTCTCCTCCCTCCGGCATGGCGTCAAATGAATTCTGGGCCAGATTGACCAGAACCATTTTGATTTGATAGGGATCCACCTCAATTTTGGGTAAACGGGGAGGGATTTCCATGTTAAACTTGACATCTTTAGCTTTAAGATCCGCGGAGATTTCTGATTTTAAATCATTGATAAAATTTTTTATACTGGTGGGAGTTTTTTTATGAACACTTGATTTGGAAGCACTCAGTAGAAAGTTGATATTTGTTGTTATTTTAGATATCCTCTCTTTGATTTGAGATAAAGGAAAATATTGAGCAGATCTTGAATCAGTTTCATCTATTAAATCGCCCGCATATAGACTGATTGTACCAAGATCATTTTTAATATTATGGGCAAAATTTGCCGCTATTTTGCCCAAGGTTTGCATAGTATCGGCTACCTTCTTTTCCTTAAAATGCATAACATTCTGGATGGCAATTGCGATATAAGAAGCAAAGATCTCGATAATGTGCCGCTCATCAGCATTGAACTCATGAGATGTTCGATAGTTGATAAACATAACACCGACAATTTCTTGACTCAATTTAAGAATTACTCCGGCTGAGGAAACGATTTTTTCCCTGATCACAAAGCGTTCTATAATTTTTTTTTCTCTTTTTTGTTTAGGAGGCTTCATTATAGTATCAACCTGAGACTTCACTGCATAGTGAGATTTTCCTTCATTTATAAGTTTTTTAGGCGCCTGGAAGGATTCAACTTTAGTTATCATTAATTTTGGATGATACATATCGCCTGAATAAATCGGAGGCCAGATGATTTGTTTGCTTTTTTCATCATACCGGTAAATAATCAAGAGATCTGACTCTAATACTTCTGCTGCTTTAAGGGCAATTCTTTCAAGCGCCTTGTTTATATCAGTATGAAGTTCTGATATTGTGGGAAAAGTCTCTGTAACAGCTTGCAATTTTTTTAAAAAATTGGCGTTTCTGATAGCAATAGCGGCCTGTATGGAGAAGGCCTTTAAAATCAATGAGTCGTCTTCTGTGAAAAAATTTTCCCTATAACTCTCAAGGCAGAGTTCACCAAATATTTTGCCGTATATCTTAAACGGTATTATTATACGCGACTTAATATCTTTTAGTAATTCTTTAGATGGAACATTCTTAATAGTATCTTTCTCACCGTCAAAATTTTCAATTATAGTATGTTCGCCTGTATCGACAACTTTACTTATTCTGTCCGCGCTCAGCTTAAATTTGAAAGTTTTATTTTGCTCATACCATTTACAATCCAGGTCCCTTATCGTTGATATTTCTCCAGAACGCTCATCATATCTTTTTATGCAAAGCCAGTTAGCGCCGGATATTGCCTTTGCCTGTTTGAGAATGAGATCTAATAACTTATCAATTTCAAATGGCCTTAATTCTTCAACATGATATGGCTTTTGGAGTTCACGGCCAAATTCATTTAAGGCCATTAATTCATCTACGCGTCTTTTATTCTGGATAGCCACCGCAACGTAATCGGCAAATGTCTCTGTAATCTGAATTTCCTGTTCTGTGAAATTATGCTTTCTGCGAGTATAGCAGTTAATAACTCCAATAACCCTGCCCCGATATTTTAAGGGAATAGATAACATTGATTTCAGTTCCTCTTCTTCTATAAGAGCTTTTAATTTGAAATCTTTTGCTTTTTCTAAATCTTCTTCAATTCGCATTTTGCCGGTCTTGGCAACCTTCCCCGAAATGCCTTCTCCTATTTTTAACGTATATCTTTCGTCTTTATACTCTCCTTTTAACCCGTAACATGCTTTAATTTTTAGTTTGTCGCTATCTTCAATAAGTCTTAGATAGCAGGACTTAAATTTCATTCCGGTAACAATTTGTTCGGCAATAGTTTGAAGTAGTTCATCAAGAGATACATCCAACTTTTCATTTATCTCCCTGCCGACATTGGAAATGGCTTCAAACCGTTCTTTGTTTCTGACCTTCTCGAGTAAAATGGAAACCTGACTGGAGATGCGTTCCAACAGCAATTGGTCTTTTTCAGTAAATCCCCTCTCGTCTAGCTTCTTCTCACTGGAATATTTATTTAATACCCTTATAACGCCGCAGATCTCCCCATGTATACTCAATGGCGTGCCTAAAAAATGTTTAAAGGCTCTGAATCGTGAATGTAGAGCAAATCTTTCGGCATATTTCCATTTTATATCAATGTCCACTGGTTGTTTATTTTGTACATCTATATTCGAAATATTGAGTGTTTCGTTGAGGGAAAAAATCGTTCCTGTTATACCTTCTCTTTCTCTGTAATGTTCTTTTTTTTTATTGTCTTTATTTATGAGTTCCTCTGGCATTCCATAAGAGCTAATGATTTCAAGTCTATCACTAACCTCATCATAGAAAAACACACCGCATATTTCGGCTTTTAATGTTCTGGCAACAATACTAACAATTTTATCTAAAAGTTCTTTTTCTTTAGTGATAAATGTAATGTCTGTGGCAATAGAATAAAAAATTTCTTCAGCCCGTATATCACGAAAGTATCCCAGGCTGGGATACTTTTCCCTCTTTGCTAGCTCTTCTTGTAGATTTAATTGCCAGTCATATAAAAAAGCTGCGGATACCATAATCGGGATTTTTTCTTTATCTTTACTTATCATTACTGTTTTTATGTTTTCAATCGTGCCATCCGGGCTTTGGCAGAGCAGGTTCATAATTCTTGTTGCCTCATCAGGGGCATATATATTTTTTACATTTTGCTTGAATATTTCTTTTTTGGTATATCCCAGTAATTCCCAGGCCAGTTTATTGGCATCGGTTATATTTCCGGATTCATCTATCTCTATATAGCCATCGATCGTGCCTTTCATTAAGCTCCGGGTGTATTCTCTTTCCTGTTCTAATTTTTGGGCTCGTTTTTTTAGTTCTTGGTCTTCACTTACATAACTTCTTAAACTTATTCTTTTGAGAAAGATTGCCACCAAAGCCACAGAAAAGAAAACAGTAACCACATGAAACAATGTGCCCATGATTTCGGAAGTGATGAAGAATTTTTCCATGTTGACGAGAAGTAGATGGTAATTTAATAGAATATAAGATGCCGAGGTCAGGATTGTAAAGATCAAGGTAAAGGCCCAATGAAACCAGTAGCTGCAGTAGATGATGGGGATGAGATACAGGATATATACTTTTGAACTAAAAGGAAATATCAATAGAGATAGAATTAAGAAATAAGTGAAGATCAGGAAGTCGGCTGTGAGGGTGAGGATCTGGGCTTTGAAGGATAATTTGGTTCTGAAAAAGATGGTGGATAGTAGGGCATATATGAAGTATAGGAGTTCGGATATGGTGATGATGTCTATTTTGAGGAGGGGGTGGTGGTTTAGCCAGTGGAAGTCGATGATGATGAAGGCGAGGGCAAGCCATTTTAGGGGCCAGAGGTCGGATTGCCATTTGTGGCTGGGGTCGTAGATTTTGGAAATAAATTTTTGTAGAAAGGAACCGGGTTTGTGGGGTTTTGGTCTCTTTTCCGGTTTTTTTATTCCGGTGTTTTTGGGATTGAGACCGGTTTGTTTTGTCTCAACTGAGCCGGGTCCTTTTTTTCGCCCTTCCTTTGCCATTTTGCACCCTTATCCTTAGAATGCCTCTTTAATTTAACTTTCCTTGTTACTTTAACTTACCGTAACCGAACGGTAAAAACTCTCTTTTTTTAATATTAGGTTTTGTTTTACACTGCCGGGAAAAAAAAGTCAAGGGTTTTGTTAATTTTTTTAATTTTTTTTGATTAAGTATTTTTGATACCCGGGGAGTTCGGATCGCGTTAAAGCACGGAGGGAAAGGGAATGTTTAGATTGGTGGCTGTTGGTTGGTGTCTTTTAGAATTTTTTTAATGGAATCTTTTAGCGGTGAAGTATCTTTTTGGGCGGTCTGCCAGACAATTTTCAAATCCACACCAAAGTATTCATGAATGACCTTGTCGCGCATGCCGCATATTTCCTTCCAGGGGACTTCTGGATATTTTAAGCGGGTCTCTTCGGGGATACTTTTTGCCGCTTCTCCGATAATCTCAATACATCGAACCACAGCATGAGATGTCTTTCGATCATTAAAAAAATCTTCGTAAGTGTAGTCTTTTATAAATTCTTTAATCTCTGATGTCTCTTTTAATGGAGTGTTGTTTAGACATACTGGATCTCTTTTAGAATGTGGGTGCCGATGTGGGGCTTTAGGGCCTCACGGGTGACCAGGTCCACCTTGCGTTTGCACAATTCCGAAAGATAAAATTCAAGCTGCATGAATTTAATAAAGCCGATGGGCTCATGGAAGGGGGGGGGACGAATGAACCAAAAACTCCAATCTCCCGGACATGAAATTTGTCTTGAAGTACAGATCTGTTTTCGTCAATAACTCTTCGAATCTCCTTTAAGTCCAGCATGATTTTAATATACTGCCTTTTGCTTTAAATTTCAAGTCATACGGCGTATTTATACCTGCCACACCACCACTCCAATATTCCAGTATTCCATTATTCCATTGTTTTTTGGTTGGTGGTTTTTTTGGGGTGATGGATTGAAAAAAAGGGGGGATTGGGTTATAGTGTGGGCTGTTGGAGGTAATATGAATGGAGATAAGACGTTAGCTGAGATTTTTAGCGAATTGTTGGCGGCCGCGCCCCGGACATTGAATGAGTTTTTGGAGGAGTCGGTGGAGAAGTATCGGGACCTGCCGGCTTCCGGCGCTGCCTTTGGTGCGCCCATGACTTACGGGGTGTTCTTCGATAGGGTAGAGAAGGTGGCCGGCATGCTGGTGGAAAAGGGCATTCACCGGGGAGACCGGGTGGCTATTTTAGGGGAAAACTCTTCCCATTGGGGCATCAGTTATTTTGCCGTTCAGCGGGTGGGCGCGGCGGCAGTGCCGATCCTGCCGGATTTCCCGGAAGCCGATATCCGTCATATTTTGTGCGATTCGGAAGTCAAAATAATGTTTACCACCCGGAAAATGCTGGAGAGGGTGGGTGACCTGGGGCAGACCAGGCTCAAACACATTATTACCCTCGACGACTTCGAGACCGAGCTGCAGGACATAAAAGTGGAACCCATTTCCGAAATAATTGAGAAGGCCGTTGATTTTATCAAGAAGATTCCCGGAGCCATTGGCTTGAAGTCGAAGGAGATCGCGGCCGATGATATCGCCTCGATTATCTATACCAGCGGCACCTCGGGACACTCCAAGGCGGTGATGCTGAGCCACCGCAACCTCATTGCCAATACCCTGGCCTTGTCGATATTGATAGATCTGGCCCCCGGCAGTACGTTTCTGTCGATCTTGCCCCTGTCCCACGTGTATGAGTTTACGGTGGGTTTCCTGTTTCCCTTGAGAATCGGTGCCCGCGTCGTGTATCCCGGCGTGGCTCCTACCCCGGCTAACCTGGAAAAGGTCTGCCGCCAGGAGCACCCCCATTGTATTTGCGCGGTGCCCCTGATCCTGGAGAAGATATACAAGAAGAGGGTGATGCCGGTGCTGGAGAAGAACAAACTGGTTAAACTGCTGGCAAAGGTTCCGGGCTTGAAGCAAAAAATACACAAAAAGATCCGGGATAAGTTGATGGATTTTTTCGGCGGAGAGCTCGTCGTTATGGCCATTGGCGGCGCGCCCTTTAACCTGGAGGCGGAGAAGTTTTTCCGGGGCTGCGGCTTTCCCTACCTGGTGGGCTACGGCCTGACCGAAACCTCGCCGCTGTTGGCCGGGGGGCCGTGGGGCGATAAGAGCGTCAAGCTTGGCTCCACCGGCAAGGTGACGCCGGGGAGTAAGATCAGGATCGTGGATGCGGATGAAAAAAGCGGTGTGGGGGAAATTTATGGCTGGGGCCCCAATGTGATGAGAGGCTACTTTAAGAATCCGAAGTTAACCGCGGAGGTGCTGGATAAAGAGGGCTGGTTTAAAACCGGCGACCTGGGGCGGTTTGATAAACTGGGTAATCTTTATATTACCGGCCGGTCCAAGAACATGATCCTGATGGCCAATGGTGAGAATATTTTCCCCGAAGCGGTGGAGGAGGTGATTAATGCCTCTATTTACGTGGTGGAATCCCTGGTAACGGAAAGAGAGGGCCGGCTGGAGGCCTGGGTCTACCCGGATTACGACTTGATCGATGCCGAGACAAGGGGCAAGACCGAGACGCAGCGGGCCCGCTACATCGAGCAGATTTTGGAGAAGGTGCGCGCCAGTGCCAATGAACAACTCTCTGCCTTCTCGAAGCTGGCCCGGGTGGTGGAGCAAACGGAACCCTTTGAAAAGACCCCGACCCACAAGATTAAGCGGTACCTGTACACCCACCAACCGCAGAAATAGTCTCTTTTTCTTTAAAACCCGGCGGCCTTGATCTGCTTTTCGCTGAAGGTGCCGTATTTTTTGACCTTATCCCTGATCTCCGCGGCTTTGCCGATGAGCACAAACTGCAGGCGGTCTTTGGGGGGGAAGTACTTTTTGACGAGTTCCCGGGCCTTCTCCACGGTGAGGGCATCCACATTCTGCTGGAAATTATTGATAAAGGACTCGTCGAAGCCGTAAAAAAACATGTGGGTCAGCAGGTCGGCCAGGCGGCCGGCGGTCTCGTACCGGGGCGGGTACTGTCCCTTGATGTAGTTTTTGGCCGAGGACAATGTCCGGTCGTCGATGCCCTGGTGAAGGAGCCGGTCGTAGACCTTTAGGGCCAGGTCGATGGCTTCGACGGTTCTGGGGGTGCGGGTAAAACTGGTCATCATGAAGATACCGCCCTGTTTGTAGACCCCGAAGGCACTCCAGGCGCCGTAGGTGAGCCCGGCATTGACCCGCAGCTCGTCGATTAGCCAGGCGGTGAAACGGCCGCCTAAGACGGTATTGATCACCCGGAGGCCCACCAGATCGGGGTTGCTGCGCCGGATGCCGAAACTGCCGATGATGAACCGGGTCTCGGTGGCATCCTCTTTGTTGACCAGCAGCAGTTGGTTTGGCCGGTGCGGGGGCATGGGGGGGATCGGCGGGGAAGGCGATGGGCCGGGATTGTGCCACCCTTCAAACAATTGCCGGATTTTTTTCTTCATCCGGCGGGTGTCGAAGTCTCCCACCAGTGCCAGGGCCGATTCTGCCGGTTTGTAGTGGGCGTTGTAGAACTCTTTGATATCCTTATTCTCGATGTCGGCCACGCTGGTGCGGGTGCCGGACACCGGATTGCCGTAGGGGTAACCGGCAAACAAGAATTTGTGGGTGTAGGCGTCTATCACCCGGGCCGGGATCTCCCGGTTCCTTTCCAGTTCCATCAGCAGGCGTCTCCTTCGTTTGCTAAACTCCTCTTCGTCGAAGCGGGGATAGACGACGATATCTTTCAGAATGGCCAGCACCCTGTCGGTGTCCTTGTTGACAAAGGAGAGGGAGATGCGGGCGGTCTCGAGATCGGCGTAGGTGTTGTACCTGGCCCCCAGGAACTCCAGGGTCTCCTCGATTTGCCCCTTGGTGTAATTCCGGCTGCCGAAGAGCAGGGATTCGGCGGTGAGAAAGGCCAGACCGTTCTGGCCGCTGTCCTTGACGGCACCGGCGGGCAAGACCGCGGACACATAGATCAGGGGCACTTCATGCTGCTCCATCAGGTAGACGGTGAGTCCGTTTTTCAAGGTAAATTTCGTGTATTCGGGCAGCCTGAATGTACCGCTGGACTCGCCGGCAACATTCAGGGCCGTACTCAAAATCACGATGACGACAATCATGGCTGCTGTTTTCATGTTTATCCCTCCTGGTTTTTCATTAAGATGCCCACGGTGCGGTTGGATTTTTTCAGGTATTTAGCCGCCGCCTGTTGAATGTCGGCGGCGCTGACCCGTTGATAATCCTGGGGCGCGGTGAAGAGCTTTTGATAACTGCCGAAGAACAGTTCATATCTGCCGATGGCGTTGGCCCGGCCCTTTATGGTGGCGATCCGGCGGTAAAATTCCGCCACCTTGCGATTTTTCACCTTTTGCAGTTCCTTTTCAGCCACACCGTTTTGCACGATTTCGCCGATTTCGTCGTAGATGGCCTGTTCTAAGATGTGGACATCCGTTCCCTGGCTGCACACCGCATATATGCTAAGCAGGGTGGGATCAAAGGCCTGGGAATAATCGGTAAACAGTCTAACCGCCAACTGCCGTTCATCCACCAATTTGCTGTACAGTCGGGATGAGCGGCCCTCGGCCAGGATGGCATCCAGGAGGTCCACGGCATAAAACTCCGGGGAAGCGGTTTCCGGTACGTGGTAGGCGATCAGGATATTGGGGGTCGAGACCGCCCTGTGGACGGTCAGCCGTTTCTCCCCCAGTTGTTCGGGTTCAACGGTATGGACAGGCCGCGGCGGTTTTCGGGCCGGGATGGATTCAAAGTACTTTTTGGCTAAGGTTTTAACCTTTTCAAACTCCAGATCCCCCACCATGACGACCAGGGCGTTGTTGGGGGCATAGTAGGTGTCGAAGTATCTCTGCAAATCCTCTTTTTTCCAGTTCTTGATGTCCGATTCGTAACCGACCACCGACCAGCGGTAGGGGTGGGCCAGGAAGGCCACTCCCTTGACCTGCTCCTCTAAGAACCGGAAATTGCTGTTTTCCATGCCGGTGATCCGTTCCGCCAATATGACGCCCCGTTCACTCTCCACCATGTTGTCGTCCAGGGCCAGGTGGCCGATGCGGTCGGCTTCCAGGTCGAAGATGACCTCCAGGGCGCTTGAAGGGAAAAAATCGGTGTACACCGTGATATTTTCGTTGGTATAGGCGTTGTTGGCGCCGCCGGCGGCCTCCATCACCCGGTCGAACATCCTGGGCCCGTATTTCCGGGCGCCGTTGAACATCATGTGTTCGAAGAAGTGGGAGAGCCCGGTGATGCCGGGATACTCGTTGCGGGAGCCCACCTTAAAGAAGATGTACATGTTGGCGTTGGGGATCGAGTGATCCTCCACCACCATGAACTTCAGGCCGTTTTTTAAGGTAAAGGCCTGAACATCCTCCAGTTTGGTCTGGCCAAAGACCAGGGAACTGAAGATTATCATTAGAAAAATGAGTCTTAACATCTTCACTGTTTCCTCCGTTTTAAAAAATTTTTGCAATTTGCATTGATTTTCTTCCTCTTTCATTTTGCCTTTTGCAATGGCTGTTTTGCAATTTGCAATGTATATCTATCCTTTAAGATCATGCTTATAGTAGACGGCTGTTTTAGCCACCATATCGTGGATGGCCTGTCTCCTCGGCCCCAGCACCAGAAAGCAGCCGAAGATAATCACCATTCCCAAAAGGCCGCCCAATGTGTGGAAAATCGCCACGCCCGTGGTACTGGCCAGCAGGGCCAGCAGGGACGAACTGTTTTTCACCGCATAGCGGTAGAAATAGAGCCAGGTATCCGCCGGATTTCCCTCTTCACTGCCTATTTTAAGGCCCAACATCATCTTACCCGGGGTGGCGCCGTTGAAGGCCTCGATCAGCATGTAGAGCATGCTGAGGTGGGTGATAAAGGAGGTCACCTTCAGCATTTGCTTAAATGATTCGGAGTCGGCCCCGCTGCTGCCGCTGGCATAGGCTTCCATCAGGGCATTCAGAAAATCGCCCTTCATGACGGCCTGAAAAGTGTTCTCCATCAGGTAAGACATCAGGATAGAGGCCAGCAGGCCGATGATGAAGCTGTCGATAATAAACGCCACCAGCCGCGGCCCAAAACCCACCCGCTTCGCCGCCGACAATTAACCGTTCTCCTTTACTCGTTCAACTTCCGAGAATACTCGGAGGAGATTTTCGCCCAGGATTTTCTTGATCTCCTCAGACCGATATCCCCTTTTCAGCAGGTGGTAGGTGATGAGGGGAAAACCGGCTGTATCTTCCAGACCCCTGGGAAAGCTGCCGGCCCCGTCGAAGTCGGAGCCCAGCCCCACGTGGTCGATACCCGCCAGCCTGACCACCCGGTCGATATGGTCGATCAAGACATCGATCTCCGGCGGTTCCGGGCCGTGTTTTTTCCACAATTCGCCCCAGGCATTCCAGAATCCCAGGCGGTTATCTTTGTATTTCTCCCTTAACTGCTTGAACTGGGGGTCCAGTTTTTTCCTGACCGCTTCGGCGCGGCGGTTGTAGGCCTCATCCAGGAACCCGGAATAGAAAACGATCTGGATGACGCTCCCTTTTTTGGCCAGGGCCTTGATCATGTCATCCGACATGTTGCGGGGGACATCGCACAACGAACGAACCGCCGAGTGGGAGGCGATTACCGGTGCCCTTGACACCTTCAGCACGTCCCAGAAGGCCTGATCCGAGATGTGGGAGACATCGATTATCATGCCCAACCGGTTCATCTCCTGCACCACCTGTTTGCCGAAATCGCTCAAGCCGTTCCACCTGGGCTTTTCAGCAGAGGAAGAATCGCAGATATCGTTGTTGTCGTTGTGGGTCAGGGTGATGTACCTGACCCCCAGCCGGTAGAAATTGCGCAGCAGCCGCAGGCTGCCTTCGATGGGGCCGCCGTTTTCCATGCCGATCAGGATGGCCCGCTTGCCGGCCTGATGGAGGCGCCTGATGTCGGCGCTGGACCGGGCCAGTTCAGCTAAGTGCGGATAGGTTTCTACCTGGCGGTAGATCTCGTCGATGGTCGCCAATGCCCTTGTTGCCGGGTGCTTTTGATCCAGGCGGTTGGACACGAATACCGCAAAAAAGGAGGCGTCCACCCCGCCCTCCTTCATCTTGACCAGATCCACTTCACTCCGATCCGATCGTTTGCCGATGTCAAGACCCCGCTCCAGCATCAACATGGGGGTATCGCAGTGGGTGTCCACCACAATGGCTTCCCGGTGAATGGCCATGGCCTGCTGCCACAGGGCCGGATCGATCCTCTCCTCTGCCCACAACCACTGCCCGGCTAATACCAGAAGCAGAACCGGAACCGCCACATATTTTTTTAGTGTCAATTTCATTGTTAACTCCTGAATTTAAGATATACGTTGACCATTTACTATTGTTTCCATTTTGCATTTTGCATTGGCTGTTTTGCAATTTGCAATGTGCCGCTCCCCCTGATTTATCTCTTCAATACTTCTCAAAAATCCGGCTGAAATCAAGGGCAATGGCACATGGGCCCAGGTCAAAGGCCATCCTTCCCTGTTGCAAGGATTCGTCCTTGCGGAAACTTTTATGATCCAACTCAAATATCTCGACGCTGTGTGTCTGGGGGTCCACCAGGCAGTAATACCTGACACCGGCATCCTGGTAGAGCTGGTATTTGAGAATTTTGTCTTTTCTAGCAGTGGAGGGGGAGAGGATTTCAAATATCAAAATCGGCGGCACCAGCAATCTTTCCCTCTCGGTATAGTCGCCGCACACCACCAGCACATCCGGCTGCACCACCGTATCTTCGGCAATTTGCCAGTCTATGGCCTGGTATACCTTACAGCGATTGCAGGTTTCCAGATGCTGCTTGAGTTGAGAGGCGATGTCGAGGCTCAGGCTCTGGTGTTTCATTGTCGGTGCGGGAACCATGGCGTAGGCAATACCGTGAATGAGCTCCCACCGCCCCTCCCAGTGTACATAATCGTCATAGGTATAATGCGGCAGGTCCTCTTCTCTTAACAACGCTAAGCTCATGCGCAACTCCTCGTACCCATACTATAGGCCATATCCCCCCTTTTGTCAACAAGCTCTTTTTGCCTATCTCAAAGATTTCCCCGCCGCCGTCTCCAGCAAACCTTAGCTCTCAAAGGTTTCAGGATAATAATTAATTTCTGTTTTCCTCCAATCACAATCAAGACACTCAATTACATTATAAGGAACCTCAAAATAAATAATCTCACCCTGATCTCCAAATTCACTTTCTGCATAAGAATCAACACTTCTTTTTAACTTTTCCGACCCACATTTTGGACATACCTTATATTTAAAAGGTCCCGGGATTGCATCATCGATTATTTCCTTTTTTAAAAGCTCGTTTAATTCTCGTATGTTATCTCTTAGCATCTTTTTCTTCTGAGTCAGTACACGGAGAATTTCACTTAAACCTTTTTCATAGGATAGGAAAAGATCAACCCAGTGGAGAGTTCGTAACTTTTCATCATCGGGTTCACATTGCTCGATACGGACGGGGATTAAATAAGGTTTAGATGAAGGGAATTCCTCCAATACATCCAATGCTATCTTCACTTCCTTCTGAACATAACCTCTTTTGGAAACCGATTTTTTGGAAAGCAATAACAAAAAATAATCACAACTTTTGATGGCTTTAGGTATTTCGATATCCCAATACTGTCCCGGCAACAGATCTTCGCTGTCCACCCAACAATTAATCCCCTTCTTGCTTAAATCGTGATAGACTTTAATGGCAGTTTCTCGATCCTCTTTAGCATAGCAAATAAATACTCTTGTTCCTCTTAATTTACCTGGTACCAAATTTTTCACCGCTGAGTTTGCTTCTGATTCCTCTTCCCAATATTCCTTAATCTCTTCAATCATGGATTTGAGAATTGCCTCTGCTGCTCCCAAACCTCTTCTATATGCACGCCGCCGGGTACCTATAGATGTATTATTCGTAGCACCTATTGAATCGAAATTAATATTTTTGAAATCATTAATATGCTGGGGATTCTCGCCAAATGTGTTTGCTATAGCAATTTCAGTATCCCTACGCCACTTTACAAAATTTGGCGATTCTATACGTAAGGATTTCAAGAGTTTAATTTCTTCGAGTGCTTTTCCCAAACGTTCAATAGCCTTCAGTTTTAATGACTTTTCCATAATTTATTACTCCTATTACCTCTTCTAATTACAGTTTTTCAATTACTTTTTTTGAAAGGTTGGTTTTCGGAGAAGAGAAGTAGCGGTCAGGGCAAATGATGAGGTGACCCGTCAGGTCATTATCGAATTCCATGGGCTGGAGATCCAAAGGGGCCACGTCCCACTCCCGACTAATCTCATCCTCCCACAAAGAGAATCTGTTTCATGGACAGAATTTTTGGCATGTCCCCTTTTCATACCTGGGGGATTTCTTTATTTAATTGTCTATAGGCGGCTATCATCTCTCTTAAAGCGTCGGCCAGCATATCCCGGCACTCTTCCAGGATTTTGCCCTCGGTAATAACCTCCGGCCACTCGATAACCTGTCCCATGTAACCAGAACTTATTTTTTTATAGTTGGCAGTAAAGTTACCCAACATATACTCACCTCACTCTCAGCTTTTCCATCTAAGTATACCTGATGATTGTCATTTTTACAAGAGATTTTACCGATTTACCAGCAATAATAAATCGAGATTTTTGGCATGTCCCCTTTTTCACATTAATTCCACACTGACCGGTTCTCCATCCTCTCCATAACTTACGATGACACCCCCCGGTTCCTCGATGGCATCTACCGGCGGTTCATCTCGAAGGGAGAAGAGGAGAATATCGGCATCTTGAAGGCACCGCACGCCATCGCACTGCTTGTTAAAGCGAAGGCGATGCCGTCATTTCCAGAAATCGATCCAACTGCGGCGGTTCGGAGACAACGCCAACCAGGTCGTTTGCTTGAAATTGAAAATCAGGATCGAGATTCGTCAACAGCGATCCATCCCGCAAAATTGCTACCACAGAAACGCCTGTCTTCTTTCTAATTCTCAGCTCCCGAATCGAACGCCCAATAACAGGACTGCCTTCGGTAATGGTGACCCAGTTCAAATCGATCAGGTTGCAGGCGCTTTGCAGTTGTGAAATAGTACGATAAGAATGATTGCTTTCGTAGAGCGGTGCGTACATCTCCCGATGCACCGCATCGGTAAACTGCTGGATTTCCTTGAGAGAAATGTTTAAATGCAATAGCGCCTGTCGGGTAAATTCCAGGCTGGCTTCCAGTTCGGGTCGAACTACTTGATATACGCCGCGCTGACGGAGTTCCTCAGTATGTTCTTCATTGATGGCTCGGGCGACGATGTGTAATTTGGGATTGAGTTGCCGAATGCGTTCGGTGATTGCCTGCGAGATCACCACCGATGGAACAGTGAGCAGCAGCAGACTGGCGTTTCGAATTTGAGCGGCTTCGAGCACGGGGTCCTGACTGGCATCGCCGTAAACGATGGGAAATTCCTTTTTTTTCATTTGTTCCACCCGCCGAAAATCCGGTTCGATGATGACAAATGACAACTGCATTCGCTGCAAAATTTTGGCGATATTTGAACCTACCTGTCCGCCGCCGGCAATGACCACATGATCGAACAATCCTGTTTTGGGCAAATTGATCGTCTCGACGGGTTCATGTTTGAACCATTTTTTTCGTAGCGAATAGAGCGGCGCTGCCAGACTCGATACCAACGGTGTCAACAACATCGTGACAATGGTAGCCGTAAGCACCAATGAATAGAGCTCCATATCAATGGAGTCAGTGCTCAATCCGACCCGCTCCAACACAAATGAAAATTCACCGATCTGAAAAAGCCCGAGTCCGACTGCCAGCGGCACGATGTTGCGATAGCCAAACACTCTGCTAATAATGGCAAAAATGAATCCCTTTCCGATGGCGACCAGCAGGATCAATAAAATAATCATTTTAAAATTGGCAATAAGAAATTTCGGATCCAGCAGCATGCCCACAGAAGTAAAGAACAGCAGTCCAAAAATATCACGCAGCGGAATGATCTCGCTCAATGCCTGGTGCCCATAATCGGATTCGCTGAGCACCATGCCTGCCACAAATGCACCAAACGCAAAGGACAGCCCGAACAGGTAGGTACCGTAGCCCAATCCGAGCCCCAGCGCAGTTATGAACAGCAGAAACAATTCCCGAGAGTTCCAGCGGGCGATCCGCTTTATCAGAAACGGCAGAATTTTTGTGCCCAGTAAAACCATCAGGGCGATAAAAATCGCCGCTTTTACCAGTGCCATTCCCAACAACGGTATTCCAGACCTGGGATCGTTGAGCTGGGGCAGAATAATCAGCATCGGAACAATTGCCAGATCCTGAATGATAAGCATGCCGATCATGACCCGACTGGACAGCGTGCCCAGCCAGCCATGGCTCATCAGTGTTTTCAGCGTGATCATGGTGCTGGATATGGAAATTAAAGCGCCGAGCCAGACCGATTTTTGCCAGTCAAAACCGAACAGCTTGCCGATAGCAAAACCGAACCCAATAGTCAACAACAACTGCATGGGTGTTCCTATCAGTGCTATGTTTCGAACAGGTTTCAGCTTGCGAAATGAAAATTCCAGCCCAATGGCAAACAGCAGCAGTGCCACGCCGATCTCTGCCAGCAATTCGATGTCGTGCGCATTGGTCACCGTAACGATACCTGTATGCGGCCCGACCACTACACCAGCTAAAATATAGCCGATGATCAGTGGCTGTTTCAACAGCCTGGCAATCATGCCGCCGATTAAGGCAGCGATGACGATAAGGATGATGTCGCCTGCTATGCCCATGTCTACTTTTCCATTTTATTAGCTTTGAAAACCTTTAAAAGAGCGCCTGCCAGGCAGCCCGTATAGGCGTCAATGGAGTGCGGAATCAGCTCAGGCAATTCAGCGAGCAGAACGATATCGGAGATCATCAGGCGTCTACCCCGCCCTCCTTCATCCTGACCAGATCCACTTCGCTCCGCTCCGACCATTTGCCGATGTCCAGATCGGTCAATCCCAGTGTACATAATCGTCATAGGTATAATGCGGCAGGTCCTCTTCTCTTAACAACGCTAAGCTCATGCGCAACTCCTCGTACCCATACTATAGGCCATCTCCCCCCTTTTGTCAACAAATGTACCTTGATCTCCTACCTCACCCTCTTGTAATAATTATTTGGTCTGGTATGAAAATACGTTGCCATTTGTTCATACAAAAATTAAACTCACCCCTTGATCCCCTCTCTTAAAAAGAGAGGGGAATAAACTTCCAATCAGTCTGCTAATAAGGAATTTGAAAAGCTTTTGCTGGTAAGCTTTTCAGGGGGTTTTTTTTGAGGTCGCTCAAACTGTGTGTCATTTTTTGTGTCACCTAAAGTCCCCCAAAAATCTGACATGATCCTTCGTGTCTTTTCATGACTTTCCGGGATCAGATGAGCATACTTCTGGGTCATGGTAATCTTCCTGTGGCCCAATAAATTTTGAAGCGTGATGATATCACAACCTCGACTGGCATATAAACTCGCTGCCGTGTGGCGAAGATCATGAAACCGCAAATCCTCCAATCCTGCCAGCCTACGCGCTTTCGCAAAAAAATGATCAATCCGGCTTAACTTCTCGCCAACTTTGTTGCAGAATACGTAGTTACCACGCTTCATGCTCCCAACGAGACCTTTGAGTGTCTCCTCAAGATAGCTGTTAATCGGAATGTCACGGGCCTTGCCGTTCTTACTCTTTGAAACCCGGATAAAACCATGCTCGAAATCTACCTCCTGCCACTTCAAATTCAATATCTCGCCCACTCGCATTCCCGTAGAAATCGCTGTGATGATTATCGGCTTCAATATCGGCCTGGCGCAATCAATGAGCCGGCAAATCTCCTCATTGCTCAGAAACCGCATCCGGCTCTTTTCGCCCTTCAAAAACTTGATCTTTGATGCAGGATTCTCACTCAACCATTCCCATTCCACCGCATGGCTGAACATGGTCTTGAGAAAACACAACTCGCGGTTTAACGATGCCTTTGTTATCCTGGCTCCCCTGCGGGTGATGTGCTCACTCCTCCACTTACGCCACTCCTTGATCTCAAAGGCTGTGATTTTACCAATCGGTCGGTCACCAAAATACTTCTTCAACTGCCTGCCCCGAAGGATGTCGGTCTTGTAGCTCTCTTTTTCAACCTTGCTGTGCTTCTCGATAAATTCATCCACCAGACGGGAAAAAGGCATGTCAGAGTTTGTGGTGATTTTGAATTTGCCCTCGGCAACCTGACCTTTGAAACTGTCATAGATTCGCTGGGCCACTTTCTTGTTTGACGTATTAGCAGACTTTCGGACTTTCTTTCCGTTCACGAAAAAGCACATTTGCCAGTTAGAACTGTTGGGGCTCTTATATAGTCCCATGATTCCTCCTGACAAATAATTGTTTTTCGTAATCATCCAGATCCTCCGGCTTGAACCTGACGTTCTTGCCATCCTTAATATACCTTATTTTCCCGCTTTTGGCAAGGTCGTAGACGTGTTCAATGGAGCATTGCATCAGTTGGGCCACCTGCCTGGCTGTCAGCCACAACATCTGATTTTTCCTGGCAAATTCTTTAAAGGTCATCGCTGTTTTAAGTGAGTATTCCGGTATATGTAGAACAAGAAACCGGGGCACATGCCAAACCGAACCATAGGGCGAACAAATAGCGAACGCAACGGAGGGGCCGGGGCTGCATCGCCCGATGATGTGGTATAGTTCTTCGGGTTCTTGAAGGTGTTTTCTTTTTCTCTAAGAAATGGCATTTTCCTTTATAATGCTCATAAATTGGTAATTTTGGTAACTCTAAAATTTTGTAAATCATTGACAAACTGATTGGATTTAGTTATATTTTAAAATTAGTGTGTTGCATATGCCGACTGAATTTGATTGAGGCAAGGATTTCGAAAAGAATCATAGGCGGTGAAGAATCATGAAGTTAAAGTGCAAAGGCGGCACAGATCCCGATATTAAGGATCGAAGATCAAAATTTTTTTGGTTT
>CBFDCR010000095.1:0-18576 GCA_965603365.1 uncultured bacterium
TGATTTCTTTAATAACGGGTGATCAGTTAATTAAATTACGGGAGCAACACAAATACAAATTATTTGATAAGAATGTCAGGTTCAATCTTGGCAAAAATAAAATCAATTCAGGTATTGTTGATACAGCTTTGAAAGACGGATTGGGGCCAGGCGAAAAATTTTAGTTTCTCATCATTGCAGTTTTAGGAGACCTATTTAAAATTTCGGGGTAACTCCTGGTCAACATCAGAATGTTAGTTAAGACGGTGGACAGGATTTGGGGAGGGCCTGGCGTAACGATATACCGGTATGGAATTTAAAATCGATGAAAATCTGCCTACTCTCCAGCGAACCAATTAAAAACCGCCTGTGGATCGTCGAGGAGGATCGAGTTAGAATTAGAGGTCAGGACTAAAGGTCTTGAGGTTACCATGAAGTAGGCATTGCACCGCCGGGGGCGTGAGTGGGGGATTTCAGTGGCCGAGGGGTTGGGTTGGTGGTATCGTTATTATTGGGAGGCAAAATCATTGCCATGAGTGGAAAAATGGTATCCACAGCCGGAGAAATCACTCCCATATGATATGTTATACAAAAATCTTTGCCTTGTTCCACTATTCCACTACTCCAGTATTCCATCATTCCAATATTCCTGGTTTTGTTTGGTTTTGGGCACGGATTGTGCTTAAAAGATGATCTCGACGGTGTTTTCGCCGGTGAGTTTTTCGATGTCTTTTTTCATCGATACGGTGGCTTTCAGGCCGGCGCCCTCCGGGGAACGGATGACGGTGCGGTAGCCGTCCTCGGTGAGTACTTCCAGGGTATAGGGCACCGAATCGCTGTTTTTTTCAAACTTTGCCGTTAATTTTTCATTAAAATCCGGGGTCAACAGGCCGTAGGCGATCTTGATCTTGACCAGCCGGGCCTTTTTTTTCAAAAATGTTTCCAACTCCACCAGCTTTTCCAGATACAGATTGGGAACCGTATCGTCGTTGTCGGGCAGGAGGGCCTCCAGGTAGTAGGGGGAATCCAGTCTCAACTGGTCCTTGATCTCATCCCACGACAGCCGCGGGCCATTTTGCCGGTTATAGTTGTTATTTCTCTTCTTGCGGTTAAAGACCAACACCTTGATCCGGCCGGTTAAATCCTCGAAAAACAATTCCCCGTAAAAATCCCCCCTTTTGGACTTTCTCTGATTGGCCTCGGTGATCACACCGCCCAATTTCACCCGCTCCCCTTTAAATTCCTGGATCTGGGAGATGGTGGTATTGGATACTTTTCTGATTTCATTCTGAAATTTCTCCAGGGGATTATGGCTGATATAAATGCCGGCCACCTCTTTCTCATACTTAGTAATCTCGCTCTCCGTCCATTCGGGCTTGTCCAGGTGCTCTTTGGGGATTACGATTCTAACGATATCCTCCTCCCCCGAAAACAGGGACAACTGGTTCTGGTTCTTCATATTGTCGATTACCGCAGCCTGCTTGAGAACATCCTCGACGCTGTCGAAGAGCGCCCGGCGCTTGACCTGGAAACAATCCATGGCCCCGGACTTGACGAGGCTCTCCAGCACCGTTTTATTGACTTTCCCTAAATCCAGGCGGGTAATAAAATCCGAATAATCCTTGAACTCTCCGTCCCGGGTTCGGGCCGCCAGCATGACCTTAATGGCAGCATCTCCCACATTTTTCAGCCCCTTTAAGCCGAAACGAACGGAGGACCGGGTTTCCACCCGGAAATTTTCATGGCTTTTATTGATTTGGGGGGGGAGGATCTCGATCCACATTTTTTTACTTTCGGAAATATACTGGATGATTTTGGAAGAGGTGGAAGTCTTTTCAGCCTCTGAACTCAGATGGGCGGACATAAAGTAGACGGGGTAGTGGGCCTTGAGATAGGCGGTCTGGTAAGCCAGATAGGCATAGGCGGTGGAATGGGACTTGTTAAAGCCATACTCGGCAAAGGTCTTCATCTGGGAAAACAGCTCTTCCACCTTTTTTTTGGGATACTGCTTTTTGCCGGCCCCCCCCATAAATTCCTTCTCCAGTGTCGGCAGCTTATGAACCAATTTCTTGCCCATGATCTTGCGCATCTCATCGGCTTTACTCATGGAAAAACCGGCAATGATGGTGGAAATGCGCATCACCTGTTCTTGGAATACGATGATGCCGTAGGTATCCCTTAATACTTCCTCAAGTTCCGGGAAGAGATAGATCACCTTCTCCTTACCCAATTTCCGCTTGACATAGAGATCGGCCATGCCCGAATTTAAAGGCCCGGGACGGTACAGGGCGTTTAATACAATTAGATCCTCAATTTTCTGGGGTTTGGATTTTTTGAGATAATCCCGCATGCCGGAACTTTCAAACTGGAAAATGCCGTCGGTATCACCGGCCTGGAATATCTTGAAGGTGTCTTTGTCGTCTAAGGGGATATTCTCAATATCGATATCGATCCCCTCCACCTCCTTGACCTCCCTGATGATATTTTTCATAATAGTCAGGGTCTTTAAGCCCAGGATATCCATCTTCAAAAGCCCGATCTCCTCTACCTCCTCTTTCTCAAACTGGGTCACGATATCGTCTTTGGTCTTATACAGGGGCATGTATTCGGTCAATTTTTTAGGGGCAATCACCACACCGGCGGCATGCATCGAGGTGTGCCGGACGGTATTTTCCAGTTTCAAGGCAAAATCGATCAACTCCGCCGCCTTTTCCATCCGCTTGACTTCCTTGATCAGCTCGGTGTTCCCCCGGACCTCATTTTCCAATTTCACTTTGGGGCCGTCGGGAATCAACTTGGCCAGCCGGTTGACATTGCCCAGAGGGATTTCCAGCACCCGGCCGATATCCCGGATGGCCATCTTGGCCTTCATCTTGCCGAACGTAACGATCTGGGCCACGCTTTCTTTGCCATACTTGTTGCGAATATATTCGATAATCGCCTCCCGGCCTTCGGCATCGAAGTCGATATCGATATCCGGCATGGAGATTCGTTCGGGATTCAGGAAGCGCTCAAAAATGAGATCGTATTCCAGGGGGTCGATACTGGTGATGGCCATCACATAGGCCACCAGGCTGCCCACCACCGACCCCCGGCCCGGGCCCACCGGGATTTGCCTCTCCCGGGCAAAACGGATGATATCCCAGACAATCAGGAAATATCCCGGAAATCCCATCTCCCGGATCTTCTCGATCTCGTAGTGCAGACGATTCCGGTACTCCTCCACACTATGTTTTTTTCCTTTTAGTTTCGGTTCCAACCTGGCGAATCCATCCCAGCATATTTTCTCGAAGTAACCGTCGATCGTTAGGCTGTCGGGAGGCTTGAATTCCGGTAAAAAATAGGTGCCCAGTTTAAAATCGAAGTGGCATTTAGCGGCGATATCCATGGTGGTATCGATGGCTTCGGGGACATCGGCAAACAACTCCCGCACCTCCTCGTTGGATTTCAGATACATCTCGTCGGTTTCCTTCTTCATGGCCCGGTTGGGGTTGGATAACACCTCGTTGGTCTGCAAACAGATCAAAATCTCCCGGGCATCGGCATCTTCCCGGTTCAGGTAATGCACATCGTTGGAGGCCACCAGGGGAATGGATAATTCTCTGGCAAGCTTTACCAACTTCGGCAATACCTCCCGCTGGTCTTCCAGGTAATGGTTCTGAACCTCTATATAATAATCGTCTCCGAATACCTCCCGGTACCATTTTGCTGCCGCCAGCGCCTTATCTTCCCGGCCCACCAACAGGTAATAGGCCACCTCCCCCTGTATGCAGGCAGACAGGACAACCAGTCCCTCTCTGTGCTTTTTTAGAATCTCTTTATCCACCCTGGGGCGGCGGTAAAATCCTTTGATAAAAGAGAGAGTGACCAGCTCGGACAGGTTGCGGTAACCCTGCTCGTTTTTAACCAGCACCACCAGGTGATGGTAATTGATCTCGTCGTCCTTTTTATCCGGCTTCTTCTCCATCGATTCCGGTGCCACATAGAGTTCCGAGCCGATAATGGGTTTAATGTCATTTTTTTTGGCCTGTTTGTAGAAATTGACGGCCCCCAGGATGTTACCGTGGTCGGTGAGCGCCACCGCCGGCATATTGAGTTCTTTTACCCTCTTGACCAGGGCATCGATCTTGAGGGAAGAGTCGAGCAGGCTGAATTCCGAATGAAGGTGCAGGTGGACAAAATGTTTCATGTCAGTTCTTCACTCCCATTCGATCGTTCCCGGCGGTTTTGAAGTCAAATCATAGGTCACCCGGTTGATGCCCTTGACTTCGTTGACAATACGGTTGGCCACCCGTTTGAGAAATTCCGGGGGGGCGGGATACCAATCGGCGGTCATGCCGTCAATACTCTCCACGATTCTTAAAACCGCCACATTTTCATACGTCCTGAGATCCCCCATCACCCCCACACTTTTTACGGGAAGCAGCACCACAAAGGCTTGCCACACCCTGTCGTAAATATCAAAATTGTGCAGCTCTTCGATCAGAATGGCATCGGCATGCTGTAATTTTTCTATTTTTCCCCTGCTGACGGCTCCCGGTATTCGGACGGCCAGGCCGGGCCCCGGAAAGGGATGACGCCATATGAATTTTTCATCCAGCCCCAACTCCTTGCCGATCACTCTTACTTCGTCTTTAAATAGCTCCCGGAAGGGCTCAATTAATGTCCAGCTCACCTCTGCCGGCAGCCCGCCGACATTGTGATGGCTCTTGATCCTGGCTGCCGGGCCATTGACGGAGACCGACTCGATGACATCGGGATACAGGGTCCCTTGAGCAAAAAATCTGACTCTTCCGATCCTCGTCTCAGCCTGTTTAAATACATCGATAAAGGTCTTGCCGATGATTTTCCTTTTTCTTTCCGGCGAACGGACATTTTTTAAATTTTCCAGGAATATATCGCCCGCCTCAATCCCGGTGACATTCAGGTGGAGTTCGTCCCTGAATTTGGCCATCAGGTCTTTGTATTCATCCTTTCGCAGCAGCCCGGTATCCACAAAAACCGGCATCGATCGATCGCCGATGGCCTTCTTTAATAACAGCGCCAGCACGGTAGAATCTACTCCGCCGCTCAAGCCCAGGATGACCTTCTCGTCTGCTACCGTTTCCCGGATGCGGGCCACCGCCGATTCGATAAAATTTTCCATATTCCAGGTGGGCTGCAGGCCGGAAATATCAAATAGGAAATTGGCCAGGATCTTCTTGCCCTCCTCGGTGTGGATTACCTCCGGGTGAAACTGGACACCGTATATGTGCCGCCTGGGGGATTCGATCACGGCAATTTCGCTGTTCTCCGTCCTGCCGGTGACCACAAAATCTTCCGGGAACTGCGAAATTTTGTCACCGTGACTCATCCATACCCGGGAACCCGGTTTGACGTTCGACAGCAGCCGGCTGCCCATTCCGCCCGCCCGAGGGGCGATTATTTCCAAATTGGACAGGCCGTATTCCCTGTGCCGGGCCGGATCAACTTTCATCTTCGAGAGGAAGGCAATTAACTGCAGGCCATAACAAATCCCCAGCAGCGGTACGTTCATGTCCAGGATCTCGCCGCCTACCCGGGGCGCACTTTTTTCATAGACACTGGCCGGCCCACCGGAAAGAATGATCGCACCGGGGGCAAACGATCTGATCTTTTCAATATCTATATTAAAGGGCATGATCTCGGAGTAAACGTCTAACTCTCTCACCCTCCTGGCAATGAGTTTTGTGTATTGAGAGCCAAAATCCAAAATCAACACCCTATTTTTCATCTTAAATTTTACCAGAATGAAGGGGCGGCAACAAGGATATTTTTAAATTTCTATTATTTCAGGCTTAAAAGACCCGACGCCAGCATGCCGAATATAATCCTGGAGGCATCGTAGATATTGATGCCGGTCTCACTGGAGATTTCGTTAATCGTTCTCTGGCCGTCGATTTTGGAAATGACGATCCACTCCAGAGTGGAGAGGGAGATCTTTCTCCGTTCACTGCGGTCAATTTGATTAAACACCGGCACCGCGTCCACCGAACCGATCTTCTTTCTCAACAATTTCCACTCATCGATTCGCCGGGCCGCCTCCATTAAAAGAGAGGTCACCGAGCGAGAGATGGACTTATCCACCGCGAAGTCCCCGTCTTCAAACACAAATTCCCCTTTATCCCAGGAAATCAAGGTGAAAACCGCATCTTCTCCCAGGAATTGTTCCACCTCGGCGTGGACGATATCGCCCCTCTGGATATAGATATAACCTTTGTCGCCACTATTTTTGGTCATCACAAAACGTCCGCTCTGCTTTGAGTTAGACACCAGTTGCATGATATCGGCAAGATTAATCGATTCAATTGATCCTTTTAAGCTCATATTTGGCTACTTTGATAGACGTTAAATCAAATATTATATGGTTTTACACTCGTTTGTCAAGGAGTAAAATTTTTGGTTTCAAAAAATTTTCATCTACGACCGCATCTCTGTGAGGAACAGAGCGATTCTCTATCTTATCCAGTAAAAATCAAGGGATTCTTTTTTAACTCTCGCCAGGTCGAAAAAATGGAATAACTTTTAATTTTTCGTCGAAATTTTTGTTGACACCTCAAAAATATCGACATTAATAGAGTGGCTTTGGCCGCAAGCTTTCACAGACGCAACCTTCTGTCTCGTGCCAGCCTGGGGCCATTTTTTTATATATTTGACAAATTGGTGTTTTTATAACATATAAATAGTGTAAATAAATATTGGCTCTTAAGACAATTTTGAGGGGGTTATCATGGGTCAGAGTAACAGGTGCTTTATTATCGGGCAGGCCGGCGCATTAACAATTATTTCATTATGGATGTTCGCCGTAATCGGTTTTGGACAAAACACTTCAACTATTCCGCTGGGCCAGGGGGGAAGCGAATCCCAACAAGAGATACGAATCGGCCTCCTCTATATCAACACGCCCACCGGAGTCTCACATAAAGCGGGCATTGAAGAGGCCCTCAAAGAGAGGGGAAACAGCCGTCAATCTCCCCGGTTGAGACTAATCTCCCTTCCCTACGTCAATCAAAACGACGGATTCAAATTACTAACGCAAAAAATCCGCAACAACGAGGTCGATATTATACTGGGCCCCACAGAGAGCGATATATTCGTGCGGGCCATTGAGATTAAGGAAGAATTGTCCACATACCAGATACCGGTCATCTCGGGCCTGGTGACCGCAAAGGAAGGAAACAAAGAAGATGGCTGGTTCTTCCGGGTGAACGTCGAGGTGACCCGCCGGGTCCAGACTATCTTCGATTTTCTAAACAAGTACTGGATCGGCTCCATTGCGGTGATTTATGCCGATACCGAATTCGGCCGGCGGGCCCAACGGGCCTTCCAGAAAGAGTTGGCATCAAGCGGCCAAAATCGTCATTTCATGTCTCTACTCTATGAAGATCCCCCCAATCCTCGTGAACAACTGCGAAAAATAATCGCTAACCGCTTCGATGCGGTCGGTTTTTTTGGAGAACGGGAAGAGATCGTACAAATCTATAAACAGCTCCTGACCATGAAAAATTCGGGGATACCCTATGGCCCTATCCTCTTCACCATTCTGGACATACGCCAGATTGCCGACCAGATGGACGATGTCTACTTCGTTTCATTGACCAATAATAAGCGAGATGCCTCTGCTGGCGAGTCCGATGAATGGGACGAGGTCAAGGCTCTGGGGTACGACCTCGGCATTCTGGTTCTACACGTTTTAAAAGATATCGAGGCGGCGGCTAAACCCTTCACCCCGGCTTTGCGTCTGAAATTTAGAAAACAATTGTGTACCATCTTGAATCGCTGCGCCCATTTAGATGGTTCCCGAACAGACATGGCCTTCGTCTGTTCCGAAAATACAACTATCCCATGGGTATTTCACCTAAAAGACGGGGAGGTCAAACCGGTTCCCTTAACCAGGGTAGTGAACTGGTGGGAAAAACTTCTCCATAAAATAGGATTGATCTTCGCCGTTTATGGAGCCTGGATCTACATCAGCCTGATTGTTATTTTTATCATCACCTATCTGATCAGCTATACCGAATTTCGGCGCTTATTCCCGGTTAAACATATTAAAATTTATAAGAGCAAAATCTTTTTCCTTCTTATCACCGGCCATTTCATTATGGTTATAACGCTTTACATTTTTTTATCGGAAACCCGGCGGATTCATTACCATGATATACTCATGGTGATGATTATCAGCATCACGCCGTCCGCCCTATTGCGGACGACGTTTTTTGAGACCCGCTACGGCAAGGCAATCGGTTTAGAACGAATCTACAAAAGCTTGATGGCCTGGGTAGAGGAGAAGATCATGCGCTCCCGCTACCGTGAACTGGAGTCCTTGACCAATGTGATCGCCTACAATAACTCGGAGGACTCCATTCGCCGGGCGCTGCTGCAAATATACCGAAATCATCCTTCCTCGATCAAACGTTCGAAGCTGATTCAAAAGATGGAAGAGGACATGGAAAATGAGCCCAGATACCTGGATCGTCGACGCATCGGCGCCCAACTCTTAATGCGCCAGTTTACCAAAGAAGAACTGAAAGGCGAAGGATTCGTGCCCCAGAACTGGGACTACGACAATCCGATCGATCCTAAGATCATAATCCGCAAGGCAGCCAAATATTGCGCCCGGTATCCTGAAAAGGTCAAAACCATCGACAAGTTATTGGCTAAACAACTGAAACTATTGAAAAAAACCAACAGGAGGAGGTACGAAGAATTACAGGGATTCATGAATAAAGAACTGGATGTCGTTTTGTCTGTCGAAGGCCGGCTGGTCGTTAAGCTGCGCATCCTGCTGGTTCTGGTGGGATTTAAGATTGAGTGGTTTATCGAAAACAACCTATTGAAGAGTGAGGATCTGGAAAACGAGAAAAAGAGGCTCAGAGAAGAGATCAACAGACAGCAGTGGCGCTACCGCCTCAGATTTTTAAGGCCCAAAAGAAGAAAATCTGAACAAGAAGAGCAAGATATTTAAAAATGCCGGGAAAATATATCATCGTTTTGGTTTCGGCTGCAAGAAAAGGGGCGGTGGATTGTTTGTATGATTTGAGGAGATTTGATCCTTAGAAGGAGTATAACTATGAAAAGGAAAAAATGGTTAATCCCGGTCCTGGTAGCGGCGGTAATCTTAGTCCTGGTGTTGGCATTCTTTATTTTTAAGGCCAACGGCAACCACAAGATCTCGTACAAGACGGAAGCCCTCAAGAGGGGAGACATCGAGGCCATTGTCAGTACCACCGGCACCGTCAACCCGGTGATGGTCGTCGAGGTGGGCAGCCAGGTGTCCGGCACCATCTCCAGAATGTACGTGGACTACAATTCCCCGGTCAAAGAGGGCCAGTTGGTGGCCGAGATCGATCCCTCCCAGATCATGACCCGGATCAAACAGAACGAGGCCAATTATGAAAGCGCCAGGGCATCCCTGGAAAAGGCAAAGGTATCCCTCCAGAACAGCCAGAGGCAGTATGAGCGGGCACTGGAACTCTTCAAGAAGGAGTTGATCTCCTTCGAGGAAAAAGAGAGCTCGGAGGCCCAGTACCTGACCGCCAGGGCCGAGGTCCAGGCCTCCGACGCCCGGCTGCTGCAGGCCAGATCCCAATTGGACTCCTCGAAGGTGGACCTGGACTATACGGTAATCAAATCACCCATCGACGGGGTGGTGATCTCCAGGAACGTGAATGTGGGCCAGACCGTGGCCGCCAGCTTCCAGGCACCGGTACTCTTTGAAATCGCCAACGACTTAAGCAAGATGCAGGTAGAGTGCAGCATCGACGAGGCGGATATCGGTAAAATAAAGGAGGGGCAGGATGTCCGGTTCACGGTGGATGCCTTCCCGGAGGAAAAATTCACCGGCCAGGTGACCCAGGTGCGCTACTCCCCCGAAGTGATCCAGAATGTGGTTACCTATACCACCATCGTGGCGGTGGATAACCCACAATTGAAGCTGCGGCCCGGCATGACCGCCACCGCCTCCATCGTCGCCGGCAAAGCCGATAATGTCCTGTCGGTACCCAACGCCGCCCTGCGCTTTACCCCCCAATTATCCCCCGAAGAGATGGCCAAAATCATGAGCCGGCTTAGAGAGGAGATGATGCAGAGAAGAGGCGGGCGACCGATGTCCGGTGGCGGCCAGGTGGCGCCGGCCGGCAGAGAGCCGGGGGCAAGAGACGGGCAGAGACCGGGCTTTTCAAACATGCCCCGGGTATGGGTACTGGATGAGAAGGGTCAGATCAGCCCGTTCTTTATCAGTACCGGCGTCACCGACGACAGTTTCACCGAGGTGGTGGGGGGCCGCCTGGAAGAGGGACAACTGGTCATTACCGGCATCTCCTCGGGAGAAAATAGCCCGGGGGGCTCCAATATGGATCAGATGAGACGGGCCATGCGCATGTTTCGCGGCTAATCCCGGCCAGTCAAGAGAAAAAAAATAAGGACTGAGAAAATGGACAAACCGTTAATTTTACTCAACCACCTCTCCCGCACCTACCGGGTCGGCCAATCCCGGGTCAAGGCCCTGCAGGATCTCTCCTATACCATCCATCGGGGCGACTTCGTGGCGGTGATGGGCCCGTCGGGATCGGGAAAATCGACCCTGATGAATATTCTCGGCTGCCTGGACAAGCCCAGCGCCGGACAATACTACCTGGAAGACCAGGAAGTGTCCACCCTGGATAAAGATCAACTGGCCCACCTGAGAAACTGGAAGATCGGTTTCGTGTTCCAGAGTTTCAACCTGCTGGCCCGCACCACCGCCCTGGAAAATACCGAACTCCCCCTCCTCTACGCCAATGTCCCCCGGAAGCAGGCCAGGGAGATGTCCGCGGCCGCGCTCGTCTCCGTCGGCCTCAAAGGCCGCGAGCTGCACCGGCCCAACGAATTATCCGGCGGCGAGATGCAGCGGGTGGCCATTGCCCGGGCCCTGGTCAATAACCCGTCGCTGCTGCTGGCGGATGAGCCGACCGGCAACCTGGACACCAGGACCGGCAACGAGGTGATGGAGATCTTTTCCCATTTGAATAAAGAGAAGAGCATCACCATTGTCCTGGTGACCCATGAACCCGAGCTGGCCCAATATGCCGGCCGCTGCATTCACCTCAGGGACGGCCAGCTCGTCAAAGAGGAATCCAACTAAGAAGGTAAGGAGATAAACATGAAATTAGCCACAACCGTTCAGCTTTCCCTCAATGCCTTAAATCGAAATAAAATGCGTTCCTTCCTGACCGCCTTGGGGATCATTATCGGCGTGGGGGCGGTGATTGCCATGGTCAGCATCGGTGAGGGCGCCAAGAGGGAGGTGGAAACCCGCTTCGAGTCCATGGGCACCAACCTGCTCTTTGTCCGCCCCGGCAGTCAATCCTTCCGGGGTCGCCACAGCGGTGCCGGTTCCTACACCAACCTGACGGTAGAGGATGCCCAGGCCATCGCCCAGAAATGCGACGCAGTCCAATATGTCTCCCCCTCGGCCTCCACCCGGGCCCAGGTGGTCTACGGCAGCAAAAACTGGAACACCAGCATCCAGGGAGCGGGAGAGCATTATCCCCAGATCCGGCAGTGGGAGATAGAAGACGGCACCTTCTTTGATGCCCACCAGGTGCGGGCCAGCGCCAAGGTGTGTGTGCTGGGCGGCGAGGTCAACACCAACCTCTTTGAAGGGGATGACGCGGTGGGCAAGATCATCCGCATCAACAAGATTCCCTTCCGGGTGATCGGGGTACTGAAAGCCAAGGGGGAATCCGGCGGCTGGTTTAACCAGGACGATATGATCGCCGTCCCCTATACCACGGTCCAGAAGAGACTGATGGGCATTACCTACATCCAGTCTATCGATGTGTCGGCGGTATCGGCCGACAGGACCCAGGAAGCCAGCCAACAGATTGAAAACATCCTGAGGATTCGCCATAGAATCGCCCCCGGCGCCGAGGACGACTTCAATGTCCGGGACATGACCGAAATCGCCGAAGGCGCCGCCGCCTCGACAGGCATCCTGACCAACATGCTGGGCGGCATCGCCCTCGTCTCCCTACTGGTGGGCGGCATCGGCATCATGAATATCATGTTGGTATCGGTGACCGAACGGATACGGGAGATCGGTATCCGCATGTCGGTGGGAGCCCGGGAAAAGGACATCCTGCTGCAATTTCTGACCGAGGCCATTGTCCTCAGCCTCATGGGCGGTATCGTGGGCATCGGTGCGGGAATAATATCTTCAAAATTAATTTCCCACCTGGCCGGCTGGCAGACCCTGATTTCACCGCTGTCCATTTTCCTGGCCTTTATTTTTTCGGCCTCCGTAGGTGTGTTTTTCGGGTTTTATCCGGCCCGCAAGGCCTCAAGACTTGACCCGATTGAAGCTTTACGGTATGAATAGACCATAAGGAGATTCAACATGTTTCATAAAGGATTGATTAAATATTTCGCCGGCATCATCTGCCTCCTCCTCTTGACCCTGGGCGCACCGGCTCAAGGGCAGGACGATTCCATATCCCTCTCCCTCGAAGATTGCATCCTGAGGGCAATGGAACATAACCTGAATATCAAGATCGAGGTGCTAAACCCGGAGCTTTCGGCCCTCTCCGTATCCCGGGCCAGGGAAAAATTCCTGCCGGAGTTATCGTTTTCATTTAACAAAAGAAGTACGGAGAGCGCCTCCTATTCCTTCCTGGACGCCGCCGATCAGGTGGAGACCCAGTACCAGAGTTACTCGGCAGGGGTCAGCCAATTGCTGCCCAGCGGCGGTACGGTATCGGTTTCCTTAGAGAATGCCGAAAATGATACCAACCGCAGCTTCCAGACCATCAACCCCAGGTACGACACCACCCTGCAGTTCGACTTTACCCAGCCGCTGCTCAAAAACTTCGGCTTCAGTATCAGCCGTAAAGAGATCATCGTGGCCCAGAATAACCGGGAGATTTCAAAATCCCGTTTTAAAAGCGTTCTCATGGAGACAGTTTACAGCGTGGAAGAGGCCTATTGGAATCTGGTCTACAGTATCGAATACCTCAAGGTCCAGCAGCAGTCCCTCAACCTGGCCGAAGAGTTGTTGGCCAAAAATAAAAGGTCGGTGGAGATCGGTACGATGGCCCCCATCGAGATCAAGAGTGCCGCCGCCGAGGTGGCCACCCGTGAAGCCGACATACTCCAGGCCGAAGCGCTGATTAAGAACTACGAAGACCGTTTGAAGACCATTATCAATTTTAATGCCCAATTGGGCGGTGAATACAAAAAAATCTTCCCGGTAGACGAACCGGTATTCACTGAGACAAAAATCGATCTCAACCAATCCATTGCCACGGCCATGGAGAACCGGCCGGACATGGAAGAGATCCGGATAGACCAGAAAAACAAGGAAATCGAGCTGAAATATGCCAGAAACCAGCTCCTGCCCGACCTGAACCTGCGGGCCTCTTATTGGAGCCCGGGAATTTCCGGTACCCAGATTAAATATAAAGATGACAATCCTCTCTCCGGAATCGTGGTGGATACCGTCCCCGGCAAGACCGCTGATGCCCTAAAAGACGCCTTTAAGTTTTTGTATTCCAACTGGTCGGTGGGGTTAAGCCTGGACATTCCCCTGAGTACGGTCTTTTCCCGTTCCCAGGTGGCAACGGCTAAAGTCAGCCTGGATCAATCCCGGTTGAGACTGCAAAACCAGGAGCAGCAGGTTGTCCTGGACATCAAAAATGCGGTGCGGGACGTCGAGACCAACTACAAACGGGTCCAGGCCTACCGGTTGGCCCGGGAATTGACGGCGGAGAAGTTGAAGGGGGAGGAGGAAAAACTGCGGGTGGGCAAAAGCACCAACTACAATGTACTCCTTTTCCAGCGGGATCTCGTCAGCGCCCAATCCAACGAGCTAAAGGCCATCATCGACTACAACCTCTCCCGGGCCTACCTACAAAAGGCCCTGGGAACCAGCCTAAAGGAGAAAAACGTCACCCTCAACGACTAACCCCAGACATTCAAAATTCACCTCAGCCCCGGCCACACTCCACAACACCCCACCGCCACACCACAATATTCCCCCGGTCCCCACGCCATCTTGCCTGTCCCCACGACAGCTTGACGTTACACCGCGACATCTTGCCGTTACAACGCGATATATTTTCGGTCCGGACGACATCTTACCGTTACAATACGACATCTTTTCGTTACAATGCGATATATTTTCGGTCCGGACGACATCTTGACGTTACAACACGATATATTTCCGGTCCCCACGACATCTTTTCGTTACAATACGATATTTTCCCGGTCCGGACGACAGCTCGCCGGTACAATACCCCACTTCGACGTTACCACACCCCATATTGAAGGCCCCATCACCCACCCCCAGGCAGATTCCCCAAAAATGAGCCACTCACAGATATTGCATAAAGTAACGAAATCATGCCCCATGCAGAGTTTTGCATGGAATTTTAATTTTTTTATAGTATTTAGTGGTGAATGGCATCCAGATCAGAAAAAGATTATGATGTTTTTCTCTTGAGAGAAAATTATTCATCAATCTGTTGACTTCAAATCTGGTTTTCTCTAAAATATTCTCTTATGAAAGGAAAACTTTGCAAAAGGGCATCGAAAGATTAAAGTAACCAGAGGCAGATTTTGAGAATTTTTTGTAAAGCAACTGCTTTTTAAGTTGATGGAGGTAAATATGAAGAAAATGATGTTTGGTCTTGTCATGATCGTGTTTTTGTTCGGTTCGATCACTCCGGATCTATTGGCCCAGGAAAAACCGATGGATGAGCAGCAGAAAAAGATAATGGAAAAGTGGATGAAGTTCGCCACCCCCGGTGAGCCCCACCGGTTTTTAGAGAAGCGAGTGGGCGAATGGGACGTGGCCACCAGGATGTGGAGAGGACCCGGTGCTCCCCCCGACGAAAGTACAGGTTCCGCCGTGGGTAAGATGATGCTGGGGGGTCGTTATCTTAAATTGAAGCACAAGGGGATCGTAAACGGCATGCCTTTTGAGGGCATCAACATCGGCGGATATGACAATCATCTGAAAGAGTTCTTTTCCACCTGGATCGATAACGTGGGCACCGGCATTATGATCAGCAGAGGCAGCCTCGATCCCACGGGTAAGATTTTGACCGAAGTGGCCGAGGTGGATGACTTCATGACCGGCCAGAAAATGAAAACCCGCACTGTAACCACCATGGTCGATCCGGATAAGTTTGTCACGGAGATGTATATGATCAGTCCGGACGGCAAGGAATTTAAAAGCCTGGAGGTCACCTACACCCGCAAGAAATAGAGGGATCTTCAATTACATTTAAAAGCAGGCGGCCCAGCAGGAAGCGGCCTTCTCCTCGGTAAAAGGATGGCTCTTCTCGGCCGAACATTTAAACGCGCGCGCTATCTGTCTTAATTCTTTCTTCATCGTCCCCTGAACGATTGAAGATAGAGCCCGGGCCCACCACTTCAGGGGGTACACAAAGGAGATCTCCCGAAATACCACCCCTCCCTGCACCGGCTCCAGAATTTTTAAGTTGTCTCTCAAGGCGAAATTGCCGCGGTCCTCCACGAGTCGGCCCCGCTGAAACCATATATTGCCGGAAGTCGTACTGGAAAAGGAGAGGATGAATTCCTGGAGAGCCGGAAGGGGACAGGCCACTTTTCCCCAGGATAAAGTTTATACGTTTGCACCTTTGCACGCACCGAGGCAGATTTTTTAACACATTTTAGAGGAAAGGTCCAGGACCCGAAAACCCCCATCAATAAAGGGTTTCCAGGAAAACCGAAAATAAACACCCAGACTTACAACAAAAAAAACACAACTATGATGATAAAAAACCTGATCCAGTGACTAAAATTGTGGAAGGCTCTCAAAAAACTAATGACACGAAATCTTCAAAATTAGAATTGCTGAATGCCAGTAAAATAATTTGACATTCATCGGGATGTCTGTTATAGTTCATATTTGGAGGTAAGATGTGGCAATGGTGTGAGTTAGGGAAAAGAAATCATGTGTTTAAAGTAAACAAGGTAGTGTTAGGTATAATCTTTTTTTTCGTTTTTTATTGCGTTAGTACAGCATCAGATGTAATATCCAATATTAGTGAGAATGCTCTAAATCATTATGCAATGTCAGTCGGCCCAATTCAAAAAAAAACATTCAGGATAATAAATTTAAGATTCCCGGTCTTTGCTTATCCAGACTATGCCGACAATTATACATCCGGCGACTTGTATTTTCCTCAAATGAAGCTTCAACTCTTTGTGGGTTTTGTATATCTTCCTCTATTGGGGGACAACCTGCATTGGAGTATCCAGGCTCCAGGCTTTGAAATTTCTGAATCTGGAATTAAATTCAGGGCAATAGTTCAAGCCAAATATTTAGGCCAGCATTTTTATAGAGCCATAGTTTTACCTGCTGAGCTAACCCATAATCGAGGTAGAGGGACTTTAGACCTTAATATTTCTGAAAAAAGTGTCCCCATCGAAATACCTTTTAAAGGAAGTGTCTATAAAGTTGAACAAGTAAATGTCGGGAAATATTACTCAACTTCAATTCCGATACAAGGGGCTTCATTTTCGTTCGACTTACCTGATAACACTACACGTACAATCCACACTAGAATATCCCTGGATAGGATTGAATATTTAGAAAGAAATATAAAAATAAGATATAATATCATAGTTGAATAAGGGTTGAGAAATGGATGTTCAAAAGATTCAAATAGAGAAGACTTACAAAACAATTAGCGTTGCAATTCTAGTCTTATGTGCCTTGTCTTGTTCGGTAACTTTTAAGGATCATATCCAACAAGACCAGGCTCTAGGTCCCGGAAAGCTTAAAAGTATTTATATAACAGATAGGGACTTATCAAAAGGTATAGAAGAGATCGATATAAAAGCTGTTCTGGAAATTTTTAAAACAATTGAACAGGGTGATTCATATAAAGACGTGTTGAGATCAATGGAAAAATTCAATATATCCTTTCCCAGGCTTGAAACATTGACTTTCGATATAATCTTTTCTTTAATGAAAGAAGAACTCGACCAGATAAAGCTTCATTTAAAGAAGGGAAAAAAGTCGGAATATCTGAGCGAAAGATACGGAACTAAAATAAAACGGAAGGAGTTCTTAAAATATTGGAAAGATTTTAATCTTCAGATTAAACGGGCTTTTGTAAAACGTGGAGGGATGTGTCAATTTAAAAAAAACAAAAAAGTAATTTTAAAATACGAGACCCAATTAAGAGAGCATGTGATCCCATTGATAAAAGGGAGACAGATGAGATATGAAACCAAAAACGAAAAGAAGCAAAATAATAATAAGTAAAATGGGAGAATATTTTAAATGGAGATCAGAGAGTGATGAATATGAATAACAAGAAACTTCATTTTTGGGGTAAACTCGGGAGGCGATCTGTAGGAACAACCTGTCTGATTGCGTTTTTCCTGTTTTTTTTAGTAGCCAATCTTAAACCTCAAACATCTATGACAGAATTTGTTGTTAATGAATCCACTCTAAATAAAATATTACGTGCCATTGGTGATGTTTGGGGAACAGACGGTACTTATTCGGTAGGTGTTTGGGCTCTAAAGTTAAAAGGAACTGTAAAATACAAACTTTATAATAATTATTGTGACATATCTGAGTCAAGTTTTAAAATAAAAGGTAAAATTAGAATTAGTTGGAGAGATTTATCTTATAGTGATTCTTACAGTGCCAGCGCATCACTCTCTTATGATAATAGTCAGAGAAAGCTAAAATTAAGAATAAGTTCAGTAGATATTAGAATAAGGTTTATGAAAATTACTTTTGGGAATTATACGGTTAGAATTCCTTTTGATATGGGATTACCAATCACGGGATTTCGGCTATCTGTGCGTAATGTAAATGAAATCCTGCGAAATATTAAAGTATACCCCGCTGGAGTTAGAATTTCCAGGCATAGCGGTTATATAAAATTTAAACTTGATCCGAGGTTCCGGGATGAATAAATTAATGAGTCACAACTTAATTTTGAATTTACTAAAATTTTATTTATTAACATTAGTATTAGTAGCCCTCTCTTCGTGTGGTTGGTCTGTTGGCGATTCTAATACAGAAGCAGAAGATACTTCACCACAGCAAACTTGTAGTGGAGAATCTCCTTCAAATAATGCAAAACCCTACTCCATTGTTTTTAAATTTCGAGGCCCCCAAAATAGGGGCTGTGTATTAGCTTCTGGATATGGTTATGGGGTTGAACCTGTTTTTGCCAATAGCCTGGACGAAGCAAAATCTTGTGCATTAAAGAATATAGGAGATCCGGGAGGAGATCGGTATGAAGCTATAGAAGAAAAGAATCTCCGTATATTCGTTATCCTAAGTAAATCAGGGGAATTCACTTGCACAGAACATTATCCTGTCTATTCATTTTCTTCCCAGGACGCTATTTCCTGTCTTAAATCAACTTATTGCAGTAATTGTAGTTATCTGGATATTACAGATCAGGTAGTAACGCCTCGCGGAATAGAAGTCGCACTAATAGAACAGATTAAGAAGGCATGGTGCCAAAAACCCTAGATTTGGAAAATGTGCGGGAAAATGTGCGCAGTGCAAGACTATGTGACTTTGTGATCTAGATTGGTGCCGAG
>CBFDCR010000096.1:0-17907 GCA_965603365.1 uncultured bacterium
CGAGGTGTTGGGTAATTAAAATGATTTTTTGTCCGTTTTTTCTTGACCTAGAACATATGGGAATGATTTTTCCGGCGGCATCGTTTTAAAGAGAGATTAAAGATGGCAGAGGGAGAATATTCGCCAACAGGCCTGGAAATTGCCGTCATCGGTATGTCCGGGAAGTTTCCCGGGGCCGAAAATGTCGATGAATTCTGGGAAAATTTAAAGAATAGAGTGAATTCCATCACCTATTTTTCAGACGAAGAGCTTGAAGAGGCGGGGATTCCCCCGGAGCGCCTCAAGCTTGCCAACTATGTAAAGGCCCGGGGAATTGTGAAAGACGTCGAGTATTTTGATGCCCTCTTTTTTGGTTTTAAATCCTCGGAGGCGGAGAGGCTGGACCCCCAGATACGCCTGTTTTACCAGTGTGTCTGGCATGCCCTGGAACACGCCGGCTACTCGGTTGGCAGGTATAGAGGCTTGATCGGGTTGTATGCCGGGGCCACCCCCAATTTTGGCTGGGAAGCGGTCGTCAATTTCGGCAGCAAGATCGATCCTGTCGAGTATTTTGCCTCTTCCCACCTGATGGATAAAGATTACCTGTGTACCGGGATTTCCTACAAGCTAAATTTGAAGGGCCCCAGCTTTAGCCTGCATACGGCCTGTTCCACCTCCCTTGTGGCCATTCACGTAGCCTGCCAGGCCCTGTTAAGCGGCGAGTGCGATATTGCCCTGGCCGGTGGCGTTTCCGTCACCACTCCCCCCAAAGGGGGATATCTTTACCAGGAAGGCTTAATCGTGTCGCCCGATGGTTATTGCCGGGTTTTTGACCATAAGGCTGCCGGTACGGTTTTTGGTTGTGGAGCCGGGGTGGTGGTGCTGAAATCGCTTGAGGATGCCGCTGCCGACGGGGATACCGTCCATGCGGTCATCAAAGGCTCGGCCATCAACAATGACGGCAGTCGAAAAGTGGGTTTTACCGCTCCCAGTGCTAAGGGACAGGCAGAGGTCATCCGGGCGGCTTACAATTCTGCCGGGGTTAACCCGGAAACCATCGGCTATGTCGAAGCCCACGGCACCGGCACGGCAATCGGCGATCCCATTGAGATTGAAGCCTTGACCCTTGCCTTTGATACGGAGAGTAAGCAGTTTTGCCGGATCGGTTCGGTAAAATCCAATGTCGGCCACCTGGATTGTGCTGCCGGTGCTGCGGGATTTATTAAGGCGGTGCTGACTCTTAAACATAAATTAATTCCCCCTACCCTGTATGTGGAGACCCCCAACCCCAAAATCGATTTCCAGGACAGCCCCTTCTACCTGAATACGGAGTTGAGCCGGTGGGAAAACGGTAAGTTCCCCTTACGGGCAGCCGTGAGTTCCTTCGGCGTCGGCGGTACGAATGCCCATGTCATCCTGGAAGAGGCACCGGCCACTGCCGGCGATGCAGCCCGGCCCCCCTGCTATTTAATACCCCTGTCTGCCAAAACGGGGTCTGCCCTCGAGCGTATGACCCGGAACCTGGTCGAACACCTGGCTAAAAATCCCGGTATAGACCTGGCCGATGCGGCTTATACCCTTGCCGTCGGCAGGGAACCCTTTCCCCATCGACGATTGCTCGTATGTTCCGGCATCGGGGATGCCATCGAGACGCTGTCACAACCAGGCTCCCCCCGGCTACAGACGTTTCACTCCCCCAAAGGCGAGCCGCCTCTTTTCTTCATGTTTCCCGGTCAGGGGTCACAGTATGTCGATATGGGGCGCGGCCTCTATGAGGGCGAGCCCCATTTCCGCCGGGAGATGGACGACTGTTTTGCCCTATTAGAGGGAATGGTGGACTGCGATATTAAAGAGATCCTCTACCCGGTACACCCCGGCCCGGCTGCGGCCGAGAAGATTAATGGGGCAGAGATTGCCCAGCCTCTTATATGTGCATTTGAATATGTATTGGGGAAATTATTAATCAGGTGGGGCCTTAAGCCCGAGGCCATGATCTGCCGGGGCATCGGCGAATATGCCGCTGCCTGTTTGTCCGGGGTCTTTGGCCTGGAAGATGCCCTGGCCCTGGCGGTTTTACGGGGCCGGTCGAGGCAGCGGGCGACTCCCCACAGGGAACCGCTCCAGGAGGAGTTCAGGCGAATGGTGGGAACGGTCAAACTGCATAAACCGGGAATACCCTACATCTCCGCTGTCACCGGCAAAAGGGTCGCCGCCGAGCAGGTGACAAACCCCCGGTATTGGGAGCGCCATTTGGGCCAGGAGGCCGGGCCCGCTGAAGGCTTAAAGGAGTTGTTGAAGGAGGCGGATGCCCTGTTTGTGGAAGTAGGCCCCGGCCGGGAATTGGCCGATGCCGCAGCGGGACATAAAATTGTCAATCTCCTGCGGCTTCCCGGCGAAGATCTGCCGGATTTCCGTTATGTGTTGACCGGCCTGGGTCAATTGTGGGTATATGGAAAGGATCTAAACTGGCAGGAATTTTACTCTGATGGGAAGCGTCTCCGTATCCCCTTGCCCACCTATCCATTCGAACCGCAGCGTTATGGGAAGTATATCGACGCCTATGTCGGCATTAAAAACTCCCGGTTGCCCATTGCCGCGAAAGAGAGAGTCGGGGAGAGCGCCGGTGCAGAAGAGATCGAGAGAAGCCAGCCGAGACCTCACCTGCCGACCCCTTATGTAGAGCCAAACACGCCGCTGGAACGGAAGCTGGCAGATATTTACCGGGACTTTTTCGGCATCGACAGGGTGGGCATCAACGACAACTTCTTCGACCTGGGGGCCTCTTCACTGGATCTGACTCAATTGAGCCGCAAATTCAGCCAGGCTTTCGGCCGGGAGATACCGGTGGTCAATCTTTTTAGATATCCCATGATCCGCTTGCTGGCAGAATCCCTGGACGGGCAGGGCCGGCCGGTTGACACCCCGGGAGAAGCGGGAGAGGAGAAAAGATTTGCTGAAGTTATGAAAGGCAGGCAGGGTATGCAAGACAGGCTGCGATTGATAAAAGAGGAAAAGACCGATGTCGATAAATAATAGTATAAGGCCCGGCCTGGATATCGCCGTTATAGGGATGGCTGGTCGATTCCCGGGAGCCAGCAACATCGACGGATTCTGGGAAAATTTAAAAAGCGGTGTGGAATCCATTCGTTTTTTTACCGACCAGGAATTGATAGAGGCCGGGGTAAGACCCAGTCTGTTGGAAGATCCCCATTATGTAAAGGCTAAGGGAGTAATTGAAGATTTCGAGTGTTTTGATGCCGCCTTTTTTGGATACACCCCCGGGGAGGCGGAGAAGATGGATCCCCAGGTAAGGATCTTTCACCAGTGCGTATGGCATGCCCTGGAAGATGCCGGCTACGAACCGGCAGCCTTTGGGGGCGCCATCGGCTTGTATGGCGGGGCTTCCAACAATACGGCCTGGGAAGTAATGGCCCTGCAGGGGGACTCGAATATTTTCGCCGATGTCCAATTGACGGATAAAGATCATTTGAGTACCCGAATTTCCCACAATCTCAACCTTACCGGGCCGAGTTTCACCGTCGAAACCCAGTGCTCGACATCATTGGTGGCCCTTCACCTGGCCTGCCAGGCGTTGTTGAGCGGTGAATGCGATATGTCGGTGGCCGGTGGGATCTCGATGACTTTGCCCCCCAAATCCGGCTATTTGTACCAGGAGGGGCTGCTCTTTTCCCCCGACGGCCACTGCCGCTCTTTTGAAAAGAGGGCAGGAGGAACCGTGTTTGGCAATGGGGCCGGGGCTGTTGTATTGAGGCGAATAGAGGAGGCCATGGCCGATGGCGATCATATCTATGCTGTCGTGAAAGGAACGGCAGTCAATAATGACGGCAGCAGGAAAATTAGTTATTCGGCGCCTGGCGTGGATGGTCAGGTGGCGGTGATCCGTATGGCCCACAAGATCGCCGGGGTAGACCCGGAGAGCATCACCTATGTGGAAGCCCACGGCACCGGCACCTCCCTGGGCGACCCCATCGAAGTAGAGGCTTTAAAATTGGCTTTTAACACGGATAAAAGAGGGTATTGCCGAATCGGTTCGGTAAAAGCCAATGTGGGTCATTTAGACAATGCGGCCGGTATTACCGGCTTGATAAAAACCGCCCTGGCATTAAAACATCGATTGATCCCCCCCAATCCATATTTCGAGGAGCCCAACCCGAAAATTGATTTTGAAAACAGCCCCTTTCGTGTGGTCACCCACCTGACCCCGTGGGACAGTGATGGGCATCCACGGCGGGCCGGTGTTAACTCGTTCGGCATCGGCGGCACCAATGCCCATGTCATATTGCAGGAACCGCCAAAAGCGGTTAGACGGCCACCCCAAAAAGGGGTATACCATTTAATAGTATTATCCGCTAAAACGGAGACCGCTCTCCGACTGATAAGCCGGAATCTGGCCCACCATTTTCGTGAGAATCCCCGGATAGACCTGGTAGATGCAGCCTATACCCTGCAGGTAGGACGAAGGGCATTCGCCTACCGGCGCATGTTGCTCTGTTCAGACCTCGATGAGGCAGTCAATGGCCTGGAAAGTCACGATTCTCAAAAACTCCCGCTATCTTTCGCCGGGGAGAAAAAGAGAGCCGTTGTTTTTATGTTTGCGGGGCAGGGATCCCAATACGAAAACATGGGATTGGAACTTTACCGGGCAGAGGCTTCATTCAGGGCGGACATAGATTCCTGTTTTGACCTTTTGGAATCTATAATGGGCCGCATGGTAAAGCACATCCTCTATCCCGGTAAAGAATCTTCCGCTGAAGGGGGAAGGCAGCCAGAAGGGAGGCGACCGGCGGAAAGGGAACGGCGAAAAATCGATGAGGTGATCTATGCGGGGCCGATAAAATTTATATTTGATTATTGTATGGCAAGGTTGTTAATGAGATGGGGTATCCAGCCCCAGGCCTTGATCGGTCACAGCTTCGGCGAGTACGTGGCCGCCTGCTTATCCGGGGTCTTTTCGCTGGAAGATGCCTTAACGCTGGTGGTTTTAAGGGGACAATTGATGAAAAAGACACCCCCAGGGGCAATGATGAGTGTACCCCTGTCCCAGGAGGAGTTAAAACCCTTTTTAACTGACGACCTATCATTGGCTGCCATCAATACCCCGTCGTTGTGCATCGTTTCCGGGGCCACCGGGGCTGTGGAAACTTTAGAAAGAGAGATGGCCCAACGGGGCTGTGAATGTGTACGCCTCAATTTTCCCCGTGCCAACCATTCGCGACTGATGGAACCTATTTTGGCGGAATTCCAGGAAGGGGTTAGCAAGGTTAAACGAAATAGCCCCCAGATTCCCTATATATCGAATGTCACCGGTAGCTGGATCACCGCCGAAGAGGCAGCCAGCCCCGCTTATTGGGCGACCCATATGCGGCAGACAGTGCGCTTTTTCGATGGCATAACGGAGTTATTAAAGGAGCCCAACGCCCTTTTTGTACAGGTCGGCGCCGGCAGGGGATTGAGCCTGTTTGTGGATCAACACCCCGCTAAACGGTCGGGGCAATTGGCGCTCTACCTTTTACGCCATCACAGGGAAAAGATATCGGACATCTATTTTTTACTGGATAAGATCGGCCAATTATGGCTGTCGGGAGTAAGGGTGGATTGGCCGGCCCTCTATTCCGGTGAGAAGCGGCGTCGTATTTCGTTACCTCTGTACCCATTTGACCGTCAGCGGTATTGGTCATACCCGGATAGGTTTTTAAAAAAGTTAAAAGGGGGGATTGGTAAAACGATGCCGCTTAAGAAACAGGAGATCGCCGATTGGTTTTATGTACCCCTCTGGAAGCCCTCTGCCTGGCCCCTTCGCCGGGAGGTAGGGAGGCCGGATCGATCTTGCTGGCTTCTCTTTATGGATAAAGGCGGATTGGCAGAGGTGCTGCTACAGCGGTTGGCGCAGCAAAATCAAGAGGTGATCCGGGTAACGGGTGGCGATGTTTTCACTAAAGTGGGTAACGATGCGTTTATTCTAAACCCCCAGCGTGACGATCATTACCCTTTATTATTTAAGGAACTTCGCCTGCTGGGAAAGAGGCCCGGTCAGATCCTTCACCTCTGGGGGCTGACAGGAAATGAAAGTAGTGGAGATGAGCTGGAACCTGGGTGGGTGAGGAGAATCCTGGATTCAGGGTTTTACAGCCTCATCAACCTGGCAAAGGCATTGGGAGAAGATGATTTAGAGGGTGAATGTACAATCGGGGTAGTGGCCGACGGTATGTGGAAAGTGGGCAATGGCGATTCCCTATCTCCGGCGAAGGCGACTGTACTGGGCCCCATCAAGACGATCCCCAAAGAGTATCCCAACATGAGGTGCTTTGGTGTCGATATCCCTGTCTCCGGTGCAGGGAGTACTTTAGAAGCAAAACTGGCGGACCGGCTGCTGGCTGAATTTTTTGTAGAGTCCCCCGATCGATGTATTGCCTATCGCGGGAATTACCGGCTGGTGGAGAACTTCGCGCCGGTGAGGTTAAATAGACCGGAAGAGATGTTATCCCGGCTGAGGGAAGAGGGGGTTTACCTGGTGATAGGCGGACTGGGGGGGGTTGGGTTGGTCCTGGCAGGGTACCTGGCTAAAACCGTGCGGGCCCGGTTGGTGCTGGTTGGACGCTCTCCCTTCCCGGCCCGGGAGGATTGGCAAAGCCGGTTATCCTCACCCCAAAATGATGACACCGGTGACAGGATTCGTAAAATCCTGGAGCTTGAGGAGATGGGGGCGAAGCTTCTGGTTCTCAGTGCCGATGTGTCGAGCCGCCAACAGATGGAGAGCGTTGTCAGACAGGCGCAACGGGAGTTTGGGCGCATAAATGGAATTGTTCACTCCGCCATGGTGGTTGATGGAACCGTGATTCCCGGCAGAACCCGGCAGATGTCGGAGAAAGTAATGGCCCCAAAAGTCATGGGAACCCTTGTGCTCGATGAAATCTTTAGAGATAGGGAGTTAGATTTTTTCCTCCTCTGTTCGTCGATTGCGGCCCTCAGCGGTCTTGTCGGAGAGGTGGGTTACTGCGCGGCCAATGCATTCCAGGATGCCTTTGCCCTGTACCGAAGCGACAGAGAGAGCGGCTTTACGGTCAGTATCAATTGGGATGCCTGGCAGGAGGTGGGACAGGCGGTAAAAACAGCCGAGAGGTTATCGGGGTCTTTCGGTACCGGATCTCAGCAGATGATCAGGCATGGTATTTTGCCCCCGGAGGGAGTCGAAGTCTTCAGGCGGGTGATGGATGGAGATTTTCCCCTGGTGGCGGTGTCTACCAGGGATTTAAATTTACTGTTGGCTACTCGAGATATTCAGGGGGTCGAAGAATCGACCTCCAATGAGAAATCCCGGGAGGTTGTCAACCGCGTGGTGCTAAAAGAGAGACCCCCCAGCAAGACAGAATATGTGGCGCCGACGACCGATACCGAAAAAGTCCTGGCCGAAGTCTGGCAGGGCTTTTTCGGCTTTGATAAAGTAGGCATCTTTGATGATTTTTTTGAATTGGGGGGAGATTCGTTAAAGGCGATGATTGTTACTTCGAGAATTCATAAATGCCTCGATGTGAAAGTGCCTTTAGCAGAGTATTTTAACAGACCTACCATTAAAGGCCTGGCAGATTATATCAAAGGTAGCGGTAAGAAAAATACATTTTCCGGCATCAAAGCCGTTGAAGAGAGAGAGTACTACCCGCAGTCTTCGGCCCAGAAGAGGTTGTTTTTTCTCCAACAGATGGATAAGAAGAGTATTGGCTACAATGAGACAATGGTGGTGGTACTGGTGGGAGACCTCCAAAGGGGAAAAATGGCCCAAACCTTTGCGAAGATAATCCACCGGCATGAGAGCTTGCGGACATCCTTTCGCCTGATCGCAGAGGAGCCGGTCCAGGTGATCCACGATGATGTTGAATTCGCGTTGGACTATGATGAAACCGGCTGCCAACTGGAGGAGGAGGTGATCGAGATGGTGGACAACTTTGTACGTCCCTTTGATTTGAGTCGAACGCCTCTGTTAAGGGTCAAATTGATCAAAATAGGGGGCGTGGAGCCGGCAAAATATTTCCAGGTCATCGATATGGCCCATATCATAGCAGATGGAATCTCCCAGAACATATTTGTAAAAGACCTTATGGCATTGTATGCCGGCAGAGAGTTGAACTCCCTCAATATCCAGTATAAAGATTATGTAGGGTGGCGGCTGAGCAGGGAGGAGAGGGAGAGAGAGGCGCGGCAGCAGGCCTACTGGTTAAAGGAATTTGGGGAAAATATACCGGTGTTGAATTTGCCAACCGATTACCCACGGCCGGCGGTGAAGAGTTATGAGGGCAGTATGATCAACTTCACCCTGGAAAAGGAGGATACGGCACGGTTAAGGAGGGTGGCGGCTAAGGAGGGTTTGACTTTATATATGTTGTTTCTCGGTATCTACAATGTACTGCTTTCAAAACTGTGCGCTCAGGAAGACATTACCGTAGGCACCGTGACTGCGGGTAGGATCAATCAGGAATTTGAGGGAGTAATGGGGATGTTTGTCAATACCCTGGCGCTTCGGAACTATCCTTCGGGGGAGAAGCCTCTCCGGGAGTTTTTGAGAGAGTTGAAAGAGCGGACGCTGGCGGCTTTCGAGAACCAGGATTATCCCTTTGAAGAGCTGGTAGAGTGCGTAGTGGGCCAGCGGGAGCCGGGCAAAAATCCCCTTTTTGATGTCGTGTTCGCTTTCCAGAATCTTTATAGCCCCCAGGCCAACGAGACAGAGGCAATAGAGGTGTACGGTTTGACGTTAAAGCCTTACGAATATACCAGGAGGGCATCGAAGTTTGACTTAACGCTTCGCGGAGTTGAGACCAGGGATAGTATATTGTTAACCATTGAATACTCGACAAAGTTATTTAAATTAGAGACGATAAAGAGGTTTATCGGTTACTTTAATGAAATAGTGGCTCTTTTGTCGACGGATATAGATATTCCGCTGCAAGATATTAAAATATCTTATGATTTGCTGGACCCGGAGTCGGATCTTCTGCTCGAAGAGGCTGGGAGTGATTTCGGGTTTTAGGGATATGAAGATGGAAACGGCAAAATATCCGGATAAATTGACGATAGCTGCCAGCCAAAAGGTTAAAGAGGAAAAATATTGGCAAGATAGGCTGTCAGGAGAGTTGGTCCCTACCTATTTCCCCTTTGACTGGGGAGACAGCCGGGGAAGGAGGTATGAACCGTCTTCTCTGAGGGGTGAATTTCCCGGGAAACTCTTTTGTGGCTTGAAAAAGCTGTGCAATCAATCGGATGTCCGGCTGCATATGATCCTGGTGGCAGGGGTGGTCGTATTATTAAACAAATATACCGGGAGCAGGGATGTGGTGGTGTGTGCGCCCATTTACCGCCAGAAGGTATCCGGCGAGTTTACCAATACCATCCTGTTGTTAAGAAATAAAATAGAGCCAGCTATGAGTTTTAGAGAGTTGCTGGTCCGGGTAAAAGAAACGATTGTTGGGGCTGTCGAGAACCAGGGCTATCCCCTCCAGGTGTTGATGGATCGCTTAAATATACCCTTCTCCGGGGTAGGATTTGGACTGCTGAGCACGGCAATATTACTGCAAAATATTCATGACCGGCAATATATCCGCCATATTAATCCCAATATGACCTTTTCCTTTAAAAGGCTGGAACAGTCGCTGGAAGCGGGGGTGGAGTACAATGCCCGGGTATACCGCCGGGAAACTGTCAGCCGCATTCTCCACCACCTGGAATACCTGTTGACTGAATCCCTCGGTGATATCGATCGAACGCTGTCGGCTCTCCAGGTAATGAGTGAGAGTGAAAGGAGACAGATGTTGGATACGCTCGACCACACCGCGGTGGGCTGCCCGGGCGACACAACCATCCAGTGCCTGTTTGAAGAACAGGCAGCGAAGACCCCAGACCATATTGCCGTGGTTGCCCCGGCAGCCGGTACACCTGGAGAGAGGAAATTAACTGGGTCTCAAAGATCTTTTGGGTCTGTCAGCTATGAAGAATTAAACCGGCAAGCCAGCCGGTTGGCCGCTTTGCTTCGGGAAAAGGGTGTAAAACCCGATACCATTGTGGCCATTATGGTGGAACGTTCCTTAGAGATGATCGTCGGTATATTGGGCATCCTGAAAGCCGGCGGCGCCTACCTGCCCATTGAACCCGGTTACCCCGAGGCTCGCATCAATTATATGTTGGCCGACAGTTGCGCCCATCTTTTCCTGACGGCCCGGAGTTTGGTTGAAAAAGTTGAGAAAGTGAGAAAGTTAGAGAGTGAAACGGTGATCCTGGAAGATCTCTCGAGAGGCTCTCACCCACTTTCTCCCCACCTGATCCCTTCGAGTTTGGCCTATGTGATCTACACCTCCGGCACCACCGGCAGGCCTAAAGGTGCCTTGATTGAACATCGCAATGTGGTCAGGCTGATGTTTAATGATGAGTTTCAATTTGATTTTGGCTCCACCGATACCTGGACGATGTTTCATTCGTACTGCTTTGATTTTTCTGTCTGGGAGATGTACGGTGCCCTGTTGTATGGCGGTAAACTGGTGTTGATATCGGTGGAGACAGCCAGGGAACCGGCAAAGTTCCTGGACATATTAAAGGAACAAAAGGTGACCGTATTGAATCAAACCCCCTCGGCCTTTTATAGTTTAATGAATGCGGAACAGGAGAGTCAATCGGGGGAACTGGCTGTCAGGTATGTGATATTTGGGGGAGAGGCGTTAAACCCCCTTCGATTAAAAGAGTGGAGGGAAAGATATCCCGGCCAAAAATTAATCAATATGTTTGGGATTACCGAAACAACCGTGCACGTTACTTATAAAGAAATCGGCGACGATGAGATCCAGTCGAATATTAGCAATATCGGCATGGCGATACCCACCTTGAAGACTTTTATAATGGATAACAATTTAAACCTGCTGCCCATCGGTGTTTCCGGGGAGTTGTGTGTCGGCGGTGAAGGGCTGGGCAGGGGATATTTAAATAGGATAAAGCTAACAGTAGAAAAATTTGTAGAAAACCCGCTGCAGCCTGGGGAGCGGTTATACCGGTCTGGAGACCTGGCCAGGTTATTATCCAACGGGGAGATGGAATATCTGGGCCGGATCGACCAACAGGTGAAGATAAGGGGCTACCGGATCGAATTGGCAGAGATAGAGAGTCAATTGTTAAAGCATGAAAAGGTAAACGAAGCAGTGGTGACGGTAAAAGCGGATGAGTGGGGTAATCAATACCTGTGTGCCTATGTAGTGCCGGTCAATGGCGGTGCGCCCGGTAAAGCAGAAGATCTCAATATGTCGGAGTTAAGGGAATATTTAGGGAAAATGCTGCCCGATTATATGATACCCTACCATTACAAACAACTGGAGCAAATTCCCTTAACCGCCAATGGGAAAGTGGATCGAAAAGCACTTCTGACCATGGATACCGCCAAAATAGGGACGGGAACTGCCTATGTGCCATTGAGGAATGAAGTGGAAATGCGGATTGCCGAAGTATGGAAGGAGGTCTTAAAACACGATCGGATCGGGCGGGATGATAATTTCTTTGATCTGGGTGGGAATTCTTTGAATATCATTCATGTCGCCAATAAGTTACAGAGTACCTTTGGCATGGAAATTCCCGTGGTCTCCATATTCGAGTATCCCACCATTGGCACCCTTTTTCAGTATCTAACCCGGGAAGGAGACATTGGGCAGCCGCCAGGGCCAGCCGGTGTCGGGGAAGAGGAAATTAATCGTTTTGATGCGCTGGAGGCAGCAAAAAGCAGCAGGAAAAGACAGCAGGCCCGGAGAAGTCTGAGTATAAATAGGGAACTCTAATGGGAAGCGGAAGGAATCAATCTATGATAGAACAAAAACCAGGGCATTTCACCGGTGCTGAAATAGCGGTTATCGGTATGGCCGGAAGGTTCCCGGGTGCGGATAAAATCGATCAATTCTGGGAAAATTTGAAAAGCGGTGTGGAATCCCTTACTTTTCTATCGGATCAAGAACTGGGAAAAGCAGGTGTTTCTGCTGAATTGATAAAAAATCCCGGCTATGTAAAAACAGGCGGCGGGGTCCTGGAAAATAAGAAATATTTCGATGCCTCTTTTTTTGGATATACCCCCCTGGAAGCGCGGTTACTGAATCCCCAGATTCGGGTCTTTTATGAATGCGCATGGGAAGCCCTGGAGAATGCCGCCTATAATCCGTTCAGCGGCAACCAACTCATCGGTATTTTCGCCGGCGCATCATCCTCATTTCACTGGGAAGCCCTGGCCATGTTATCCGGCGATGTTGGAACTGTCGGGGGTTTTGCCCTACCACTGTTAACCGAAGAGAATAATTTGTCTACCCGTTTGGCCTACCACTTGAATTTAAAAGGCCCTGCCGTGGCTGTTCAGACTGCCTGTTCCACCTCACTGGTGGCCATTCACATGGCCTGCCAGGCCCTGTTGAATGGGGAGTGCGATATGGCCTTGGCTGGCGGCGTCTCAGTCAATTCGCAGCAGATGAACGGATATCTTTACCAGGCGGGTATGGTGAATTCACCCGATGGCCACTGCCGGGCCTTTGATGCCAGGGCTAAGGGCATGAACATCGGTGAAGGCTGCGGGGTTGTGGTATTAAAACGGCTGGAACATGCCGCCGCCCATGGCGATTATATTCATGCTGTGATAAAAGGCACGGCCATCAACAACGATGGTATACGAAAAGTAGGCTATACTGCTCCCAGTGTAACCGGCCAGGCAGAGGTGATCCAGGTCACCCATCAGGTGGCGGAAGTAGAGCCAGAGAGTATTACCTATCTTGAAACCCATGGTACCGGCACAATATTGGGCGACCCCATCGAGATTAGGGCATTAAAGCGGGCATTTAAAACGGACAAAAAGGGGTATTGTGCCTTAGGCTCTGTTAAAACCAATATCGGCCACCTGGACAGCGCAGCCGGAGTTGCCAGTTTTATAAAGACCGTTCTGGCACTAAAATACCGGTTGATCCCCCCTTCGCTGCATGTTGAGACCCCAAATCCCGAAATCGATTTTGAAAACAGCCCATTTTTTGTCAATAACCGTTTGCGGGAATGGGAAACAAATGGACGTCCCTTACGGGCCGGCGTCAGCTCCTTTGGCATCGGCGGCACCAATGCCCACATCATACTTGAGGAGTGGTCCCCGCGACCTTTCCCAGGTGCATCTAACAGGGATTTTCAGTTAATTCTAATATCCGCCAAAACCCCCACGGCATTAGAGCGGATGACCGAAAATTTAGTGGACTATTTAAAGGAAAATTCCGGTGCCAATCTTGCCGATGTGGCCTATACACTCCAGGTGGGCAGAAGAGCCTTTCCCTGCAAAAAGATGACAGTATGCCCCAACTCCAATGTTGAGGAATTAATCGCTGAGTTATCCTTCACAGATTCCAGGAAAGTTCATACATTTTCTTCAGAAGAGGGGGAAAAACAGGTCGTCTTTATGTTTTGCGGCCAGGGGGCTCATTATATCGATATGGGATTGGAACTGTATCAAAGGGAACCTATATTTCGCCAGCAGATGGATCGCTGTTTTGATATTTTACGGCCCATAATGGATTGTGATTTAAGAGAGGTCTTCTTGCCGGGATTACATTCCACCTCTTCTTACTCTTCCCCGGGGGGTAAAGATGAACTGATTCATCGCCAGGATATTTCCCAACCGATGTTTTTTGTCTTTGAATTTGCACTGGCGCGGCTTTTAATGGAATGGGGCATAAAGCCTGATGCCATGATAGGCTACAGTATCGGTGAATATGTAGCCGCTCATCTTGCCGGGGTATTTTCACTGGAAGATGCGTTGACCCTGGTGGCCTCAAGAGGCAAACTGATGCAGCAACTGCCGCCCGGGGTCATGCTGAGTGTCCCGATTCCCGAAGAGGAACTGAGGCCACTATTAAATAAAGATCTGTCATTGGCTGCTGTTAATGAACCCACCTGTATCGTAGCCGGCTCAAATGAGGCGATTGGGGCATTTGAAAGAAAATTGAGAGAAAAAAAATATATGTGTCGGCGGTTGAGCATCTCCCATGCTGGCCATTCGGTGATGCTGGATTCGATGCTTGAGGAATTTAAAGAGGAATTTGGTCCGATCAATTTAGAGGCGCCCAAGATTCCATATATATCAAGTCTTACCGGGAGGTGGATATCAAATGAAGAGGCCACATCCCCTGAATATTGGGCCAGGCATTTAAGAGAAACCGTACGCTTTTCGGATGGAATCAAAGAACTGATGAGAAAGTCCGGCTCCGTATTTATAGAAATAGGGCCCGGTCACGATTTGAGTGCATTGGTCAAGCGTTTTATAGACAGCGACAGTAATCATGGGCACCGACACCAGATCGTTAACATGATAAGACATCGGCAAAAAAAAGTGTCGGATATGTATTACCTGATGAGTAGAGTCGCTCAGTTATGGCTTTATGGGGTCAGCCTGGATTGGAATAAATTTTATGCAGGGAAGGAGCGACGCCGCCTCCCCTTGCCCACCTATCCTTTTGAAAGGCAGCAATACTGGTTAGAGGGAAACCTCTTTGATATTTATGCAAAAAAGTCATCATCCCCATCCGTAGGAGAAGCACTGCTTCGGAAAAAACCGGATATGGCAGATTGGTTTTATGTTCCATCGTGGCAGCGTTCCATGCTGCCGGAGCCGAATCATGATAATGATGAAAATAGGCCGGGGCAAAATAAAACCAATTGGCTGGTGTTTCTTGATGATGATAGTGGAGGCAGCGGCCGCTCTTTTGGCTCTCTATGTGTCGAACGATTAAGGCAGGAAGGCCATGAGGTGAGGACCGTTGAGTTGGGGAGGGAATTTAAAAAATTCAGACAGGACGCTTATACCATTGATCCCGGCGAGTACCATGACTATTGCAGATTGTTCGATGACCTATACAATTTAGAAGAGGGGAAAAGACCGAAGCGAATCGTCCATTTTTGGAGCCTCAGCCGAAATTGTCTTGATAGACTGAGCCCGGAAGCAACTAAAAGAGCCCAGGAATTGGGGTTTTACAGTATACTCAACATCGGGTGGGCGATTGGGCGGCAGCATTCAAGTAGTGGATACCGGGTTGATGTGGTCACCAACAACATCCAGGAAGTAACCGGGGACGAAGCCCTCGCGCCTTATAAAGCCACTCTACTGGGCCCCCTGAAGGTCATTCCCCAGGAGTACCCGAACATAAGATGTCACTGTATAGATATTGTTTTGCCCCCATCCGGGAGGTTACAGGAAGAGATGATCGCCGAACAGGTGGCGGAGGAGTTGAGGGCCCATTCTTCTGATCCGGTTATTGCCTATAGATCAAATTTTCGTTGGCTTCAAACCTTCGAACCTGTCCGATTGGAACAATCCCCACCGGCAAAGATGTTAAGGGAGGGGGGCGTTTACCTGATTACAGGAGGTCTCGGTAGGATCGGGCTTATATTGGCAGAATATCTTGCCAGGACGGTAAAGGCCAAATTGATACTGACCGGTCGTTCGGCCGTGCCCCCCAGAGATGAAAAGAAAATCCGGAAACTTCAACAACTTGAAGAATTTGGGGGAGAAGTCCTGGTCATGAGTGCCGATACTGCCGATTCCCGGCAAATGAAAGCAGCCATTGACCAGGCAGAGAAGAGATTTGGGCCCATTAACGGTGTGATTCATTCATCTGTGGTACCCCAGGATCAGACCTTCAACCTGGTTGAACATATAAGCAAAGACAAATGTGAGCTGCAGTTTCAAGCAAAAATATACGGTGTTCTGGTATTGGAAGAACTTCTGCGGGACAAAGAGTTTGATTTTTGTTTGTTAATGTCTTCCATAGCATCTGTGCTGGGGGGATTGGGGTTTGCGGCTTATGCGGCGGCAAATCTTTTCATGGATCTCTTTGTCCGTTGGTGTGACAGGACAAGCCGCGGCCGTTGGCTTAGTGTAAACTGGGACGGCTGGCAGGTGGAGGATGCAGACAGCGATAATGGTGATCCAGGGGGCGTGGGGGCCACCTTGAGCCGACTGCGCATGACACCTGAAGAGGGGCAGGAGGCATTTCAACGTATTTTATCCTCCACCAGAACCAATCATTTCATCCAAACCCCGGGAGATTTGCACACCAGGATCGATCAGTGGATCAAACTGGAATCTGTAAACGCCGAGGAAGGATCTGTGACTAAACCTTCGGCACCTTTGTTGGCAAGACCCAACTTATTGAGCACCTATACGGCGCCGCGAAGTCCCATTGAAGAAGCCATGGTGGAGATTTTTCAAAGAATGTTCGGCGTTGAGCCAATCGGCATCCAGGATGATTTTTTTGAACTGGGTGGGGATTCCTTAAAGGCTATTACTGTGATTGCCGTGATTCACAGGCGGTTGAATGTCGAAATACCATTATCTGTATTTTTTGCCAGTCCCACCATCGAAAAACTGGCAGAGTATATTGAAGAGACCGAAGGCGGCAGTTACACCGCCATCCCTGCTGTAGAAAAAAAAGAGTACTATCCCCTCTCCTCCCCACAGAAGCGACTGTACATTCTTCAAGCGATGAATGAAAGGAACATCGGCTATAATGAGATGAAGATGGTGTTACTGGAAGGCAGCCTGGAGCGGGAAAAATTTGAGACGGCCTTCCACCGTTTGATAGAAAGACATGAAGTTTTCCGAACCTCCATTCGCATGGTAGATCGGGAACCCATGCAAACCATAAACGATGAAGTGGAATTTGAAATTGAATATTATGAATCAGGCCCTTCGATTGAGAATATACTTAAAAACTTTGTAAGGCCTTTTGATCTTTCCCGTGCCCCGTTTTTCAGGGTCGGCCTAATAAAAATTGGCGAACGGCAGCATCTCCTGATGATCGACATGCACCATATCGTGACCGACGGTGTTTCCCATGAGATTTTTGTCGGGGACATTTTAGCGTTTTATGCAGGCCGGGGACTGCCCCCGCTGCGTATCCAGTACAAAGATTACGCGGAGTGGCTGAATAGCCCTCGGCAGCAAGCGGCTTTAGAGAGGTGGGAGGCTTATTGGCTGCACCAATTCCAGGGTAACATACCGGTGTTGAACCTACCCACCGATTATGCCAGGCCGGAAATCCAGAGCTTTGAAGGTCATACCGCAGCATTTTGGCTGGACAGAGAAGAGACACGGCAGTTAAAGGAACTGGCAGCCGCGCATGATGTCACCCTATATATGGTGCTCCTGGCCATATTTGATGTATTCCTTGCCAAAGTCAGCGGCCAGGAGGATGTGGTGGTGGGCACGGGAGTGGCGGGCCGGAGGCACTCGGACCTTCTAAGCATCATGGGAATTTTTGTAAATACCCTGGCTATAAGAAATTATCCGAATCTATGGAAAACATTTCGTCAATTATTAAAGGAGATCAAAGAAACGACTCTAGGAGCCTTTGAAAACCAGGAGTATCCCTTTGAAGTGCTGGTGGAGAAGGTGGACATCGTTAGGGATACCAGCCGCAATCCCCTATTTGATGTGATGCTTATGTTGCAAAACATCGATGCCCAGGTTGATGGGAAGCCTGAAAGTGCTGCCCTCTCCTTCGCGCCCACGCCTGCGGCCAACCTGGAGGTAAAATCCTACGGTTACCAAAAAAGGATATCGAAATTCGATCTCACCCTGTTTGTCGAAGAGATAAACGGCCGACTCTTCTGTTATTTTGAATACGCCACCAGGCTTTTTAAATCCGCAACCATTGATTGGTTTGTCATCTTTTTTAAAGAGATTGCCGCTTTTGTTGTATCGAATCCTGATCAAAGGCTGCGGGAAATCCAGGGAATTTCCAGGGAGAGAAGAGAAGAGATCATCTTTCAATTAAATAAACAGTTGAGAGAGGAAGCAAAGGCGCTGACAGGTACAGACGATACCCTGCAGCAGAGATTAAATCGAAGTTTCAAAAAGCACAGATATAGTAC
>CBFDCR010000097.1:0-17785 GCA_965603365.1 uncultured bacterium
ATCCATCAAATGGGCTGGTTGGTATTGGTTTTTTATGTGGGGCTAATTTTTGTCGTTTGTGTTGGGGGCGCAGATCTGCGCCCCCTACCGCCGTTCAATCGGGACACATGGGGTTCCGAAAATGAACAGAGTGGTAGTGCTAAACAGGCAAAACTCCGGTTGTCAGGATGTTAAGGCTTACCAGTCGGTTACATCCGGTGCCATAATGTTGACCTGAGCGGTGTTTTTACCTTCAGGATTGAGGTTGCAATCGCAATCACAAGAACATTGTTCCGGCCCATCGCCGGCCAATACCTTGCCGATCTCCAATTTTTTGAGCTCTTTTTGGTGTAAACCGATTAAACTCAACTGTTTGGATAACCCTTTCCTTTTATACATCTTTATCCCCCTTAAAAATTTTTAACTAACTCTTATGGATCAATTATAATATAAAAAATAAAATTTTCAACTACCTTTCACATTTTTATTATAAAACAAACATTATTTTAAACACCCCTATCCCGAAGCTATCTTAGATTCCTTAAAAACTCCGGTATATCGCCGAAACTGCCGTTGGAGATGACGAGGATGACAGTGGGGGTATTGAAATCAAGGGAGAGGAGATACTCTTTTATTTTATTATAATCGTCAAAAATCAGCCCCCCGATGCCGGACTCGAGCAGTTCATCCTTTACCCGGGACAGATCGAGCCGCTCATTCTCCGGGATCTTCTCCTTTTCAAAGACATCTTTCATGACGACCTCATGGGACGGCGAAAAACTCTTACTCAACCGGTCCTGGAAGAAATTCCGGCGCAGACTCCAACTCCGGGGCTCAAACAGGCTGATGATTTTCCTGTCCGGGAAGATTTCCCGGACACTCTCCAGTATACCGCGGATGGAGGTGGGGTGGTGGGCAAAATCCTCCAGGATCAGGGTGTTTTGAATCCGGTTGATGGGGTTCAATCTTCGTTCCACCCCCTTGAATGTGGCCACCGCCTCCTGGATGACCGGGTCCGCTATACCCAGATGTATCCCCAGCACAATGCCGGCAGTTAGGTTCCATATATTATACCGGCCCAGCAAGGGGGTCCGGCATTGCAGATTCAGAGAATTATTTTCTATGGTAAAGTGGTAAAATCCCTGACGAAACTTTATATTTTTTATGTGCACATCACAATCGCCTGAACCGTAGGCAACCAGCGGGGTAAAAGATTTTGTCACCACCTGGCGGTTCATGGGAAAATCGCCGTTGCTAACGATCAGACCGTCCGAGGGAACCTGGTTGACCAGATTGGTAAAACTCTTGATATAAAGAGACTCGAGGGGGAAAAAATCCAGGTGATCGTATTCACAGGCGGTCAGGATCAAATAGTAGGGATGATATTTTAAAAACTTCGACGACCGGTCAAAAAACGACGTCTCATACTCATCCCCCTCGATCACGAAGTAATCCCCCTGCCCTATGGCGTAATTGGCGTCGAAGTTCAAGGGCTTGCCGCCGATAAAAAAACCGGGACTTAAACCGGCGCAGGTCAGCAAATGGGCCACAAACGATGCAATGGTGGTCTTGCCGTGGGTACCGGCCACCACCACCGATTTCCTGCCCTTGACAAAAAAGCGGTAGAGGGCTTCGGGCATAGAATAATACGCCAGCCCCTTATTTAGAATGAATTCTGCCTCCGGGTTGCCCCTGGAGATAACATTTCCCACCACACAACAATCGATGTCCGCCGGAATATTACGGGCATCGTAACCCTGGAATATACGGGCATTCATTCCCTCCAGGATACCGTCCACCGGCGGATAAAAATGGACATCGGAACCGTAAACCTCATCACCCCTCCGGCTGAACAGCCCGGCTAAGGCACTCATGCCGGTGCCGGCAATGCCGCTTAAAAATACCTTCATGACTGTCTCACCCGCTCAAACCTTGAGAACATCCCGGGGCAAATTTATGGTTACGGTGGTGCCTCTGCCCCTGGCCGATTCAAATGTTATCTTTCCCCGGTGCAGATCCACAATCCGTTTAATGATAAACATGCCGATGCCGATACCGGTCTCCTTGGTAGAGTAGTCCTCTTCAAATATCAGGCGAATCTCTTCATCGTCCATGCCAATCCCGTTATCGATAAATTGCATGGTAATGTGATCCGCCGACTCCCTTAAAATGATTTGAATCTGTCCGGGGCCGTCGCCAATGGCCTCGATGGAATTCAACAGGATATTTTTCACCACCTGTTTGATCTTGACCTGATCCAACCTGACGTTCAAATGGTCGATCCGGCAGTCGATCACAAATTCGATAGTGGTGTAGATCTGTTTAAAATGCAAGACCTCTTCCCGCAGCAGACCCACGATGTCGAATTCCACCCCGTCGATTTCCTCCAGCCGGGAGAGATCCAGGAAGCCGTAGGAGACCTTCTTTAAATGTTCCGTTTCATCGATAATAAATTGTACCGCCTTGCGAATGGTCTCTTCATAATTTTCTCTCTTATCCACCATGGAACGCTGAATCTGTTCGGCGGACAATTTGATCGGGGTGAGCGGGTTTTTGACCTCGTGGGCCACCCGGCGCCCCAGGTTGACCAGCGTCTTCATGCGAGAGATCTCAGATACATTCTTCCTCTGTTCCCTGATTCCCTCCACCATGGAATTAAAACCCAGATACAGGCTTTTTAACTCCTCCTCGCTGGGAATGCGTTCCAGGTTCGATAAATTTCCCGTCTTGACTTCCGCCATCTTCTGATTCAAGGTATTGATGGGAGAGAGGATCTTGTTCCTGAAGAAAAAGGCGGCCGAAAATCCGCTGATCACCATCACAAAGAACAGGGTGATGATGAAATCGGCATAGCTCTCCCGGCCGGAAATGAAATCCCCGCCTTTATACACAAAATCGATATTAAATATGTAATCGTCAATCTTAAAATACAACTGGAAAGATTGCCGATCCTCTTCCAGCTCAAATTTCTGGTTTCTCTCCTCCAGCAGGTTTAAGATATTGGAGTGCAAATATCCCGGTATCCTCGACTCGATGATCCATTTGTAGTTGGACGTAAAAAGCAGGATCCCCCGCTGGTACACGCTGACATCTTGCTCAATCATCCGGGAGAGGAAAAACAACTGGTTCTGGCCGAATTCGCCCTCTTCCTTGATCACATTGTTGACAATATTTTGGGCGGCCCGGCCCCGCTCAAATACCAGCTTCCGCAGATACCGCCGGGAAGTCTCACTGTTAAAATTTAAGGAGAATATGGAAAAAACAACCGCAGTCAGCAGGGAGATCAGGATCAAAATGGTAAAGACCCGGATGGAAAAGGAATAATAGAAGGACCGCCATTCCACCCGTTTGAGCTCTTTAAAATAAAACAGGACAAAAAAGAGCAGCAAAAACAGGAAGATCTTAATCACTTCGGAAAAATTCTTGACCATGGTCTTTTCCGGGTAAAAGATGACAATATAATTGACATCTTCACGAAAAATAAAACCCTTGAAATTGAGATCCATGTATTTAAAATCGAGCCACCGGTTATCAGACTTCAGCATACCGGTGATATTCTTCAGATTGATATTGGCGGGATTTTCCAGGATCTTGTTCTCTTTATTGAGTTTCAAATAGCTCAAGTCCAATCGATCAATCCGTTTATTGATGGTAAAGATATTAATATTGTCCCTGTCTTTTAAGATCAACTCCGGGGAGTTCTGGACCTGGATGATGATATAGCCCAGGAGTTGGGTTTTATCGAATACGGCAATCGAGGCAATGGCCAGGGAAATTTCTTTTCCGTATAAAAAGGCCTCTGTCTCCTCGATCGTCCAGAAGGGAAAGAAATCCCTCTTCTTCACGTCAATATAGGGAATTTGATCGGCAAACCGGCTGATGACCTTTTTATCCCGGGAAATCACAAAGATGCCGGAGGCGGCATTCTCTTTCGAGGCCAGGCTGTTGCGCCATATCTTTTCCAGTTTGCCGGCCGAATCGGCAGAAAAAAACTCTTTAAAATCATCGCTGGTGGAATTGATTTCGTGGACGATTTCCCGGGCGATCAATTTGGCATAATTCTTCTGGTTTAAAAATATATTCTTTAAATTGTTTTGAATAAATTCCTGCTTGCTTCCCGCTGAAATACCGGCTATAAATAGAAATATCGAAAGCGCCGCTAAAAAAAGCGCGCCCAGCCTGACCACAAAACCTTTTCTAAAAAACAGCAGGATAAAAAGAAGCAGCGATAGGATAATAAAATTGTGATAATACCGGCCAAAGGCGTATAGAAAAATGAGGAAAAATAGAAATTGGCCGAGAACAAATTTCAGGACAGCGGAGAGACTCTTTTCCATCCGAATCCGCCGTATAAACCAGTGGGGCAGCAGATGAAACAAACATAAAACAGTGACCAGTCCCAGGTAGACCCAATGAAAATTAAATTCGGAGTAGAAAAAATTGACGGACATTAAGACTTTTTCGATGAGATAGACAACCGGGAAGAGGAGAGCGTTAAACAAGACCAGACCCCAATTTTCGTTTCTGAACCTTCTTAAGGTGATGTACAAAATATAATTTAAAAAGGCGACCCCGATCAGTATCTCAAAAATGGAATCAAACCTGACGCCCAGGATGTTAACAAACAGATCCCGTTCACTGTAAGACTTTACGATGGAGAATAACAGGAGGAAGGCCGCGGAAAACGAGGCCGCGGAAAAAATCTTCTCCGGCAGGGATTTGCCTGTCATCAAAATCCCCCCCAGTAGAAAGAGAATCCCTATTACAATCAGGAATACCCACAGGTTCCGCCTTTTTTTAAAATAATTTTCCACCCCCTGTTGAGAAAATTTCAGATATAACAACAACTGCTCATTGGATTGATCTAAGACATGCTGATAAAAAAACATATCTTTCCGGCCGTCGTACTCGAATTTTTCCACATTCGTGGGCAGGGCACTCTCCACCAGCCTCAATTCTGCGAAGGACTGGGGAAACTTCAGCTTTCTCAAAATAAAGTTGTGTCTTATATCCAGGAAGTAATTGAGATAAAAAACATGTTCCGCCAGCTTATGCAGAAAGTAGACACGGTGATTCTTCTCCAAAAAAACCCAGTTCCCCACCGGCAGGGGTTTGAGCTTCACGTAATAGATCTCGCCGTAATAGCGTTCCACCACCCCATTCTTCTCTAAGACCAGGGATTCGCCCGGGTCCAATTGGGCATGAGCGAGGCTGCCGGATTTAAAAGATTCATATACAACCTCGGCCCTCTCTCGATACCGGCGAATTTTATCTCCCAGGGTTCTCTCAATTTTTTTGACATCTCTCTCCAAATTCCGATAAATGTTATCTCTTCTTTTGAGCGGATCGGCGCGAAAAAGCTGCCCGCCTATGAGCCACAAAAAAACAATGGTCAGGACGACCAGGATTATAACTTTAATCCTTTTAGATAATATAGTTTCCATTCCTGATCACGGGTCATAAAAAAGATAAATTTATAATAAATAATCCGGCCGGACCGCCGGTGTTTTAATACCAGATTCAGAGACTGAACCGCGAAAGGATCCTGAATTTGCATGGAAGACCACTCTATTTTACCGATCTCATATTCGGAAAATTGGCCGGAAAATTCATAGATAAATTTGTCCCGGGAAAAATAACCGTTCAAGAGAAAAGGCTCTTCAAAATTGACCGAAATCCTGTCGCTGCAGACCTGGCGGAAATTTGAGAAATCGCCGGTCTCAAAGGCAGTCTGAATGGGTTCCATCAACAAAAATGTCTTCAGGGCCAGCAGGGCAAAGAGGGCTATTTTCATCATTATTACTAATAATGTAAATAACTGTGAATGTCGTAATTCTTTATCTTTTCACGGCCCTTCAAGAAGTCGAGCTCAATCAAAAATTCCATGCCCACAATCTCTCCCTTCAGCCGTTCCACCAGCCGGGCCACTGCCTGAGCCGTACCGCCGGTAGCCAGCAGGTCGTCCACGATCACCACCCGTTCGCCCGGGACAACGGCATCGGTGTGCATTTCCAGGGAATTGGTGCCGTATTCGAGGGTGTAATCCTCCCGGATGGCTTCGGCTGGCAGCTTGCCCGGTTTTCGGGCCGGCACAAAACCGCAGCCCAATCGGTAGGCCAGCAAACCGCCGAAAATAAAGCCCCGGGATTCGATGCCCACGATTTTCTGGATGTTTTGATCCACATATTTCTCCGCCATCTTCTCAGTCACATATTTGAAGGCATCTTTGTCCTTGATTAAGGTGGTGATATCCTTAAAAATGATTCCCTTCTGGGGGAAATCCGGTACATCCCTGATATACTTTTCTAATTCCACTTGACCTCCTTTAATATTATATCATATTACATTTGCGTTTATTTTTGAAGAGATAAAAACAAAAATGTCGCTTACCGGGCAGTTTGTTATTTATTGAGAGAGCGGTAATATTGGCCCAGGATCTCGGCCACTTCCGGCCGGCTGAACTCTTCGGGCAGCGACTCGCCGTTGGAGAGCATCTCCCGGACTTTGGTGCCCGATAAAAAGACCCAATCCTCTTTGCTGTGATCCGGATGCTGTCCCATCATCACCACCTTGTTCAACTTCCGGGACCAGGCGGTGTGATCGGCCTTAAAGATCCGGATCTCAAGGGCGTTATCCGGAACCTGTTCGTCAAAGATCGTCTGGGCATCGAAGGGGCCATAAAAGCTGCCGCAGCCGGCATGGTCACGGCCCACGATCAAGTGGGTACAGCCGCAGTTCTGGCGAAATACGGCATGCAGCACCGCCTCCCTGGGCCCGGCATACAGCATGTCAAAGCCGTAGCCGGTAATCATCACCGTGTTGGCGGGGAAATAGAGTTCCACCATCTTGCGGATGGCGGCATCCCGCACGTCGGCGGGGATATCGCCCTGTTTGAGCTTGCCCAGCAGCATATGAATCAGGATGCCGTCCGCACCCACCGCCTCTTTAGCCATGCGGCACAGCGCTTCGTGGGCCCGGTGCATGGGGTTGCGGGTCTGAAAAGCCACCACCTTTTGCCAGCCCCATTCGGCAATCTCCTGCCGGATCTGGTAGGCAGTGCGGAAGGTACCGGGAAAATCCGTCTCAAAATAGGAAAAATTCAACACCCGGATGGGCCCGGACACCGCCGCATTGCCCTGGGCAAAAAAAGCGGCCAGACCCGGATGACTGCGGTCGTCGGTGCCGAATACCTGCCGGCCGATAAACTCCTTTTGCCCGGCAGACAGTTCCTCGATGGCGGTTACATCCTGAACCGCCAGCACCGGGTTGCCCTCTACATTGGGGTCCCGCAGCGCAATGCGGGATGCACCGGCTAAGGCAGCGGCATCATCTACCAGGTTTAAAATCGGAACGGGCCAGAACAGGCCATCTTCGGTATGCATCGACTCGGCCACCTTCAGGGCATCGGCCAGGTTCATAAAACCTGCCAGGGGATTAAAGTAACCGCTGCCCAGCATCACCGCATTGGCCGCCGCGGCCGAACTGACTACCACAGGGGGCAGGCTTTCGGCCTCCTGTAAGAGGGAGCGGCGTTCCGCCTCATTCATCACAAACAGCGGATTCAACTCATCGGAACCATGGGGTTTGATCATAACATTGCCTCCTTAAAAATCTTTAGACTCTTCATTTTCGGTGTTAATGGAAGTTACAGTGATCGTTCCAGGAACTCGTTAAACAAGAGTATAAACCATACACCGCTCTTGTCAACCCCCCCTGAAATCTTCTCTTTTACAGGATCTTGATAATCTGGGTGATGGCGATGGCTAAGGCGGGAATACCCACCAGGATGCCGATCATCCATTGGACTGCCGAAAACCGTTTATCCATGGCTTCGAACCTAACATTCATCTCTCTCCGGAGTACCTCAAATCGCTCATCCACCGCCTCAAATCTGACATTCATCTCTCTCTGCAGTGCCTCAAATCGCTTATCTACCGCCTCAAATCTGATTTCCGACATCTGCCGCAGGGCCTTCAACTCCTCTTCCACCCTGATCACCCGTTCCATTAAGGCCAGTTCCTTGATCCTCACCTCATTCCGCTCAATATACTCTTCCAGGGCCCGGTTGAGGCGGCTCTCCACCACTTCTAAAACGTATTTTTCGATCTCCGGTCGGTTCATCGCCGTCGCCATTTTTTTCTCCACCCCAATAATAGTTTAAAACCTCCAAAAAGTCAACTTCTATAACCCCCACCTAAAATATTTAAAATTCCCCACCGGCAAGGGGACAGCCCAAATTTTTGCCCTGGACGACATCACCGTGGATGACCGGTTTTCCACCATATTGGGCTATACGCATGACGAACTGCTGCACTACTTTAAAGACAGGCTGAAAGGGCAGTCGGTTGAAGACATCAGGCGGTGGTACAACGGCTATTATCGATGTGCAGCGTATTGAAGATTACGAGACCAATGAATTGATCCTGGATGCCTTTGAGATCGAGCGTATCAATGTGTTTGCCCTACTATTTCAGACCGGTTATCTAACGATCAAGGAGATCAAACCCATCTCCTCCACCCAGAGTATTTACCGGCTCTCCTACCCCAACGAAGAGGTCAAGGAGTCCTTCCTGGAATACATCGGCGATCTGACGGTCGAAGATGTCTCACCACCCACCGACCAGCCCTCACATCGATCCCCCCCCAACCCTCAACATCGGTGATTTAACGTACCCCCTTCGAGTATGTAGGGGGGGGGGGACAGCGCCCCCGACCCCACCCACCCATAACCAAAAATTTTGTCTGTCCCCGATAACTCCCCCTTTCAATCCGATATAAGGAAAAGCACCCTGGATATTTGTTGTATCTGTAAGTTTTTTAAAGGCAGCAGATTGGGCTTTCAGGGGGGGTAGTATCGTTAGTTTGGGATAGTGAGAATAATGATATAACCTCAGGCTACCCGGATACCGGTGCGGATGATTTCGTCAAGGAACATGGATTCCTCTTTGTCGGAGTGGGTAAAGGTATGGGCCTCGATGCGGTAATCGAGCTGTCGTACCATCCGGCCGATCCTTTTAATATCCAGATACCTGACCCCACTGAGGTCGTCGGATATAAGTGCCACATCGATATCGCTGTACTTTGAAGGTCGCCCCTGGGCATAAGAACCAAACAGATAGGCTTCCGCTATATTGATGTTGTTTCGTTTCAAAACCTCGACCAATCTCTTGATCGTCTCTATCACTTCAGCTTTTTCTTCAGCCATCGATATTTATCCTCAATTTCGTTAAATTTTTCTAATGTAAACTTTTTAGTACAAAGTTTATAGAATTTAAATTGTTCATCTGGATATCTCGTGGAGATATTAAAAGTATTTACCTCTTCGAAGAAATCGTACTCCTCTTCGCTTATTGCAATCCCGATTTCCCTTAAGAGGGTTACTAAATTATGGGTTTTAGGAGGAAATGCCTCTTTTTCCTGAGCGTATAGGGCTTTTAAAATCTTTTCCAGCACAAGGTGGGCTACGAAGAGTGCCCAGTCGTATTTTCTGGATCTTATGAGGGATTTGGCTGTCTCGAGATCATGTTTCGCGGATATTTCCCAATATTCAACCTGTTTCCGGACATCCATGATCAGAATATAACATTAATTTGTAATATTTTCAATTCTTTGCCTATATTTCTGCATTCAACATAGCGGCGTGCATATCGTTTTCACTAATGTTTTTCAGAGAGCCCGGAAGGGGACAGGTGAAAAAGCCTGTCCTTTTCTGGCCACTCGACCACTTGACCACTCTAAATTTAAATAATGTAAAAACTTAATGGAAAGGATTTCGTAAAAAAAAAGTACGGTTGAACGTTGAACGTTGAACGTTGAATGTTGAATATTGAATATTGAATAAAGGAGGATTACATGAATGAAGTGGTAAACGTTGAAAAAGGAGACGGGCGGTATCGGCAGGTATTGAGTGAATGTAAAATCGGCCCGGTCAATCTGCCCAACCGGGTGGTTTATCCGGCCTGGCAGTTGAACTATGCCAACACCGACGGCACGGTGTCGGACAAACTGGTGAAATACTATACCGACCTGGCCAGAGGAGGCTGCGGCCTCATTTTTACCGGGGCCGCCACGGTGAGCGGCGACGGTATACCCTTTGACCGGGTCATGCGGGTGGATACCGATGCAGCGGTGCCGGGATTGACAAAACTGTTTGCCGCCATCAAAGGACTCGGCGCAGTACCGGCCATTCAAATCGTCCACTACGGCCGCCAGTCATCCACCTCGGTCTCCGGCGATACCCTGATGGCCCCCAGCGCCATCAGATCGTCCGGTGATGTCGCAGTACGACCCCGAATACAAAGTCCGGGAGATGACCCTTCCGGATATCGAGCACCTCCGGCAGGCCTTTATTGCTGCAGCCGAACGGTCGGCCCAGGCAGGGGCTGAAGTGGTGGAGGTTCATGCCTGCCACGGTTACCTGCTGAACGAATTCCTCTCCCCCTACTCCAACACGCGCACCGATCTCTACGGCGGCAGTGTGGAAAACCGGGCCCGGTTGATTGTGGAGATCATCGAGGGCATCCGGGCCAGGCTGAACAATAACATCGCCATATGCGTCCGGGTCAGCGGCGACGAGTTCGTGGACGGCGGCTTAAAGCCCACCGATTTCGAGGACATCGTACCGCTGTTTGAGGCAGCCGGCATCGATATGCTCAATGTGGCTGCCGGGGTGTATGAATCGATGGAGCGCATCGTGCCCCCCCAATCCCTGGGAATGGCGCCCCATGCCGATATTGCCGGCCGGATCAAACCATTCACCTCGGTTCCGGTATGTGCAGTAGGTTCTATATTGTCCCTGGGAGCAGCAGAGGCCATCATTGCCGACGGCAAGGCCGATTTATGTGCCATGGGCCGGGCCCAGATGGCAGACCCCGATATCGTGAAGAAATCCGCCGAAGGCCGGGAAGCCGAAATCAGGCAGTGTAAGCACTGCAATTCCTGCACCTTCTGGACCACCGGCGACCCCCAGGTCTACTGCGCGGTTAACACCGACTACCAAAAAGAGAGAGCTTAGCTCCCGCTTGTAGTTTTATGCAGCTTTTCGATCAGGTAGATGCGCCAGCACCAGATCACTAAAATCAGGCCGGCGGCAGCCAACCGCAAGGAGACCGACAGGGTCAGGAAATCGAATATCCCGTGACCTAGAGAAGAGATCAGCAGGCCGATTAAAGCAGCCCCAAACAGGGGCTTTTGGGCCAGCCGGGCCCGCCCCACCATATAGCCCCAGATGGAGGCAAACACCGTGTGGGTCAGGGGAGTGGCTAAGGCACGGCCAAACAGTTCAAAGCCCCTTAAGTAGAGCAGATGGTGTAGGTTCTCAAGGCTGGCAAAGCCCAGGGCCAATACCGAGGCGTAGATGATGCCGTCGATCTCCTCGTCAAACTCCTTAAAGATCAGGATAATCGGTATAAAGGGCATAAATTTAAACAACTCCTCCACCACTCCCACCACGCCAATACAATAGCCGAAAAATAACAGGCCCTGGCCCTCCATCAGGCCGCTGGGGTCCGCCGGAATCCCCAGCAGGGGCAGCAGCCCATAAAATTTATAGCAGGCATAGCCAGAGCCAAATCCCAGGATATAGGTCAGCCCCATATTAACCAGGGGCTCCGGCCTGAACCGGTCCTTGTAGTAAAAATAGCCGATCCAGAAGATGGCGGGGGCAATGACAGCGGAGACAAGCAGCCAGATGGGCATCGGAGATTATTTTAACACAGCATCACGGCAAATTGCAAAACGGAAATTTTTTCTTGAATTATTTCTTTTGATATGGTACTTTTAATCCATTAAACAATATCTTTGCAGAAAGAGGATTATCGATAAACATGATTCACTCGACGGCAGGCTGTGATTCTCCACGGATCACAAAGGATGGCAATGCGAAATACAGGCCACCTTTACTTTGGCTGCTCTTATTGATCCTGCTTTGCGGCGATTCTATAAAAGCGCAGTCGGATGTAGAGTCAGTCCAGAATGCCCTGCGTCCGCTCACCCAGCGGTTCCAGAAAGTGGTGACCGCCCTTCGGGAACGTTTTGGTAATAATTATTCCGATAAAGACCTGCCCCGGCGGATTTCCTCTGAGTTGAGTCGATTGGTGGCAACCAGGGGCACTTTACAGCGGCAAGCAGTTGAGTTGAAGGAACGTGCCTTTGCCCTGGAGTCCGATGAGAAAACACAGGAATTCATGGCCAAGGCTCTTGAGTCCGGACAGAAAAAACTCGATGGCTATAAGCAGTCTTACGCAGAGGATGAACGGAAGCTTCTGCTCGAATTCCAACTTCATGACAAGCGGGTTTTGGAGCATAAGAGGTTCCCGCCCGATTCTTCAAACCGGACAGCCATAGAGCGATACAATGAGGAAGTCCGAAGGCTGAACTCATGGTTGTCCCGCCTCAATGATAGCCGCCGACGTCTTCTGACCCGCCGGGATGGGGTAATGGGCAGGGAACGGCAGCTCAGGCAAGAGGCAATGGATCTGGCAAGTCGCCAGCCTTACCTGGACATACGCCGCCAGAAACTTACAGAGGACGTGGCAGCGTTTATTGCTGGGTGTGAGAAGATCTCTATTCGGGCGCTTATCCTGGCAGAGATTGTTCCGCACAGCACTTCCGGCACCCCAGTCACGGGAAAGTCACATCGGGCAGATGCGGGCAAGGAGGTGTTGATGTCCCTGGGCAGCTTTGCCGGGCTTGAGATCTTGAAACGCATGGGGTATAGCTATCTTTCCGGCCCAGGCGCTGGGATCATAACAGCCGCGGATATCCTGGGCGCGGGAATGGATGGACGAACCGAACAGTTGCAGCGCAAGATTCTGCTGATAGGCGACTACGCCGCAGCGTTGGCACGCCTGAAAAAAGAAGGCCGGCTGCGAGCCGGTGATCCAGGCTATGATGCGCTTCGCCGCGCCATGATTGAGGCCGGTGAAAGCATGCCCCGCTCCGGTTTGGGATTCACCTTCGAGTCGTTGGGGACCGCCAAAGCGATGGTCGCCGGACTGGCTGAATTGGCTGCCGGATATGCCGCCAAGCCGGTTCGGGGGATCGGTGCACGGCTGGCCAGGACGCTTCCCAGGGCGGACCGCCAGGTTCTGGGCAGGACACAGCGCCGGGCCATGACCGAGATGATCGACTGGAACGCAGCCTGGGGAGTATCCCAGACCGGTTCTGCTGCGATAAAGGAAGGCTCCGGCGCGGTCAGGAAACAGATGGAACGCGCCGTCAGGGAGCAGCGGATAGAGGAGAGTCGGAAATGAGTAGGTGCCGATGGATATCCATTGGGGCACGGTTGAGCGGTGAAGACAACCGTTTCGGTAAAATTGGAGCCCCTTTACTTTTCGCCGTGATAGTATTGTCTATTGCGGCTCTTGGCGTTTACCTCTTCATGTTCCGCCCCGCTGCCGGCCCATCTGAAGAACTTGTCTGCGCTCCGGGAACGATAGTAGAGTCACTGCCGCGACACCGTTCTCTGAAAGAACGGCAATGGGGGGCATTCGATGTTATGTCAGGGGGCGGTGTTATCTTGCTTGCCGATGAAGGACTCTACGACCTGGTTGGCGGGAAACCGCTCACCGGCAAGGATGACCGGGTGCGAAGTTTCTGCGTCGTAGATGATACGGTGGTTGTTGTGACAGTTGATGACCGCATTGCCCATGTGACCGACAGAGGGCTGGCCGAAGCTGGAAATTGCCCCTTACTCGATGCTGATCTTATCGCCACCAGCGATGGTGGACTGCTGTTCTCAGGCCTGGCAAGGGATGCCGGTGAGGGAACGCGGCGATATTTTGCCTTAGTGGAGATCGACCCCGGTGGGAAAGCGAGGCCACTCTGCGGTTCACCGCAGCCTATTGCCGCGGCAGCGTCGAACAAACGGCAGACCTGGTTTGCTGTGGGACGCTCGCTGTTCAGGCTGTTGGAGCCGGGATATCCTATTTTGGTTCTTAGTATGCCGGGGGTGGACGACGATATCCTGGGGCTGGTACTGGTGGATTCGACTCTCTATTTCTCCACTTCGGACACGGTCTATGTTCTGGGCGGGGGCATTGCTCTTCCAGTGGTACTGGGGATCGGCGGAAAGCTCCGGGTAACGGACGACGGGCTTTTGGTGTTCGACGCGCAGCGGCGGCGCATATACAGGTTGAAAGGAGGCTGTTAAATGGCACGTCTAATCGTGATTATTGGGGTGCTGGGGCTTGCCCTGCTTGTTATCCCGGGCTGCTCCGAGAAGAAGCCCGCAAAGTTTCCCCGGATAAGCACCGATTTCGAAAAGTTGGGAGCACCGGTTGGTGCCCTGGCTCTGAGTGGTAATGGGAAATGGCTGGCCGTCGGAGCGGATAGGGTCTTTTTCAGCGGTCAGGAAACCGGTTTCACCATCGAGCTGGAAGAGGATGCTCGGGTCGTGGGATTGGGCTTCGGATCCCGGGACCGATTCGTGGTGTGCGCCCACCTGTCATCAGAGGCAGACCACCGCATAACCGCCTGGGATATCGGCAGGGGTGACGGCAGCCGTATGGCCTCCCTTTCGATACCCCGTGAGAAATGGATCAACCAGATGGCCGTTTCCCCTGACGGGAGCCGTGCCGCGGTTTCATTGTCCACCGGCGAGGTTTTGATCCTGTCGGTACCCACCCTCGAACAGTCGGGCTCATTGAGGTTGTACACAGCCAACGAGAATAAGGACTTTAAATTCCAGGTTGCGTTCCTGGGGAATCCTCACCGGCTGGTATCGGGCGGTTCGGATCGTGCCGTACATGTCTGGGATGTAGACCGCAGAACACCCATTGTTTCGCGTACGAATTTCAGTGGGCCGGTATGTGCCCTGGCCGTTTCTGCCGATTACTCAATGATCGCCATCGCCATTGATTTGCATACCAATGATTCGGAAGTATTGACCAGGGTCATCTTGCTTGACTCATCGACGTTAAAGCCGATTCGGAAGATTGGCACGATAACGGATTCCATTTTTGCGCTCTGTTTTTCCCCGGATGGCAGGGAGCTTGCAGTCGGCTGTACACTGCCCCAACCGGTTGGAATTTACGACGTAAACAAAGGGAGATCAATCCAGGGTATGTGGAGTACCGGCATTATGGGACTTCGCACACTCGGCGATGGGGTAAAGGCGCTGCAGTACTCCGAAGGAGGGCGGGTCCTGGTTACCGGAAGTTCGGACGGCTACCTGGTCTTCTACGACAGGGACGAATACAGGGAATAATTTATAAAATTTTTGTTATTTGGGGGTGGCTACTTGATTTATGGGGGGTATCGGGGTATAAATATATTGAAGAGGAAAAGATGTCGATTGCGTATGTTGAATATGGCAGTGTAACCCCGGTGAGTAGGCGAAAGAAGAAGTTGATCGCTTTCGGCTGGTATGGGGGCAAGTACAGCCATTTGAACTGGCTGCTGCCTCTGCTTCCCAGGGCATTACACTACTGCGAACCCTTTGCCGGTTCTGCGGCGGTCTTGTTGAATCGGGAACCCTCTGAGGTGGAGACCTATAACGACATCGACGGCGAGGTGGTGAACTTTTTCAGGGTGTTGAGGGATCAGAAAGATGCGCTTATCCGTGCCATCGGCATGACTCCCTTTTCCCGGGAAGAGTTCAGAAGCGCCATCGAATCGAAGAACAATGGCCAATATTTATCCGATCTGGAGAGGGCCAGGAGATTTTTTATCCGGGCCCGGCAGGTCAGGACCGGTCTGGCCCAGACCGCCTCGGTGGGTAGGTGGGCCAACTGCCTGAAGACTTCCCGGGCGGGGATGGCGGGTGCTGTCTCCAGATGGCTGGGAAGCGTAGAGGGGTTGGAATATATTGCCAGCCGACTGCTGAGGGTGCAGATTGAGAACGATGACGCCTTAGAGGTCATCAAAAGGTATGACAGCCCCGACACCCTCTTCTATTGTGACCCGCCGTATCCTCACGATTCGAGGGGAGATCGGAATGCTTACCAATACGAAATGACAGACGAGGAGCACCATAAATTGGCAAGGGTGTTGAATGGCTGTAGAGGCAAGGTCGCGCTTTCCGGCTACCGATGCGACCTGCTGGATGAGTTGTACGAAGGTTGGAATGTACATGTTGCCAAAACCAAAAAGGCATTGTCGATTAAATCAGATAGAACAGAGATACTCTGGACAAACTATTGAAAAATAAGAAAGATGATACCAGGCACTGAAAATTTCGTTGACTATTGTCGTGAATATTTAGAGGAAAAATGGCAAAAAATTAATATGATGGCCCGGGAGAACCTGAAAGATTTCCTGGGTGAAGAGCATCGGGACTTAAAGTCATTGATAGTCGACTGTCTCAATAGCACCACCAAATCTTATCATTATGTGCTGCCCACTCAGTTGTTGAGTAAGGCGGTTGAACAATCACGGGATTGCCGGTCTTTGCAGGCTTCATACGGTAAAGCCGGTGCCTTTGACGCGCGCACGATCGCCCATAAAGTAGTGGTGCCTTTTGATAAAGCGAATCACAATGTCCTCGGCGGCTCAGCGGAGCCTTATGTAAATAATCCCTTAAGATGCCCCTCGGTAACCCTGGAGTATGAAAAGAGGCAAAAAAACAAGGAAGATTGGCGAAAATTGGTGAAGGTCCTGGAATTTGTAGAGCAGGCAGACGAACCATACTTTACAGAAAGTGCGTTCAAACAGGTGTTGGCGGAAATATTTAGAATGATGGCGGAGGTCGAAGTCCTTTATCCAACCCCCAACAGGATCAGCCTGGACAAAACGATACAATTGATCAATACTTTTGTTGCCGAAAGTTCCGGCGGCGACCGCATCGAGGCGGTTACTACGGCACTCTTTCAGGAAATTGCCGACCGCTTTGGACTATTTGAAGAGATCAGACGGGAAAGGGTTAACGCCGCCGACAGCTCTTCCGGGATGGCTGCCGACATAGAGTGTTATGCGGATGGGAGAGTCGTTCTATTGGTGGAAGTAAAGGATAGGGCATTGACCCTGATCCAACTGGAATCAAAACTGGATACGGCAAGGGCACGGAAGATTAAAGAGATATTATTCATTGCCGAGAGGGGAATCGAACAAAACAATATGAGGGAAATTGAAGAAAAAATAAAAAGTGAATTTACCAGCGGTCAGAATATTTATATCGTTAACTTCATTGAATTTGCCCACAGCCTGTTGATTCTGTTTGGCGAAGAAGGGAGGGCGAGCTTTCTGACGAGAATCGGCAAGGAATTGGATCGGGTAAACTCCTCGATATTTCATCGGAAGGCCTGGGGGCAGTTGTTAAAGGAGGTTTAAAAAGGGGCATCGTTGATCTGTCTTGCCCTTGCTTCTATATTTTTGTTGTGTTACAATTTTTGGCGTGAAATTGAGTCAAGCCTTCGTCTATGAGCGTCAAAGGCAAGAAATAAAACATCCCGGGAAAATAAATGAATAATTCGTTTTCGGCACGCGATTCGTAACAAAAAATGAAGAAAAAGGAGGTATATGATGAACAAGAAAATCAAATTGACCAAATTGACCGTTGCCAACCTGGAACGGGCAAAGGGCGGTATCGATCACTGCGCCTGCAATTTCGGCCTCGGTGACAATGCCTACAATCAGGCGGTAAAACAGTCATGGATCGCCGATACCGTATGTAACTGCGGCTGACGGCCAAGACAACAGCCGCTCCAGTTGCCGTCGGTCTTAACACTATAATCCTTTTACCTCCCGGGATGTTTTATTTTTAAGGTATGAAAAGGGGACATGCCAAAAATTCTGTCCATTCTCAATTCCGACAACGTGGCCTGTGAATGGGCTGCCGCCCAATCGGTAAACATGGAGGTTAAAATTA
>CBFDCR010000098.1:0-16899 GCA_965603365.1 uncultured bacterium
GATACCGGTGCCCCCTAGGGGTGATATCGGGGCCAAAAGGGGTGATACCGGTGCCCTCCAGGGGTGATATCGGAGCCAAAAGGGTCGATACCGGAGATCCAGGGGTCAACATAGGCGCCCAAAGGGTCAACATTGGAGATCAGGGGATCATGACCGGCCCCGGTTATCCCGATATCTTTGCCTCCTCCTCCAATCTACCTGTCACACCCGCCATTTTAACATTCCACTATGCCGATATTACACCATTCCATACCGCTGCAGAGCCGCGGGGACTAAGATAAATAACGGGCGCTTCCTCTCTAAAAGTGAACGCACCCTTTCACATTAATGGCAAACGACTGCGGGCAGAATTACCGGTTCATTTAAAGGATAGAGCCGCTTTAACATACCCGGAGATCATAAAATTTGAAATTGTGGGATCGGAATGGGACAGGCAAAAGGTAGAGCTAAAATCCGTGGGTTAAAGTTGACAAATTTGAAAAGTAGTATTAACATTAAGTTTCGGGTAACCACATGATTGAAGAATAAGAGAGGTATTTTATGAAGGTTAGAGAACGGACAATAGAAGAGTTAAATCATTTAAAACCAAACGAAATTGTAAAAGTTTACAACCTGATACTCTCTCTAAAAAACCATGAAAATGACTTCCCTTCCAGGCCCCCTAAGACTGCATATCTAAAGGTTAGAGAGGCTCTCAAACACTGCAAGGGATCATTGGCAGAAGACATCTTATCACAGAGGGAAGATCGGATATGAATTTATTTTTCGACACCTCTGCAATTGAAAGAGTATGGGAAGGGATACGGTCTCAGGGCATTAGATGCCCTGCATCTGGGTGCCTTTAGCTTAATTTGTGATGATGATTGGGTTTTTGTGACTTCCGATACCAATCTCGGCAACATCTTAGAAAATATTGGCTATAAAACCATAGACCCTCTCAATTAATGCCTTCGGTAAAAAATTCCCCCGCCTCCCTTTCCCGCGACCACTTAATCTATTTTTTTGATTGTTTCACATAGTGCGGGATTGGGGGACAGTCGAGATTTTGTTTCCTGGAGTAAAAACATCATGTTTCCGGGTGATAGAGTTGATTAATGAGAAATGAGAGGTTTTTATGTTAAGTATTCAGGAGTATAAAACAAAGATCGATCATATTATTGATCGATTGCCGGAGTCAAAAGTCGGAGAACTGCTGGATTATGCCGCCTATCTAAGCCTGAAATACACAGACCGAGTCGAATCAGGGGTCGATGAAGAATCCTTAATGCTTCAGCAAGAATCCTTGAAAAAAATATGGGATCACCCAGAGGAAGATATTTATGAATTATAAACGGGGCGATGTGGTCATCCTGCCCTTCCCTTTCGTTACCCAAAACGGTGCAAAACAAAAGGCCCGGCCGGCCATGGGGGCGTATTCTACGTCTGTCCTGTTTTTTGTTCCTTATTTTAGTGGGATATAGCCGCTTTGGCCTGGCGGGATAGTAGACGTTCCCGGATGTTGTGAGGGTTAAAGCGGTCCTGGTTTTGCTGGCGAACCTGTTCGGCAATCTTACGGCGTTGATGTAAATAGGCATCCACCTCCGGCTGCTGCCGCAGGTAGTAACTCAGGACAGCGTAAACATCGGCCAGATGAAGAGACGGATATCGATACACAATTTCTTCGGCGGTCGCCCCCTCCCGGAAAGCGGCGATCACGGTATCGAGGGTTACCCGCGTACCGCCGATCCGCATAACGCCATCTGAATTTAATGTTAAAGGAACTTGCTCTTTCTTTATTGTCAAACCCATGAGATTATCCTTCACCGTAATTATAGGCCAAAAACATGTGGCTTAGCATTTTTCCCGTTAGTTCTCCGGGATCGGAACGGGAGAGGCGAAAGGTAGGGTCTAAACGAACGGGACTGATGGAATATTGGAGTGATGGAATGGTGGAATGGGGGAGGGATGTAAAAAATAGATGGGGGAAGGGTCTGAGGGAGGGGCGAGAGAATCTGCGTCCCCTACATTTGCTGCTATTTTGACCCCAGGAGTTTTCCCCAAAATCAGATGAATTTTGGAAGGCATATTCGTCGGGCGCTTTTTTCAAGATCTTTGCCGACAAATGATAACGTGGAAGAGAAATGTTAGAGGACTTTGATGATGACTACCGTCATGTCGTCGTGCTGGTCGGCGCCGTCGGAGAACTTCCTGATGTCGGCCATTATCTTTTCGATCATTTCTCCGGCCGACAACCGGACCGTATCCGGCTGCCGGAGCAGGCTTTCCAGCCTCTCTTTCCCGTAAAACTCATACTGAAGATCCCAGGACTCATAAATACCGTCGGTAAAAAGTACAACGGTATCTCCCGGCTGAAGTCGAACTCTTTTCTCCCGAAACCGGCTCTTCTTGTCAAGCCCCAGGGGCAACCTTGAGCCCCCTGTCTTCAAGACCTCAAGCGAACCGCCGGTCAGCAAAATGGGCTCCGGCAGGCCGGCATTGGTAAAGGTCATCTCTCTGGTATTTTTATTAATAGAGACGATTAACAGGGCGGTGAAGACCCGTTTATTAGTCTTATGGTAGAGAGAGTCGTTGAGCCGGGTCATGATCGCCGTGATGGAGTTGGTCTCCGATGCCTTGGCGAAGATGATACCGTCTGCCATAACAGCGGTCATGGCCGCATTCATGGCCTTGCCCGACACGTCCCCCAGCACGATGCCGAAACGGGTATCGTCCTCGTCCAGCCACAGGTAGTCGAAAAAATCTCCTCCCACTTCATTGGCGGGCATACACACCCCGGAAATATTGAAACCGGCGATTTCCGGGCCCTGCTGGGGCATGATGGACATCTGGGCGTGGTGGGCCGCCTTAAGTTCGGTCTCCATACGGGTCTTCAGGAATAGATTTCTCATCTTCTTCCGGTAGAGGGCCCAGGAAGTCAACAGGATCGTTAGCAGGGACAAGCCCCTGAACCACCAGGTCTGCCAGAAGGGGGGGGTGATGGTGATGTCGATCGAGGCCCCCGCCTCGTTCCAGATGCCGTCGTTGTTCGATCCCTTGACCCGGAACGTATACTTGCCCGGGGCCAGCGTCGTGTAAGAGGCGAAGCGTTTATGGGAATCGGTATAAATCCAATCTTCATCCAGCCCCTCCATTTTGAAGGCATACTGGTTTTTCCGGGGAATCGTGTAATCCAATGCCGCAAATTCAAAGGAGAAGAAATAGTCCTTGTACGATAGGGTCAGCGCTTTTATCTCTGAGACCGGTCGCTCCAGTTCGACCCTCTTGTTCAGCTTCTGGAACGAGGTGATGACCACCGGGGGAATGTGGGGATTGTCTTTGATGGTTTCGGGGTAGAAGGCGTTAAAACCGTTGATGCCGCCGAAAAACAGTTCCCCGCTGCTGCTTTTAAAATACGATCCCCCGTTAAATTCATTGCTCTGCAGCCCATCGACGGCATGATAGTTCTTAAACGTTTTTGCCCGGGGATCAAATTTAGACAGGCCGTTGTTGGTGCTGAGCCAGAGGTAACCCTGATCATCCTCCAGGATGCCGTAGATGGTGTCGTCCGCCAGGCCGTGGCTCATGTCGACATGGGAGAAGGTCCCGTCATTGCGGTTAAACCGGTTGAGTCCGCCCTCGGTGCCGATCCACAGTACCCCCGCCCTGTCTTTGTAGAGGCAAAATATATAGTCGTTACTCAAACTGTCGGGGTCTTTGGGGTCGGCCCGGTAATGGGTGAATGTCTCTTTTTCTATCTCAAGTGTATTGAGACCGCCGCCGTAGGTGCCGAGCCACAATACTCCCGGCGGATCTTCGGTGATAGACCGCACCACATCGTTGCCCAGGCTGTTGGGGTCGAGGTCACTGGCCTGGTAGCGGGTAAATGACCCCAGGTCCCGGTTCAGTCTGTTCAGCCCGCCGCCGTGGGTGCCGATCCACAGCACCCCGGAGCGATCTTCGTAAATGCAGCGAATCTCGTCGTGACTCAGGCTGCCGGGATCAGCGGGGATATGCCTAAAATGGCTGAAGGTTTCGGTATCCTTGTGGAATCGGTTCAATCCCCCGCCGTTGGTGCCGATCCAGAATGTCCCCCGGCGATCTTCAAAAACCACCCTGACTTTATCGTTGCTCAGGCTCAGCGGATTGTGGGGATCGGCCCGGTAATGGGTGAACCGGTTCGCTTTGCGGTCAAACCGGTCCAATCCGCCGCCGTGTGTTCCGATCCACAGTACCCCCAAGCGGTCTTCATAGATCGACCAGACAATATTGTGGCCCAGGCTGTTGGCATCGTCGGGGTCGGCCCGGTAGTGGAGAAATTTCCTGTTTTGGCCGATAAATTTATTGACGCCGCCGCCGTACGTACCGACCCACAGCACCCCCGACCGGTCCTCGTAAATCGAGTGAATCTCGTCGTGGCTCAGGCTGTGGGGATCATTGGGATTGTTTTTATACACGGTAAATGTGTTCGTCTGCCGCTCCAATCGATTTAGTCCGCCGTCGGTACCGATCCAGAGCACCCCGCTTTGATCCTCGTAGATGGCCCTGACGATGTCGTGGCTTAAGCTGTGCCGGTTAGCCGGCTCGGATCGATAATGCCTGAAAAGCCCCGTTTCCGGATCCAGTCGATTCAGCCCGCCGCCGTTGGTGCCGATCCACAGCAGGCCAAACCGGTCTTCATGGATAGACAAAACGTGATCGTGGCTTAAGCTGCGGCCATCGTCTGGCCCGGCCCGATAATGGCTAAATACCCCGGTTTTTGGATCAAACCGATTCAGCCCGCCGCCGTTGGTGCCCACCCACAGCCGCCCCGATCGGTCTTCGTAGAGCGCATAGACTTCGTCGTGGCTCAAGCTGTCGGGATTGCCGGGTTGGTGGACAAAGCGTCTGAACCGTTTCGTCTCTCGATCAAAACGGTTTAACCCGCCGTCCGTGCCGATCCACAGTACCCCGGATCGGTCTCTACATTCACAAATGGCTCTCACCACATCGCTGCCCAGGCTGGCCGGGTCATGGGGGTCTCGGCGGTAGTGGCTGAACCGTTCCTTACGGGGATCAAAGCGGGTGAGTCCCCCATAAAACGTCCCGATCCAGAGGATGCCGTACCGGTCTTCATGAATGCACAGGATGTTGTCGTGGCTCAAGCCGTTGGGATCACCGGGCTTCTCCTTAAACACCGTAAACTCATAGCCGTCGTACTTGTTGAGACCATCCTCGGTGCCGAACCACAAAAATCCCCGGCTGTCCTGGAGCATACACTCTACGATGCTCTGCGACAATCCCTGCTCGATGGAGATACGCTCGAAGCGGATAGTCCCCGTTTCGCTGCATATGTAGTGAACCGCTCCCCAAAAGATGAAAAACAAAATTCCAACCTGTCTTTTCACCCCCTCTTTTTACACCAAATGAGCCATTAACGCAAGCCCCCGCTCAGCGGAAGATTTTTGGGCGGTAAATCTGGTATAATAGGCAGATGGTTAACGAGAACGAGGACATTGAAATTAGTTCTGTTAAGGCGCACCTGCCGGTGCTGGAAGGGGAAGTGGTCGAGATTCTAACGGCGGCACGGGGCGGCGTCTTCTTTGACGGTACGGTGGGATTGGGGGGCCACAGCCGGGCCATTTTGGCTGCCAATGGCAATAATTATGTGTACGGAACCGACAGGGACGGCGAGTCGCTGGCAACTGCCGAAGAGAGACTGGCCCCCTTTTCGGGCCGGTTCAGCTTGTTTCAGGCGGACTTCAAGCAGATCGAGTCACTCCCCATTGCCGTCCCCCGCATCGACGGCTTCCTCTTCGACCTGGGGGTCTCCTCCTTTCAACTGGACAGTCCCCATAAGGGGTTTTCCTATGCCCGGCCGGCGCCGCTGGACATGAGGATGGACAGCCGCCAGCCCCTCACCGCCCGGCAGGTGGTCAATCACTACTCCTATGACGCCCTGTTTGCCGTGTTTAAAGAGTACGGCGAATTGAAGAACCCGGCAAGGGTCTGCCAACAAATCGTGTTTCACCGCAAGCAGCGGGAGATAGAGACCACCGCCGACCTAAAGGAAATTGTCCGGCGCATCCTGCCCCGGCGGCCCACCATGGACCCCCTGGCCCGGGTGTTCCAGGCGATCCGCATCGAAGTCAACCGGGAGTTGACCGGGCTGGAGCCGTTCTTCCAGAGACTCATCGACGCCATGAAGCCGGGCGCCAGGATTGTAAGTATCGCCTTTCACTCCCTGGAAGACCGGATCGCCAAGTCGGTATTAAAAACCGCCAGAGATGGCGGCCTGATCAAAATCCTGACCCCCAAACCGTTAACCCCCGGGGACGGGGAACTCTCCACAAATCCCCGGGCCCGCTCGGCCAGGTTGAGGGCCGCCGAAAAAATTTGCTAAAAAAGGGTGTTTTATTAGCGGGGAGAATGGGTTAAAATAGAGCCTATGGAGATCGATAACAAAGAGGCCGTTTTATATATTGTCGCCACCCCCATCGGCAATCTCGGCGACATCGGCCACCGGGCCGTCGAGATCCTGGGGGCCGTCGAGGCGCTGGCCTGCGAGGACACCCGCCAGACCCGGAAGATATTTTCTAAGTATGAGATCTCCCCGCCGAAGATCTTCTTTTCCTACCACGAACACAACGAGGCGGCGGCCGGCCGGAAGATATTAAAATTGCTGGCAGAGGGCCGGTCGGTGGCCCTCTGCAGCGATGCCGGCACCCCGGGCATCAGCGATCCCGGCTATCGCATCATAGCGGAGGCCGTCAAACTGGGTTACCGGGTGCGGGTCATCCCCGGTGCCGATGCGGTGACCGCGGCGCTGCTGGCCTCGGGCCTGCCCACCTCCAGTTTCACCTTTAAGGGCTTCCCCCCCCGTAAAAAACAGCAGCGCCGGAAATTTTTTGAATTGGAAAAAGCGGCCCCCCACACCCTGATCTGTTTTGAATCCCCTCACCGGCTGAGAAGTTTACTGCAAGACGCCCTGGAGACCCTGGGGGATCGTTCCGCCGCGGTCTGCATCGATCTGACCAAGATGTTTGAGGAGATCCGGCGGGGATACCTGAAAGACCTATTGGTAATGTTTGAAAATAAAAAGATCAAGGGCGAAGTGACCGTGGTGATTGCCGGTAATCACCCCAAATTTATCCGGGGCGAAGATGAATGAGGAGACTCTTCGGTTAAAACATCTGGATACCCGGCAGGGGCGTCTGAACTTACCGGCCTTCCTGCCGGATGCCACCAGGGCCGCGGTGCGCACCATCGACTCAAGGGATGTCAGGGAGAGCGGCATCGAGGGGTTAATGGTGAATGTGATCCACCTCTCCAACCATCCGGGGGTGTCGGTTATTAAAAAACAGGGCGGCATTCACCGGTTTATGGCCTGGGAGGGCCCCATCTTCTCAGATTCCGGGGGGTTCCAGATCTTTTCATTTATCGACGGCTCCCCAAAATCCGGCAGTGTCGGCGACCGGGGATTTGTATACCGGTTGGCCAGAGGGGGCAAAAGAAAGATGATGACCCCGGAAAAGAGTATCCAGAAACAGTTCCAGATCGGGGCGGATGTCATGTTTTGCCTCGACTACTGCACCCATCCCCAGGCCGATTACAGTCTGCAGGTAAGGAGCGTAGAGTTAACGATCGCATGGGCCCGAAAATGCAAGGAGGAATTTGAGCGGCTAATGGAAAGCCGGGAACCCGGCAGCCCCCGCCCCCTGCTGTTTGCCGTCATCCAGGGGGGAGAGCACAAAGAACTCAGACAGCAGTGTGCCCGGAGTCTATTGGAGATCGGCTTCGACGGCTATGGCTACGGCGGTTGGCCCATTGACCGGGAGGGCCGCCTGGTGGAGGCGGTGGAGATGGTGGCCGGCAGTGTACCGCCCCACCTGCCCCTGCACGGGCTGGGCATCGGCAAACCGGAGAACATCGTCCGGGCCTTCGGCATGGGCTATAACCTCTTCGACTGCGTGCTGCCCAGCCGGGATGCCCGCCACCGGCGGCTCTATGTCTTTAACGATAAACCGGAAAATATAGAACTGGGGGCAAAGGATTTTTACGATTTTCTCTACATCCAGGACGAGAGATACGTGCGGGATTTTGGGCCGGTTGATCCCTACTGTGACTGTTTTTGCTGCGGCCGCTATTCCCGGGCCTATCTGCACCATTTGTTGAAGGTCGAAGAACCGCTGTTGAACCGGCTGGCCACCATCCACAATCTCAGGTTTTTTTCCCGCTTGATGACAATGCTGCGGCAGACCGTCGTCAACCGAACCGAAGGAGGAGCCGGAAATGAGTGAAATCGACGCCATCTATCAAAATCTAAAGGAGAGCAAGAAGTATCGCTACCTCTGTGACGATACCCTCTACCGCATCTCCCTATGGGCGGCCAAACGGTTTAAGCAAAAAAAGGCGGTGAAGGCGGCCAGGAAAAAACTCCACCAGGTTTACGGTGCCTATTTCGAGAAGATGAACATCGGCAAGATCCAGGAGTACCTGGATTTAGAGAGTGGTGAAGGGGATGTCGAAGAACTTAAAACGGTTGCCCTGGATATCATGGAGTCTTGTGTATCTACATCCGAACGCCTCCCCTTCGTCGCCGAATTTTATGCCGACCTCTTCGGCCGGATCGGCAAGCCCAAAAGCATTGTTGACCTGGCCTGCGGCCTGAACCCCCTGACCGTTCCCTGGATGAATCTGGACCCCGGGAGCGAGTACCATGCCTTTGATATCGATACCCGTTTGATCGCTCTGCTGAATCGCTTTTTGGCTTATTTTGGTCCCGGCTGCCGGGCCCAATGTGCCGACATCCTGGTTACCCTGCCGGAGATAGAGGCGGATACGGTGTTTCTTCTCAAGACGTTACCCTGTCTTGAGCAGCAGGAAAAGAGCGTCAGTGACAAATTACTGAATTCTTTAAAGGCAAAATATATTGTCGTCTCATTCCCCTGTCAAACGATTACCGGCAAAGCCAAAGGCATGGATCAATATTACGACACCTTTGCCCACCAGCTCTTTACCAGGCTGGGGATCGATTTCTTTAAATTGACCTATCCCAACGAGATATTCTATGTGACCCAGCCCTGACATCTTTTCCTCTGTCCTGTTTTCTTTTAATTCCATGTGTTTTACCCTATCTTCTCTGTCTCTCCCTTTAAACTTAAACATGGTTGGCTCCTGAATTGGATGAATTTTACTCGTGCGTGAGTAAATTTTAGTCATTGACGGTTAAATGTTATCCTTTCCGAACCCACGGCAATAAGCGTATTACTGATTTTCTCATACAATGGTTTAAGCAAATCCTGTAACTTCTGGCAAGCGAAAAATTCCTTGACAATAAAATTTCGTTGTGATATTCTTTTTGTCCATTATAAAATAAAAAAAAGAGGCTTCGATGTTGAAAAAAGCAGTCAAAATTTTAATGTTAATTCTCATTTGTGCGGGAATTTTTATCTCCATAGCCAATTTTTCTGTCAAGCTGTCGGGTGAAGGTGACCCCATAGAGCCCAAAATATGGGAAGGCGTTTGGGTATGGAGCTCCGGTCTACAGGAATATGTATGTTGGTGTAGAGAATATGTAGACTGCTAAAAAGGGAATTAAAAAATCATAACGGGGGATGGTTAAAAAGGAGTGAAAAAGTGAGAGTAAAAATTTTTATATTAGTTTTTATATTAACTGGTTTTGCCTTTGGTGCAGAATTAAAATTTGTCGAGAAGGTTAACATATCTACAGGCGACATTATTTTACAACGCCCGACTTATTTCTGTGTAACTGAGGATAATATTATTTTTTTAACCGATTCTAAGGCCGGTGACATCAAAATTTTCGACGATAAAGGTAAACTATTAAAAGTGTGGGGAAAGAAAGGCCCGGGCCCCGGTGAGTTTTTTATGCCTTTTGGATGTACGTATGATAAAAAAAAGTTAGTTATAATGGACTTTATGAAAAAGAAATTTTTTGTTTTTAATCGCAGTGGACAGGCTGATTTAGAGTTGACGGCTGAAACAACATCATTGGAGTTGGGATATTCTATTTGTTTGAAGGGAAATAAACTGCTGGTTGCCGGTTATAAAGAGGATAAAAACGAGAGGCCTTACGATCTCTATATTCGCAATTTAACCGACGACACATATACTTTTTTATTGCCCAGTGAGATGAAATTTGGATTCGATTCAGTCCAGGAGTATCGCAATGAATTGCGCAACAAATTTGATATCAGAATTATCGGTTTAACTAACTTTTGTGATTGGGGGGAAAACCATGCTTATTCTGTCTGGGAAGGCGATCTAAAAATCTTTAAGATCAATCTAACCACGGGGAAAATCAAACATTTTGGAGAAAAGACTTCGCAATATATTAAACCTTCTGTATCAAAGGCAATGATAGAGGCCCACAAAACCAGAAATATAGGCTTGTTAAAAGAAGAGAGGGGTAAAATGTCATTCGTGAGAGGGATATTTGCCGGCCGGAATTATGTTGGGTTGTTGTACGACACCACGGCTAAAGAAACCGCAAGCCAAAAGGTGATGCTGCAAATTTATGATATCGAAGGGAAATTACTAAAGGAACTGGAAATTTCAGATTTAGCACAACATACATATATTGTCTATTTTAAAAAAGATGACGGCCTGTTATATTTCTTCGTTACATATGTCGGCAAAGATGCCGATGAGTCTTATTCAATTTTGAAATATAAAATAGCGGCATGAAGAATTATGTCATTGTTCTCTTGACGGTACTTGTCGTTGTTTTAGCAAGTTTCCTCTATAAAGGCAATAAGGAGAAACTTTACGATAATTTTCCTATTGAGAGATTCGAAGATCCTGATGTGGAGGTTCCTTTTCATATATACATTTTTTTTTCAAAGGGAGATTGCCCACCTTGCCTCGAAATTATCAATGTTTTAAACCAGTTACCTGCCCAGTTTAAAGTGACTGGTATCATCCCGGAAAATGAATTAGGTGATATCAAAGAGATAAGACAATCAACAGGGGCTGCGTTTAAGTTGATTGGTCGAGGGAAGTTTGCAAGATATATTCCAAACTATACACCTACACTATTGGGAATGTCCGAATCTGGCCAAATATTCTTTGTGTTGCCTTCTGTTCCGGGTCAAAATGGATTTGTGGAAAAATTTCTGAATCAATTGTACAATAAAATTTATACCCGGCTGCTTCAGGAAAAATGTGGGGAAAATTGAGGATAGTCGAAAATTACATCATTTAGAAAAGTCACTACGAAAAGTGTAGGACAGCGGTTCAGACAGGTCAGAACTCATATTGAATATGGTATTATCGGCACAGCAATAATCCCGCTTGCTTTCCCCTTACTGGTTGCCCGGTGTTTCATGAAACTCTCCCATTTTTTGAAATTCACACGTCCGCACCTGCATTAAGTCTAAAAGCCTTATTTAACCTACGTTTTGGGGATTCAGGCTCTATCTTTCGGGGTAACTCCTGAAAATCCTATCTCTTGATCAATGGGCCATTATCTATTAAAATAGATAAAAATAACATGGTGAGGAAAGAGCGATGAAGAGTTACCGCAAGGAGTTGTGGTTTGAGACGAGGAATCGGCGGGAATTGATCAACATCACGCCGATGGTGCAGGAGTGCCTGCGGGAGAGCGGCATCCAGGAGGGATTCCTCCTGTGCAATGCCATGCACATCACCGCCAGCGTATTCATCAACGACGATGAGTCCGGTTTACACAACGATTTTGAACTCTGGCTGGAGAAACTGGCGCCGGAAAAACCCTATTCCCGGTATCAACACAACACCTATGAAGACAATGCCGATGCCCACCTGAAACGGACCATCATGGGCAGAGAAGTGGTGGCGGCCATTACGAAGGGGAAACTCGATTTCGGCCCCTGGGAGCAGATCTTCTACGGCGAATTCGACGGCAAACGCAAGAAACGGCTGCTGGTGAAAATCATCGGTGAATGAACCCTCAGGCGCTCAGAGATTGCCCTGCTGGATCTTGATCCGTGATATCAACAGGGAACCTGAAATAATGATCAGGCCGCCCGCCACCTGTACCAGGCTCAGCCTCTCGGCCAGCAGGATTCTGCCCAGGCCGGCGGTGAGCACCGGTACCAGCAGGGCGAACATGGCCGAATTGGAGGCCCCTTCGGCCTGCAGGGCCTTGTAAAAAGTCAGTATGCTGCCGCCGAAAATCAGGCCGTTGGCCGTTATCAACAGCCAGGTGTAAAAATCGGGGATGGTGGAAAAACCGTGGGGGGCAAAGACCGGAATCAGCGAGCCCAAAAAGATCATGCCGAAGAAGGCCCGGCCAAAGGAGGTGGCCAGCACCGAAAGCTCTCGCAGCACCCTCTTGCCGTAGACGTCCATGAAGCCGATCAGGAACACCAATCCCAGTATGATGAGATCTCCTTTTTGGGGGAATAGACTCTGTCCCTTTGTTGAAACCAGGTAGACTCCGACAATCATCATCGCTACCACGACGTAAAAATGCCGGGGGGCCGTCTCCTTTAACAGGAAGTAGGCAAACATCACGGCCGTCACCGATGATAAGGACATAATAAACGCGGCATTGGTGGCGGTGGTGTAAGACAGGCCCCACAACTTGATCAAAATGCCGCAGCCGGAGTAACAGATTCCCAGCATGACAAAGTGGCGGACATTCGCCTTGATAATCTTCAGGGGCCGATAATGCTTTGACAGCAAGAGCAGGGTAATCAAGAAGAATCCGCTGGCAATACGGAGAAAGGCAAAGACAAAGCGGTCCACCCCGTGATTCAGCACCGCCTTCTGCAGAATATGGCCGGCCGCCACCAGACAGGCGTGAAGAACCAGGTAAAGAATACTCCGAAATTTCATGAATCCCCATTGTATAATAACTGACCCCAAAAGGAAAGGGAAAAATAAAACCCCAAAGGGGTTGTCAAAAATTTTTTTACGGAGTATAATAAAACATAGCATACTATATTGACCTTCGGTTGTACCGCGGGCAAAGGTCGAATTGTTTTGACAGCGATCGCAAAGGAAATAGAACAGTGAAGTCCAAACCTGAAAACAGGCTCAGCAGAGATTACATCAACGCCCTTCCCGTTATCCGCTTTAATGGAGAAGTGGTTTTGGTGGACCAGGAGGCGCAGGCGAAAGAGATTATCGGGAACCTGGAACAGGAGGAATATGTGGGGTTCGACACCGAAAGCAGGCCCTCCTTTAAAAAAGGGGTGGCCTATCCCATTTCGTTGATTCAAATTGCCACCGATAACACCGCCTATCTGTTCCACTCAATCGCAGACGGATTTCCCCACCCGCTGTGGGACTTCCTGGCTAACGAGGACATCAAGAAGATCGGCATCGGCCTTCAGGGGGATATGGAGAAATTAAAGGATTTCTCTAAATTCCGGGTCGGCGGTTTTATTGATTTGTGCAATCTGGCGGCCCAAAAGGGCATCATCCAGACCGGGGCCCGAGCCCTCACCGCCCGTTACCTGAAGCGTCGGCTGGTCAAGAGTTCCCAGCGCACCAACTGGGCCAATTCAAATTTATCGGGAAAACAAAAAATCTACGCCGCCACCGATGCCTGGATCTGTCTCAAGATTTACCCCCTGCTAATGGCCGACCCCCACACCTACGACCCCGAAGAGGAATGACCGGACACATATACAATCGGAATCTTTCTCTTTACCCCTTTAACTGAAAATTCACCTAAATCTTCTGTCTCGTACCTCTCCAATACCTTTCGGGTCTCAGGCGTTTCACACGCCGCCAGGATGATATTCCGATTGGGTTCATCGAGGTGGCTATTCTGGAAATTTACCCCCCCGAGGCGACTGGCAATGTTAATCACCTCGCCGATACAGGTAAAATCTCGCCTCTGGTTTGTCCCAAAAATACCCCAGAGTACACCGCCGCTGTTTATGGTAAACTTGACAAAAATCTGGGTTTGATTCCTTAAAATGCGGGCAGAGTTGAAATCGTTTATATAATTTTGAGCGTCGATAGCGGCATTAATGGCGTTGGTCAAACCTAAATCCTTTGCCGGGTTTCCCTCGATCCCGAATATGGCCATGACTGCATCACCGATAAATTTGTCGACCTTCCCTTCATTACATTTGACTGCATAAACAATATGATCCATGAATCCGTTCAGCATATTTATCGTCTCTTCATCCGGCAAATCACCGGTAATGCCAACAAAATTTCGTATATCCGCGAACATGATTGTAGCTTTCCGCCGCCGGGGTTGAAATTTTTTGAGGGAGGTGGGGTTGAAAAAAGCGGTCACCACCTCTTCGACATTGAAGAGGGCTGAAGTAAAAGCCCGTTCAATGAATTGGGAAAAGACTTGATCTATCTTGCGAATCTCTCTAAGGAGTCGTACGTTCAGACCCCCGTGACCCAGGAGCAATGCGCTGTTGACCGTTTCTCCAAAAATCGACTCCGCTTTCGCTTTATTTCCCCGTTTATGCAGGAGGAGTCCGTATTCAAAATAAGTTTCAGTCCATTTAATATCCAATTTTTTTCTTCGTGATTTCAGACTCTTTTTAAAAGCCTCTTCCGCCTTGGCCCAGAGGATGTTACGCCGCCCGATCTCACGCTCGCCCCGGAGTCGGAAGATACACCCCTTCAAATGCTCCAGGCTGGCTGAATATTCCTCCTGTATTTTGTCGCTAAACAATGAGGCCGTTTTATTGAGGCTTTCTTCCGCCTCTATATCAGACCCGCTGTCGATCAGGATGAAGGTTTTCTCCAGATAAGAGAGTGCCTGTTGAAAAGGGTTGCTCACTTTCTCTTTGAATATACGAATACTCTCGTCGATATGATGCAGCGCCATAGGGATATCGCTCTTAGAGCGGTAAGCCCTGGAGAGATGCCGGTGACTGAAGCCCAGGTATATCGGATTCAGTTGATGCTGGGAGCATAGAATATTATCTTCTTCATACCACTTTATCGCCTCGTCGAAGCGGCCCTGTTTCAGGTAGAGGTGGGCCATCTTACTGCAAACCTGGGCCTTTGCTTTCCAGAATTGCAGATCGTCAAAGGTCTTCAATGCCTCCACGTAAAAATTCCTGGAGGACTCTAACTGCGTCCCCTCGTGGCTCAAAATCTCGGCCCGGCTCTCGTTGCAAAAGGCCAACCCAAGCTTACTGCCCAGGCCGTCGTAAATAGAATGCGACTGGGCAAGATAGCTCTTGGCCAGATCCAATTGATTTTCAAAAATATACAATCTGCAAAGAAAGAGGGCAGACTGTGCCTTGATGAACAAAAGTCCGGCCTGGTCGCCTAAAGCGTAGGCCTGATTAAAACTCTCTTTTGCCTGTTTTCTCTGGCCGGTGGCGGCATAGCGCCGGCCCAGTTCCAGATAAATACCGGCGGTCAACACTTCAACCTGATACAACCACATGGAATCCTGGCTTACGGTGAAAACCTTTGAGGCCATTGACTCTAAAATCTTAATGGCCCCGGTATTATCTCCGCTGCGTCCCAGCAGCTTGGCCTTGACAAATTGACGGTGGGCTTTACAAAATCCCTCCTGGTATTGGCAATTGTCAAAATCGGTTTCACCGGTTCCCCGGAATGCCACCCCAGCCTCTTCAAAGCGACACATCTCGATCAACACTTCAACGGACCGGAGAGATGCCATTGTCACCACACAATTATGTTCCTGCTCCTCCGCCAGGATCATGATTTTACGGAAATTCTGCTCGGCAAGGTCAAATTCACCCAATCCAAGCCGAATATCCCCCAGGAGCATGTAGATGAAGCCCATGTGCCGGATGTCTTGCGCCGGCAGGTCTGCCCTCGACGCCAAAAATCGTTCTCCTTTAGACAGAGCCTCTTTGGTCTTATTTTGTTTCAGTAGATTGATGAGTTCTTCATATAAACTTCTAACTTCACACCGCCGCTCTTCATCCGTCAACTTCACTGCTAACATTCAGGTAACTCCTCGCACATCATCTATTGTTGATAGGGGTGAAAGGTTTACACGATAACTGATTCCCATAGTCGTGATTTTATTTCACGACTTATTTTAAAAGAAACCCGCCGGGATTTCAACCTGTTTCCCTATTTTTTCGAGTTTTTACCAGGATGGCTTCAAGCTCACCCTACCGGCTCTTCTGGGGTTGGAGGGTGAAATGGGTGATTTCGCAGTGGGAGAAGAGGCGCATAGGGGGGCCCCAGAAGCCGGTGCCCGGCGACGTATAGATGTATGAGCCGTCCTTTTCAAACAGCCCGGTATGGTATTTGAAGACCAGGCAGACGATGAGATCCAGCGGCGGGATCTGGCCGGCATGAGTATGGCCGGACAGTTGTAACCCCACCCCCCTCTTTACCGCCTCATCGAAGCCGGTGGGGCGGTGATAGAGTACGATAATGGGTTTTTTTGGGTCACACTTTTCGATAACCGCAGCCAGGTCCGGGCCCTTCAGACTAAACTGCCGGGCCGAGTCGTCGTCGAGGCCGATGATTTGCAGCTCATCGGCAATAACCGCCATATCGTTCCGCAGCACCCTTAGATTGGCCTGCCCGGCCATATACATAAATATATCAAGACCGGCATAGAACTCATGGTTGCCGGTCACGGCAATGACGCCGTGGGGGGCCTGTAAATTCAGCAGGTTCTCACAAAAGTATTCATCGTCACAGATATTGCTGTCCAGCAAATCGCCGGTAATGACGATCAAGTCCGGCTTCAGGGCATTAACGGTATCGACGATATATTCAATTACCCCTTTCGATTTAAACGACTCCAGGTGCAGATCCGACAGTTGCACAATGGAAAACCCCGCCAGATCTTTTGAGAGGTTCTTCAAAGGAATGGTAAACCGCCGCACCACCGGCCGCTGCAGGCCGTTTACCAGCGAATAAACGGAAACGATGCCGATTACCGCCAGGGCCATAATGGCCAGCAGCCTCTTTTGCTGGGGCAGCATCTTTGCCAACAGCCACTGAATGAAGAAAATA
>CBFDCR010000099.1:0-15996 GCA_965603365.1 uncultured bacterium
CATCTGGAGAAGCGTTTACTGGGAGATGGCAGGCATAAGCGATTGAGCAAGCGTTGGAGTCGCAAGCGCTGTGGCAACAGTGAGCAATTCCACAGTGTGATGAAGGGCGAATTGTGTGGAGGTAAGCTTCCTTCGGGTAAGTTTGGAGCCAATGCGTGTTGGTGGCAGGTGATGATTATGGCTTTAAATCTTCATGAGCAGAAGAGAGATATCCCGATTGGTACCATTACCGGGAGGTTAAATGGGGATAAAAGTAATCAGGAGGGATTGTAGAAATGCAGTAAAACAGGGATTGGTCTGTAGACAAGCCACATATCGCTCGTTTTTAACAATTCTCCGGGCCATATTGAGCCTCTCTATGGAAAATGAACTACTTGATAGCATAAAAAATTGATAAAATGCTATCGAAAAACAGGCAAGACAACCCTAACAAAAAGTTGATGGGAAATTTGGGCCGGCCGGTTGACAGGTTGGCCGAAGGGCGCTATAATCCGGCAAAAAGGAGTTGTATCGTGCGGTGCGCCGTGACAGAAGTACTGAAATCAATTATGCTGGCGCTTGCGCTGGGGCTTATTGCCATGGCCTGCGGCGGCACAGCAGAACGTCCGCTAAAGAGAGAGAAACCGGTCGTCACCGTCAGCATCCTGCCGCAAAAATATTTTGTCGGCAGAATCGCAGGGGATCGATTCGATATTCAGGTCATGATACCCCCCGGTCACAACCCGGCCACCTATGCCCCCACCCCCAGACAGATGATGAGGCTGGCCCAATCGAAAATCTATTTCCGCATCGGCCATATACCCTTTGAGAAGGCCTGGATGGACAATATCGCCTCCACCAATCCCCGGATGAAGATCGTCGATACTTCCCGGGGGGTGCAGTTGATTAGGGCCGACGGTCATCATCACCAACACGGTGATCTGGATAGCATGGATCGCGTAGACCCTCACATCTGGTTGTCTCCCCGGGCCGTTAAACTTCAGGTTCAGAACATTTTCAGCGCACTGGCGGAACTGGAACCCCAAAAGCAGCGCCTTTACCGGCAAAATTTAGCCGCCTTCAGGCAAGACATCGATGGGTTGATAAAAAATAATGAAGCCATTTTAAAGGAGCTGTCGGGGAGAAAATTTATGGTATTTCACCCCGCCTGGTCCTATTTTGCCCGGGATTACCGCCTGGAGCAACTGCCCATCGAGATGGAGGGCAAGGAACCCAATCCAACTGGCTTGAAAGACCTGATCGACCGGGCCAAGGGGGAGGGGCTCGGCGTCATCTTCGTACAAAAACAGTTCAATACCCACAACGCCGAAGCGGTAGCCCGGGAGATCGGCAGCCGGGTGGTACAGATCGATCCCTTAGCCGAAGACTGGCTCGCCAACATGAACGAGATGGCCGTCACCTTTAAGGAAGCGCTGAAATGAAAGGCGAGGGATCAGGCGGTAACATGGAGAGGCGAAAAATCCTGGAAATCAGCGCCGTCAGCGCCGGTTATGGTGAGACAATCGTACTGAAAGATGTCAACCTGACGGTCTATGAAAGGGACTTTATCGGAATTATCGGCGCCAACGGCAGCGGCAAGACCACCCTCCTGAAAGTGATTTTAGGCCTGCTCCGGCCCATGTCAGGCACCGTTCGTTTTCTTTTCAACGGCGGCGACCATATCGGCAAACATATCGGCTACCTCCCCCAGGTCACCATGTTTGATCAAAAATTTCCCATCACCGTCAAAGAGGTGGCCATGTCCGGGCTGATGGCCCGCACCGGTTTGTTAAAACGGTTCTCCCGCCAGGATAAGAAAAGGATAGAAAGCATACTAAAAAAAACCGGTATCCTTCACCTGAAAAAGAGCCCCATGGGTGAGTTGTCCGGCGGCCAGATGCAGCGGGTCTTCCTGACCCGGGCCCTGGTGTCATCGCCGCAACTGCTCATTTTAGATGAACCGGATACGTTTGTGGATCAGAGTTTCGAAGGCGATTTATACGAACTCTTAAAAGACCTCAACCGGGAAATAGCCATTATCCTGGTTTCCCATGACATCGGTATGATTTCAGCCTATGTAAAAACCATTGCCTGCGTGAACCGCCGGCTCTACTACCACGACTCCAGCGAGATCACCCAGGAGTTAATGGACAATTACAATTGCCCCATCGAGTTGATCACCCACGGCCGGATCCCCCATCGGGTGCTGAAAGACCATGCTTGATTTACTGCATTATCAGTTTTTCACCAATGCCTTGCTGGCGGCGGTGTTAGCCAGCATCTCTTGCGGTATTATCGGCACCTACATTGTCAGCCGCCGGATCGTATTCATCAGCGGCGGCATCAGCCACGCCTCCTTCGGCGGCGTCGGCATCGGCTATTACCTGGGCATCAGCCCGATTCTCGGGGCCGCGGTATTCTCGGTGCTGTCGGGCCTGGCCATCGAGACCCTCTCCCGGAAGGTCGATCTCAGAAAAGATTCGCTGATCGGCATGATGTGGTCATTCGGCATGGCGGTGGGCATCATCTTTGTGTTTATCACCCCCGGCTACGCCGCCAACCTCATGACCTACCTCTTCGGCAACATCCTGACCGTCTCTTCGTTTGACCTCCTGCTGATGGCGGGTTTGACGCTGGTGGTCAGCCTGCTATTTTTCCTGCTATTCAAGGAAATTTTATTTGTCTCCTTCGACGAAGAGTTTGCCAGAACCCAGGGAGTCCCCACCTCCATGCTCAACTATATTTTGATCGCCCTGGTGGCCCTGACCATTGTCATCAACATCCGGGTGGTGGGCATTATCCTGGTCATCTCCCTGCTCACCATCCCCGTCGTCACCGCCAACCTGTTGACAAAAAGTTTCAAGAATATGATCTTTTACGCCGTCGGCTTCGGATTCCTGTCTTCCATCGGCGGATTGTTCATCTCCTACTTTTTCAACATCCCTTCAGGCGCCACCATTATCTTCGCCTCCATCGCCATCTTTGCCCTACTGAAGTTATGCCTGATAATCATTGAAAAAATTAAACTCAAAACCAGCCTTCAAAATGGATTGGATGGTTGAATTTTATCGATAATTGGTAGTTGTAAACCGACAGATCTGGAATTATTATTGGAGCCTGAGCACGGCAGAAGGCAAAATAAATATGGCGATTCGGAGGTGACAAACTATGTTACTGCTAAATCTGGATAAAAAGAGTATGATGCCCCTTTACCGGCAGATTTTTGATCAGGTAAAGGGATTAATCGAAAAGAGGGCTCTAAAACCCGGCGACCGGCTGCCCCCCAGCCGCAGCCTGGCCGAAAGGTTGGGGGTCCATCGCTCCACCGTTTACAGGGCCTATGAGGAACTGTGGGCCATGGGCTATCTGCAGAGTCGGCCCGGTTCCTACTCCACCGTCAGGCAGCGGCAGCAAATAGTCGACAAGGCAGCTAGAACGAGCCGAAGGCTGTTGTCCTGGCAGGGGGCTTCATCGGTATCGGGTCAGCAATTGTACCAATCCTTCTTAAAGTTTCAACCCAATACCCACAGACCAGCAGTTGATAAACTCATCAACCTGTCCCCCCTGGACCTGGATTCAAGGCTCTTTCCCTTAGCCGATTTCCGGAGGGCCATGAATACTGTCCTGATGGAATACGGCGCCAATATTTTGAAATACGGTTCCTGTGAAGGCTACCTGCCCCTGCGGAAGTATATCGCCCGGCGCATGCAGATTCACGGCATCTCCGTTGGCCCTGAGGAGATTTTGATTTCCAACGGTTCCCAAAACGCCATCGAACTGGTCTTAAAAATGCTGAACGATCCGGCACGACCGGTGCTGCTGGAGTCCCCCACCTACTCAAACGTGCTGCCCCTCTTTAAATATTACAATGCCAACATAATCGGCATCCCCATGACCGACAAGGGCATGGATCTCCCTTACCTGGAGAAAGTATTAAAAAAGCAGCGGCCCTGTTTTTTGTATACCATCCCCAACTTCCACAATCCCACCGGCATCACCACCGACCAGGCCCACCGGGAGGCATTGCTCGCCCTGTGCGAACAGTACCGGCTGCCGCTTTTGGAGGATGCCTTTGAAGAGGAGATGAAATATTTCGGCAAGGTGACCCTGCCCATAAAATCCATGGATCGGGGCCAGATCGTGATCTATCTGGGCACCTTTTCCAAGGTGCTGTTTCCGGGGATCCGCATCGGCTGGGTGGCGGCGGAAAAGGAGTGTGTCCGGCGGCTCACCTCTATAAAAAAATTCAGCGACCTAACCTCCAATTCCCTGGTGCAGGCAGCCCTGAATGAATTTTGCCGCCGTGGCTATTACGATCTTCACATCAAACGCATGCACCGGGAGTACCGCAAACGGATGCAAACCGCCTTAAGGTCACTAAAGGAAAACCTCGAGCCGCCGCAGGTCAACTGGATTGAACCAGCAGGCGGCTATCTGATCTGGATCCAGATGAAGGATATCGACATGACCGAGCCGGAAATGGCGGATATATTACGGCAATGTGGAGTGGCCGCCGCCTTTGGCGGTCATTTTTTCGCAGAAGAGACCCCTCAAAAATACATCCGACTCTCTATTTCCACCCTGAACGAAGCGGAGATCATGGAGGGCATCAAGAGGCTGGGGCAGGGCATTTCCCGGATATATCAAACTTCTAGCAGGAGAAGTTAAATGCTGCTGGAACTGCAACAAACTATCATCTACGGGCCGGTCCGTTCGCGGCGGCTGGGCCGGTCTCTGGGTATCAACGTGCTGCCGGCCAGACGAAAGGTCTGTTCCTTCAATTGTGTATACTGCCAGTACGGCTGGGAAGAGAGTGTAGGGAGAGCAGACATCGAAGCTTCGACTTTTCCAGCAGTAGAGGAGATTGAGAGGGCCGTTAAGGCTGCGTTAGCGGGGATCGATCCACCCCCCGCATATGTGACCTTTTCCGGCAACGGGGAGGCCAGCCTGCACCCCGATTTTACCGATCTGGTGGAACGGATCACTCATCTGCGGGATCGGTTGGCTCCGGCGGCCCAAACCGCCATTTTATCCAACTCCTCCACCGCAAGCGATCCGGAAGTCAGGCAGGCGCTGTCAAGACTGGATGTGCGGATCATGAAGTTGGATGTCGGTTGTCCACAAGATCTGACCGCCTACAACCGACCGGCAGCAACAGTGGAACTTGAGACAATCTTAGACGGCTTAACCAGCCTAAAAGACGTCACCATTCAGACCCTGTTCTCCACTGGCCCAATGGGCAACTGCCACCCCCAAAACATCACTCCCTGGATCGCCTGCCTGAAGAAGATCTCCCCAAAGCTGGTGCAAATATATACACTGGATCGGCCCAGCCCCGCCGAAGCCATCTGCCGTGTACCGAAAGAAGAACTTCTCTCCCTCCAAGAACGACTCCACCAGGAACACATCCGGGCCGACGTATTTTAGACCCCTCCCATTATAAAGAGTATATGACCTGGAAAAATAGGTTTTTTTTCATTCGGAAACGAAGTCCCAGGGGCCGAAGCCCAGCCCCTGGGGCCAAAGGGACTAAAACGCCCTTGGGGACGATATAATAATATAGTTCAAAAAAGAGTCAATTTCAACTATAAAAAATCTTTTTTCCCCAGCCTAAAGAGAGCGAAATTCGGAGTGTAAAGAAATTTTACATCCGTTTTCCCTCGAAACCATCTATCCTACACTTTTTCACAAACGCAAACACAGTGTAAAATATTTTTACACAATTTTTAAAATTTCTATAAATAGCCTATAATACTAAATAATAGATGATTTCAACCTTTTACTGTGTTAAAAAAATTTACACTTTTGGTAGGCAAATGGAGACTCATAAAGTTTTAGGAATTAACGAAAAAATAGCAAACAGAAAGGGTTTCCGCCAATTTTTTTTAGTTGGCATCAAAAATGCTATAGGAATAGATGATGCGGTTACCAACAAAAAACAGAAGTACCGACCCGGTAACCGATACGACTGTTGTGGGTGGGAAAGTGATAGATTAAGGGGAGGGCGGCGATTGTTGCTGCTCTTCCCTTATTTTTTTTATTCATATTTCAAAAATGGAAGGAGACTTATATTTACCCTCCACCAGCAGGAAGGGAGAACCGACATTAAATTGGCTGTGGAAAAATTTTATCTCTTTGGAGACCCTCAAAACCTTCATGAAGTAAGATAAAAAAGAGGTTTTGAAGTGGAAGTGTACCGGTTGCCCACGATCAACACCGCGAAAGCGATAACCGTAAGCGGAAAAGACAATCCCGTCTCTTTCAACAAGTTTGACTTTGGCCAAAGATACCAGTATGCCCCGACCTGCTTCCTTCATGAGAGTATCCAACCCCAGGACTGTGGGCTTAATGTATAAATTAGAGAATTGTACCTGGGGAAATGGAGTAGAGGCAGGGCGAAAGCCATTGCCCGAAGAAGATCGGTTGTTTAAGAATGCGGTTTCAACGTTGGAAATGGCTCCTGAAAAGGCCCCTTTTTCGATAATGTATGCCCCCCGGGATTGCACGCCCTCATCGTCGAAGATGACCGAGCCGCTCTGGCCGTCCAGGCTGGGATCGTCAACAATATTCAAGACAGGAGAAAACAGCATATTCGGTAAACGGCTTTGCTCCTTTAATTTGAAGTGGTGTGAAAATTCCTTCAAGACCAGGGCTGAAGCCTCCGGCGCCAGGATCAGGTAGCGGGTTCTGGCATCTTTATCCGGCCGATCGGTCAGGGAACGGAGTAAATTGTCACCCCTGATGATCGTGCGCCCTGGATCCAGTTGGGCAAAATAGATTTTATTCTCATTGATCTCCACCATGTTGTCCCCAGAGGCCAGGCTCATGATCAGGTTAAATTGACTTTTTTTATACTTTCCATTCAGGCCGTTGGTATTGGCGACATAGATTTTTTTTAAAATCTTAAGCAACCGCACCTTTCGCAGGGAAAGATCCGGGAATTCTTGAAGATGCTCGTCGAGCCTTTCCAGCAGCGCCTCAAAATCCTTACGACCAAAGCTTTCCACCGTTGGGTCAAAGATGTTGGTTCCGACCTTTTGTACCGACACCGGTAAATAGTCGGCAAAGTTAGGTTTTTGATCCGGGATATTCACGGCACCTACCTGGGAAAAGGCCCGCTTCATGGCGGCGTCGGTGGGATTGGATAGATAAAACCCCACCGGATCCCCGGACTCTCTGAAGGCCCTGACCGTCAAATGGTTATTCCACACCTCGTGAAAGAAGATGTGGCCGTTATACCTCTCATATTCCTGCCACTCCTTCTTTTCTCTGAACATCTCAACCGTTGAGAAACCGTGTTTTTCCCCCTGCGATAAAATACTCTGGATCATCCATCCCCCCTGGAAATCATCAGGTTATTCATCTTGATAGTGGGCTGACCCACCCTGACGTTCAGGACCTGCCCATTTTTAAAGCAATAACTGTTGCCGGTATCGTAATGGAAATCATTGGCCACCATCTCGATGGAATTTAGTACCTCTACGATATCTCCCTGCACTATTGTGTTCCCCAGAGGTGCAGTTAAACGCCCCTTTTCGATCAAATAGGCCTCCTTAATATTAAAAAAGAACACATTTTTCTGAAACAACACCTTGCCATCGCCGAACTCTCTGGCATAGATGCCGTAGTCGGTGGATTTAATGCACTCATCGGGGTGAAAATCACCGGCTTCCAGGTAAAGGGCATACATCCTGGGCATCGGGGTCTGGCTAAAAGCCATGGTCCTGGCATGACCACATTGATCGGCCTTCAGGAGTTGTTGATAGAGGCAGTCGGCGATGACATGACGCAAAATCCCCTTCTCGATCAAGTGGACCGATTTTGGAACTTCACCCTCGTCATCACACCGAATCCCCTGGAAAAAAGTATCTTTGCCGTCATGGGTCAGCAGATTGATCCCTTGAGAAACGATCCGACGCCCCACATCCGACATCGAGAGGGGCGACAATTTTTGATACATATAGTCTGCCTCTAAGGAGTGACCGAGAATTTCATGGATCAGTATCCCACCGGCGCCGGAACTCAGGATCACCGGGACTTTTCCTTTAATGGAGAGGGGGCGGGCCTCCCGCTGATTGCGCACGATGGATTCTGCCCTGGCACACAGGGCATCCCGGTTGAATTTATTCCCGTCGGTTTTCCCCTCCCCCAGTTCAATGTAATCCTGCCGTTCGTTGAGTTTCAGCCTGAGCAAGATGCTGTGGTGATTGAATCGGTTGGTAAATTCTTGCCGGTCCCGATTGATGACAAGGCGCATATTTTGCTGGATGGTAAATATGACCTGCCAGTGGGCGAGGTTTAAGTGTTCCAGGCGGTCGATGATGGCCTGGTGATCCCGTATCATCTTTCCGGGGCTAAAAGGCATCTCCGGCTCCGCCGATGGTAATTGATGGCGACGCCCCTTTTTACCGATCCATTGGCGGGCTTCGTGAAGGGAGCTGCATTCTCTGGCGCAGCTTTCCCACCGGCCACTGTAATGGCGTTTTAGTGCCCCGATCCGGTCTCTAAAAAGATACTGCTTCTTTCCGCTATCATCGACGGTCAAATGATGAGACCGAATCTCCTCGATCAGTTCTGCCGAGAAATTTTTCATATCCCGCTATTGTAGCGAATTTCACCTATAAAATCAAAGGCAAGTCGATTTTTTAAAAGGGAGAATTGTGGTAATATATAAAATGATTTATTTGCCTCTAAAAAGAGCGGCCCTCATGCTGGTGGTGATTTTTACGGCTATTTTGCTGACTGCGCCAGCACTGCCTTCAAAGCAGGTGGAGAAGCCAACCCCCAGCCCGGAGCAGATTGAAAAAGAGCTGCTGTACCTCGTTAATAAAGAGAGGCTCAGTCGTGGCTTGCCTCCCTTACCGGAGGATCTGAAATTGGCGCAAGTGGCCGGGAACCACAGCCTGAAGATGGCGCTGGAGAAAAAACTCAGCCACGGCTTTCCCGGTTACGAGAGCCTGGAAACGCGGTTACGACGGGGCGGGTTATATTTTATCAGTTTTGGCGAAAATGTCGCCTTCAGCGAAACCTATATGTCCGCCATTATTCACCAGGAGCTCATGGACAGTCCGGAACACCGGGAAAACATCGTCGATCCCGAGTATACCCACTGCGGCATAAGGGTGGTGAAGGCTGATGACGACTACTATATCACCCAGGATTTTGGCCGACTCTTCACCCCCCTGGCTACAGGAGAAGTGGAGGCTGAGTTGAAAAAAAGTCTGAGCCTCTGGTTCCGGGATGAATTCGGCTACCAACTGGTCTTCCTTGCAGAGATGACGGATACCGCCCGGGCCATCGCCGAAGGCAAACTCAGGGGCGGGGACATCCGCGGCTATATTGCCAGTGCCCCGGCCAAATGGGGACAGTTCTGGCTGCACAGCCTCCTGTCGCCGGAGTTACAACGAATCAAGGATGAAATAAAAAGAAAAATTCGCCAGATCCAGATCATGGGAGTATCCATCGGTGCCGCCTTCGGCAGGAATTCCGATTATCCGGGGGGGACCTATGCGGTTGCCGCCTTCCTGTTTGGCAACGAGTATCAAAATCTGTCTTCACTGGAACTATCACTCCTGGTATTGGAAGAGATCAACCGTATCAGAAGGGTTCAGGGATCGAAATCGCTGAAACTGGACCCAAAACTCAGCCAGGAAGCCCTGAATATCGCCAGTATCCGCTACCACACCCCCGCATCGCTCTCCCTGAAACCGGGGAAATACCGTTTCGACCGGATGGAGGTGTTTCAGGTGAATTATCTCGCCAGGGTACCGGATTACTTTCACCCCTTTGTCACGCAAAAGGAGTATACGCGTATCGGTATCGGCGTATTTTATCCCCTAAAATATGGATTGCCGGGAAATTATTTCCTGGTTGTCCTGCTTTGTAAACAATAGATGAAGATATGGGTAAAATCACTTAAATTTTATAAATACTGAATGGTCCTAAATGGAGGCAACATGTCAAAGAAAAACAGTTGGCGACTGAGAGTACTGGTTCTGGTCTTCATGTCGGGGGTGTTGACCGGGTTGGCAGCAGAAAAGAAGGCAGATCCCTCCCTGCTGACACTGGATCGGATCTTCGATTCCGATGACTTCAATCTGGAGCGGTTCGGGCCGGCCCGCTGGCTGAAAACCTTTCCCGGTTACACCACCCTGGAGCCCTCCGAGACCACAAAGAAGGCCCAGGATATCGTCCGTTACCATGCCGCTGCCGGCGAGCGGGATGTCCTGGTGGCCGCCGACCGCCTGATTCCGCCAGGAGTAGAAAAACCCTTAACGATAGAAGACTATGCCTGGTCGCCGGATGGCCAATGGTTGTTGATCTTTACCAATTCCCGGAGGGTCTGGCGTCAGAATACCCGGGGCGATTACTGGGTGCTGCACCTGACAAGAGGGGATTTACACCAACTGGGCGGCGGGAAAGCCGACCCCTCCAGCCTGATGTTTGCCAGGTTTTCCCCCGACAGCAGCCGAGTGGCCTACGTGCGGCAGCGCAATATTTTCGTGGAGCACCTGCCCACCGGCAACATTGTGCAACTGACACGGGACGGCTCCGATACGATTATTAACGGCACCACCGATTGGGCCTACGAGGAAGAATTCTTCCTGCGGGATGCCTATCGTTGGAGCCCTGACAGCCAATGGGTCGCCTACTGGCAGTTCGATACCGAGGGAGTACGGGACTTTTACCTGATCAACAATACCGACGACCTCTATTCCCGTATCATCCCGCTGCAGTATCCCAAGGCGGGGGAGACCAACTCCGCCTGCCGGCTGGGGGTCGCCCGAGCCGACGGTGGCCAGACCGGTGACACCTTGTGGTTCGAGCCGCCCGGAGACCCCCGCAGCCACTACATCCCCCGCATGGACTGGGCGGCCAATTCGGAAGAGATCCTGATCCAGCGCATGAATCGGCTGCAGAACGAAAATCGCCTGATGATTGCCGACATCCACAGCCGCAGCCTGAGCACCATATTAATCGAAAAAGACGAAGCCTGGATCGATATCCACGACGATCTCTATTGGTTAAAAAAGGGGGAATATTTTACCTGGATCAGCGAACGAGACGGCTGGCGCCATGTCTACCGGATCTCAAGGGACGGTAAAAACATTCGGCCCATCACCGCCGGTTCCTATGATGTAATAGATGTATTAAAAGTGGATGAGAACAAAGGCTGGCTCTATTATATTGCTTCCCCCCAAAATCCGGGACAGCGATATCTTTTCCGCGCCCCCCTGTGGCGAACAGGAAAACCTCAGCGGCTCTCCCCTATCCGGCAGCCGGGAACCCACCGCTATCAGGTATCCAGCGCAGGCCGGTGGGCCATCCATACTTATTCGACCTTCGATTCAGCGCCGATTACCGACCTGGTGCGCCTGCCGGATCACAAAAGGGTGCGCCTGCTGGTAGAGAACGGCCATTTGAGGGAACGGGTCAACCGCCTGAAGCGCAGTCCCGGCGAATTCTTCCGGGTGGATATCGGCGGCGGCGTAATGCTGGATGGCTGGTGCATCAAGCCTGCCGATTTTGATCATCAAAAAAACTATCCCGTTCTATTTTATGTCTACGGTGAGCCCTGGGCTCAAACAGTATTGGATCGCTGGCGCGGCAACACCTATCTATGGCACCTTTTGTTGGCTCAAAAAGGCTACGTGGTCATCAGCGTGGACAACCGGGGGACACCGGCCCCTAGGGGGCGACACTTTCGCAAATGCATTTATCGGCAGATCGGTATCCTGAATTCCCATGACCAGGCCGCGGCGGTACGGACCATCCTGAAACAGAGATCTTACCTGGATCCCCAGCGGGTGGGAGTTTGGGGCTGGAGCGCCGGGGGCACCATGACCCTCAATTGCCTGTTCCGTTATCCGGAACTGTACGCCGCCGGCATGGCGGTGGCCCCGGTGGCCAACCAGCGGTACTACGACTCCATCTACCAGGAACGTTATATGGGACTTCCCCAGGAGAACCCAGACGGCTACCGCGAAGGCTCCCCCATTACCCACGCCCAGGGGCTCAAAGGAAACCTCCTGATCGTGCACGGCACCGGCGACGACAACGTCCACTACCAGAATACCGAAGCCCTGGTCAACGAGTTGGTCAAACACAAAAAGACCTTCGACATGATGTCTTATCCCAACCGCTCCCACGGTATTTACGAAGAGGAAAATACCACCCGCCATCTCTATGGATTGCTTTTTCGATATCTCACCACCCATATGCCTCCTCACCCTGAATGACTGACTGAGTAGACTGAATAAGTTTAGTGATATAGTTGTATTACCGGAGATTGTGTGTTATAAAATCGGCATGGAACCGCAAGAGAAATTTGAAGAGATTGTCGAGAATGTTTTCGCAATCCATGACGATACGTACCCCCTTTACATTGTCAAAGGAGAGAAAAACTTTCTCATTGACTCCGGCATCCTTCCCAGGGCCCGTCAATTCCACCGGAATATCGAGACCGTGCTGCCGGGTGAGAAAATCGATACCCTGCTGCTCACCCACTCCCACTACGACCATCTGGGCACGGCCTCTTACCTGCAAAACATCTATGAATTTGACGTCCGGTGTTCCCATCAGGCGGCTGAACTGCTCAACAGTCCGGACATGGTGGAGATGATCGACTATCGCAACCAGGAAGCCAAACAAAAGTTCAATGACCGTTCCAAGACTCGATTTGAAACCCTGAAGAATGTGCAGGGGGTGGCCGAAGGGGATCGCATCCGGGTGGATGCCAATCGTTTCTTTGAAGTTATCGCCGTCCCCGGACACTCCGACTGCGCCGTGGCCTACTTGCTGCTGCCGGAAAAGATACTGTTTGCCGGTGATGCCGCCGGGATGAAGGATCACAACGGCTTTATCTGGCCTGTCTTTTTCTCCAATTACGATCAATATGAAAAGAGCCTGGCCAGGATGGATAAAATCGAAGCGGAGGCATTGGCCTGCGGCCACGCTCGACTGATCAAAGGTAAGGAGAACGTTCAAGCCTACTTCAAGGAGGCCACTGCCACCACCCGAAGGTTAAAAATGGAAATTATCGGTAAACTCCATCGGGGTGAAGAGGCGATGATCATAGCCGAATCGATCCAGGAGAAGCGTTTCATCCCCAATTCGGTCCTGGGTGAGGGCGAGGATTTTGTGATGAATGTCTTTGCCATTGTAAACACCGTGAGCAATGCCCTCGGCCCCCAGGGATAGGTAATGGTCAAAGTCAAGAAATTCGAGAACATCGACGAAAACCTCATCTTAATACATAACAAGGTATTCCCCCTCTATATCGTGAAGGGGGAAAAGAATTTCTTGATCGACAGCGGGGCCACCGCCCTGGCCCATACATTTTTAGACGGCATCAACCGGGTAATGAACGGCCAGGACATCGATGTCCTGCTCCTGACCCATACCCACTGGGATCATATCGGCGCCGCCTCGTTTTTACAGAAAAAATTCGATTTTGAGGTACTGGGATCCCAGCGGACAGCGGAGCTGCTAAACAAGAGCAAGGTCGTTGCGATCATCAATCGCCTCAACCAGGATTACAAAAAATTGGCGGGGGAGACGTCCGACACGGCCTTTGAAATGTTGAGAAATTTAAAAGGGCTCGGGGAGGGTGACCGCATCAGAATCGATGAAGATCGATACTTCGAGGTCATCGAGACGCCGGGACATACCCGCTGCTCCCTGTCGTACCTGCTGCAGCCGGAAAAAATCCTGTTTCCCGGTGATGCCGCCGGTGTAATCGAGCAGGACGGCAGCATCAAGCCGCTGTTTCTTTCCAGTTACCGGCAGTATGAAGAGTCCCTGTTAAGACTCATGAACATCGAGGCAGCCATCCTGGCCTTCCCCCACAATCGCTATATCCGCGGTCCACAGCGGATCAAAGATTTTTTAAATCGATCCCTGATGAGGACCCGGCAGGTCAGGGACTTCATTCTACAAAGTTTAACGGAACCGTATGAAGTTGACCGGATTGCCGAAGACCTGGTTAGCAAGGAATTTCCCAGGCCGACGCTGCTGGGGCCGAAGGAGGCCCTGATGATCAACATGAAGGCCATGGTCAAGGTCATCGCCAGAGAATTAACGAACTTTAAATAAAAAGGACGATTCCGATGAAGAGGAAATTTCAAGCGTTTTTCTTGTTATTATTCTTTGTAATGGCAACTTTATTGACATCCGGGGGGGGATCCGATCTCGAAATGGATCGGGAAATGGCCTCCCGGTTCGCCGCCTTAGCCCTAAAATGCGTCCAGCAGGAGTATCCCAACAAGCCGTCCCACGTGATGAACAATGCCCAGGAGGTGTTGGGCCCCAAAAGCCTTCACCCCGCCTTTTACGGCTGTTTTGACTGGCACTCGTCGGTGCACGGCCACTGGATGCTTTGTCGGCTGCTGAAATTATTTCCCCAACTGCCGCAAGCCAAGACGATCCGCCGGACCCTGGAGCGGAATCTAACGAAGGACAACATTCTCGGGGAAACGGCATATTTCCGGCAGCCCAATCGCAAATCGTTTGAACGCACCTACGGTTGGGCCTGGCTGTTAAAACTGACGGCGGAGCTCCACGGCTGGGATGATGAGGACGGAAAGAGGTGGCGCAAAAATCTCGAACCCCTGGAACAGGAAATCGTGAAAAAATATTTCGACTTTTTACCCAAACAGACCTATCCCATACGCACAGGTGTGCACCCCAACACCGCCTTCGGCCTGGCCTTTGCCTTAGACTATGCCCGCACCGTAGGCAGCGACGAACTGGAGAGATTGCTGGTTCAGCGCAGCCTGGACTATTTTTCCCGGGATGAGGCGTATCCCGCCGCCTGGGAGCCGGGAGGTGAGGATTTCTTCTCCCCCTGCCTGATGGAGGCCGACCTGATGCGCCGGGTCCTTACCCCCCAAAAATTCGTCCGCTGGTTCCACCGCTTTTTGCCGGAAATCAAGCAGGGAAAACCGGCAACCCTGCTGCAGCCGGCCACGGTGACGGACCGCAGCGACGGTAAGCTGGTCCATCTGGACGGCCTCAACATAAGCCGGGCCTGGTGCATGAAGCACATTGCCGCCGCCTTACCCAAAAGCGACAGGGCCCGGCGGGTGCTGCTGGAGGCCGCCGCCCGCCACGGCGAGGATGCCCTGAAAAACGTCGCCAGCGGCGACTACGCCGGTGAACACTGGCTCGCCTCCTTCGCCGTCTATTTACTAACTCACTGATTAGCCACTTATTCCAGGATTTTACTGCCCCATCATTCAAGACACAGGAGTTCCCCCGAAATTTTAAATAGGCTTAAAAATCTTTGCCTGGCCTTAATCGCCAATCTATCTCATTAATTTTCCGAACTGCCGTCGCCGTCCCCGGTTTTCCTGCCTTTTAATCCCAATGACGATTTGAGGGTGATGGAGGCATCCTTCACGATATTAATGATAACCCGAATGAAGCGAGTGAACACCCCCACATCCTCTGTCTGGCTCCCCGCTAATTCTCTTAATTCTTTGGGCTTAACGCTATCTTCTTTCTCTCTCTTTTTAAAAACAGACATCTTTTTTTCCTCCGTTTTGTCACTTTTGGCCGCAGATCTATGACTCTAGACGTCACCCCTGACGCTTTGAACGTCAACCTTGACGCTCGGGACGTCACCGGTGACACTCTGACCGTCACCCCTGACGCTCCAAACGTCACCGCTGACGTTCTGAGTGACGGCTCTGACACTTTTTCTTATAACCATTATAACTTTGTACGTCAAGGCTGACACTCTGCACGTCAACCTTGACACTTCGGACGTCAACTCTGACACTTTGGACGTCACCGGTGACGCTCAGAGTTATAACACCTATAACTTTTTACGTCAGGGCTGACACTTTTTACGTCAAGTTTGACGTTCCGAACGTCACCGCCGACACTTTGGACGTCAACCTTGACACTCCAGACGTCACCGCTGACGGTCTGAGCGTCACCGCTGACACTCCGGGTTGTACCTTTATCATTTCAGTTCACACCGGTTCATGATTCTTCGGTTTCCTCTTCGGGCTT
>CBFDCR010000100.1:0-15503 GCA_965603365.1 uncultured bacterium
CCTGGCCGAGTACCACCCCCAGACGGGAAAATACTACTATTACATGAGCGACCAGATCAACACCACCCGGGTGGTGACAGTGGGGTAAAGTCAAATGGCATAAAGGTTGGGGAACGTTGCACAAAGAGTGGGGCAGGTGGCGCTGGGGGTGGGGTGCTTATTTGTTCTTTTGGGCCTCTTTGTATTCACGGGGGGTCATTTTGTTGGGCAGCTTCTTTGGTTGTTGGGATTCCGGTCGTTTTTCAATACTCAAAAGCTCGACGTCGAAGATGAGAACCGCATGGGGGCCGATCTTTGCGCCCATTCCCCGTTCCCCGTAAGCCAGGTCGGCAGGCAAAAAAAAGCGATACTTTGACCCCACTTTCATTAAACGAAGCCCTTCGCCCCAACCTTTTATCAACCGGTCGGGATTGATCAGCACAGGGTCACCCCGTTTTTGGGTGCTGTCAAATTCGCTGCCGTCGGTCAGTGTTCCCCGGTAATGGACCTTGACGAAATCCTGGGGGGTGGGTTTTGGGCCGTCTCCCTCTTTCAGTACCATATATTGAAGTCCGCTCTGGGTAACGGTTACCCCTTGCTTTTGGGCATTCTCCTTCAGAAACTTCTCGCCTTCTACCTGGTTCTTTTTCCCCATTTTTTCCCGTTCCTGCCGATCCCGCCCTGTCACCTTCTGTTGCACCTGGGCTATGATCTTCTGCTTTTCCTCATCCGGCACCGGCAGCGCTTTGTCCGCGGCCCCGTCTTTGAGGCCCTTCAAAAAATAGTCGATATCGAGGACGGCCAGAAGCCGATTGAAATTCCGGGCCATATCATGGCCCACCACATAGCTCTCCTTTTGTTTGTCCGTGTCAAAGGAGATAACTTTCTCGGTCTCGTCCTCCCCTTTACTTAATTCCGTTGAACCTTTACATCCTGGTGAAACCAGTAATAAAATCATCAACAACACGACTGCATGTTTCATTTTTCAACTCCATGATTTTAATTTGAAGTTCAAAATTACCAGAAAAAAATATAAAGTGCAAGCCCCATTTTGTACTTTGCCATTTTTTTTGTATAATACACTCTTTGATGAGGTTGAAAAATGAAGAGAGCTTCCAAAGCATACAAGAATATTGAATTTTTAAAATCGCAGGAGGCCCGGACTCTGCGCATCCTGGCCGAATACCTGGAGCCGGAAAAGAGACTCCAAGAAAATAAGATCAAACACACGGTGGTATTTTTCGGTTCCTCCAGGGTAAGACCGGAACCGAGCGGCAGCCATGGCCATGACACCCATAAATACTACCGGGCAGCCGAAGAGCTGGCCTTTCGACTGGCTGCCTGGGCCAAAGAGATGGCCCACAACGGCGAAAGTTTTTCCATTTGTTCCGGCGGTGGACCGGGCATCATGGAGGCGGCCAACCGGGGAGCTGCCAGAGCCGGTGCCTGCTCCATCGGCCTCAATATTACCCTGCCCCATGAACAGAAGCCCAATAATTACATCACTCCTGAACTCAATTTCGAATTTCACTACTTCTTTATGAGAAAGCTGTGGTTTCTATATCATGCCAAGGCCTTGATCATTTTTCCCGGGGGTTTCGGTACTATGGATGAGTTATTCGAAACCCTGACACTGATCCAGACCCACAAGATGGAAAAGGCCAATCTTCCGGTGCTGTTGTACGACCGGAACTTCTGGGAAAAATTCATCAATTTTCAGATGTGGGTGGATTACCAATTTATCTCAAAGGAAGATCTGGAATTGTTTCATTTCTTCGATACCCCGGAAGAGGGTTTTAGCCATCTAAAAACCCATCTGCAAAAGGCGATTAAAGCCTTCAACGACAAAGTCAACCGCAAAGAAAAACTTATGAAGACTATACTCAATACGCCTTAGTTTTTGCCGTGGACATATTGCATTTTAGGGAAAAAATTGATATAAGATGTTTTAACCTTATGAGTAATAATTAGGTAGGAAAAATGAAAAAAATAATGACGATTTTTTTAGTGCTGCTGCCGATGGTAGGATTGATGTGGAACACCGCCTGCAAAGCTGGCGAGGGATTCGATATCCAGGACGGCGTCTGGCTATTCACTTTAACGGATAGTGAAAATAGCGAATCATACTTTACCTATGGCTTCCACGGCAGCAAGAACAGCGGTGAAGTATCGTGGGAAGGTTATGATATCGGTATTTACACGGTGAGTCGAAACCGGTTGATCATTAATGTCATCCATTTCACCACTGAGGGGGATCTGTATCCCTATTCATACCAGGGAACCTTCGAGAGTAAAAACCGCATCACCGGTACCTATACCAGGCAAGATCCCGAAGGCGCCACGCTGAGCGGAACGTTCGAAGCCTACTATTGATTTATCCTCTCTTTTCATATATCATAGTACCGGTTTTGAGACTATAGAAGGAGGAACCGCCCATGGAAGAGGTGATTATTATGATGGTGTTAACCGTGCTGCTGCCCATCGTTCCGGCGTATATTCTATACAAGTTTTTGCCATCCAGGGCAACAGTAAAGGGACCGTTCAAGGGGTTGACGATTCAATTGAAAGGGGCCTTTGGCGCCTATTTTATTGTGCTGCTTTTCCTGGGAGGCTATTTTCTCACCGTGTCCCACCAGGCCCAGAAGTATGAGTTGTGGACAGTCGAGGGCACACTCCAACTGCAAGAGGGGGGATTCGACAACCGGGACGTGATCATAGCCATCGCCCCTCCCCGCCAGCATTTACTGCTAAACGGGAAATTTGTGATCGAAAACGTGCCGCTGCCCAAACAATTGGGCACCAACAAGCCCTCTTTACTCATCGAAAAACACGGTTACGATGGCACAGCGGTTTACCTGGACGACAAAAAACCGGAGATCAGCGGATTCCCGGATTACAACATCCAGTACCAGCCGGAGAAAAAAAACATCCTGATTGGCAACCCCATTGTCCTGAAACGAACAACCGACAGGGGGCTGACGGATAGCACCTACTCATAAGATAATACGGTGTCTGCCAGACCGGTGGAGGACTAACCATGAACATGAAAATGAAAAGAGGAACCGTTTTAGTATTGGTATGCGGTTTCTGTTTCATGTGCTCATCATCAGCGGTGTGTGCCGAAGCCGTTCAGGGCAGGCTGGAGCGCCTCGGTCCCAACGGCATCTCCCCGGCTCCCTACATACTGGTTACCCTTAAATCCAGCCAAACGGGAAAGTACCATAAGCCGGTGCAGACCGAGACCAACGGCATGTACTATTTTGACGACATCGCGCCCGGCGACTACAGCCTGGAGATCTGGCCCCAGGGGGCCCCACCGGTAAATCCCTTCGTTTTGCCGTCTGTGTCCGGGAGCAGAAGCCCACCCACATTGAACCCATACTCATCCATTGGCTCAAATTTGAGGAACCGCCCAAAGGGAGCACATTTAAGAGGGCCGATACCATCGATGTCAGGGGCAGCCATACCTTGCCGGCTTATGCCCGAATCTGGATCGTTCTAAAAGATCGGAACCGGAATTTCCGGCTGCACAATACGCCGGTGGAACTGGAGAAAGACGGCACCTGGGAATGCGACGTGGTGAAATAAGAACGAATATTTGACACAAAGGGCTTAAAATGCTACAATACACTATTGAAGCTTCGTGATGTGGAGGAAAGAATGAAAAAAGGCATACATCCGAAATATGTGGAGTGCAGCGTATCCTGCGCCTGTGGACATACCTTCAAAACCATGGCCACCGTAGCCAAAATAGAAGTAGAAATCTGTTCCGCCTGTCACCCCTTTTATACGGGTAAACAGAAATACGTAGACTCCGAAGGCCGTATCGAAAAATTCAAGAAAAAATATGGATACCAGGAGCAATGAGAAATTATTTTCTTATCTAGATAGTCTTCACCAAAAATATATTCAGCTATCCGATCAACTATCCGATAAGGAAATAATCAACAATCAAAAAAAATTCAGGCAGTTGTCCAGGGAGTTATCCGGGCTCAAGCCTCTTGAAAGCAAATACACCGCATTACAACGGATCTTAAAACAGAAAAAAGAGGCCGAAGATCTGCTGGAAACAGTCGATGAGCCGGAGATGAAGGAGCTGGCCCGGGAAGAGATCACCCGGTTGAACGAGCAACTGGAGACCATTCAACAGGAAATTAAAATAGTAATCGCCTCGGACGAAACCGAAGACAAACGCAACGTGTTCCTGGAAATCCGCTCCGGTGCCGGCGGCAACGAAGCCTCCCTGTTTGCCTCCGACCTGCTGCGCATGTACAACCGCATCGCCGAACGAAAGGGCTGGAAAGCCGGGGTGATTCACACTAACTACTCCGCCATCGGCGGCATCAAGGAGATCATTCTCCATATCAGGGGGGACAACGTCAACCGGTACTTGAAATTTGAAAGCGGGGTGCACCGGGTGCAGCGGGTACCGGTGACCGAATCCAGCGGCAGAATCCACACCTCCACCGTTACCGTAGCCGTGATGCCGGAGGTGGAAGACGTGGAAGTCGAAATCAACCCCAAAGACATCCGCATCGATACCTTTGCCTCGTCCGGCCCGGGAGGACAGCATGTCAACCGCACCCACTCTGCCGTACGTATCACCCACTCCCCCACCGGCCTCGTTGTCTCCTGCCAGGACGAAAAATCCCAGCACAAGAACAAAGACAAGGCCATGCGGGTGCTCAAGGCCAGGCTCTATGAACTGGAAAGGGAAAAACAGGAAGACAGCATTGCCAGCAGCCGCAAGGCCCAGGTAGGCAGCGGCGAACGCTCCGAAAAGATCCGAACCTACAATTTTCCCCAGAACCGCAGCACGGACCACCGGATTAACGGCAGAAATTTCAACCTGGAGACAATACTGGACGGCAGCTTCGACGCACTGGTCAAAGATCTAACCGAAATCTTCGCCCGGAAAACCCTGGAAGAGAGACTCAAGACCATGATTGCTTAGATATATTAGCGTGCGTTACCGGGATCTATACACTCTGGCGCTGCGGCGAATTTGGGATCAGGAAAAGGCCCTGGATATTCAAATTATCATAGAGAGAGCCTTTCAACTCTCCAGGACCCGGTTCTGGATCGATATGGACCAACCCATCGGCAACCTGACCCACTTGAGGCGATTTTACCGCTACCTGAACCGGCTGATCCAACATGAACCCTTAGCCTATATTTTGAAGGAGAAGGAGTTTTTTTCCGAACCCTTCTTTGTCAACCAGAACGTATTGATCCCCCGGCCGGAAACGGAGGTTTTGGTGGAGAGGTCCCTGGAGCTGATCCGCCAGCCGACCGACATCTGCGATATCGGCGCCGGCAGCGGCAGCATTGCCGTCATTTTAGCAAAGAAGACCGGCTCTAAGGTATGGGCGGTTGAGAGCAGTCCCGAAGCCCTCTACGTACTCAAGAAAAATATTCACCGCCACCGGTTGAAAGGACGTGTCATCGCCTGCCGGGCCGATCTGTTCCCCGAAAAAAAGCGGTTATTCGACCTCATTGTCTCCAACCCACCCTATCTCTCCCTCCAGGAGTGGCAGGAGCTGCCGGCCCACATCAAAAACCACGAGCCCAAAGGCGCGCTTTTGGCCGGGGAGCGGGGCAGCGAAATCCTGGAACAAATCATCCGCCGCTCCCCCCAGTACTTAAAACCGGGGGGATCGATCCTGCTGGAAATCGGCTTTGGCCAGCAAGCAGAGGTGAATCGACTCCTCCGGCAGTCGGGTTTCCAGAATATCCGCTTCTTCGAGGATTACAGCCGGATTCCCCGGGTCGCCGTCGGCCAGCAAAGCCTATAAAAATGAAGGCCCTGTTCGTCAATCCCTACATCACCGACTTTACCGCCTACGACCTGTGGCTGCGGCCCCTGGGGCTTCTCTATACAGTTGCGGCGGTACAAGCCTATACCGATGTCGAGATTTACTGGCTCGATGCCCTGGACCGCTTCCAGCAGGATAAGACCCCCACATCCAGGCCCGATGGCCGGGGAAAGTTTCAGCGCCAGATCATCGACAAACCCGATATCTATGGCGGCATTCCCCGCAACTATGCCCGCTATGGCCTGCCCCTGGATGTGTTCCGGCAGCGGCTCGATCAGATCCCGCCGGTGGACTTTATCTTTGTCACCAGCCTCATGACCTACTGGCTCGACGGCATCAATTTTACCCTCGCCCTCGTCAAAAAGAGGTTTCCCCATGCCCGGGTGGTCCTGGGGGGCATCCTGCCCAGCCTGATGGCCAACAGTATAAAAGATTACATCCCGGCGGATTTCTATATTGCCGGTTACGGGGAAGAAGCGATATTAACCTTCCTGGCCCGCCAGGGCGTAAAGGTAGAGCCCCACCCGGATCTCTCCGATGTCAACCGCCTCCCCTACCCGGCCGTCCGGTTTTTGGGCAGTCAGACATTCCTGCCCCTGCTCACCTCCCGGGGCTGTCCCTTTCAATGCACCTACTGCGCTTCCAACCTCTTAAATCCCCGGTTCCGGGAACGAACCGCCCATAACATCCTGGAAGAAATCCATTACATGGTCGATCGCTTCGGAACCCAACACTTCATCCTCTTTGACGATGCCCTGCTGGTCCACAAGAAAGAACGCTTTTTCAAAGTATTCCGGCGGGTACGGGAAGAACTCAATATCCGATTTCATACTCCCAACGGCCTCCATGCCCGGGAGGTAGACCGGCAGACCGCCGAGATTTTATACCAGAGCGGGTTTGAAACCCTGCGTCTCAGTTTTGAATCCACCGAGCCCGGCATACTCAGCCGAAGTTCGGGCAAGGTTAATGTCCGGCAAATGGAGGCGGCAGTGGATAACCTGGAACGGGCCGGTTACAAACGGCGGGACCTGGCCTGCTATCTCCTATTCGGACTGCCGGGCCAGACCATCAAAGACATCGAAGATGCCCTCTACTTTGCCCGTGACCTGGGCATCGTGCCCCACTTAGCCTATTACTCGCCGGTGCCGGGCACCCCCGATTTCCTCAGCCTGCAAAAACAGGGTATCCTCGCCGCGCCGCTCAACCTCTACGAAACCAACAAAATCTACTACCTCTACCGGAAATCCGGCTTCTCCCACGCCGACATCCAGCACATCAAAGACCTCACCGCCCACATCACCCAAACCCTCCGCGGCCAATAGGGTAACATTCGGAACATACACGAAAAACGACCACCCGCTTAACGCATTCCATACTCCATTATTCCCCTTTTAGGTGGGGTATTTTTCAGGAGGCCAGTTGATTTTTAATTGATTCCCAGATCTGCCATTTTGTGCCGCGGCTGCCATCCAGGGTGATCAACCGGTTTTGATCTTTTAAGAGGTCGATCATCGGTTGGGTTTGAAGGTGAAAGGTTTTAACGGCCCCGGTTACAGCTTCGATTGTATTATCAAATCTCTCTTTTAAGGGACCGTCACAACGCTCACAATGACTTTTCCCACTTTTACCCTCCGGTTTACCGTAAACCTCTCCGCAATGGGAACACTGCAAGCGGTTTTTTACTCGGTTGAATACCTGGTGATCCGGTATTTTCAGCAAAATTCCCTTGATATCGCCGTAGGTTACCAATAATAAACGAATCTGCGCCAATGTCCGGGGGAATCCATCCAGAATAAATGAATGATAAGGTCTAATCTTTTTCAGGACAATTTCTGCAATTTCTTCCTCGGGGCCGATTTGGCCTTTTTTCACATACTTTAAGATTCGTTGGCCGAAACCGGTTTGGACCTTTATTTCTTGCTTGATAATGTCGCCGCTGGAAAAATGAGGGATATTTAACTCCCGGGATAACAACATGGCCTGGGTGGTTTTACCTGCGCCGGGCAGCCCGGAAAATATAATTTTTAAATGATCGGTGTTAAAGGATTTCATTTGATATACCTCAATAAATAATATTCCCAGTGCTTTGTGCTTATCTTGCGCTGACTTTGCAGCCGGCCCCTACATCTGGAGGCCGTTTTAAAACCGGCGTGCAGAATGGCTTGCTCCAGGTAGGGATAAATATACTTATATTTTAAACTAAAAGGGATTAACAGGAACTTTCCTTTTTTTAACACCCGGTAAGCTTCGCGAAATACCGGTACCAGCGCCTGGTAATAATGCCGATATGACACCTCATTGTGGGTTTCAAAATAGATCTCGTGGGATTTTTTTGTTTTTTCGGTGAGCCAGGATTCCCATAATGCGTTTAATTCACTGAATCGTTTATCCGATCCATAGGGAATGTCATAGTAACAGAGATCCACTGAGCCATTTGAGATATGGGGCAGGTTAGAGGCGGTGCACACGCTAATCCGTATGTTGGAACTGGTCCCCGTTGATATAAGCTGGTGGGTTGATAAAATTTTCTGCAATTTTGAAGTAAAAATAGTTAGTATATTCTTTTCATAAATGGTTTTTGGAAATTTAGCCCTTTGCATATCTGCTATCTTTCCATTTTTGTGCCTGAAGATTGAACCTTCCCGTAAGGTTAATATAAAAGCATATATTAATTTATTTTTTATTTTCCCGGGAGAATAGGCATTGATTTGCCCCCGGAGTTTTTCAAGAACCCGGGAGTTTAAGGGGGAAAATACCTGGTGTTCCGCCAGTTGACGGCCAGTAAGGGTGAATATTTCCCCGGCATCATCGATTGACTCACCGTGTACCATTCTTTTATTACAATGGTGGCAGCGGATAATTGCCGCAGTTTGTTTGAAGGAATAACTTAACGCGCCGGGATTGGCGTTCCATACTTTAAACAAAACCTGTGCGCTGTCCTGTTGGCAAACCGGGCATTGGGTGCAATAATGTTGATCGAAACAGCGCCTGACCTCTTTAGTAAATTCATTAAGGGCCCGGCTGAGTAAATCGGGGGGCAGGAATTCCAACAAACCTGAGCTTAAGTAAAATGCTGCCGCTGATATATCACTTAAGGCCGCGCGCCGTCCGGTCAAGATAGCTGCCAGCCCGGTTGTGCCGGAACCGCAGAAAGAGTCTAACACAAGTTCACCCCTATTGGTGTGTTGAACCAGGATATCTTTTACTACTTCAACCGATTCCTTAATCCAATAAAAGTGATTATGATTTAAAGTTTTAAAGTAACTGGCATCGATGGTATTGTCCATGAGTATTCGCCCTTATTCCCCGTTCCCCGGTTTTTGCTATTCCCGGGCAGCCGCCCGGGTTAAACCATTGGTAAACAGGTTTATTCATTCCGGGAAAAAATAACAATAAAACAGGCATCCAGGGCAGCGGCGGTGGTTGACTCTTCTAATTAAGCGCGTGAAGTCGCCACTAAGCGGCTTCCCTCTTAAAGTATTTTGAAGGTGCGGTTTTACCCCGGGTAATCCCCAACACACACCGGTAGAACCATCGGGGAAAAGAGTGATGATTTTTTTGCCTGCTTGACAGCCGGGAATAGGTGCGAAATTCTTTTCGAGATAATCGATACATTTCCTATAATACCGGGCATCATTATCCAGTGCCATTTGCGAATCTTTACGCTTGATTAATGTGTGAAATACATCGATCATTTTTTTTATCGTATCACCTTCCATGGTGATAGAGTGGGCTGAATTGTTTTTATAAAAAGCCGGGACCTGGGGTTGAATTCCCACTGATATTTTTTTTTCCAGGTTTAAAAAATCAATAAAGTCCGACATTTCATCGACATTTTCAGGCATCAGTGTAGTAGATATACTTAAATCAGCCTTTGGGACGTATTCCCGGAGCAGGTCAATGGCCTCCAGGGTTCTTCGGTAGCATCCGGGAACTCCCCTGATCCGCTCATGGGTCTGTTGAAATCCGTCCAGGGAAATAGATATATTTTGAATCCCGGCCATTAGCCGGATAGTTTGGCGACTGATTAATGTACCGTTGGTACTGAGACGGAGATTGGCACCTTTCTCCAACAGGACGTCCATGATGTTTCTAAAGTTGGGTGTTAATAGTGGTTCACCTCCTGAAATATAAATATTTTTAAACACATGGAATGGATAATCTTTAAGGAATTGCTCCCAAAGAGAAGGGGCGGGAGCATTCTTTTTTTTACCATACCAGCACATAGAACAGCGCAGGTTGCACCTGTCGGTTATGATGAACAACAAGTTATCCGGTGTGGTTATTGACTGCATGATTTCAACTCATGTTTGCGGTTTTTTTATTGATGTTGATATCTGCTAAGGGCCAAAAAGAGCAGCTATTTTCGACATGAATGACTCCTATAGGTGGTTTGATATTTCATTTTCATAATAGTTCCAGATGGCCCATTTAAGTATCTCCCTGGAATGGTAACATTTACCCCGGTCCAATTCCCAGATACTGCCGTGCAGGACTTTGGCATTGATGGGGCAGCCTCCGCCGCAAATACCCAGGGCTTCGCAGTTGTAACAGGCGGGCCGGTTTAAGGGGGAGAGCCGCTGCCACTCCTGGAAATGACTGTTTGCGGCGGGTTCAAAGTCTTTATCAAATACCGAAGCAGTGAAATATTCCTTTGCACTTACAAATACTTCACACATGCCCACTTTCCCCACCGGCGAAATCACCAGTTTTCGACAGACCCCGTCACAGGTGGCATATACCGGTTGTTTGGTTTTTAATGACCGTTGAATGTTGTCGATGCGGTCACCACTTAACCAATGTTTTTTTAACAACTGGTACGCGGTGATAACTGCTTGCGCTTCACGCCTGAAATATTCTTCCCCGTTGGAACTATCCCGGTGGAAATGTAGACTATTAAAACGGAAGGAATTGGGGGATTCCAGGTTTTGTTGAAAAAAAGCCAATAACCGGTCAAGGTTATCCAGAGATTTGGGGGTGAGGGTGCAGGCAATCGTGGTTTCCACCCCGGCCCTTTTCAGCAAGCGCCAGGCATTAAAGCACTGTGCAAAAGAGCCTGAGCCGTTTTTGTTTAACCGGTATTCATTGTGTAACCCCGGAGGACCGTCCAGCGAGAGATCCACTGTGACGCCAAACTGTTTCAGGGAAATGATTTTTGCCTCATTTAGGAGAGAGCCATTGGTGGCGATGATTAATTTTGTATCGTTGGCAAGCTCTCCCTTTTCTTTTTCCCGGGCCGCACAGCGCACTACTTCCTCCAGTACCGGGTAGTTAAGGAGCGGTTCACCGCCGTAAAACCGGATTTCCGTGTGTGGGTTCAATGGCCCGGGCTTTTGCATCCGGCAAAACATATCAACAGCGGCCGCGGCCACATCTCTGGACATATGGGTCCGGTGCGCGGGGTCTGTAACAGGGTGAGTGGTTTCGATGCAGTACCGGCATTTAAAATTGCAGCGCCCGGAAAAAATAAGAAAAAGAATGGATATGCCCTGGTTTGCCAGTTGTCTTGCGGCGATTGACTCGATCAGCCCGGTTTCATCCGTGCCTTCCTCTAATAACATGCCGGATTCCAGCAGGGAATTTAATACCTTTTGTTGATAGGATTTTCCACTCAACCCCGGCAGCCATGCCGCGGCGGGCCGAGGAGTACGGAAATACCCTTCCAATGCCTCCGCCGTTTCCCGATCAAAAAATAACAATTCCAGGTTTAACGCATGATAAAAAGCCCCGGTGTTTCCTTTATTAAAGAGATGTAAAAATTTTGAAAAGGTATGGTTTTTGTTTTTATTGGTTACAGTCGGTTTCATTTTTTTTCCATGTGTCACATCAGGGGTAGGAATTGATGCCGGAGTTTGGGAAAGAACTCTTCCCTGGCCCGCTGTAAATCATATGGAGTGTCTACTTCACACCATTCCAGGTTCATGGCCGGAACCACCCGGATTCTCCCTCTCAATTCACTGTCTAAAATACAATCATGGTAACCGACAGACAATTTCCGTTCCCGGGGGGCATGGTCAAAAAGCTTTTTAACAAAGGAGCGTGAGAATTTTACAATTCCAAAAAACACCCCCATTCTTTTTTCAGAAGGGTCCACCGGTTGAGTGCCGGCTGTTTGAATGTTATGATGGGAATCAAAAGTGATAAAGTAGTCGTCTCCATTACCCAACGGTTTTCCCAGCATGAAAAGGTCGGGATATGGGGACTCCAGGGCGGTTGTTACAAATCGGGGGTCGTATAACAGGTCCGCATCCACCAACAGGAAATCATCCTCATCCATGTCTTTGCACCCGCACCATAAGGAATACAAGGTCCCGGAGGAGGCATGAAGCGGGTTTTTCGCATATTTAACGGTTAGGCCCACGGGTGGGTCCCCGATTTTTTTTTCTAATAGGGTCCCCTGGTAACCCGTTACAATGACAATGTCTTGTATCCCGTTTTTTTTCAACCCCATGAGGGAGTAATGAATTAATGTGGTTTGCCCTATTTGAACCAACGCCTTGGGAATAGAGTCCCCCAGCCGCCGCCCTATTCCTGCTGCCAGTATCACCTCTTTCATTATTATTTAACCAAACTTTCCCCCGCTGGGGGAAGCTTTTCAATGTGTAAATTTGGACATGAATGGGCATCGGTGTAGTCAAACGCCTTGTTTTCCACTTTCCAATTGCCGTAGCTCTGCTGCAAAAATGCATCCACCTCCACCGGAACCACAACGGGGATGTCCAGAAAGGTGGTTTCCTTAAAATGGGCAAATATCTCCGGGGAATAGTGATAGTGATATATTTGGCCTCCTTGTACACATGAGATGATCATCCGATCATCTTTATTATAGAACAAGAAAAAATCAATATGCAGCGACGGAGAGATGGGATGATAAAAAGAGACAATGTACTTGTTGTGGGTTTTTAGTGGATACCCCTCTTTTGCCATTTCTGTTTCCAGCCGGTGTATGTGCTGCCAATCGTTTTCCAGGAGGCCCAGGTCAATGTCCGTATCGTGGGGGATAAACCCCTGTTCCCGGCGATATCCAAGCAGGGTCCCAAAGGTTAAAAAAGGTTTGATTCCCACCCGTTGAGATATCTCTAACGTATGTTTCAAAAACCTTTTGCCCACCAGTTCCAGGCAAAGGGATTCCACGCTTCTGCTCTCCAACTCTTTATAATATTTGCAGTAGTTAAGGAAGGGATTAAGGGTCATTATTTTGAACAGTTTTTTTAGTCTTGCCAGGATGGTTTTAAACGACTTTCCCAACATATTTATCCTTAATTAAGACCGGTGAGAGCCAGGCGGCGTCAATCATCTTCCTGGTGAACTTGATGAACTCTGTTCTTAGGTCTAACTTTTGGGTTAACCTCATCAAGTAATCCAACAATCCCCACAGCGAGTAGACCAGGAACACATTTAAATGGGTCAGTTCCTGGGCGCTCAGAGCCAACGAGGCATAGATGCCGTCCCGGTAGGCGGTAATAAAATTCTTCATGCTTTGTATATCGATGGTTCCCTCCTGTCGGTCGAATAAGGAGAACCGGGTGATGGCCTGGGCCACATCGATCATCCTGAAATCATAAGCCATCTGGGTGGTGTCGTAAATAGTTTCCACAGTATCCCTGTTAAAGGAGACATTGAGCAGGCACCAATCGTTATGAATGTAAAGTTTCGCCGCATCCAATTGATCTAATTTTTTTTTTATTTTTTCCATGATTTTTATATATTCCTTTAAATCATGATTGGAATTATATTTATATAATTCCTCCACCTGGTAAGGGTCGCGAGAAAGACTTTGCCGAGATGTGTACGGTGAATTAACAAAAGGCTGCCGGCAAAGGTTCTTCCGGGCCAGTAGGTGGGAGTAGTGGTGGAAGTTTGCCACGGCATTTCCCAGTGCTGTTTTTTGGTGGCGGTTACGGTAATCGCACATCTGTTTCATGGGCCTGTATTGGTACAAGGCGTACCGGTCTTCCCTGTCCAGATCCCGGTCGTGAAATAAAATGCTAAGTTGCCCATCTATAGTAGGGTGAAGTTGGGGTATTTGCTTGAGTCCCAGTTGATAAAGGTCACGCTCCCACTCCAGGGATTTAATACCTTCGGGTTCAATGGCCTTGAGAAAATAGCTGCTTTCCCGGGTCATAATTTCATAACAAAAGCTATTATGCTCCGGCAGGCGTTTGTGAACATCGATGCCGGTAATTTTAATAGGGTAGTGCCGCTGTAGTTCTCTCTTCAATCCATGGATATTTTTTTTGGTGGTGGTAAGGCTGCGGTCAATCAAGGGGATAAAAAATTCATTATAGTAATTGATCTGGGCCATTGGGGTTACTCACCGGTGCGCCAATTCTTTTTACCTTTTTATGGATTCCTATTTTTAATAAAACTTTTTAAATCGTCCACGAAGATCTCTTCCACCATGTGCTGGGAATAACACCATTTATAAACCTTTCCGTTATAGAGTACATAGTCGTACCGTGAAGTGCAATGATCATACCCTGCTACTGGTAAAACCGGTGTCCAGAAGATGCCGAATTCCTCCCGGTCCACCCGGGACAGCAGTTCAAAGGCGTCCCTGTGGGAAAACGTCTCTTTTTTGATTGAAAGGATATTTTTTTTATCTTTGTCCTTACACTCCATCATGCAGTTGAAATACGGAATGATGGAGTGCTGCCTGGCAAAACGTAAAATATCCACCAACGGTTTCATATCATTCACGGTGTTCATGGGGTTAATCACACAGGATATCCCGATACGTCGGTCTTTATTCATTTGGTGTTTTAAGGCCAGGTAAAAACCTGCCGGCAGTTGAGCGTTTTTTACTTGACGGAATTTAAAGGTGTCATTGGTGTTATAGATTTTTTTCATTATTTTTTTTTCCAGGCTGTCGATTTTAAAGATCAAAGATACCCGCATGGGCAGGAGCTGCCGGATATCTTCTTCTGTCACCAGTGTCCCGTTGGTAATCACCACAGTATTGAAATGTTTAACTTGATTGATTTCCAACAGTTGATAGAGCAAGTGTTTGTATAGGAAGGGTTCGCCGGGTCCTTGCAGGATAACGGTTTCCAGTCCTGTTTTTGAAAGGAGTTCAAGGTCTTGAAGCGCTTGATTAAAATCAAAGGCTTCCGGGTATTTCCCGATCTGCCTGGTGCTGCAGTAAAAACAATTTAAATTGCACTGGAACCAATGAAGCAAGGTGATTTCCAATGGGAAATCGGCGTTTCGCATCATATCTTCACGGTGAATCCCTTCTAAAATCGGCATGTTTCTCATGGATGATACTTCCTATTTTCTGCCAGGTCATGGAATTGCTGCCGGTATAACGGGATAAAATCCAATATGGGCAGGCTAAAGGGACATCGCTGTTCACATTCCCTGCACCGGGTGCATTCGGCGAATTTATCAAAGGCAGCGGCATATTCTTCGTAATCCAGTTTTTTCCGGCCGCACTGCCGGAATTGCCTGGGAAAACACATTAACAGGGCCGTGGATATTCCCTGGGGGCAAGGATGACAGTAGTGGCATCCCCGGCAAAATTTGCCGCCCAGCTCGTTTGAGATGCTTGCCGCCTTTTTTTTCTCCTCAGGCCCGAACCTGGCGGGTTTATCGATTATTTTTATCAATTCATCAATTTCTTTTGTCTTTTCAAAGCCAATGAGAGGAACTGCCTGTTCTAGGTCAAGAAAAAACGGACAAAAAATCATTTTAATTACCCAACACCTC
>CBFDCR010000101.1:0-15184 GCA_965603365.1 uncultured bacterium
CAGTATCATCTGAATCGTTACGATGAGGCGGAGTCGGCGTATCGCAAGGCCATAGAGCTGGATGAGAAGTCTGCCTATCCCTGGAATGGCCTGGGGAATTTGTTTCAGTATCATCTGAATCGTTACGATGAGGCGGAGTCGGCGTATCGCAAGGCCATAGGGTTGGATGAGAAGGATGCTAAACCCTGGAATAATTTGGGGAATTTGTTGCAAGATCATTTGAACCGTTACGAGGAGGCAGAGTCGGCGTATCGCAAGGCCATAGAGTTGGATGAGAAGTCTACTAGACCCTGGAATGGCCTGGGATTGCTGAAACGGTATGCCGACAGGGATTGCCGGGGAGCCATCGAAACCTTTAAAAAGGGGCTGGAGTCATCGGAAGGCGATAGCACTGCCTATTTAAAGATGAACCTGGGCCACACCTACCTGCTGCTGGCAGATGAGCCGTTGGCCCGCCAGTATTTACAGGAAGCCCTGACAGAGTTTGATAGTCAGGCGGATTTCGATGCCAATGCACTGCGTCTGTCTGTGGAACTCGATGACAGGGAAAAGGCAGACAGGTATACCCCGCTCGCGGAAAAAAAATGCCAGCAGGGTAAAATAGGCTCTGCTTTTTCTCTTTTACTTTACTGCCTGGTTTATCAGTTGGATAAAATCGACCATTACAAAAAACAGGTCTGGGATTTAATGGATAGTTATGGCGACCATTTTAGTTTATTGATTGATTTGTATTATCTTGCCGCCATGCGGCCGGAGGTCGGTGAAGCTGTATCCCGTTTGGCAGCGGAGCTCTTGTCTTTGCCCAAAGAGCTCACCCAACGCTTCAAGGACCAACCCAAACCCCAGGAGTGGTACGACCGTTTCCGCCCTTTTGCCGGGGGTAAGAGCCGGGGCGCCGGTGATTCGGTCGATCGCCACCTGTTCTGCCGGGGGGGATGGACGATGAATAGGAGGAGGGGATAATGAATAGGAATATATTAGTTGTGATGCTGGTGGGGGTGTTGGTGATGGGGATGTGCCTGCACCTAAGGGCCAGGACCGGGGTGGGGATCATCGTGGGGGAGCCGACGGGGTTGAGTATTAAGATTGGTCACTTCCCGGTGATAGGCATTGCCTGGTCGTGGGATGATTACTTTCACCTTCACATCGATTACTGGTTGAAGAGTGCCCGCCTGGATCGCTCCCTCTACTGGTTCTTCGGCTTCGGCGCCAAGGTCTCTGTACACCAGAAGAACCAGGGCGATGACGGCGATGTGGGTTTGGGCCTGCGGGTTCCCCTGGGGCTGAGCTACTTTTTTTCCCGGAGGTTTGAGGTTTTTGGAGAGGTGGCCCCGGGCATGAAACTGATACCGGGCACGGAGTTCGATATCGACGGCGGCATCGGCATCCGCTTCTACTTTAAATAACCCCCTTCACTCGACCGCTCGCCTTCTATATTTGCCAACCCTCAGGACCCATCGTAATATTTGTCCAGTAGATCTTTTTCTACCTCTTTTTTGATATTCCGGGAGATCACGGTCTTCTGGTCGTCCGGCATGATCTTTTCCTCGGCAGTATTGATGTTGTAAAAACCCTCCACCTTAAAGGGCAGATTATAGCCCTCTTTTTGATACAACCGGTAAAACCCGGTGCCCGGGTTGAGGGCCAGGCTTTTCCGGGTATCGGGCATTTTAGCAATGGGGAATTTCACCTCTTCCACCGTGACACCGATATTTTTCTTTTCCTTCAGGTGTTGTGACAACTGCCGGATCTCTTCATCGGTAAACAGTCCCTTGAGATAGGCTTCGGCATCGTTCCTCTGGCTCTCGGACAGTTGATCGTAATGGAGCATGGCCGTTTCCACCGGGAAGGGGGGGATGCTGCGTTCCTTCACGAACCAGTCTATCCTGACATTTTCATACAACCTGTCTTTATATTTTAACGTATTGACGAGGGAATAGGCCGAAAATAACGCTTCCATTGATTACCTCTCTTCATGTTTATTCACATTTGTAAAACACATTTCTTTGCGCTCTTCGTGCTTAGTTTACCACAAAACAGGGCTTGATTTCCACCCCTTTTCCCTTTAGACTATTGACAAAAATTGTCGTATCGATTATAAAAATGATATATTACAAAGGAGTTTGCCATGAATACTTTTTTTGCCGGCAGAATCAGTCGGCTGTTAACCGTTATCACAGTATTTTTCGTTTTGGTACTCGCCTGTCCGAATCTTTTTTCTAAGGAAGGTTCATTGGCGGAGGCGGTAAATACCGTAAAACAAATGGTTAAGGCCGGGAAGTCTAAGGGGGAGATCGCCGGCTGGATTACCCGGGCCGTAGACCGGCGTATTGTTTCGCTGAACCTGGATACTGCCGATGAGAAGAGGGGGCTGAATGAAGCCGAATACCGCCTGAAAAAGGAGGTGTTTGATGCCTGGAGCCATCAGGGCGTAGGGGTGGATGAACCCTATGCCTCGGCCCACTGGACCTGGAACAACCGGGTGGGCCACTGCCAGGAAAATGCCCATATGGCCTACCATATGTTGATGATGGCCCTGGAATCGGGGGAAAATATCCGGGAGCTCGCCTGTGGGGATCACATCTACGTGGTCTGGGGCGTGCCCGGGGATTTTCACGGACAGGTCACCATCGCCGATCTCAATCGCTGGGACAACGCCTATATTATCGATCCCTGGCAGGGTCTGTGCAAGGCCGGTAAAGATGTGGGCCGCACCGACTGGACCCTGACCAAAGGGGGATTTAAGGATATCTACCAGTCCACCACCTGGGCTTTCGAGACCTACCGACGCAAGTATGAAAAGTGGCGTCAGACCTGCGAGGATTTCAGCGGCAACTGGGGCAGGCTGGGGGACCGCTTGCTGGTCACCCAGGTCGGCGGCAGCGCCAATATCCGGCTGGGCCAGTTTGTAGAGATCAGGCCGGCCGGTGTCTTCCAGGTGAGCCGGGAACAGGATTGCACCCTTCGGCTGAAGTTTAGAGCCAGCGAAATCGAAGGCAGGGGATCCGGCACGATCGCCAGCCTGAACCGGGTGATCAAAGGCAGCATCACCGCCGTACACCTGGCCCTGGTAACCATACACGGCCAGCCCAAACTAAAAGTCGTCATCGTGGCTGCCAACCCCAACACCGGCCTCACCATCACCCGCGAAGGCCTCCTCTCAAAATAACCAAAAGCCACTCTCAAACTTGACTTTTGGGCAGGGGTAATATATAAAAAGGGGGAGTGAATAAGTGAAGAAATAGGATGAGGACACACACATGAAAATCAACTGTTTTAGCTATTTTGACAGGGTGTTGGAATGGAGGCTGGAACCTGTTGAATTTGAAGATCTTACCCTGTTAATCGGTGCTTCGGGGGTACAGGATTTTTGGGCTGTCCCCTTTCCAGTCCCCTGTTAAATTGTGAACCTTACTTTAATCCTTAATTTTTTATTTGATTTATGGTTGAATAAACAAAGTAATTGCATATATAATATTATGTGGTTAAGAAAAAGAGGATTTATATGGATGTCTGTGCTCTTAATAGACCTTTTGACGAGTTAATTGATTTCAGAGCGAAAATGGAGGCACAGGCGGTTATATTTATAATCCGAAGGATCATAGATGGAGCGTATATTTTATGCAAGAGCGATATCATTGAGTATGAATTATCACAGATTCCAATGTTGGAAAAAAAGTTTATGGTAAAAAAGCTTGTAGAGTTGTCCAAAGAGACTATTGTATTAAACGAGAGGGTGACGAAAAAAGCAAAAAACATTGAGACTTATGGGATCAAAAGCTATGATGCATTGCATTTAGCTGCCGCAATCTTCGGGAAGTGCGATTGCTTTATATCTACGGATGATCGGTTACTAAAAAAGGCTAAAAAAAACATCAAGGGAATAATAGTATTTAATCCTCTGGAGTTTTATATATATGAAGCCTTGAATTAGGGAGGAAAAATGAATAGAGTGGAAATTATTAATAGAGGAAATGAAGCCTTGATAAGGGAACTGGGTATCGAGGGCATGATTGAATATATTCAGAGTTTTGGTCTGGGTTACGGAGATTACACTAAAGACCGAAAGAGGTGGTTAAAAGCCAAAGGTGTCGAAGACCTGGTAAAAGAGATCGAAATATTCAAAAAAATCAAATACCCAGACTCTCAAGACAGCCGATAGAAAGGAGGCGAAAGGGAACAGGCAAAAAAAGCGGGCAATAAAATCGACCGAATGAGCAGGATTTACGACCGGCAATCCGTTACAACGATAATATTTATGTCCATCAATGTACGGGCGTTTTAATAAAATGCCCCCTTGAATAGGCCCATAGGCAGCAGGACACTGGTGGAGGTTGACCGTCGGCGCGACTGCGGCGGGTCCAGAGTTTCAGAGGGTACAGGATTTTTGGGCTGTCCCCTTTCCACCCATCCCAATGGCCAGAAGCTGTTCGAGGCCATCCGCAAACGACTAAAAAACACCTGAACATTGTGCCCCCCCAGCCGTGGACGATTCCTGTCCCCTTCCAGGTTGCTTCCCGGGGTGGGTGGGGGTTAGCGGTTGAGGTGCCAGAGGGCATAGTTGAGGAGTGCGGCAAAGGTGACCCACAGGATATAGGGGATCAGCAGCAGGGCCGCCGTACGGCTGAGGGGATAGAATTTTACGATGGTGAGAAGTATCAGCACCCATAAAACAGTGATGTCGATCAGTCCCGACAGGGGACTCCGTAAATAGAAGAAAAAATAGCTCCACAACACATTCAACACCAGTTGGGCACCGAAAAGGGCTATGGCCCAGAGTTTTTCGCTTGCATTTGCCGGGATGTCGGCTTTCCAGACCAGGTACAGGGCAATGCCCATCAGCAGGTAGAGGCTGATCCACACCGGGGCAAACACCCAGTTGGGCGGGTTAAATCCCGGCTTCTTCAACACCACATACCAGGTGTCAATGGAGGCCCTGTTAAACAGCCCGCCAATAATCCCCGCCCCCTGGCACACCAGTATCGACACCATCAACTTAATTCCATTCACCTTCATCGCCTTCTCCTATTCACCAAAACCTATTCTGCCACATTTTCTCCATCCTGACAATAGGAGTACAGGGTTTTTGGGCTGTCCCCTTTTAACCCATCTAAAGAATTGGAATGGTGGAATAGTGGAAGGATGAGATGATGTAGAAAATAGATGGTGGTAGGGTAGGGGGCGCAGATCTGCGCCCCCTACAGGGCGTGAAATCCCGTTTCCACGGGGGGTGACCGGAGGATTTTTGGCTGTCCCTTTTTGGTGGTTGTTTGATTTTTTGTAAAAAACAGGGAAAGGTTGTTGAAATCGGTTGGCCTTCTGGTATATAATTCTGAATCAAGAAGGCGGCACGAATTTAGTATGGTGTGAAACCAATGGGAAGACAGGCAGCAGTGACAGTGTGGCGGTGTGCAGGATGGCGGAAATCTATATCTCATCGACATACGAAGATTTAAAAGCCGAGCGGCAGAAAGCGATCGATGCCGTCCGCCGCCTGGGACACCGGCCCGTGGCCATGGAAGATTACACGGCCGCAAATGACCGCCCGCCGGATAAGTGCATGCAGGATGTACGGGCCTGCCATGCCTATGTGGGCATCTTTGCCTGGCGCTACGGCTCGATCCCAAAAGGCTGCAATCAGAGCATCACCCACCTGGAATACCTGGAGGCCCGGGAGGCCGGTAAGCCCTGCTTGATCTTTTTACTGGATGAAGAGGCCCCCTGGCCGAGAAAATACGTTTCCCGTGGCCCGGAACTCGAAAAAATAGAGTCCCTGCGCGCCGAACTCCAGGCCAACCACACGGTAAGCCGTTTCCACGATGCCTCTGACCTGGCCACCCTGGTTACCGCCGCCGTCAGCGGCTTACACCTGGAGACCGGGGACTCTCCGTCTGCACTGAAGGAGATTGCCGCGCCTGTATTCAAAATGGGGGATATGCCTGAAGCAGTGGCCCATTTGCGAAAAAAGCCGGGAGAGTGGATCGGTTGTCGATTCGGCAAATACCTCATCCAGGAGAAACTGGGCAGGGGGGGCAAGGGGGTTGTGTTTAAGGTCAAAGATACCCTGGAGGAGTGCACCAAGGCGGTCAAGCTGGTGCCGCCCCAGATCGCCGACTCGCCCGTGGCCTTCAAGGAGTTAAAACAGGAGGTACACAACGCTTCCGGTATCATTCATGCCAATGTGGTGAAGGTGCTGGGCTTAGAGGAGCATGAGGGCCAGTACTTCATCGTCATGGAGTACGTAGACGGCCGGAGCCTGGAGCAAAGACTGGCGGAGAGCAAGACCGGCAAACTGGGAGAGGCGGAAGTGGTTACCATCATGAAAAAGGTGGCCGGGGGATTGATCGAAACCCACAAGAGCAGGGTCATCCACCGGGACATCAAACCGGCCAATATCATGGTGGGATCCCGGGGAAAGGTGAAGATCCTGGATTTCGGCATATCCTACTCCATGACCAGGTCCATGACCCAACTGGTGGACCCGGGTCATCTTACCGGCACCTGGCCCTATATGGCGCCGGAGCAGTTCAGTACCCGCTACGGCCGGGAGAATGAGCAGGTGGATATCTGGGGCTTTGGCGTCACCATGTACCAATTGCTGACCGGCCAGTTGCCTTTCAGCCACAAAGACCAGATCATAAATCGCAAGGAGCGGCCTTTCCCCCCCGAAGGCATCTCCAGGAGACTCCGGGCCATCATCCTGAAATGCCTGGAAAAAGACCGCCGCAAACGCTTCCAGGACATGCAAGAGGTACTGACAGCCTTAAATACCGTCACCATAACGGTAAAAAAGAAACCAAAAAAGCCAGTACCAAAGCAAATGAAAAAAGCCCCCATCCTCAAATGGGCCGCCTTCGCCGCCCTCATCATTGCTTTAACCGCCATTGCCTATCTCATCCAGAATCCGTGGCCTCAAACACCCGAACAAAAGCCTCCCCCACCGATAATTGAAGATTCAGAGAAAAAAAAGGAGTCAATAAAGAAAGAACAGGATAATCCTGAATATTCAAAAATTCCAATCCAAAGTAAGGAAGAAGAATTCCAGGAGTATTTTTCTTTGGCAAACAAATATTTTAATAGTGGAAATTATAATAAAGCCCGGCAATACTTATCAAAAGCCGGGGATATAAAATCTACCCCTGATCTTCAATCCCTCAATAAAAAAATATCAACAAAAATTAAAGAGAAGCGAAAAAAGGAAGATGGGCGTGCCTTTGCTTCTGCTTTTAAATTAAAAACCATCGCCGCTTACGAAGGTTACCTGGAACAATACCCTAACGGCAGATACGTTGGAGAGGTACGGGAAAGAATCAGAAAATTAAAAGAGATGCCGGAAGATGTAAGGGCCGTTGTACTCAAAGCCTTAGGTGTTTCCAAAAACCAAAAAGGATATTGGGAAGCCGATTTCGGCAGCGGCCTCATCATGGTCTACATCCCCCCCGGCACCTTTACTATGGGATCTAATGAAGGTGATGATGACGAGAAACCGCCCCACGACGTCTACCTGGACGGCTACTGGCTGGGCAAGACCGAGGTGACCTTCGATCAATACGATAGATTCTGTGAAGAGGCCAATAGGAATAAACCCTCAGATGAGGGCTGGGGAAGGGGGAAGCGGCCGGTCATCAATGTATCCTGGGACGATGCCAATGATTATTGTGAGTGGCTGTCTCAAAAAACGGGCCTTGAATTTAAACTTCCCACCGAAGCCCAGTGGGAGAAGGCGGCCCGCGGCAGCGATGGCCGCAAGTACCCCTGGGGTAATGATCCGCCGTCCGGTGATAAGGTAAATTTTGCCGATAAGAAAATGTGGTTAAAGTATACAAAGAGTTGGGCAGACCTGGATATAGACGACGGTTATGCTGACACGGCGCCGGTGGGATCTTATCCAGCCGGAGCGTCTCCCTACGGCCTGATGGATATGGCGGGCAATGTCTGGGAGTGGTGTATGGATTGGTATGATGGTGGATACTATAAAAATTCTCCACCGAAGAGTCCCGAAGGGCCTTCAAAGGGCTCCATCCGTGTGGTCCGGGGAGGCGGCTGGTACTTCATTGCGGTGCTCGTCCGCTGCGCCTATCGCCACTACGACGCGCCCTCGTATCGCAGCAACTATCAGGGGTTCCGCCTGTGCCAGGAAGTTAAGTAACCCTTTTCCCTTTTTCTCTTTTACCCTTTGCGCGCCGCAAAATTGTGGGGGTAAGACAAGGCCGGATCGTATGCGCACAAAAATTTTCACTATTATTGACAAGCGGTGGAATGGTGGAAGGAAGGTGGGAAGGATGAGGTGATGTAGAAAATAGATGGTGGTAGGGTAGGGGGCGCAGATCTGCGCCCCCTACAGGGAACCAAATCGCATTTCCACGGGGGATTGACCCGTTTCCACAGGGGGTGACCCCCTTTCCACGGGTGGTTGACCCATTTCCACGAGGTGCTGACCCGTTTACACGTGGGATTGAGACCATTTCCACAGGGGGTTGAGCCTTTTCCACGGGTGGTTGACCCCATTTCCATGAGGGCGAAGATTTTGGGCTGTCCCCCAATTTTCTCTTCCAACCCGAAAAAACAAAAAAAGCAAAAAAAGAGTGGAAATCAAGAGCGAATTAAGTTAATATTATACTATAAAAATGACCTCAGAATTAAGCAGTGAAACAACAGGCGTGGCTATTCCGGCGGAAGTCGTGGAAGCGACCCATATGTCTGCTTCGGAATTAAAGCAAGAGATTGCTATTATGCTGTTTCAGAAAGTGCAAACCGGGGACGGTGCGTGTGAATGTGTGAGTTTTCTATCACCCGCTCTCCTTCTTCTTACTTCTTCCCTCCTGCCTTTTGCCTCTTACCTTTTGCTTTTATCCGCCGGTAAATATCACGCAGTGTATCCAAATGGACATCACAGAATACATCAAATTGACTGATCTCTTTATACGTTAGACCTGCTCCGTCTTTCAACCTTACCAGCAGCTCTCCACGCTGACGTTTCCCATTCTGCGTAGTTACATCAATATCATCTATAATTATCATTTTTAACTTCTCAAATTCCCAAATCACCTTTTCTACCGGCTCAAAATATTTATCATCCACCCGCTGGCTCCCTGGACTTTGATCGCCTGGCCTTTTTCTACGATCGTATTTGCTTATTGCTGATTTGAAAAAATCCTCATTACCCAAAACGTCTCCATACCTTGTGGCTCTTACTGGAAGTTTACTTGCTGAATATTTGTAAATAACAGAAAGTAATTCCTCTTTCGTTCCAAATAACTCATTAACAAACTCGAAGTCAACAATTTCATCACTGCTGTTTGTGTTTGAATAATATGCTTTTATGCTGGACCAGCTATAATCTTCTGCATTTTTGACTATGCCAGCCCGGACTGGATTTCTAAGTAAATACGCGATGGACTGGAGCAGGTAGGCATCTTTTTCTATCAGTGTGGATTTAAACCTCCCTTGAAATACATATCCTTTCCCACCGGTCACTGTACGGTAATAAGCCCCATACTGACCGTTCAACCACTTCATAAACTCCGACATCTTTCCGCTGGAGTTCTCAAGTACCAGGTGATAGTGATTATTCATTACGGTGTAAGCGAACATTCTAATCTTAAATTTTTTTGCGGCATCGGTAAGGTAGCCCAAAAACCGGTTTTTGTTCTTATTTCCATAGAAGATGTCTTTGCCTTCATGGCCTCGATTCATGACATGATGAAAAGCACCGGGATAAGTAATTCTTGCTCGTCTCATTCTATTATTTTACCACAAATTGAACAAAACTCCCACGTTCACACGCACCGTCCCTAGTCTCCCAAATTGAACAAAACTCCCACGTTCACACGCACCGTCCCTAGTCTCTCGTTATAGTACTCGTATTTAGTGGAAGGATGAGGGAGATGAAAAAAATAGATTATGAGTGAGCCAGGAAAGATTTTCGTAGGGTAGGGGACGCAGATCTGCGTCCCCTACAGGGCACGAAATCCCGTTTCTACGGGGAGTTGAGACCGTTTCCACAGGTGGATAAGTCTATTTCCACGCAGGCTGACCATCTAACGACCTGGAATGATGGGGAAAATAGATTTTTATTGCAAATTGCAAAACAGCCATTTCAAAATGCAAAACTTCATTTAGGGCGCGAAGATTTTTGGATTGATTACTAACCTTCGTTCAGGTCTTCTATTATTTGGCGATAGAGGTCATGGTCGATCCAGAATCCCTGTTCTATAGCCATGTCCAAAAAATATCTGACAGACTCGATCAACCCTTTTTCTCTGGCTTTTATCAAAATTCCCAGGAAACCAATTTTCTTCAGGTCGTAAATTTCAGCCGCATCTCTGGCATCTTTTTCGTCCAGTATGACCAGGTCGGCTTGCGTTTCCACTGCCAGGGCAATGACCTCTGCTTCGCCGTCATCCAGGTCCTTTTTCAAGGCTTTTATAAGTCCGGTATTTGATGCTTTTTCCACCATAAGGACATTATTTTCGATAAGTAGTTTTATGTCGTCAAGATTTTCCTTGTCTCGGCCTTTTATCACCAGTTCTTCAAATACAGCGTTGGGGATAGTGACACGTTGGTACAATTTTTCCAATAGATTTAACCGTTTGATTTTGGATAAATTAATAATAGGCGAAGAATTACATATAACTTTAATCTTCTGCTTCTTTGCCATATTTCAGGTCTTCTTTGAAATTTTCTAAGTCGTAGTGGCGGGGGATTCTTCGGTTCCCCAGTTCGTGGTGAAACTCCCATTTAGACATGTGGGCCAGTTCCCTGGCTTTGCCAAAAGATAAAGCCCCGGTCTGATATAATACTACCGCCAGTTCCTTTAAAAGAAACCTCTCTTTTTCTTTATCAGGTAACTTAATGGCCCTGTTGATATCTTGCGGTATCGACAATATTAGATCCATTTTGCCCTCGAAATTTAATATAACCCTATTCTCCCCCGGTGTCAACCAAAATTCCTTTAAAATATGCAACTGAAGATTTTGGCTGTCTCTTTTCTGCCTTGGCTCCTGAATCACCCCTTCGAGCTCCGATATCGATCCCTTTTCACCTGATATTAAAGGTAGAGTGTATTGAAAGGGGGACATTTGTGGTTGGTTTTTGGTGGAATTAAAATTGCTATGATGGGTGTATGGAGCAAAAAGAGTGTTTTGTGTTGTTGAATACAGGTAAGGAGGAAATGAAATGTCTACTCGACAAAAAACATTTGCGGTGATTTTAATGGTATTGTTTACGGTTGGGTTTGCGGCTGCTAAAGATAAGCAGGTGTCGGAAAAGAGGGGTACGCCGGTAAAAATCAAGGCCAAAACCGATACCGGTAAGGGCACGGCCCGCATCCAGTCGGATTGGGAAGATCAGGCGGATATCGTGCTGTTAACCTCTTATGTCACCAATGATATCGGTGAAGTGGGCAACTGCATCGATCTGCTGTCCACCGGTTTCATCGATTTTTACATCGAGTATTTGTCCTTTACGCCCAAATGGCTGCGCTTTCACTTCATCTGGACCGGGCCCGAATTTTATTACCACACCACCGACTGGATAGAGACAGGATATTATGAGTATGATTGGCTCATCGTGTCCACCAGTACAGACTGGCTGCCGGGCACCTACAAACTGGTGATCCTGATGGAGCACGACTACGGCGAAGGCATGGGCATGCAGACCATTGCCCAGAGCCGCATCTTCTTCTATTAAGATATGGTAATCGGTTTTAATAAAGATGCAAGTGGGGACTATTCGATAAAGGGGAATTGTTGGGCTAAAAATTCGGCGGCTTTTACTACTTTAATGCCCATGTATTCTTGCAGTTTTAATAAGTGCTTATCGCCGGTAATGATGAAATCTGCCCCACATGCCATGGCACAGTCTATAAATTTATCGTCATCTGGATCATCAATGACGACTCGATGTTTCTTTTTTATTGATAGCGGGATAGTGAAGGTGGAAAAGTCAAACATGATACGATCCGCTTCCGCTCTGGAAAGTTTGAATTTTGTTTGCAGCTTTTCTGAAATTTCATCTTCAATTTCTGTTGAGGTAAAGATCTGAATGTCCTGCGTTCTACCCAGATCCACCACCTTCCGGGGTTTACCCTGCCAGAATACAGCGGAGATATAAATGTTAGTATCGATTACAACTTTGATAGGCAAGTGTTGCGCTCCATCTCAAATTTATTCTTATTGGCCGTCATGAAGGAAGTTATCCAGTTCCTCTTCACTCATTTCGGGTATGTTGTATTTTTGGGTTAAGCTTTCGGTATAGGCATAAAAATGATTCCGATAGGTATCTTCTGCCGTGAGCTCTTTAATTAGAGCCATTTTTTTTCTAAATTCCAACTGCTTTACCAGTTCGAACACCTGTTCGTCGCTAAATTGCACTTCTTTTAATACCGGCATAACATCCTCCTACCAGTTAACATATATGCACTATTTTCGTTGAATTGTCAAATGAATTTGAATTAAAAAGCAGGTGTATCGAAATAGCTGCCGGGCACCAACAAACTGGTGATCTTGATGGAGCACGATTACGGTGAAGGCATGGGTATGCAGACCATTGCCCAGAGCCGCATCGTCTTCTATTAAGATATGGTAATCGGTTTTAATGTGTGCTTTCGGTAAGTGTGCGTGACAGGGTATATTGCTAAATGTTATGATGCCTCCGGTGTTGCGGAGGTTATAAATGGTTAAGTTATCGATAAGAGAAGATGAAGAGTTTATCAGGGTGAAGGAAGCGATCAAGAGTTGGAGATCTCAGAAGCGTTCGGGGCGCATCCCGGAGCCATTATGGTGTCAGGCTGTAGGCCTGGTGAAAAGATACTCGATAAGTTCTGTGAGCAGGGGTCTTTGTTTAAGCTGGAGCGAGTTAAAAAAGAGATGTGATTCAAAGGGTATTGGCGCTTCATGTAATAATTTGGGAGAGGAGTCATTTTTAGAAGTCAAATTGGATAAAGGTTTTGGGTCAGGCATAGATGAATTGTTTGGTTCCAGTTGTGTGTTGGAGTTAAGGAAGCCGGATGGGATGGTACTGAAGGTATACTCGAATAAAAGTACGCCGGTTGATGTAGAGAGGCTTTTTTCGACTTTTGTGGAGAGTGAATCATGATCCAGGTCACGCCCCATATGCGGATATACTTTTGTACAAAGGCGATAGATTTTCGCAAAGGAATAGATGGGCTTTCTGGTGTTTGCCGTCGTTTTCTTAACATTGATCCCTTTTCAGGCAGTATGTTTATATTCAGGAATAAGAGGCGAACGACTTTGAAGATTTTGTTATATGATGGCCAGGGGTTCTGGTTATTTATCAAGCGATTGAGCAAAGGTAGGTTTAACTGGTTTCCAAAGCCTGGTAGTGAAGGCCAGATTTCTTTATCGCTATCAGTTCCCCAGCTTCAACTGTTGCTCTGGAACGGCGATCCCGATGGAGCCAGAATATGTGCCGATTGGAAGAGCATCAAAGTATAGCAAAAGAATCAGAAAAACTTAAAAATAGACTGGACTCTAAAACCCACTTATGTTATACTTTTATATGCCGAAAGAGCTAATAATACAGGGCCGCACAGTAAGCGCAGATGATATCGATGCCATAAAGCAATTAATAGAACAAAATCCCACCTGGCATAGGACGCGGTTATCAAAGCACATCTGCTGGCAATGGAATTGGCGTCGAGCCAATGGCGGGATAAAAGATATGGCCTGCCGCTCTTTGCTGCGCAAATTAGATGAGTTGGGTAAGATCCGTTTACCAAAAGCGCAGAGAAGAAATCCCAACCAATACCGCAACCGTGCAATCCAGCCGGTATTTCATTCAAAGGAGCCGATAGAGAACCAGCTAAAAGGCCTTTCTCCTGTAGAGGTCCGGCTAGTGGAAGGGGGATATGAGTTGAAATTATTCAAATATTTAATAGCGAGGTATCATTACCTGGGCTGGAGTGGAACCGTAGGCGAGAACTTGAAATACCTGATTTTTGACAACGGCCAAAGGGTATTGGGTTGTATGATGTTCGGTGCCGCAGCCTGGAAGGTGCTACCCAGAGATCAGTTTATCGGTTGGAGCCATGAGATCAGGAAGTGCAACCTGGCCTACATCGCCAACAACAACCGTTTTCTGATATTGCCCTGGGTCAAGGTGCCTCACCTTGCCAGTCACATATTGGGTAGAATAAGCCGCCGTATCAATTCTGACTGGCAGGGGAAATATAATCATGCGATCTATCTTCTCGAGACCTTTGTAGAGAAAGAGAGATTTATGGCTACCTGCTACAAAGCATCCAACTGGATATATGTGGGAGAGACGAAGGGTAGAGGCAAGCTGGACGTAAAGAACGAATACCGACTGGCGATAAAAGATATCTATGTATACCCTTTGCATCGCCGATTCCGACATCGGTTAGCCATGAAGTATGATGTATGATGCAGGGCTGAGATAAGCATGAGCAAAAGGCCGGAGATGATAGAACTCAGCGAACAAGAGGCAGTGGCATTAATACAGAGAATTAGAAGTGGTAATTTGGAGTCTTCCGATTATAGGGTGTTAGAAGGTTTAGTAAAGGAATTTTTGTGGTTGAATGAAGTTCTGGCGGAGCAGAAGATAAGTATCGCTCGTTTAAAGAAGCTATTATTTGGAGCCAGGACAGAGAGAGCCGAGGCGTTGATAAATGAGAGTAAATCAGGCGGAGATGAGGTAAAGCCAGGGAATCGATTATTGAAAGCTAGAATTAAAAAGGATGCTAAAAAGGCTAAAGGTCATGGTCGCAATGGTGCGTCGAGTTATGTGGGAGGTGAGAAGATAGAAGTTCGACATCGTGATCACCGGGTAGGTGACCTCTGCCCTGACTGCGGTAGGGGTAAGTTATATGAGTTAAAAGGTCGTGGTCCTGTACTGCGTATAAGAGGGAGTGCCCCCATCAAGGCAAAGATTTATTCGTTGCAGAAGTTGAGGTGTAAAGTTTGTGGTGAGCTTTTCAGTGCTGCTCTTCCTGCTGAGGCAGGAGAGAAGAAATATGATGAAGCAGCGGGGGCGATGCTTGGTCTATTGAAATATGGCACAGGGATGCCTTTTTATCGTCTGGAAAACCTACAGAAAAATATAGGCATTCCTCTTCCCGCCTCGACTCAGTGGGAGGTTATCAAAGGAGTGGTTCAAGACTTGAAGCCTGCATACGAAGAGCTTTTATATACAGCAGCGCAGG
>CBFDCR010000102.1:0-14522 GCA_965603365.1 uncultured bacterium
TGATAGTTATACCAGATTTAAAACAATATTTCCATACTTCAATGCACCGTCCCCAATCCTCTAATTGCAAAACAGCCATGGCAAAAGGCAAAACGAACGTTTACGAGAGATGGAATGATGGAAAGATGATATTTAATAATGGTATCTACATGATAGGATTTTTATTTTTTGGTCCAATACTTCATATACAAGTCGGTGTTCATGATCGATTCGTCTGGACCAGCATCCGGCCAGCTCATATTTCAAAGGCTCTGGTTTACCAATCCCGGAAAATGGTTCCCTCTGTACAGCCTTAATCAACTTACTGATTTGCAGTGCCTTTTTTCGGTCTTTTTCAACCCACCAGGCGAGATCCTCAAACGCGGCGGGGTCAAATTCCAAGTTCTTCACGGACTTTTTCAAAGGGGATTCCCTCTTTACGCTGGCGTGCCTGCAAGAGACGTCCCCTCATGGTCTCACTCTTCAGCAGGTATGCGGTTTCACTTTCGGATAAAATTTCATCCCACAATTCAATGGGCACGATTACCCCTGTATTTCTCCCCGTTTCATCCACTATATATTGAACATTGGCTGTATTCATTTTTTTCGCTCCTTTCTAAATATAATATATCATTGAATATAAATCAACACCATTGACCGTAAAATTTACAAACAGAAGCCAAAAGTTAGCTTAGGAGAGATGGAATAATGGAAAGATGTAAAAAATAGATGGGGGTAGGGTGTAGGGGACGCAGATCTGCGTCCCCTACAGGCTAATCCGGTTTGACGCGGCCGTCCAGGAGTTGGATGGTGCGGTGGGAGAAGGCGGCGATGTTGGGGTCGTGGGTGACCATGAGGATGTTTTTGCCCGCTTTCCACAGGTCGGTAAAGATCCCCATGATCTCCAGGCCGCTCTGGGAGTCGAGATTACCGGTGGGTTCGTCGGCCAGGATGATGGCCGGGTCGTTGACCAGGGCCCGGGCAATGGCCACCCGCTGCTGCTGGCCGCCGGAGAGCTCGGTGGGCCGGTGTTTGGCCCAATCCCACAGCCCCACCAGGTCCAGGTACTTGCGTACCCTCTCCTTGCGCTCTTTGGCTCCCTTGCCGTTAAACATCAGGGGCAGTTCCACATTTTCATAAGCGGTGGCATAGGGCAGCAGGTTAAAATTCTGGAACACGAAGCCGATCTTCCGGTTGCGGATCTCCGACAACTGGTCAAAGGTTAAGCCCGCCACGTTCTCCCCCTCCAGGTAATAGCTGCCTTCGGTAGCGGTATCCAGGCAGCCGATGATATTCATGAGGGTCGATTTCCCGGAACCCGACGGCCCCATGATGGACACGAATTCACCCTTTTCGATGGTGAGATCGACCTCTTTTAAGGCCTCAAAAGAGATCTTGCCGGTTTGATACACCTTTCTTATATTTTCAAAGCGAATCATTTTTTGCTCCCTAAATCCCAGATCCTATTATTCATATCTCAACGCCTCCACCGGATTCAGCCTGGATGCCTTGAGGGCCGGGAAAATACCCGACAAGAACACCAGCACCGCCATGATGGCCAAAAAGAAAATCATGACATCGGTCGAGAACGAGGGCCGCAGCAAATAGGATTGGATACTCGTTAATTCATAGGTCATGGGGATCTGACGTACCAGGACGACGATGTTGAAGGCGATGAGCACGCCCCAGAGAGTACCCTTTAAAAAGATAAATAAAGCCTCCAGCATGAATTGCTGGATAATGTGACGTCTCTTGGCGCCCAGCGCCATTTTGATGCCGATCTCCCGGGTCCGCTCCCTGGCCACCGCATACATCAAATTGGTCACCCCCACTGCGCCGATCAGCAGGGTCAGGGCACCGATCAGGCTTAAGAAGACCTCGATGCCGACGAACACCTTGCGGGTGATATCTCCCTGGACAATGGTGTTCCAGACATTGAGGGCATAGTCGTCGTCCGGATTGAAGCGATACTTTCGGCCCAATACCTCTTTAACCCTTTTAACGATGAACAGGGAATAGCGCCGTTCCACAGGCTGGATGTGGATGCGGTCCACGAAACGCTGGGAATAGAGCTTCTCAAAGGTGGAGAAGGGGATGTAGATCTGGTCGTAGGCAAAGCCCTGGTAATTGCCCATCTGCAGCTTTTTCTTCATCACCCCCACCACCTTGAAGGGTTCGCGGTTGATGAAGATGGTCTGGCCTACCGGGTCGAGGCTGCCGAATAGATAGTCGGCCAGTTTCCAGCCCACAAAGGCCACCCGCCGGGCCAGCCGGTTGTCCTGGGGATTGATGAAGCGTCCGCCCAAACGGGCATAGGTGGAGCGCATGATGCCAAACGGTGCCTCCACGCCGTTGACGTTGCGCCGGGTCTCTTTGCCTTTATAGGAGACCGTCATATTGGTAAAGTATTCGCCGGTAATCCTCTTAATCTCCGGTATCTGCTGCCTCAAGAGGTCGATGTCTCCGGGATACATGTAAATCCGTCTCCCCTTTGGCAGCCCCTGGTAAACCTTCGAGGTTTGCCCGCTGGTAAACATGACCAGATCGATACCCAGCCCGGACAGGCCGGTCCTGAATTGGTTGGCCAATCCGCGGCCAAAAGACATGAGCAGCAAGAGCGACAGCGCGCCCCAGGTAATGGCGAAGGTAATCAGCGCGGTCTTTTTCTTTCGTTTGCGGTATTCGGACAGGTATAATTTCAGCAAATGGGTCTTTGTCTTCACGTTCTTCACTTCTTCACCCTCAATGATGCAGCGCCTCGATGGGATCGGTGGATGCCGCCTTCCGGGCCGGGGCCAGCCCCGAGATGGTGCCGATAACCAGTAGAATGAAGACGGTAACGATCCCCACCAGGGGATTGATTTCCGGCCGGCCCACGTATTCCTCAAGTTTGTCAACCGGCAGCGCTCCCAGCACCAGTGCCGCCAGGCCGAAGCCGATGATGCCGCCCAGCAAAATAATGCTTAAAGATTCCGAAAAAAACTGCCAGAGTATTCGACGCCGTTTGGCGCCCACCGCCAGTTTGATGCCGATCTCCCTGGTTCTCTCTTCCACCACCACCAGCATGATAGAGGCCACCCCCACGCCGCCGACCAGCAGGGTAAAAGAGCCGATCAAGATCAGGAAAATATTAAAGGCCAGGAAAAAAACGCTAAAGGACTGCTCAAACTCGGTATAATCAAAGATAAACAGGGCATCCTGGTCCTGGGGCGAAAACCCGGCCCGCTCCCCCAGATATTCCCGCACCCGGCCGATGACCCCGGGAGACTCTTTAACGCTGTAGGGCTGCCACAGCAGATTGCCCACATAATTCCGGCCGAAAAGGACCCGGAAGGTGGTCCAGGGGATAAACACCGAGTGTTCGTCCCACATGCCGGAGTAATTGCCGTCCTGGGTCTTGTGCTTCATGACCCCGACAACCGTGAAGGGCACGCCTTCGATAAAGACCCGGTTGCCTACCGGTTCCTCCTCATGAAATAGATTTCCGGCTATCGTATCACCCAGGAAGCAAATCCGCCGCTTCCTGTCGATGTCGGCCTGGTTGATGAACCGTCCCTTGCCGGGGATGGTGTTGCGCATACGTTCGTATTCGACATTGACTCCCCGGACAGAATTGTTAAACTCTTCCCGTTTGTAGCGAATCCGGCGGTTCCAGATGAATTCGGGACTGATGCGGCGGATTCCCGGCACCCGCTGTTTCATCAACTCCACATCCTCCGGAGTGACGCGAACCGGCCTGCCTTTGCCCAATCCCTTGTGGGTCACGGTGGTGCGGCCGGGCCAGGCGATCACGATGCCTTTGCCGATGCCGTGAAATACCTTCTTTTGGTGACGGCTGATCCCGTCGCCGAAGGCCACCAGCAGTACCACCGCAAAGGTTCCCCAGATTACCCCGGTAAAAGTCAAAAAAGTGCGCAGGGGCTGGCGGACCAGATCCCGGACCAGGTTTTTCCAGAAATTCCAGATCATTCGATCTCCCGGGGCGGACGTTCCACCACCTTTTCGCCTTCCTTTAACCCTTCCAGCACTTCGATATTGATGCTGTCGGACAGACCGGTTTTGATCTCCCTCCTGGATACGGTATCGGCCTCCATCACTTCTACAAAACGCTTATCTTCCTCAAAAATCACCAATCGTTCGGGAATAATCAGGGTGTCGGTACGCTCCTGGGTGATCACATAGGCGGTGGCCGAAAACCCAGCCCGCAGGGGTTTGCCCGACACCTTTTCGATGGAGACCTCGATGTCGAACAGGGTGGCATTGCCCTCTTTTTTGGCCTTGGGGGAGATCCGCTCCAACCTTCCCTCTACCTTTGTGTGCGGCAGGGCCCCGATCTGGATATCCGCCGGCATGCCCGGCTCCATCTTGCCCACATCGATCTCATCTACCGTGCCTTTGAACAACATGCCGTCCATATCCGCCATGGAGCAGAGTTCGGTGCCCGGCTGGAAGTTGGTCAGGGGCACCACCGGGTCACCCTCATAGACATTTTGCAGCAGGACCACGCCGGTGATGGGGGCTTTCACAATGGAGTCGATATTTCGATTGGACACCCTGACCCGCCCCTTTTCCAGCAGTTGAAACTTTTCCAGGGTGATCTGGTATTTTAACCAGGCCTCCTTGTACTGGGACTCCGCGGCATCCATGTCGGCCCGGGAAACCAATTGGGACTGAAAGAGTTTATTTTTTCTCTCCCGCTCCCGATCCACCTGCTTCAAGTGCACCGCCGCCACCTCCATGTTGCGCCGGGTTTCGGCGTACTCCAGGGGGGTGGGGTTGGGAGAGACATTAAACAAGGGCCGGCCCTTCTCGACAAAATCGCCCACCTTAAAATTGATTTCACTGACGATCCCGGAAATGGTGGACTTGACCTTGATTTCATTCACCGGCTCGATGGTGCCCACCGCCAGTGCCTTTTCGGCAATGGCGCCTTTTGTGACTTCCACCAGTTTGAATTGCTCCCGGTTGCCGTTGGCCCGATTCAAGATCGCAGCCAGCGCCCCCACTATCAATATGACCAGCACGCCGTACAAAATGTATTTCTTCATTTCTCACCTCAAGATACAAGATACAACGATAAGTTATCTACTTAATAATAACGTAAGAAATTAAAAAAAGTTCACTCTGTTTCTGCTTCGATCATCACCTCGAGGCTCACCCGCATCCGTTCGAAAGCTTCGGCTAAGTCGCCGATCTCGTCGTTGGTCTCTTTGTTTACCGGCCTGGAGATATCGCCCTTGCTGATATCGTCGGCAGCCCGGGTCAAATTGGTGATGGGCCGGGAGATCAACCGTCCGTATAGAAAGGAGAGCAAGATACCGGCGATCATGGCCGCCACGGCAATAATCACAATGATTAACAGCCCGCGGCTTTGGGAGGCCTTGACATCCTCCCTCATGGTCGACAATTCCGACTTGTGGACATCATTTTGTTCTGCCAATAAGGCCACCATCGAGTCAAAAATGGGGCGCACCGATTTTTCTTCGGCAGCCAACAGCTCTTCATCGGAGACGCCGCGGGTTCTCATATCCATGACATCCACCGCCGCCGCCGTAAATATCTGTATTTTCTGCAGCAGCTCTTCGGCAACCGTATTGTCTTCATCTCTCTTTGTCTTTTCGTATTCCAGATGGTCCCTGGCCAGACTCTGGAGATTTCTCGTTATGGCCGCCACATTATCCCGGGAGCCGATTTTCCCGGATAGTAAAAATTCCATGAATTCCACATGGGCTTCGGCCACCTTCTGGCTCATCTCAGCCATGGAAAGCAGCGTAGGAATCGTATCGTTGTCCATTTTATTGAAGAGTTTACCGGAATACCGGAAGCTGGTAATCGAAAATATCCCGATAACCCATACTATTATAATCAGGATACCGAATCCTAAAAAAATTTTTGTCGATATCTTCATGTCAATCCTCCTTGGCAACAGATTTAAATTTCCCTGCTCAAACGGTCGTATAACTTCTTTTTGAAAGACGAAAATTTGGCCGCATCGATCAAATTAAAAATGATGAGATAGTCATTATATTTTTGAATGAACATTTTCCTGGCCTTAAGATTATATATCAGGTTGACCGGTTCTCCCAGATTAAATTTATTGCCAAACTGGGAACCGGTGACCCATAAATATATGCATGAATTGATGGTACTCTCATTATACTTATCCGAAGAGACCGAATGAACCCTCCCTTCCATATCGGTAATGACATAATGATCGACTTCTTCCAGGGAAGTCAGCAGGCCGGCTATATTGGCTAAATACTCTTTGTTTGAAATATTCATGTTAATCTCCTGCCCATGTTGTTAAAAATATTTTTTTACTTTTTCAATCGCTTCATCCCTTTTGTTATCGGGGACTTTGGCAATTATCTTATCGATCACACTTCTCAACTTCTCCCGGGGAACATTGGCCAACGTATAACCCAGTTGATGGGCCGCGCGTTTAAATATGACCGGTGCAGCCGGCCCGACATAGAGGGAAAACAGCTTTTCCAGCTCCTTTATCTCTTCCGGGGGCACCACATTTTCAGCCGGCGTACCGGCCGCTTGAGCCGCGATTCCCTCCGCATTTTTTAAAAGTTCGGGCAATTTATTGGAAACCGCAGTCATGGTCAACGACAAAACCGGCATGGGAATGTCCTCGCCGGAGATGATGTTGACCCAGCCCCCGTCCACCGGGTAGTAAAAGCCCAGCATATTTTCAAACTCCCAGCAAAGATAGACGATTTCCCCCTCTTCCTCCGGCAATACCTCTTTTATGGGTCTAAACTTGTGGCCGAAAACATTGAGGAGATTTCTATCGTAAACATCGGGGAAGTCAAACGCCACCAGGCTGCCGTCATCCTTAAATATCGCCACCCCTATTACGCCGGGAACACTCTTTACATTATTGATCAGTTTGTTCATCTATCCGCCTCCTCCTTAGAGCTTAAATCAAAAAAAAGTCCCTTCAACTTTTTTTTGAAGGCTAAAATCCTGGTAATGGCCATTAAATCCAGGATAAAAATAAAGTCATTGTGCTTAAAGATTAACCGCTTCCTGCCATTACAATGACATTCGAGATCGATAGGCTGACCTGAATGGAGTTCATGCTTGATCTTTTCGCCAATGGTCCACAAGTAGATACCGGCATTCAAGACAGCCTCATCATAATCTTTTGAAGATGCGGTCAAGACTTCACCTTCGGCATCGGTGATAATATAGTTTTCTACCTCCTTAAGAGAATCGAGTCGTCCCCTGACAACGGACAAAAAATTCCGGGAATCCGGCTCACCGTTCCTGAAGTGGTTGTCCTTCTCATCCTTTCTTCGGGACGCCTCCATGACCATTTCCATCAGGGACATGTTTATCTTATTTTCTTTTTGGTGTTTGATATACTCGATGCATATCTCCCGATCCTCATCTAAGGAGTCGATACATGCTTCCAGCGCTTCCTCGGTGGAGAGCCCCTTTACCTGGATGTCCATCAGTCTGCCGTTCTTAAAGAAGATCCTTCCGCACTCTTTTCCTATATTTAATATCAGGATACCCGTTCTTTTTTCCATCTCAATGAGCTGCAGCATGGACGAGATGCCAAAATTTTTAATTAAATCTGCCCTTTCCCTGTTTCTCATGACCTCATCCACGGTTGCCGCCGCCCGCTTCGACAGGATGGGTTTTTTCAAGAAATCGATGATGCCGAAATTTTTTATCTCGTTACTGCTCTCCTCTTGCCTGGTGTCGGACAGGACAATAACCGGCAGCCACATCCCCCGCTTCTGTAGTTCGATTAAGACCCCGAGACCGTCTATGTTGGGTATCTGCACATCGAGAATCATCAGTTCAATCTGCCCGTTTTCCAATAATGCCAATGCCCCCTGGCCATCATGAGCCGTTTTTACTTCATAATGATCGTCAGCTAACTTCTCCTTCAGACTCTGGACTACATCCGGCTCATCGTCAACAATTAATATCGTGTGTCGATTCATTACATTCCTCTATCTTTCCGTATACATTTAAACCTGAGAACTGCTCCTTGAATTAAACCAGAAGCGCATAAAAAAATGAAGCATGGATGATATGTTGAATTTTACAAAAAAAATCAAAGAAAGTCTATGATAAAATTAATTTTGCCCCAATTTTGACATTGAGTGAAAAAATAAAAAACTTGAAATTGCCCGAAGTTTGGGGTATATTTGCTACCTGGAATGAAGGCAAACAAGGAACGCAAGTACGTTCAAATCGGCTCGCGCTTGAGGGCGGTGCGGGAGCATCTGCATCTTACCCTCGAGGCCCTGAGCAAAGAGGCGGGCATATCCATTAGTTATCTCTCCGATGTCGAGCGGGGCTACACGCTTCCCAACGTCAAATATCTCAGGTATCTGCATGACCGCCAGCGCATCAACCTGAACTATATTTTCGGTTCCGACATTCGCATGATCAGGTCCCCGGAAGATGAACTGGTCGCCTGGAATCTGGCTAAATATGAGGAGGATGTGGTCGAACTGCTCCGCTGCATGGCCACCGTACCCCACCTCCTGTACCAGATGCTGAGTTTTTTTTCCGAGTACAAGGTCACCCACAAAGAACTCATCGAGAATTATTTAATAAACAGAGACCAGCCAAACCACCAATTCCCCTATTGACACCCCCTCCCCCTCCTGGAAAGTAAGTGGTCGAGTAGGACTCATGACGAAAAACGGGACAGTCCGGTAAAAAGCAAAAATGTGCGTGGGTGTGTGGATGCGGCACTGGGGGTGGTTATTGGCGTTGGAATTTCATGGTTGACTCTGTATTGAAGAGTTTTTCGTTGGAGAGGTTCTTTTTGATGAATTTGTAGAGCTTTTTGGGGCGGGTCAGTTTATCTTTGAGGTCTGCGAATAGTTCGTCGCCGACGAATGTCAGGGTCAGCTCTCCTTCGGGGGAGAGGGCATATCTGCAATAGACGAAGTTTTGCTCGCCGCCAGTCTCCAACTCCTGTAAGTTGAGAAAAGGGACCCCCTTTATCCTGACAATATAGGCCCTGACAATACTGCAATCATTTTTCTGACCGGATGTAATCGCATATTCCTTTTGGTTGAACCGTATAAACCGGAGATGTTGGGATTCTTCAGGCCGGCCTTCCGTCACCATCGATTCCCATTCTCCCAAAAGCTGGGGGTCGAAAACCGCCTGTTTGACCGGCGCCAGCGGCACCCCGGAGTCATAGATGTTAAAGTCAAAACACCCGCTCATATAAAATACCATCACCGCTGTTAAAAATACTTTTAAACAAGCCTTCATTTTTCGTACCTCCTCTCTTTTTTCCCGATCCGTCCTCACGACTCGCTGCTTAAAAATTCGTTGACACTATTCGCATAACTACTGCGAACCATCTCCCGCTCCATAATGAACCAGGGGGTAAGGCTCGCCGGTTTCTCTTTAATTTGTGAATCCAGTTCCTGTAGATCGACAAATTTCCATTCAACGATCTCATCCGGATTGACTTTGATCAATCCGTCATACTTCCCGATATATACACCGCATATTTCTCTCTCTGCCCCTATGTCGAAGAACTTTTGGTGATATTGAAATGTATATAAATATTTCAGGACAGTATTGATACCCAATTCATTCTTCAAACAGCGTTGAGTCGCCGCATCTATATGTTCACCCCGCCTCGGATGGCTGCAGCAGCTATTCGACCAATACATGGGCCATAGTCTTTTTTGGGCACTTCTTTTTTGAATAAGCAATTGTTTTCTGCTGTTGAATATAAAAATCGAAAAGGCCCGGTGCAGTATACCCTCGCCGTCGTGACAGATATCTTTGTCCTCATAGCCGACGATATGGTTCTGCCTGTTAACCACACAGAGTTGTTCCATTGTTGTCAAAGCCATGATTTTTGACGGAAAATCTCGTGGATAGCCAATGTAGCGGTGTCGATGTCTTGGTCGTCGATATCCTTGTGGGTGCAGAAGCGCACCAGGTCGGGGGGAAAGGGCAGGGCCAGGACCTTTTTTCCCTTGAGTCTCTCCAGGAAGGCGGCGATGTCCATAGTTTTGGGCCGCAGGATCATAAAATTGGTCTCCACCTCTTCGGGGTGGACCTCGATAGCCGGGATGTCGGCCAGATTTTCCGCCAATTTTTTGGCCCGGATGTGATCCTCTTCCAGTCGGTCCACCATCTGTTCCAGGGCCACGATGCCGGCGGCCGCGATGATACCCACCTGGCGCATGCCGCCGCCCAGGTATTTGCGTACGTACCTGGCCTCCTTGATAAATGCCTTCTTTCCCAGCAGCATGGAACCGATGGGTGCGGCCAGCCCCTTGGAGAGGCAGAACATAACCGAGTCGAACGGTTCCACAATGGGTTTAACATCCACCTTCAGGGCCATAGCCGCGTTAAATACCCGGGCCCCGTCTAAATGGAGGTGCAGGCGGTTTTCCCGGGCAAATCGGCCCACCTGCCGGATATAATCCGGGCGCAGCACCGCACCGCCCCAGAGGTTGTGGGTATTTTCTAAGGCGATGACCTTTGTCTCCGGCATGTGTTCCCGCAGCGCCTTGTTCACGTTTTGTTTGAGGAGTTCCAGGGAAATTTCACCCCGGCGGGAGGGCAGGGTGCGGGGCAGGCTCCGGGCGATTCGCGACACGTTGCCGGCTTCGAAGTTGTATATGTGGCATTTCTCTTCGAGGATGACCTCTTTGCCCTCCCCGGCGGCCAGCGTGATGGCAATGGTATTGCCCATGGTACCGGAGGGTACGAACAGGGCTGCTTCCATGCCCAGCCTGTCAGCAGCCAGCTCTTCCAACCGGTTGACGGTGGGGTCGTCGCCGTGAACGTCGTCGCCCACTTCGGCCTCGTACATGGCCCGCCGCATGTCGGGGGTGGGCCGGGTGACTGTATCGCTTCTAAAATCCGCTATTCCTTGATAAGACATGGTTTTAAGTCCTCCTGAAAGTTTATCGTATAATCGTGTATTCGTGTATTATAACAGTTTAGCGGCTAAGATCAAAGGTGCTGGGGATATGAAACCGCTTTTGTAGCATCTGGACATGTCCCCGGAATGCCTTTGTATACTTGAATTTAAGGCATTTTTGTGGTAGCATCATTCCTTGAAAGATTCAGTATAGTACAGGTAAAACGGAAAAGTGAAAACGGAAAACGGAAAATGGGAAACAGGTTTAGATAGAGAAGATACGGATTTTATCTTGTACTTCATACTTTATACAGATCGGTATTCGGAGTATAACCCGATCAATCGGGTAAGGGCGGGAGCCTATGGCGAGATGAGGAGTCTTGAATGAAGAAGAATGTGGCCTTGGTCGGGGCCGGGAACTGGGGGAAAAACCATCTGCGCAACCTGCTGGAGTTGGAAGTCCTGCACTCGGTGCTGGAAACGGATGAGAGTACCATAGAATTGAGAAAAAGGGATTTCCCCGGGCTGCAGTATACCCGGGATGATCGTGATATTAAGGATAAAGCCGAAATCGAGGGGGTGGTGCTTTCCACGCCGGCGGCGACGCACTATCGACTGACAAAGGAGTACCTGCTGGCCGGTAAGGATGTGTTGGTGGAGAAACCGCTGGCTTTAACCGTGACAGAGGGAGAGGAGTTGGCGGCCCTGGCCCGGCAGCAGCAGCGTATTTTAATGGTGGGCCACATCCTCCAGTACCACCCGGCAGTGGTGAAACTCAAAGAATTGGTGGATGAAGGCGTCCTGGGACAGATCCGTTATATCTATTCCAACCGCTTGAATATCGGCAAGCTCAGGACAGAGGAGAATGTGTGGTGGAGTTTTGCTCCCCATGATATTTCCTTGATTTTGATGTTGATGGGTGGGGAAGAGCCTCTAAAAATTTCGGCTTCCGGCGGTGCCTACCTGAATACCGATATCTTTGACACCACCCTGACCTCCCTGGCGTTCCGAAATGGTGTCAGGAGCCATATTTTTGTGAGCTGGCTGCACCCCTTCAAGGAGCAGAAGCTGGTGGTGGTGGGCAGTGAGAAGATGGCGGTATTTGACGATGTCAGCCGGGAGAAATTGTTCATCTATCCCCACAAGATCAAGTGGGAAAAAGGGAAAGTACCGGTGGCGGAAAAAGCGGATTTCGAGCCGGTGGATTTTGAGTACAAACAGCCGCTGATGGAGGAGTTGGCCCATTTTGTCGATTGTATGAAGAGTCGCCAAAGACCCCGGACCGACGGCATAGAGGCCATTAATGTGTTGAGGGTTCTGGAAGAGGCAGAGCGATCTTTAAAAAGTCTGTAGTATTATGATTGCGAAGAAAAACTATTTTGTGCATGAGAGTTCGTATGTGGACGGTGATGTGGAGATCGGCGAGGGGACCCGGATCTGGCATTTCTGCCATATCCAGTCGGGTGCCCGGATCGGTAAGAATTGTTCTTTAGGCCAGAATGTCAATGTGGGCAACAATGTGAAAATCGGCACCAATGTAAAAATCCAGAACAACGTATCGGTCTACGAGGGGGTGGAACTTGAAGATTACGTGTTCTGCGGTCCCTCCATGGTGTTCACCAATATTCTCAATCCCAGATCCGAATTTCCCCAGCGGGGTTCGGCCTATTATATTAAAACCCTGGTCAAGAAAAGTGCCACTCTCGGTGCCAACGCCACCATCCTCTGCGGCCATACCATCGGCAGATACGCCTTTGTGGCCGCCGGCGCGGTGGTGACTGCCGACGTGCCCGACTATGCCCTGGTGATGGGCACACCGGCCAGGATCGCCGGCTGGATGTGCGCCTGCGCCGCCCGCCTGAACCTGACCGCCGACCCGGACTCCAGCGAAGAGGCGCAGTGTCCCAGATGCGGCCGCCGGTACGTCAAGAAGGGATTAACCGTCAACGAGACGGCTTGAGAAGGTGAGATGAATATTTTAGGCATATCGGCATTTTACCATGACAGCGCCGCCGCCCTGGTGCGGGACGGTGAGATTATGGCCGCGGCCCAGGAGGAACGGTTCAGCCGCCGGAAGCACGATTACCGTTTTCCCGGAAAGGCCGTAAAATACTGCCTCAAGGCCGGGGGGGTAAAGCCTGAAAACCTGGATTATGTGGCCTTTTACGATAAACCCTTTATCAAGTTTGAACGGATCCTGGAGACCTATTTACAGTATGCCCCCGCCGGTATCCGTTCCTTTATAAAAGCCATGCCCTTGTGGATCAAGCAGAAGTTGTGGATGAAGAGCCTGATCCAGGAACAACTGCCGGGGTATGAAGGCAAGATTCTTTTTCCCGAACATCACCAGTCCCACGCGGCCTCTGCCTTTTTTCCCTCTCCCTTTGAAGAGGCGGCGGTGGTGACCGCAGACGGGGTGGGGGAGTGGGCCACCACCAGTGTGGGTTTCGGCAGGGGGAACCGGGTACAGATTTTAAAGGAGATCCATTTCCCCCATTCGTTGGGCATGCTCTACTCGGCCTTTACGTATTATACCGGCTTTAGAGTCAATTCCGGCGAGTACAAGGTGATGGGGCTGGCCCCCTATGGAGAGCCGAAGTATGTCCGGACCATCCTGGATCACCTCATCGATGTCAAAGAGGACGGTTCCTTTAGATTGAATATGAAGTACTTCAACTATGCCGCCGGCCTGACCATGACCAACCGGCGGTTTCACCGCTTGTTCGGTGCCCCGCCCCGGAAGAGGGAGTCGTTGATCACCCGGAAGGACATGGATCTGGCCCGGTCGGTCCAGGAGGTGACGGAGATGGTGATGGAACGGCTGGCCCATCATGCCCGGCAGGTGACCGCTGCCCGCTGCCTCTGCTTAGCCGGCGGTGTGGCCCTGAACTGTGTGGCCAACGGCAAGATTTTACGGGAGCATATTTTTGACGATATCTGGATTCAACCGGCGGCCGGGGATGCCGGGGGCGCGCTGGGTGCGGCCCTGGCGGTGTGGCACCTGTACCTGGACAATGAGAGAAGAGTCAACGGCAGGGATGATGGTCAGAGGGGTTCGTTCCTGGGGCCCGAGTATGACGACCGGGAAATCTTAGAGTTCCTGGAGAAGCATAATATCCCCCACAGCCGGTTGGATGAGGATACATTATTGAGACGGACCGCCGCATTGCTGAAGGATGAACATGTGGTCGGCTGGTTTCGGGGGCGGCTGGAGTTCGGGCCCCGGGCCCTGGGTTCCCGCAGCATCTTAGGCGACGCCCGCTCCCCCCACATGCAGAAGAAAATGAATTTGAAGATCAAATTCCGGGAGTCCTTCAGGCCCTTTGCCCCGTCGGTACTGGCCGAAGAGGCGGCCCATTATTTTGAACTGGATCGCCCCAGCCCCTACATGCTGCTGGTGGCGGAGGTAAAGAAGAAATTGCAGCGCCGGATGACGGCCAAAGAGAAGCAATTGTTCGGCATCGACAAGCTCAATGTGGTACGTTCGCACATTACGGCAGTGACCCACGTGGATTATTCGGCGCGCATTCAGACCGTGGACCCCCACCGTCACGAGCGGTTGCACAAGCTGATGAGCCGCTTCCGGGAAAGGACGGGCTGTGCGGTGATCATCAATACGAGCTTCAACATTCGGGGCGAGCCCATCGTTTGCACGCCGGCGCAC
>CBFDCR010000103.1:0-14501 GCA_965603365.1 uncultured bacterium
CCATCCCTCCTTAGTAAACAGATTATATTTTACTCACTTAATTCGGATGTCTCTACGGAGTTTCTAACCGTTCCTACCGGTGTTTTTAACCATTTCTACCGGTAGAAATCATGATAATGAGTGGTAGAAATCAATTTTATTGTGGTAGAAATGGTCTCAATGAGTGGTAGAATTGTACTTATTAACGGTAGGAACGGTATAAATAACATTTTTATTCATATTTTCGGTTGACATTTCCGGTATAGATAGGGTAAAATCCTCTCTTAAGGAGTCGGACCATGGGCAACCGTGAAGATTATAAGCAAAAACTGGCGGTCATCAGCGCCATTGGCGAGAGAATTTGGCGACATTCACGAAAAAGAAGGTTATTTAGTTACTGGTTGACAAAAGAGTCAAAATAAAGCATTATCCAGGTATGAGGTAGATTTTGGGCTGTCCCCTTTCCGCTCTCAAATTTTTAAAGGGAAGTTTTATAGACCTCGTCGTGGGTGCCGATGTTGACGGGAATGATGGTCTTTTCAGAGATAAAAAATTCCATGGTGATCCGATAACTGATGTTAATGGAAACGGAATAGAGTTCCTGTAATTTTCCCGACAGCCTGTGAAGCCGCAGGGAAGGGTGAAAGGGATTTAACTCCAGGAGTTTTAGTGCCTTTTCATATTGGCCGATCAGTTCAGGATGTTTTTTGACAAACCTGGCTGCCCGTTTATTGTAAGCGGGCGTGAATATGATCTTATATTTCATTCTGAATCCGCCGGATATGATCTTCTACGCTCTCCTCGATCCCCCGGCCTTCGGCAATGTCCCGCTTCGTTTCAGTCAGCGCGGCTTCTAACTCAAATTCCCGAAATCGATTGTATGTATCCATATCAATGACCACATATTTATGCTTTCCCCTCACGGTTATAATGGCCTCTCCCTGTTCCTCGATAATGTCATCCAGGAGAGATACCCCCTTTTTTTTCAATTCATTGATGGAATATTAAAATCCCCTGGCCCTGCCCCATGCCTGCCGATGACCTGCAAAAAATTTCCCTCAGGGTCAAATTTTTTTATATTATTTGCACGGGAATCAGAGACAAAGATAAAACCGTGCTCGTCTTCGATCAAGGCAGTGGGATTCAGCGATTCTTAAAATTTTCACTCGAAATCATTCTAATTCTATCAAAATTAAAAGTCAAACAGAACAATAGCCGATCCATGAGTATAAGGAACATTCGGAACAACAAAAGGAACATTTAGATCAGTGAAAGTAACATTCTCATCAGCGAATGGAACATTTCGATCAGCGAAATGGACAATTTCATCTATGAAAGGAACAATCGCGGCAGCGGGAGGAACAAAATCTGGCCTGGCCCCAAATTCTATACATTGAAAATTATAAAACATTGGTTGTTGGCTGTTGGGTATTTTGCGATTTGCATTGAACCTGGGTGTTGACAAATGATCCTGTTGCTGGTATAAATTTAGGCAGGTATTATGGAGGAAAAAAGCGAATCAAAACAAATTTCCTGTCAACAAGGCTCATTAAAAATATAAAATAAAGAGGTGAAAAAATGGCAAAAGGGAAAATTTCTTCAAAGTGTCAAGTAGGAGTACTCATGTTAATGATGCTCCTGACTGTTTTTTTGGGAAGGGTTTCGGCTGTTGAACCCGTTGAAACAAATCCGATACTCGATCTGTTTCAATCCATTCCCGACAAACTCTCCGACTATGGCGGGAGAATAAATCTTCCATACTATGACCTACCACGTTGGGATCAATGGATCGGCTCAAAGCAGATCAACGGCAAAGGCAGTGGGGCGGTTTGGGATGGGGACGATAAGATCTACGCCATTGCCAGTGCCGATCTGGATGACGACGGCTACAATGAAGTCTATGTCGGTGGAGATTTTGAGATCCTGGATGTTCAAGGCGGCGGTTCGATTTATAACATCGCAAAATGGAACGGCGTAAACTGGGAGTGTATCGATCCGAATGGATACTTATCCGACAATACCGTATATGCCCTGGAAGTCGATACCGTCCAGAATAAGGTTTATTTCGGCAGCGGCGACCCGGTGAACCCCTTCGGTTTTTACGATGGCTCTTCATTAATTGAGTTGAATTTTGTTTTTGGCAATGCCTTTCCCCTGGAGTCGGAGATCGCGGTATTTTCACTCTATTTTGAGGAGAGTACCGAAATATTGTATGTGGGAGGACGATTTGATACCATTGACAGTGTCCAGATGAACAACATCGGCAGGTATAATACCAATACCTCCTCATTCAGCCCGGTTGCAGATAATAATATACCCGGCGTGGAAGTCAATCCATACGGTTCGGTAGGCGTTGGTAATGACCGTGGGTGGTATGAGCCCGATGAAGCTCCCGCATATGTGTTTGCCATAAACAAATATGAAGGAGACATCTATATCGGTGGAATCTTCCGCTACGACACCCAACTTCACTACTGGCACGGCTATATTGCGGTAATTGAAACGAGTAATGGCCTGTTATACCGGGTACTTGACGGGCTTGCCTGGGGAAATCATCATGAACAGGAGGCGGTAGTCCGGGCACTGGAAGTTTACGAGGATGTGCTCTATATCGGTGGCCTTTTTAGGTATGCCCATTATTCACAAACGAATTTTATATCGGTAAACCATATTGTTAATTATGATTTAAGTTCGTGGTTTGATCTTACGGGAGGCGTTCAGCTAACACATATGTGGGGTAATACCTTTGATGACACCATGAATAATATGCCGGTTCAAGCATTTGAAGTGTTTGACATGGGATATGGGGGCGGAACAGGGTCCGTTATAATCATTGGCGGTCATTATTATAGAACTTCCGTCGGTTATGACCTGGGATTTTACGGTTCGTATTACGGCTGGAACCCGGTGTTGGGCGGACTCAAGTTTGGAGAAATAGAGGGATATTTTGTCCGGGCGCTTAAAAATGTGCCGGATTCGAACTTGGCCGGCGTTTATGACGATCTCTTTATCGGTGGAAGTTTCCAGGATGGTGTCCTGCCTGACCCATATGATGACTTCTATAATAACGTCAATGATCCCATAAAGGTTTTTTGTATCGTTCGATTGGCTGTCGACGACTATATTGTTGCCTCCAAAGATACAATGCAAAACTGGCACGATTCGGTAAATGTGTTATTAAAATTTGACCCCACGAAACTTAATTATCCGGCGGGAAATCCCGGCCCGATTTACGCCATTGCCGGGGGTATATCGGGATATTACCCGGGTCTAACGGTTCCAAATTTCCCCAGAGTTGTGCCCTTGGTTGTTGGCGGTGATCCCTTATTTGGAGTTATCTGGAATCTCCCGAACATATTTGTCGATTTTGTCGGGTATCTGGATCCGCCTACCGGCAGGGGAATCGCAAAAATTGACTTTACCGTTCAAAAGGTGGGGTATAACGGCCCACTATATATGGTTGCAATTGGACAGACGGATGCCAACGCTGTATTGATGTTTCCTGAAGTGACAAATACGTTAAGCATCGATATTATCCCCTATCAGTAAGTCATACCTTCGGCTCCCCGGGGGCTCTTTCCGGGACGCCCCCTTCCTGCCCTTCAGTTATTGCAAATGGCAAAACAGCCATTGCAAAATGCAAAAGGAATACCTTAAAGGATAAAATTTGGCCTGTCCCCAAATCGACATGTCCCCAAATCGACAATGTCTTGTCTTAGAATTTAAAGGGAGGAAGTGAAAAATGACGAGGAAAAATTCTTTAACAATTAAAAAATTATTTGCGCAGGTTATTATCTTATTAATGGTGATAATGTTCTTATCACCAATTGCCTTTGCACAAAATAGAGATTTTTCTGTTGAATATTTTTTGTTTATTGAGGGGGGGAGTCTCAAAAATGATCTTTCTGTAACAGTCAAAGATGCAGCTACAAACTTTCCGATTGACGAGGCTAACGTTACATTAAAGAAAGGAGAGAATATATGGAGCAGTGGTTTGACAGGTGACAACGGACATAGATTGTTTTCTAATCTAAGCCAGGGTGTCTATAAAATTGTTGTTGAAAAAGAGGGGTATAATAGATATGATGAAGGAGAAGTTACAGTAGAAGGTGTTTTTAAGCCAGACCCGCCATATGGAGTGGTGAGAGGCACTTTGTAATCCTTGAGAAGTTTAATTGGCTGGTTTGATATAAACCGGGATATTTTTATAGTTGTAAATGTTGAATATCGATGGAGCCGGAATTTCGGGGTTGTATTAGAGGGAGCTCGTTACAACTTTAAATTAGAAAATTCAGATGAAAATTTCCATTGGTGGAATGTTTCTCCAACTATTCGTTACTATCCTCAAGTAAAAATATTGAGTCCCTTCATCAATATCGGACCGTCGCTTTATATTCCTGAAGAGGGAGATGTGAGAATTGGGGGCAAAATCGGTGTGGGAATTGAACTTGCCATCAGTAAGAGGTTTGCTTTTGAGCTTGGCGCCGACTATCAAACTATCTTTAAAAAAAGTAAAAAAGGCTTTGAATTAGAGAATAGGATCAATTTCATGGGTCTCCATGTAGGCATTGCTCTACGGTTATAGTCTAAATACAATCCTGCCCTTTAGTAAAATAGAGTAAAATAGGGGGCAGACTATTTTTTTAAAAGGAGGTAAAAAAATGAGAGTAAACGGAAGAGCAACTGAGAGTCGATTTTTAGTCTTTGTCTGTATTTGTTTTCTCCTGGCGGTGTCCGCCTTTGGCCAGACCATCCCCCTGATCGAGCCGCCCCAGGTGCCGCCGGGGGATGGGTGATTGTGGCCGGCGGCGGCGGTGCACCCCAGCCGGTGGGGCCCAAAACCAATTGTAACATCAAGGACGAACCGGAACTGTTCTGGAAGGCCCTGGGTAAACCGTTGATGCCTAGAGAGCACCGGGTCAATTATTTTGCCGTTACGGTGAAAACCGGAGATGGGAAGGTGACCATCCGGGAAAAATGTCTGATGGGTACGCCCCAGGGAACCGTGTTTTTCGCTGACGGCGTGGTGATTGCCGACGACACGCTGCAACTGCCGTCGCCTGATCTGGATACATTTATTAAGATATTTTACCGGCAGCAATAAACCATTATTTTTTGGGTTTGAAGGTGTCCCGGATGTCGATGACCGCTTCGATGGCGGTTTCGATATGCGCCCCGGTGTTGAAGGGGCCGATGCCGAAGCGGACCGCGCCGTGGATGTCGGCGGTGCCGATGCCGACGTGTACCAGGGGCGCGCAGTGAAGCCCGGTGCGGCAGGCAATGTTGTAATCCACATCCAGCAGGGTGCCGGTGTTCAAGGCTTCGACGCCGTCGACGTTGAAGAGAAAGAGGCCGATATGATCGGTTAAATCTTCCTGGCAGTACAGGCTGATGCCTTCGACGTCTTTTAGGCCCTCCCGCAGCCGGGCGGTGAGCTTCAGCTCGTGTTCATGGATATGGTTCATGCCTTTTTTCTGCAGCCATTTTACCCCGGCATTCAGACCGGCCACGCCCACGGTATTTAGGGTGCCGTATTCCAGCCGGTAGGGGTACTCGTCGAGGTGGGTGGGTACGGCCGAGCGCACGCCGGTGCCGCCGGCCCGGGTGTGGCGGATCTCGATGCCTTCCCTGACATACAGGCCGCCGATACCGGTGGGGCCCAACAGGGATTTATGGCCGGTGAAGGTGACGATATCGAGATTCATCTCCTCCATGTCGATGGGGATCTTGCCGGCCGATTGGGAGGCGTCGATGGCAAAGGGGATACCTCTGTCCCGGCAGTGTTTGCCGATCTCTTTGATAGGTTGAATGGTGCCGATCACGTTGGAGGCGTGGTTAACAACCACCAGCCTGGTGTTTTTTTTGAATTTTTTGGGGAAGTCGTCGGGATCGACGAAACCCTGGCCGTCGAAGGGGATATGATCGACTTCCACGCCGTTGTATTTGGCAAGATGATACAGCGGCCTGAGCACCGAATTGTGCTCTAAGGTGGTGGTGATGGCGTGATCCCCTTTTTGCAGCATGCCGTAGATGATGAGATTGAGGGCATCGGTGGAGTTGTAGGAGAAGCAGAGCCGGTTGGGGTCGGTGCCGTTGAAGAATTGGGTCATCATCTTTCGGGTGGTTTCGATCACCTCACCCGATTCCATGCACAGGTCGTAACCGGACCGGCCGGGATTCACGCCGAAGTTCCGGTAAAAGTCATCCATGAATTTGTAAACCTCTTCGGGTTTGGGAAACGAAGTGGCCCCGTTGTCAAGATAAATCATATTGCTCATCCATAACCTCGCTCGCTAAAATATTTCAAAGATATTTTGAATACACTTTTACTTAAAGAGTGAAAAATAGATCGGAGTTGGTCCGGCTATTTAACCAAATACAAACCCTATTTTAATAAAATTAAGCCAACATTGCAAACAAAAATAGTAAATCTTTACGAAAAAAATCAATGAGACCCAGCCCAGGACCGTTATTTGACAATATTGTGTTTTTTTAATTTTTGGCTGAAGGTGGTCTCCTTCATGCTCAACAGGCGGGCCGCCTGCTTCTGATTGCCGCCGGTGAGGGACAACATACTCTCTATAATTTGTTTTTCCAACTCTTTGATAAATTGTTTGAACGGCAGGTTGGCCACCGTTAAATTTTTGGACACGTAGAGCCGGATTAAACGTTTCTGGGTTTCCCGGAAGGCTTCGTGGATTTGTTCGGCACCCATGGGTGTACGGCTCGCCCTCCCATCGGTGCCGATGATTTCCCGTCTTTTTTCAGGATTCCAAAATTGTGTCCGCATGTCTTGCCTATTTTTACCTGTGACGGGCCCGAATTTCAATCACCCAACAGGATGATTTTTAAAAATAGTACTAAAAGGTTATGGCGTGACTGCGATTTGCAACCAACAACCGCCAAAAAACGTACAACTTAGAAGGTCGGCCTGGTCTTAAGGCCCCCAGGAGTGACAGGTGACATGATGAAAATAGTGATTCTGCTTGTTTTGCTGATGCTTTTCCCAGGCTGGCTGGTCCCCGGGGAGGCGGCCTATACATTCCGGCATATCGGCCCCCAACACGAACTGCCCCACGAAGGGGTCTTTTGTATCATGCAGGATGCCAGGGGCTTTATATGGATGGCCGCGGCTAATGGATTGGTGCGCCATGACGGCTGCGATTTTAAGGTATTTAAACCCGGTCATCGTATCTCTTACATTTATGAAGACCGCCAGAGAGTACTGTGGCTGGGCACAAGAGACAGCGGCCTGATGAGATTTGATCGGCAAAGGGAACGGTTTTTTGTTCACAGCGCCGTCGACGAAGTGCGGGTCATAGTGGAGGATAGTCTCGGCGGTTTATGGCTGGGCACCGGCAGCGGGCTCCAATACCTGGATGGGCAGCGCCGCGCCTCGATCCGCTATGGGGCCGACCCTGCCGATCACGGCAGTTTGAGCAGCGGTTCGGTGTGGGCGATTTTCGAGGACCGTTCGGGTGAGCTGTGGCTGGGGACAGGGGGGGGCTTAAACCGGTTCGACCGGCAGCGGAACCAATTCTGTCACTATCGGCACCAACCGGCAAATCCCCACAGCCTGAGCGGCGACCGGGTGACCGCTGTTTGTGAAGATCGGCAGGGAACCCTGTGGGTGGGGACGGACAAAGGCTTATATCGATTTGACCGCCGGCAAGAGAAATTTTACAGTTACCCCTTTGCCGACGGTGTTTCGGCGATTCTGGAGGGTCGGCAGGGGAATTTGTGGATCGGCACCTGGGGCGGCGGGCTCAACCGACTGGATCGGCAGGCCAAAAAATTGATCCGCTGCCACGGCGGTGCCGGCGAGTCCCAGGCTCTTGACACCGCCAGGATCATGAGCCTGATGGAGGATCGTACCGGAATTTTATGGATCGGCACCGAAGATGACGGCGCCTTTAAGGTGATTCCCCGGCGCAAAAATTCCCATAAGCCGCCGGTGGTCATCACGGAAATCAGGCTGTCGGACGGCACGCCTCTGGAGCAGAGCGAAGCCCAACCGGTTCGCCTTAAATATGGGCAGCGCGCGCTCTCCATCCGCTTCGCCGCCCTGGATTATACCGCTCCTGAAAAGAACAGCTATGCCTACAGGCTGGAGGGGCGGGATCGCGATTGGATCGAGCTGGCAACCCGGCGAAGTGTCTCGTTTCACCGGCTGGCAGCAGGAGAGTATACCTTGCGGGTGAGGGGGTCCAATAACGATGGCCTGTGGAATCTGACGGGCACATCGCTGAAAATCATCATCTCGCCGCCCTTCTGGCAGACCCGGTGGTTTCAACTGCTGCTGGGGGTGATCGGCCTGGCGGTGGTGCTGCAACTCTACCGGCTGCGAAAAAAACGGCTGAGCCGACGGCTAAACCGGGCGGTTTGATTTCCGGTACAAAATAGTATATTATTCAATTTCAGGTAGGCAGATGAGAAGAATCGGGTTCGTCATTCTGGTACTCCTAATGGTTGTCGGTATGCTCTTTTCAACCAGGGGGAAAATGAAGTTTGTGCACATTGATATCGGGCAGGGGCTTTCCGGCAACACGGTCTACTGTGTTTTTCAGGACAGCCAGGGGTTTTTATGGTTCGGCACGGAATCTCTTATTCGCTATGACGGCTACAATTTTCGGATTTTTAAGCACGACCCCAGAGATCCCGCCAGCCTGAGCAAAGATGTGGTGGCGGATATCTGTGAAGACCGAACAAATGTTTTATGGATCGGCACCTACGGCGGCGGGTTGAATCGGTTTGACCGGGCAAAGGAAACCTTCACCCGCTACCAGAATAGGCCGGGAGATCCCGGCAGTTTGAGCCATGATACCGTGGTGTCGATCTATGAGGATCGAACCGGCATCCTCTGGATCGGCACCTGGGGCGGCGGACTGAATCGACTGGAACGGGACAGGGGGACATTTACCGCCTTTCGCGCCGGAAACGGAGATCCCGCCGGTTTAAGCAGCGACTATGTCAAGTGTATTTATGAAGACCGCTCCGGCACCCTCTGGGTCGGCACCTGGGGTGGGGGGCTGCATCTCTATGACCGGCAAAAGGAAGTGTTTCGCTCTTTTGGCCGCCGGTCTGGGGAGCTCGGTAGTTTGAGCAGCGATAATATCAGGGCGATTTTTCAGGATCAAGCCGGGATTTTGTGGATCGGCACCGATGATGGGCTGAATAAAATGGCGCCTGCCGGGGGAGATGGCGGCCGGCCGGGATTTATTTTGAGCGGCGACCGCATTTTCGATATATATGAATCCCCCGGGGAGCCGGGAATCCTCTGGATCGCCACCGATGAGGGCCTGAATATTTTTGATAAAGAGAAAGAGAGATTGTTTCATTATAGACCGGATCCCGGGAAACCGGCCAGCCTGAGCAGCAAGGTAATCCGGTGTATTGCCGAAGATTCGTCGGGGTTGATCTGGCTGGGAACCCAGGGGGGCGGGTTAAACAAATGTTACCGGGGCCAGGATCAATTCACCCTTTATCAAAGCGACCCTGCCGATGCCAACAGCTTGAGCTATAAAGATGTGTATGCCCTCTGTGAAGATGCCTCCGGGGCTCTCTGGATCGGTACCTCCGGCGGCGGTCTCGACAGGTTTGATCGGCAGAGCAATCGCTTTACCCACTATCGACACCAGGCCGGCAATCCCCGCAGCCTGAGCAGCAATATCGTATTTTCAATTATCGAGGACCGTGAGGGCACTCTCTGGATCGGGACATGGCTCGGCGGTCTCGACAAATTTGACCGCCAAACCGGAACATTTACCCACTTCGGGTCGAGCCCCCAGGACCCCCGCAGCCTGGGCAATTACAGTGTATTGGCAATCCATGAGGATCAGGCCGGTATATTGTGGCTGGGCACCGACGTCGGGCTGAGTAAATTTGACCGGCATACCGGGGCGTTTACCTGGTATAAACACGAAGCCACCGATGCCTACAGCCTGAGTTCCGACGAGGTGGTGACCGTGTATGAAGACCGCTCCCGGAGACTCTGGGTGGGCACCGATGAGGGACTCGACTCATTGGATCGGGAAACCGGGAGGTTCACCCATTTCCGATCCCATGGCGAAGATCCCCGGACTTTGAGCAGTGATGTGGTGATAGCGATTTATGAGGATCGTTCCGGCAGACTGTGGGTGGGCACCGATGATGGGCTCAACCGATTGTACCGCCGGCAGGGAGTATTTTCCCGGTACCGGGAGCAGGATGGCCTGCCCGGGAATACCGTTACCGGGATTCTGGAAGATCGTCACGGCCATCTCTGGATCGGTACCGACAAGGGGCTGTCGAGATTTAATCCCCGGACCGGGGTTTTTGAAAATTACTATAGACAGGATGGACTGCAAAGCGATGCCTTTAATCCCGCTGCCTGTTGTAAAAGTAAAGGGGGGGAGCTGTTTTTTGGCGGGCCCAACGGCTTTAATATATTTAATCCGGATCATGTAAAAGGCAGCCCTCACATCCCGCCCATTGTGTTGACGGATTTTACGGTGCTCTCTCAACCCGGTACAAGGGGCGGCGACTCCCCGGTGAGGGGGCAGATTTCGGAGGTGAAGGCGATAAAACTCGATTATCGGCAGAGTGTTTTTTTCTTTGAATTTGCGGCCCTGGATTTCGCCAACCCCGATAAAAACCGGTATGCCTATAAATTGGCGGGGGGGGACGGGGAGTGGCATTACCTGGGCAGCCAGAGGCGTATAACCTTTGCCAATCTGCCGCCGGGAAATTATACGCTCCACATCAAAGGCTCAAACAGCAGCGGGGCCTGGAACGAAGAAGGGGTGACGTTAAGCATCATCATTACCCCGCCCTTCTGGCAGACCTGGTGGTTTCGGGGCCTGCTGGGCCTGCTGGTCATCGGGATTTTGATTAAATTGTACAGGCTGAGGATCGGGTTTCTGACCCGGAGATTGGAACAGGAGGCCAGGATCGGCTTTTTCTGTAAAAAATACGACATTTCCCGGCGGGAGCGGGAAGTCATGCTGCTGCTCCTGGAGGGCAAGAGCAGCCGGGAAATTGAGGATCGACTCTATATTTCCATGAACACCGTCAAGAGTCACGTTTCCAGCATTTATCAAAAGTTAGGGGTGAAAAATCGTTACCAGCTCTTCAATTTGCTGGGCAATTCCCACGGCAGCAAGGAGTCCCCTTAGATTATGGTTTGAAAATATGATTATAGAAATCAGGAGGTTAAGATGAAGAGATGTTGGCAGTATTCGTTGTTAGTTCTGGTATTCGCAGTAGTATTGGTGTCCTGCAACGGTTCCTCGACCTATTATGTAGACGGCTCTTACGGGGGCACCGAAGCGGGAACAAAGAGTCAACCCTTCCGGTCTATTGTGAAAGCCCTGTCAAAGGCGGCGGCCGGGGATACGGTCGAGGTGGCCCCCGGTCTCTACCGCGAAAATGTCCTGTTGAAGCCCGGCGTCAAATTGATTTCCCGACAGACCGGTGCCGCCATTATACACGGCGGAGCGGAGCGGGGCGGCGGTCAGCCGGCGGTTAGCGGGGCCGATAAGGCGGAACTGGTAGGCTTTACCGTTACCGGCGGCTATGACGGGATTAAATGTGTGGGTACATCACCGGTAATCAAACGCAATATCATTCGCGGCAACTACGGGGACGGCGGCATTGTTTGCCTGGACGGCTCCAAGGCGGTTATAGAGAATAATACCATCCTGGGTAATCTGGGCGGTCCTTACCACGGCATTGCTGTCGGTATTTACGTGGAGAAGGCCGCGCCCACGGTTCGCAGCAATATTGTCACCGCTAACAGCATCGGCTATGCCCCCTACCGGTGCAGTCCCGTCGAATCGTACAACAATATCTGGGGCAACCGGCAAAATTTCGGTTATTCTGCCGCCGCGGGTACGGGCACGATTTCCCGGGACCCCCTGTTTGCGGCCCCCTGGCTCGACGATTACCGCCTCAAGGCCAACTCCCCCTGCCGGGATGCCGGGGACCCGAGTCCCGCCGGCAACGATGCCGACGGCTCCCGCAGCGACATGGGGGCATTCGACGGCAACGGCGGTTATGGGGTGAGCTTACCGGTCCAGGAGTTCTTCCTGGAATCTGTCCTGGATGCCCGGGATGAGAAGAGCGGCCTTAAGACCAATGGCACCAGCCGGTTCACGGCCGATCCGGTGTTCTGGTTTCCCCCCGCTGAACGGGGCAAAGGGGAACAGGATGTCCGGCCCTTTATCTCAACTGTGGTGGCTAAGTTAACCGCTAATCGCCATCGGGCGGTGTTCCGGCAGGACCTCCAACCGCCGGTGGATCTCTGCTCCGTTATTACCGTCACCTTTGTCAACCCGCCCCACGGCTTCCCCCTGTATAAGGGTTTAAAATCCCCGGTATGCAGGGGCGATGTGAGCCTGTATCAGCAATTGGAGGAGTCGGGCGCGGCCATCGTGGGTGGGGAATTGCAATTGAGCACCTATAAACAGGGATTCTCCGGGGATCGGGCACTCGAACTATTGTATCATGAACTGGAACATGTGGCCAGCCTGGACCACTCTTACCGGGGGGACAATGTGATGAATCGCTCCGGGAGTACAAAAGATTATTCCCCCCAGGAAAAAGAGGCATTTGAACTGCTGTATAAGTATCCCGTGGGCACGAAGCTCGATACCCTCATCCAGAACGGCGAGATCAGCCGCACCGCCCTCTATCCCTTTCCCCGGGTTGACGGCGTAGATCGCTGGGACGGCCAGAATTGGCGGAGTACCTGGAACTCCCAATCCGCCGACTATTGGGCCCGTCCGGGAGATTATATCTTGTTAAAAGGCTCTCGCTTGACACTGCGCTTCAAGCGTGAATATGACTGGAGCGGCAGACCCGCCGATTATACAGAGCCGACCGTACATTTCGGCAGCCTCAAGGTCAGCGCCGATGTATCGGAGTCGTTCCAGGCAAAGACAGCCCCCAAAAACACCTATGTCAATTCCCCTGCCTGCTACCTGAAGGTCGAGGTGCCCAAAACCTTAAAGACCTCCGGCTGGGTGTTTATAGAGTCCCGCGGCCTGGTCAGCAACCCCGTCTACCTGACAATCAAATGATTTAAAGGCAGACGGGTATAAGGAGAGTGAACAAGATGTCTGAAGAACTGACTTCCGTAACACCGGTAGCACCGCCGGATCGAATCGTGTCGGTTGATGTGCTGCGGGGATTGGCCGTGCTGGGAATCCTGGTGATAAACATTCAACCCTTTTCCATGGTCCTTGCCTCCCTGTCCAATCCCACCGCCTTCGGCGACCTGGGGGGAGTGAATTATGGGGTGGCCCTGCTGAGTTACCTGTTTGCCCAGCTGAAGTTTATGACCCTCTTCTCCCTGCTGTTCGGCGCCGGCATCGTGCTGATGGCCCAGAAAATCGAAGCCGGGGGCCGGAGACCGGCCAAATGGCACTACCGGCGCATGTTGTGGCTGATCGTCATCGGCCTGCTGCACGCCTACCTGCTGTGGTACGGCGATATCCTGTTTAGCTACGGCCTGTGCGGTCTCATTGTCTATCTGTTCAGGAAAAAATCGGCCAAAACCCTGTTGATTGTCGGCCTGATCGTCATTTTTATCGGCTCGTTGATTATGTTTGTGGTGGAGGCCTCGATCCCCTACTGGCCCCAGGAACTGTTGGCCCAGTCGATGCAAGGCTGGCAGCCGGATGCCCAGCATGTGGCCCAGGAGGTTACTGCCTACCGGGGCGGCTGGCTGGCCCAGATGGCGCACCGCCTGCCCACGGCCATCATGTTTCAGACCTTTGCGTTTTTTATGTTGGTGCTGTGGCGGGCCGGCGGCCTGATGCTGATCGGCATGGCCCTGTTTAAGTGGGGTGTATTGAGTGGGGAAGCCTCTAAAAAGTCTTATCGACGTTTTGTCGTTGCCGGCTTGAGTGTCGGCCTGCCCCTGGTGGGCCTGGGCTGGCTTTACAATGAGCTTCACCACTGGGCCTTTGACCGTGCCATGTTCGAGGGCACTCAATTTAACTACTGGGGCAGCCTGCTGGTCAGCCTGGCCTACATCGGGGCCGTCATGCTGATCCTTCAGGCCGGCAGGCTGAAGGTGTTCAGCCGGGCCCTGGCCGCGGTGGGGCGCCTGGCCCTGACCAACTACCTGCTGCAAACCGTTATCTGTACCAGCCTCTTCTACGGCCACGGCTTCGGCCTCTTTGGCCGGGTGGACCGGCTGGGGCAGATCCTGATTGTGGTTCTCATCCTGGCTTTCCAGATGGTGGCCTCCCCCCTGTGGCTCAAACACTTCCGCTTCGGCCCGGCCGAATGGCTGTGGCGCTCCCTGACCTACTGGAAACGCCAACCCCTGAAAAAACCTGAATCCGGTTAACATTTTTCCCACTAATTCACATCGGCCATAGCGATCAATTCATGGCCTGAAAATATCAAGAGGATTTTGATTAGGGTGGTCTTTTTTATGGTTTTTTTGAATTTTTCGTCGATGCTGTAGTTTTTCAGTTGCTCTTCCGCTTCCGATTTTAATTGCCGGACCTTTTCATCACCCGGACTAACGCCCG
>CBFDCR010000104.1:0-14375 GCA_965603365.1 uncultured bacterium
AAGTAGAGTTCATTGAGGGAATGAAAGACCGCCTGCGAGGAAGCCGCCAGTAAGGCGGCCGGCAGTCCTTTGCCCTCCACATCGGCAATCAAAACCGGGGTCAATCCGTTTCGGTCCTTCAAAATATCGTAATAGTCGCCCCCCACTTCATGGATGGGTTCATAGACCACCGCCATCTCAAAATTTTGAAACACCGGGATCTCCTGGGGCAGCAGCGACAGTTGAATATCCCGGGCAATCTTTATCTCATGCTCGATCCGTTTACTCTCGATCAGCCGATTGATCATGATGGCATTATCGATGGCAATCAGGGCAAACCGGGCGATAAAAAAGGAAAACTCAATATCCTCTCGGCTGAGTTCCTGGCGATTAAACTTGAGTCCCAATCCCAGGTAGATCCTTTTCTTTGCTTCCGATACATCCACCAGGTAGTGAATTTTCTTAGCCGCTAAGAGTTCCTTCAAGTCGGCAAACCGGGCCGGTAAGTCGTCGACCTTTATAAAAAACTGCCCCGGCTCTATTTTTTTTAGAGATCGCTTTAAGACATCAATTTCCAGGCTCGAAAGGGAAAACCCTTTCTTTTTTATAATATGATTCTCCGACCGCCAGAAAAAGAGCCTGGATATCCCCAATTGCCCCATCAGGGTGGAAAAAAAAATTCTAAAAATATTTTCAATATCAAAAGAAGAATACAGGGTGGCGGAAAACTCGTAAATGGAGCTAAATTGAAACTTCTTTAGCTTTAACTCCCTTTTGAGGCTGACGATCTTTTCCTCTTCCATTTAATCATCTCACAGGAATTAATTTTATCCTCGGTCTTGTATTCCACCGAATCCATGATCTTGCGCATCAAATTGACGCCCAATCCCCCCTTGCTCTTTTCTTTTATCATTTTTTCCAGGTCAACATCTTGTTCCGGGAAGACCGGCGGTATGCCGGCATAAATAATCTTGATTTTTATACCTTCCGGGTGCGTATAATACTCTAACCTGATATCCTCGTCGCTCTTATATTGGTAAGAGTGTTTAATAACGTTGGTAATAGCCTCATCCAACGCCACGGGAATTTGCCGGATGCAGATCGGGCCGAACTGATTCATGGTCAAAATATGGCGGGTCAACTCCACCACCATTTTTAGAAGTTCGGTTTTGGAAGGAATGGTAATAATTAATTCCGGTTTTTCGCTAAACATTTTCGAATTTTTTAACCGCAGATTCCTCGTTATCCAAAAAATCATAAATATCGGTAAAGCCCACCAGGTCGAATATCTCGTATACCCGTTCATTGACGCAGCAGAGTTTTATATCCCCTTGTTTCTCCCTGATTTCGTCGAGATAACCCATGATGATGCCCATACCGGCGGAACTGATATAATTCAGATCTCTACAATTGAGGACAATCCGGACGATATCGCTCTCAACCACTTTCAATATCTCCTTCTCAAATCGATCCACATGGTGGGCATCCAGGTGCCCCTTGGGGTAAAAGACCGCCACCTGGTCCGACACTTTAGATCTTATCTGAAAATATTTCATTCCAACACCTCAAAACCAATTGTTGAAAACATAAAAACTCCTCATTGCCCTGATATTTTATACCATAACCCCCCAGATTGCAATCGCAAACGATAGAAACGAGTGATTTCAGGCCCAATTTACCATTGACCTCGTTATTAAAAAATGATAAAACAACTTATATAAAATATGAGGTCACACCTGACTCTCGCTATTTGTAGGAGGCTTAATATGTTTCTTCTGATTTATATCTTGTTTGCAGCAGCTTTTTTGGTATCTGCCTTTCTCATTTTAAGACGGGTACGGCACGATTACCAGAAGTATCATCAACTGGCAGAGGCCACCGCCTCCTGGCAAGCGTTCATGTTCTGCATCCATATCCTGCTGGTCGGCTTTTCCTTAGGCCTGAAATGGCCGCCCCTTAATCCATACCCTCTGGCGATCTGGGCGGGAATTCTCCTGGCCGTTCTCGGTCTACTGATACTGTTGAGTGCCATGTACATATTTGGCCCCATCTGGCGAATGTTAGGCTTATTGGTGGAGGATCTCAAGAGGACCGGTGTTTACCGGTGGAGCCGAAACCCCCAGCTCATCGGCTATGGGCTGATGCTCTGGGCCATTCCCCTGCTGTGGCCTTCCTGGTATGTATTGGCGAGTGTGATTCTCTATTGGCCAATGGCGCACATGATGATACTGGGAGAAGAAAAACACCTGAGAAATCTTTACGGCGAAGAATACGAGGAATATTGCCGGCGCACGCCCCGCTATATCGGCATACCCCGTAAAGGCCGTTAACTTGGGGCCAGGCAAAAATTTTTTCTTCTAATCCCAGAAACTTATTAATCAAATGCGGTGTTCGCAGTGCGCACTAAAGTGTTCGTACTGCGCTTTAGTGTTAGAGGAGGGTTGAGGCGGTGGTGTGGTTGAAGTAGAGGATCCAGTTGTATTGCTCCCGGAGGTTGAGGGTGCGATAGAAATGATTGGGGATACCGTCAAAGGCGGCGCCAATCATTAAAAATGGCCGCAGTCCGGTGGCTATCCAGCTATCCCAGGTAGAGCCGGTGGGAATAGCATCTACATGAAAGGCGAAGTCTGGCTGTGAGGCGTGGTGGAAAATAAAGTTAAAGGAGTCTTCTCTCGGCTCTCTGGTAATCTCATAATCCCTTAATCCCAGATAGAATCCATAGATACTCTTGCCAATTGCAATAAAACTCCCTTTAGAAAAACCGAAGCCCACCACCTGGTACAGATCGGCCAACTCATTTCTCAGGTGATACCCCATGGACCCGCTGACCCCGTAACGTGAATCGTTGGCCACATGACCGTTATGGGCCCACAGGGTGATCTTTGAGTCCTGGCCTATAAAATCGGCGATCCAGCGGGCATTCTCTGCCATGAACAGGTCGCGCCAATTGGTATTGCTGGAGTCTTCACCGTAATAGGCATACTTCACGATAAGGGCCTGCCTGAAGGTGCGGAGCAGTTGCCGATTGAGCCGGTATTCCCGAAGGGAGGAATGGTCAACCAATGTTTCTTTTTTGGCTTCAAATAAAAATTCCAGCGCCTCCAGTTGGGTCTTGAGATTAGCGAAGGTTTCAGGCGGCATATTTTGATAATCATCGTTGCTAAGACCCCCGACCTGCTCCAAGAGCGGGGCGGCGGTTTGCCAGAAATCGGGATCTGCAGCCAGTAGATACGCTTGAATGAAGTCCACATGATGGGTTGTAAATTGACAGTCAAAGCCGAGATAGTGGATCTTATCCTCCTCACTTCTGCCCCTATTGTACATTCTCATCCACTCCAGCAAATCTTTAACCTCTTCGGTTCTCCAGGTCCAAAAAATCATCTTTGTTCTCATCAGTCGCGTCAAATTGCCTTCGTCGTGACAGACATAGTTGTCAAAATAGAGGGATTCGGCAAAGTCGGCTTCAAAGCCAAAAGCCCGGTGCTGCCGGTTTTCTACCAGGTATCGAAATACCCGGTGCTTCATCCGGAAAAACTCCCCGGTTCCATGGGTAGCCTCTCCCAGGGCTACTATCTTCGCACTTCCCAGTGAATCCAAAAAGTCCAACTCCCCATCGGTCAGAAGGAGGGGTGAACCGACCAGGGGGATCAGCCTTTGATTCAGTTCCTGGACCAGTTGGGATTGTTGGTCGGTTAACCGGCTCTTCTCCTCCATCTGGCAGGAAATGAAGGTAATCGGGAGTAAAAGAACTATAGAAATCGCAGAAAATATTTTAGTTTTCTTTAACTTCATTGTGACCTCTACTTATCTATTCATTCCATAAACGCATACGTAAAAAAATGATTGAGACGGAATAAATCTGGACAATACGGTTGACATTTTTGTCAGATATTGATATTTTTTCTTCGACCAAATGGTTTTGCTGTATAAAATAGGAGATCAATATGATCATTCCCATTGGCCATGAGAGTGACACCGTTCGCCGACTCCCCTGGATCACCTTTGTGATCATGGCGATCTGTCTGCTGGTGCACATATCTGTCTCCAGCCAGGTCGATAAATTAGAGCGGGAACTGGAACTCGCCGCCCGGCAGTACCTGGAATACTTTTTTACCCACCCCTACCTGGAACTGGACCCGGAAATCAAGGAACTCCTGTACCGGGGACGAGGCGAGAAGGTGCTGGAACCCCTCATGGACATGTTTCAATCGGGAACCCCCGATGAGTACCTCCGGCGCCAGCAGCAGCAAGAGCTCGATCAACTGGCCCGACGCTTAAAGGATAAATTGAACAACTACCCCTTCAAAAAATGGGGGTTCATACCGGCCAAAAAGACCTTGATTGGTCTTATCACCCACATGTTTCTCCACGGCGATTGGCTCCATTTATTGGGGAATCTGTTCTTTCTCTATTTAACCGGCCCCTTTATCGAAGATGTCTGGGGGAGACCGATCTACATTGTTTTTTATTTAATAGTGGGGGCTTTTTCGGCCCTGATGTTTGCGGCCCACTATCCCCATTTTAACGGCCCCCTCATCGGGGCCTCCGGCGCCATCTCCGGCGTCATGGGCGCCTTCCTGATCCGCTACTGGAAGATCAAAATCAAGTTTTTCTATATATTTACTGTCCTGATTCGGGGAACCTTCGAGGCCCCGGCCTGGCTGATGCTTCCCCTGTGGCTGGGGCTGGAACTCCTCAATGCCAGGACCATGGATGCCGTCGATCCCCAGGGAGGGGGTGGGGTGGCCCATTGGGCCCATATCTGGGGATTTGCCTTCGGCGCCATAGTCGGTATCGGCATGAAGCTGGCCCGGGTAGAAGAGAAGTATGTGCACCCGAAAATCGAATCTCTGATGACCTATGTGAATGAAAATTTGCAACTGCACGAAGATGCCGTACAACTCAGAATGGCGGGCCAGGTAGACGAGGCCTACAACCTGCTGCTGGGGGCTGTACAGAACGATCCCACTTACCAGGACAACGTGGAGGCCCTCTGGGATACGGGCCAGATGTTGGGCAGAGAACCGGAGGCGGCCCGCTTTCTCATCCGCCTGATGGAGAACGAAATCAGGAACAACCAGTATGATGCCGCCCTGCATCATTACCGGCAGTTAAAAGAAAAAATTCCCGATCCCCAGATCGGCAGCCAGTCCAAGATCACGCTGATGGAGTGCCTTTGTCAGCGGGCAGAACCGGGGGAGGCTAAAGAACTGGCCCAGGAGCTGCTAAAGACCATCGATCTCAACTCCCCACCCGGGCTCCTGCTGCGTTTTGCCGCTGCCGCCATGCAACTGAGCCTTCCTGTGGCCCGCCAGGCGGTAGAACTTTGCCTGCGGCATCCCGACATCCCGGCAGACAGGAAAGAGGCATTAAAGGCAGAGATTTCTGAGCTCCAGGCCGAACCCCTCCAACCAAAAAAAACGGCGGCGCCGGACCGATCTTTAAGAGTCTTGAAGGGTGTTCCCACCGGCATCGAGGGGGAAAACATCGGCCTGGAGGTGGAGGGTATGGGCCGCAAGGTCCTGCCCCTCGGCCAGGTTAAGTTGGTTTCGGTGATTAAAATTGCCCCACCGTCGGAGCGGGCCTTCCTGCTGATCGACCTGGTACTCGATGATCCTGCTTCAAGCAATAAAAACAATATTCGTGTGATCCGGCTCTCCAGCCAGACCTTCAGCGCCAAAAAATTTGTGCCCACTGCCCAGGGCCCATTGGAGGCTTTCCGGGTTTTTATCTCCGCCCTGCTGAAACGCAGCGGTGCCCTGCCTTACCCCGACTCCGAATCGGCGCAACTGAAACAACTGCACTCATTCCCAGGCGAAAAGGCCTACGAAGAGTCTATCTTAACCTCCCAGATGCCCCTCATCGTTACCCGGGAGTGATTTTATAAGTGAAGTTCATGGACTGCTTCTTTTAGCGGGGGAGAAGGTGTGAGGCGGTGGTGTGGTCGAAGTAGAGGATCCAGTTGTACTGTTCCCGGAGGTCGAGGCTGTGATAGTAATGATCGGCAATACCGTCAAAGCCGGAGCCAATCCATAAAAATGGCCGCGGCGCGGCGTCTAACCAGCTATCCCAGGTGGAGCCGGTAGGGATGGCATCTAAATGAAGGGCAAAGCCGGTGGGGGTGGCCTCTGAATGAAGGACGAAACCCGGTAGGGAGGCGTGGTGGAAAATAAAGTTAATGGAGTCTTCTCTCGGCTCCCTGGTAATTTCATATTCACTTAATCCCAGGCGGAATCCATAGATACTCGTTCCCACTGCAGTAAACCGCCCTTTAGAAAAACCGAAACCTACCACCCGGTACAAATCGCCCAACTCTTTTCTCAGGTGATACCCCATGGACCCGCTGGCGCTATAATGTGAATCGTTGGCCACATGACCGTTATGGGCCCACAGGGTGATCTTTGAGTCCTGGCCCATAAAATCGGCGATCCAGCGGGCATTTTCTGCCATGAACAGGTCGCGCCAATTGGTAGTGTTATAGCTTTCATTGTAAAAGAAATATGTCACGATGAAGGCCTGCCTGAAGGTACGAAGCAGTTGTCGATTGAGCCGGTATTCCCGAAGGGAGGAATGGTCAACCAATGTGTCCTTCTGGGCTTCAAATAAAAATTCCAGCGTTTCCAGTTGGGTCTTGAGGTTATCGAAGGTTTCAGGCGGCATGTTTTGATAATCATTGGAGCTAAGGCCCTCGACCTGCTCCAGGAGTGGGGCGGCGGTCTGCCAGAAATCGGGGTTTGCCCCCAGTAGATATGCCTGAATGAAGGCCACATGATGGATTGTAAATTGACAGTCAAAGCCGAGATAGTGGATCTTATCCTCCTCACTTCTGCCCCTATTGTACATTCTCATCCACTCCAGCAAATCTTTAACCTCTTCGGTTCTCCAGGTCCAAAAAATCATCTTTGTTCTCATCAGTCGCGTCAAATTGCCTTCGTCGTGACAGACATAGTTGTCAAAATAGAGGGATTCGGCAAAGTCGGCTTCAAAGCCAAAAGCCCGGTGCTGCCGGTTTTCTACCAGGTATCGAAATACCCGGTGCTTCATCCGGAAAAACTCCCCGGTTCCATGGGTAGCCTCTCCCAGGGCTACTATCTTCGCACTTCCCAGTGAATCCAAAAAGTCCAACTCCCCATCGGTCAGAAGGAGGGGTGAACCGACCAGGGGGATCAGCCTTTGATTCAGTTCCTGGACCAGTTGGGATTGTTGGTCGGTTAACCGGCTCTTCTCCTCCATCTGGCAGGAAATGAAGGTAATCGGGAGTAAAAGAACTATAGAAATCGCAGAAAATATTTTAGTTTTCTTTAACTTCATTGTGACCTCTACTTATCTATTCATTCCATAAACGCATACGTAAAAAAATGATTGAGACGGAATAAACCTGGAAAATTACGAAGACTCTATCCTGGCCTCCCGGACGCCCCTCATCATGACCCGGGAGTAATTTTATAAGTTAAGTTCGATGATGTCTTCATCTTCTAAGACGTGGTGGCGATTGACCCGCTGGCCATCGTACTTGTTCTCACTCCAGATGCGGGCAAACCTGAGTTTTTGGGAAAAATCCTTGTGAACGGCCCGGGCCATGTCCATCACTGTACTGCCCTTTTTTAATGTGAAGGGATCGTTCAACTCGGCCTTCTTGCCGGGAATCTTACTGTATACCCGGATCACCTCCAGCATGGTAAAAATTCTCTTTTTCAGATCTTCCAGCCCCTCACCGCTGCCGGCGGACGCGGGAACCAGGAGTAAATCTGGCTCGATAAATTCCCTTAAAACCTCGAGGTTTTCCACTGCCTCGGTCAGGTCGATTTTATTGCCCACCACCAGGGATCTTTTGCTGCACCAGCCATGCTCTCCGGCCGGTTCCCGTCCTTCACCCACCAATCGGATCTTCTTTCCCCCCAGCTTATCCTGGATGAATTGCAGCATGTCGAGGGCGTCCGGGTCAGCCGAGTCGATGACGATGAGACAACAATCGGCGGTGCGGATTAGATCGGGGAACCAGGGTTCCATATAATCGGGGCTGATGGGCGGCGCATCCACCAGTTGAACCTGGATATTTTCAAAGGGCATCATGGCCGGGTAAGTCGTCAGGGTGGTGAAGGGGTAGTCGCCCACCTGGGGCTCGGCATTGGTCAAAGATTTCACCAACCGGGATTTGCCGGCATTGGGCGGGCCCACCAGCACCACCTGTCCGGCCCCGGATTTCTCTACCTTGTAACTGGCCCCGTGCCTGGCGGTGGAGGATTTTTTCTGGGCCGCAGATTTGCATTTAGCGATCTTTGTTTTTAGCTGGGCCTGGAGCTTTTCGGTGCCCTTGTGTTTGGGGATAATGGAGAGCAGCTCCTCGTAAATGGCGATCTTCTCCTCCGCGGTGGCGGCGGTCTTTAACTTTTTCTCGGTCTCGAGGTAGTGGGGCGGTAAATTGGCTGGCATCTTAACCTCACTATAATCTACATCCCCATTATACCCAATTCCCCGGCCAATTTCAAAATTTAATCTTATTGACCCTACTTTGTTTGTCAACTTTTTTTGCTTGTGTTTCTTTTATTTTTGCCGTACCGGTGAAAATTTATTGCCTATTTTGGGGCATTTTGTTAAAATACAGCCATGAAAAATCCAACCGACAACGTTCCCATGCAGGTGAGTGGAAACATCATCGCCGCTCTTCCCCGTTTTATCAAAAAAAAGTTCGGTGAAGAGGGCTTAATGGATTGGCTCAGCCAGATTACCGCCGAGGCCCGGGAAGTATACATAGCCAAAATCGATGTGGGCCAATGGTATCCCTTAAAAACGATCCTGATCGAGCCCACCGCCAACATCGCCCAGCTTTTTTACGAGTGGGACCTGAAGAGGACCGCCTGGGAACTGGGGCGCTTCAGCGCCGATGTTAGGTTTAAAGGCCCCTTGAAAGTATTGGTGAAGATCCCTTCCGCCAATTTTTTTGTTAGTAAAGGCGCCGAATTTCTCTCCTCCTATTACACACCCTGTGAAGTGGAGGTTCCGGAAAATTCGCCGGGGTCTGCCCGGTTTCGGATCACCCATTTTCCGGAAATGGGGCAGACCATCGAGAGCCGGATTGGCGGCTGGATCGAACGGGGACTGGAGATCAATGGCTGTAAGGGTATTAATATCTCGATACCCAAATCATTAGTTCGCTTTGACCCTTACACCGAATTTGCCATCACCTGGAAAAGCTGAGCGTTCGCTATCTCCCTACGGAAACCATAAAAATATGTGTGCCTATTCGATTTTTTTCAGCCCTTTTCGGGCATCTTCATGGGTGGGGTCCAGTTTGAGGGCTTGCCGGTAGTGTTTGGCTGCCTTCTCCTGATAGGCAATGCCGAGGTAATAGTGAAGCACGGCCGATTGGGGATGCAGTTCTGCGCCCATCTGCAGTAATGTTAAGGCTTCGGCCGCCTTGCCGAAGGCGGCTAAGTTTCTGGCATAATATGCAAATCCCCGGGGACCGAGATTCCCCTTATCAAACTCGGTCGCCTTCGCCCTGTCGTAAAGCTTAGCCGCTTCATCCTTTTCAGCGAAGCAGGCATGGGTATGGGCCAGCATCACCAACGGCAGGGCGGACCGGGGGTAGAGATCGGCGGCCAGTCGGGCGACCTTGAGGGCCTGCGCCTTCTTACCGTTTATATAATAATACACGACGACCCTGGCGAGATCCCGGCTAAAGTCCGGACACACCGCCGTATCGGCAAAGGTCTTTTTTAGTTTCTTGCCCACCGCCTCCCAATCGGTATCGGGCAGCAGGACAAGACGGCGAATATCCATACTGCCGGTCTCCTGCCAGCCTTGCCGGAATTGCTTCAGCGATTGAACCAGGCCGTCGTTAAGGCGAAGGGTCTGGGGAAAAGCCCCGTCCTGTCGATACATCTCGATATAGTCGTGGAAAAAGGCGATGGCCCCTTGCCGGTGGTAAGTATCCAGACGCGCGGAGCCGAATTTTTCCTTCAACTTCATGGCCATCAGGGAGCCCACCTTCACAAACCACTGTTTGCCCTTTGGGTGCCGGCCGGCCCTGATCTTCTTGAGGGTGCCGTCGTAATCGACGCCGATCGCTTCGGGGTTTACATATTGATTGAACAGGGAAAACGCCTCCTCCCACTCCTGTTGATCGCTGCCCAGGGGTTTTTGGTATCTTTTAAAGTAACTCAACCCCTCGCTGAAAACCCCGTCTATGGCCGACAGCAGGATATCATCGGCCTTCTTCTCGGTATAGAGAGGACGATACCACGGCTCCCCGGCCAAAACACGGTATACATGGGCGGTGTAGAGCCTGGGATTGGCATCTTCAAAGTTGCAGGCCACGGCAATGGCAAAGCCTTCCTGGGGGAAGATGGTGACGTCGGTGCGGGTCTCGGCCTGGGCGCCGCCGTGCCCCACCGCGAAGTGGCCGTTCAACGAAAAAATCGACCAGCCCATGCCGTAGCCGGTGAGAAATCCCTCCCGGTTGGCCATGGGGGTGAGCATCGCGTCGGTAGTCTCGGCGGACAGGAGCTTTTTATCGATGATGCTCCGGGCAAACTTCAACAGATCGACCACGGTGGAGCGGGTGCCGCCGCCGGCAAAGCGGCTGCTGATATCGACATACTCCGAATTTTTGACTTCCCCGTCGATCAGCCGATACCCCCGTACCCTGCCGGGGATGAGTGCGTCGGGATTGTCCATAAAGGTATGGGTCATGCCCAGCGGCTGCCAGATGTGCTCCCGCATGTAGTCGCCGTAGGGCTGTTTGGCCGCCCCTTCGATTATGGCGCCCAACAGGTTGTAGCCGTAGCTGGAGTAGCTATAGCGGGTTCCGGGCTCCGCCACCAGTTCAAAATCCTCGAAGATGGCAATGGCCTCCCGGGTATCCTTATTGACCTTGATGTGCCCCTCGGCTTCGTAGTCCCGGTAGTGGCTGATGCCCCCCAGGTGGCCCAGCAAATGCCGCACCGTCACCGGCCAGTGCTTGCGGGGAAAGTAGGGTACATATTTCTGGACTTCGGCGTCCAGGTCGATCTTGCCCTTCTCCACCAGTTGCAGCATCGCCACCGCGGTCATGGGTTTGGTCACCGAGGCCAGCCGGTAGGCCGACTGGGATGTTGCCGGGGCCTTGTTCTCCAGATCGGCGCAGCCGAAGCCTTTAGCCCAGACAAAGTCACCCTTCATAAAGCCTATCGACAATCCGGGGGTCCGCTCCATCTTCATCTGCCTGGTCACCAGTTCCTCGATCCGCTTAATTTCCTCGGCATACCTGCCCCCTGCCTCTCCCGGCAGCCAACCCGCCGCCGCCACAACCAATACAACAAACCACACCACTCTATTCACACAACACTTCATTTGTCCTCCTCACCATTTATACGGAACCCCCACCCATCCGGTTCAGGTTTTCGGCTCCTTCGGCAATCATAAAACAGGGGCTTGATGGGCACGACCAAAAAGTCAAATTTTTATGAAAAGTTGGATTGAGATTTTTTTTAAAGTGGTGTATATATTGAGTATAAGGAGAAATGATGAAACCTTTATGGAATGGTAGTGCCGTGTTTGGGATGCTCTTTTTTGTGGTGTCGTTTATTTCCGATGGCCAGGTGGTTACAAAGGGGGAGACCGTTTCAAAGCCCCAACTGAAAGCGGCGATCACGATTGTCAAGCCCAATGCCCAAACCGTCTGGACTATCGGCAAGCGAGCGGTGGTGACCTGGAGGAAGCTGGGGGTGATGGGCTCTCAAGTGAAAATTGGATTGGTGCCGGAGAGCAGGCGTCTGGATCGGAAAACGGTCAAGCCGGTTTTCCGGCCCGCCCATATTATTGTTCACAGTACCGAAAACGACGGCGAACACAGTTTTATGGTGCCCAAAGCCATCCGGCCCGGCAGATATGTGGTCATCATGGCCACCATAGACCACAAGGTGCGGGCCGCCAGCAGCGGGTTCCTGATCTTTTCAGAACTGACACCCATGCCCGATATGGTCATTGTCTATAAAAACACCAGCCCCAGCACCTATCCCACCGGTGAACCGGCGGGATGGCACGTGCTCGTAGAGATCCGCAACCTCAACCACCCGGCGGTCATAGGCTGTCCCCCGACCGGCCCCTGTTTTTCTATAAAACTGCAAAGCACCACCAATCCCTCCCAGGAGATCGAGTATCCACTCGAAGCATACGAAATCGCAGCATTGAAGAGTACGGGACGGCTGGAGCATATCATCAATATTTCCGAAAACCATACCATCCTGCAGCCCTGGCGACTAACGGTGGACAGCCAGCACCAGATCACAGAGTCAAACGAAAGCAACAACTCGATCGTTGTGGATCATTGAGGGAGGCTGGAACGCTCACTCCTTCCCGACGGCCTGGAACATGATCTCATGCATGCGGGGGATGATGTTTTCAATATCGTCGGTCACCCCCTCCCGCAGGGTCATGTTGTCCAGCAAGAGCAGGGAGAGGGTCTTAAGCTGCTTGGCCCGGGGGTTGGTCTTGTGAAGCCGGATCATGCTCTTAATCAACTTGTTTTTGGTGTTGATCTCCAGCACCTTCCGGGTGAAATCTGGTTTGGCCTCCTTGCCCCGCATCATCCGGTCCATCTGAACCGCAGCGGTTTTTGAGTTGACCAGCACGCAGGGGCTGTCCACCAGTCTCTTCGAAATGGTCACATCTTCGACCCGTTTGCCGTAGGTTTTCTTCAAGTAAGAGACGAAATTTTCGGCATCTCCGGATGCCTTTTGGGTGGCCTCGGTCTCATCATCGTCCAGCTTGATGTCGGTGGCCTCCACCGGCCGGAAGATCTTGCCTTTATATTGGCGCAGGTGATCGATGGTCCAGACCTCCATGGAATCGGTAAAGTAGAGCACTTCCAGATCCTTCTTCTTAAAAGCTTCCAGAGCGGGATTTCGTTCGATGGAGTCGTAGTCGTTGCCCAACACATAGTAGATCTCGATCTGCTCTTCCTTCGTGCGCTCCACGTACCGGTCCAGGTCCGTATATTGGTCTTTGGGGGTTTTTGAGGAGTAGAACAGCAGCAGGGAGGCCAGCTTCTCCTGATGATCGTATTCGTTGGGCACTCCCTCCTTGAAATTCTTCTGAAAGTTCTTCCAGATCTTCCGGTAGCGATCCATATCTTTGGTCTTGATCTCGGTTAAATGATCCAGTACTTTTTTCAATACATATTTGCGGATGTTGCCGATCTTCATGTCACTCTGGATGGTCTCCCGGGAAATATTCAGGGGGATATCCTCGGAATCCACCACCCCCTTGATGAACCGGAAGTAGAGGGGCAGGATGTCGGGGCATGCCTTCTGGATCAATATCTTCCTGGAGTAGAGGTCGATGCCGGGGTCCTGGCGGATGAAGCCGTAAATCTCGGTATTGGCCCTGGGGATATACATGATGGCGTTGAACTGCACCGGGGCATCGGAGGAGAGGTGGAGGTAGGTTTCCGGGTCGTCGTTGGCATTCTGGAAGAATCGATAAAATTCGTGGTAGTCTTTTTCCTTCAAGGAAGTTTTGGGTTCGGTCCAGATGGCCTCTACACTCTCGATCTTTTCGCCGTCCAGGTAGATGGGAAAGGGCACGAATTTGGAGTGCTGGTTGATGATGCTCTTGAGCCGCCACTGCTCCAGAAATTCCTTTTGCTCGTCCCGGACGAACAATTCGATGCGGGTGCCCCGGTGTTCTTTCTCCTTCTCTTCGATGGAGTAATCATCTCCTTTTGATTTCCACAAAAAACCTCCGGCACCTTTTGTATGAGATCTGGTGTGGAGGTGAATCTCTTCGGCCACCATGAAGCTGGAGTAGAACCCCACCCCAAATTGGCCGATCAGATCCATCTTATCTTTGGAATCCGATTCCATTACCTTCTTGACAAAATCCATGGTGCCGGAGCGGGCAATGGTGCCGATGTTGTCGATAAGTTCCTGTTTGGTCATGCCGATACCGGTATCCTCGACGGTCAGCTTCTTGCCTTCTTTATCGATTTTAATGTCGATTTTGAAATCCAGGCCCCTGTCTTCGAGATCGGGATTGGTGAGGCTCTCAAACTTCACCTTGTTTAGGGCATCCACCGCATTGGAGATCAGTTCCCTTAAGAAGACCTCCTTATGCTGGTAGAGGGAATAGATCAGAATGTTGAGCAGTTGCTGGACCTCCGATTGAAACTTGTAGCTTTCGGCTCCGGTGTCGGCAGGTTTCTTCCGGGTTTTCTTTTTGTCTTCGGCTGCTCCCTTTTTCGAGGTTTTTTCTTCAGCCATGTGACCTCCTTTTCTTTTATATTATAGGTCGGTTATTCAATTTATTTTAGTAAAGTATTATAACATTTTGGCGGCTAAATGGCAATGCCGACAGTCAGCCTAGATTTCCCATCAAAGTTTTCTTTGTACCCTGAATTGCTAATTTGCTTCATT
>CBFDCR010000105.1:0-13941 GCA_965603365.1 uncultured bacterium
AAAACATATTGGGATAAACGATTTTTAGATGGAGATAAAATTTGGGGAACTGAGTCCAGTAATACTGCAAAATACGCTCTTGAGTTGTTTAAAAAACACGAACTTCATAATATTTTAGTTCCAGGTGCTGGTTATGGTAGAAATACCAAGTTATTTTCAGATTCAACTTTAGATGTAGTTGGGATTGAAATTTCTTTTTCAGCTATAAATATCGCGAGAAGTTTCAACCCAAAAACTAAATTCTTTCAAGGCTCAGTATTAGATATGCCTTTTGATGATGAACAATATGATGGGATCTATTGCCATAATGTACTCCATCTACTTTTAAAAAGTGATCGAATTTCTTTCATGAAGAAATGTTATAACTCTCCAAGCACATTGTCAAGTTAAGTTTCGGTTGATCCATACTTTAGAAGAAAAACGACCCGCGTGTACCCACGAAAAAAAGCTACTGGAAAGTAAATACAGCCACTTGCCCACTGAGCCACTGGACCGCGAGAGCAAAAAGGGGCCAGGCAAGAAAATCACCCCACAGAACAACAGGAGCGCCTGCACCGGTTGTTTGTCGTAGGGGAGAGATAGGGTGATTTTTTGCCGGTCCTGTCCCAAATTTTTTCCTTTAAGCGGGAAGTGGATTGACAAATGGTTATCTTAATATTATATTTATAGGGATGAGGTGATTGGATGCAAACATTGAGTCATTACTCTGAGGCTGATCGCAAGTTTTACGAAGCTCTCGGTCTCCTGGTATCTAAAGAGATAACAGTGGAAAAGGCAGCAGAAATGTCCGGCTACTCATTTAAAACATTTTTGGAGATACTGAATAGGAAGAAGATCTATCCATACCTCTATGACCGTCGTGACCTCGATATGGATCTGGATTATATCGACCATATCGACTCTAAATAATGGAAACCTTTATCAACACAAGCCCGATCATTTTCCTGGAGAAGTTGGGATTATTGGACAAAATACTGCCGGAATTATGGAAAAGCATTCGAATTACAACGGCAGTCATTGATGAGGTTAACGATGCTCAAATCATGAATCAACCTTTTTTTAAGAAATATCTCGTTCGAAACAGGATCGCGGTTCTCTCAATGCCTGCCAATTTACACAAGGGAGAAAGCGAATCCATTATCGGTGCTCTGGAAACTGGAATAAAATCACTAATTATCGACGACTCCAGAGCCAGGGAAAAAGCGGATTCTTTGGGGATTAAGACAATCGGAACAATAGGTGTATTAATATTAGCTTCGGAGAGAAAAATCATATCAATCGAAGAAGCCATCGGATATCTTCATGAATTAAGAAAAAGTTCCTTCTGGATTTCTGATGATTTTTTTGACGAAATCATAGAAAAGTTAAAACATAACAACCTTTAGAGGAAACATAAAGGGACAGTCATTCATGACGCGTAGCGTCACCCGGAGATTATGAAAATAGCGAACTTCCTTAACTCATCCCCCAACCCCTTCTCTTCAAAGATCCTCTTTGCCCGTCCCCAAATTTTCCCATTCTTTGTCAAAAAGTATTTAAAGAATGGAGTAGGGGGCGCAGCATCTATCGGCGTCGGCATGTCAGTAGGCATATTCCTGTACGGGCGTTTTAATAAAACGCCCGTACATTGATGGATATAAATATTATCGTTGTGACGGATTGCCGGTCGTTTACATTTGTGCCGGTTGTTTGTCGTAGGGGAGAGATAATGTGGTGTGTCCGCTAATGTCATTTTACCGGGATAGTGGTTGACAAACCGGGGGAGTTATAATATATTGGAGATGAATCAAGTCTGGAGAAGCGCAAATGAGTGTTAAAGAGAAAATTTTTGATGAAGTAGAAAACATGGGGCAGAGGGAGTTATCTTTAATTTACGATCAAATCCAGTTACTGAAAAAAAGGCAGGCAAAAAAAAAGAGATTAAAGAGAGTCGTCTCAATTGAAGAGTTGCACCGTCATACCGCTTCTTCAAAATCATCATGGTCCGAAGCCATCATCCAGGACAGAGAGGATAGAGTTTGAAATACTTTTTTGATACTTCTGTCCTGGCCAAAGTTTATCACCAGGAAGAGGGGACCCCGGAAGTACTGAAAATCTATGCCGGTGAACATAAAATATACATTTCTGAATTGGCCAGGATAGAATTCCATTCGGCAGTTTACCGAAAGTACAGGGAGAAGGAGATCAAAAAGAAAACATTGAACCTCTTGATTGATAAATTTACTGCCGATTTGGATGAGAAATATGAAATACTCTATTTTTCCCCCAGTGTCATTGAGCAAGCCGTAGATATTTTATCGAAATATGGAGAATCCAGGTCCATCAAAACCCTGGACAGTTTGCAACTCTCTTTTTTTAAGTTTTATTGCGAAGAAGACTGTTTCGTCTCTTCCGATCTCAAGCTCATTGACATTGCCAAAAAAGAAAAACTGACTACTTTATCCATCTAATTGAGCGTCCGGCTCATAATCGACAAAAAAGAGCAAAAAGGGGCCAGGCAGGAACATCATCCCCATAATGGAGTAAGAAAAAGTTATAGAACCGCAGTCAGGAGTTACGGCGTTGTAGGAGAGAGTTATGGCTTTATAACTCCGAACGTCAGCGGTGACGCCTGGAGTTATAATAGTTATAGAAAAAAGTGTCAAGGTCGTAACGCTGAGTCATAAAGTTGACGTTTGGAGTTAAAGGGTTGACGTCCGGAGCGTTACCGGTAACGCCGGGAGTGACAACTCTGACACCAAAGGTCACAGCGAAGTAACCCAAACTCATGAGACAGATTGACCCTCTCCATCCGTCCCCAAAATTTCCCTGTTAGTAAAAGGGTTGATTTTTTGTGGTTTTGGTATTATATTTATGGTGTAACGCAGATGTTTTAGAACTGAAAGGAGACATCGATGCAAACGATTCATGTGAAGGCCAATGAGCGAATGGTGGCCAGGATACTGGATTTTATCAATACCCTGTCGAAAGAGGGGGAAGAGATCGAGATCCTGGACAGCAAAATACTGGCTTTTGAAAAATATTATATTGACCGCTCTTTGCAAGATATAGAAGAAGGGAAAGTGTACCCCCTAGAGGAAGTAGAAGAAGAATTATTAAATGAAAATTAGGTTTTCCGAAACATCAAGGACGCAATTAAAAGAAGTCAAGCCATTCATTGAGAAGGATAATCCCCAGAGAGCAGTACATCACGTTAGAAAAGTCGTTGATCAAATTAAAACCATTTGTTTGTGTTATAATTTTTCCCCAGAGTGATGTCGGATTTTAAAGGTAAAGATAGAAGGATTGTTGTGTTGGGTGCCGGGGCCATTGGCTCGGTTGTGGCTGCGGCCCTGTGGGAAAAGTGGGGCCGGGGTCTGCTGCTGGTGGCCAGGAAAGATCATGTCAAGGCCGTCAATGATCGGGGCCTGAGTCTCGAAGGCAAGGTCAATGCCGTGTTTCGGCCCCAGGCTGCCGAAGCCGTGGACTTCTCTTTGGCCGGTTCATTGGTCATCGTCACCACCAAGGCCACCGGCCTGGAGACCGCCCTCCGCCAGATCAAGCCTTATTTGCAGGAAGATACGGTCTTGCTGCTGCTGCAAAACGGCTGCGGCATCAAAGAACTGGCCGAAAGAGTACTCCGGGATTCCCCGGTAAGCAAGGATCATATTGTCCTGGGCATCGTGGCCCTGGGAGCCACCTTTATCGAACCCGGCCGGGTGGGCCATTACGGCGGCAATATCCGTCTGGACCCCCGTCTGGCCCGGACAGCCTACAAAGACCTGCTGGCCGATACCTTTATCACCCATAAAACCAGCACCAATTTGCCGAAGGATATCTGGACCAAGCTGGCGGTCAATGCCGTAGTCAATCCCCTGTCCGTGGTGCTGCAGGCCCAAAACCGGGTCATTGCCGACCCTGCCCACAACGACATGAAAACCCTCATCCTGGAGGAAATCTTAGCAGTAGCCGCAGCCGAAGGGGTTCCCCTCTTCCTGGATGTGAATTTTATCAACCGCTTCATCTCCTCGGACAACTACACCTCCATGTACCAGGACATCAAAAGGGGCAGGAAGACGGAAATCGACTACCTCAACGGCGCCATCGTGCGCCTGGCCGACTACTACAACATCCCGGTCCCGGTCAACCGCTTCGTAGTAAACCTCATCAAAGCCCTCGAATCCCCCCCTCCCACACCAATAGGGTAGGGGGAAAATTGGGTTGTCCCCTAATTTCACTCCTCATTGGCTCAGTCGGTATTGACCTCGGTGACAACGTAGACGAGCTTCCAGGGTTTGGAGTCAGGCGAGATAATGATATCCCGGCCTGTCCCCAAACCCAACTCCCCTTTACCGCAAACCTGTTCCGAGGCGAATCGGGCCAGGCAATAAATCTCCGACTTTTTCCTTGGGGTTTACAAAAATATTTTTTTATATTAAAATCAATATATGAAAGCGCCGCAGCCAATTCCATACCAGGGCAGTAAAAGACAAATTGCTCCCCTAATATTATCTTATTTTCCACAGGGCGTTAACCGCTTGATCGAACCTTTCGCAGGCTCTGCCGCGGTCAGCATCGCTGCATCTATGAAAAACAAAGCCAAATATTTTATTATAAACGACATAAATTCAGCCATTATCGATCTACTCGACAAAATAGTCAATAACCCGCAAGATATAAGCCTGAAATACGAAAAACTGTGGTTGGAGCAGTCCGGCAAAGAAAGGGAATTCTACGACGACATCAGGGAGGAATTTAATAAAACAAAAAAGCCGGAATATTTTTTATTTGTTATGGCTCGCTGTGTAAAAGGAGCAATAAGGTATAACTCGAATGGGAAATTCAACCAATCACCGGATAATCGAAGAAAAGGAAAAAAACCGATTAATATGACCAAAGAAATTTTCCAATGCTCGGAATTGTTAAAAAACAGGGTGTCTTTTTATTGTACCGATTTCAGTAACGTTCTTGAACTTGCACGAGAAAATGATTTGATATATATGGACCCACCATATCAAGGAACCTGTAACGCGAGAGACAGCCGATATTACAGCGGTATCCGGTTCGAACACTTTGTTGAAAGCCTGGATTCTTTGAATAACAGGAATGTTCCTTACATAATCAGTTATGATGGAAGAACGGGGAACAAACGATATGGCGTTGACATACCCGATGAATTACACCTCCACAAAGTTGATGTGGAAGTAGGCAGGTCCACACAGGCAACATTTTTAGGAAATAACGACATTACCTACGAAACCTTATACCTCTCGAAAGCACTCGCTGCAAAACTACAAACCGATTTGCAGCGGGAAGTTTCATTGTATAACAACCAGATGAGCCTATTTAATCACACCTATGCCTGAAGATAAATTGCCCGTTGAAGTTCTTTTCCTTTTAAAAAGGATTACAAACAAGAGAGCAAAAATTGTAATCGATCATATCTTAGAGCACGGCTCTATCACAACAGAAGACCTTGAAAAAAAATACGGGTATAATCACCCGCCAAGAGCTGCCAGGGATGTAAGAGAAGCCGGTATCCCTTTGATCACTTTCCGGGTCAAGTCGAGTGATGGGCGCAGTATCGCTGCATACAAATTTGATGATTTAACAAAGATAAACAAGGGAAAGTTAAAAGGGCGTATCTCAATTCCTAAATATTTTAAGAATAATCTTTTAAAACGTCATGACAATGAGTGCCGTATTTGCTGTTATAAATTCGCCGGAAGATATTTGCAAGTGGATCACAAGATTCCTTACGAGATCATTGGCGACACTCCGGAGGGCGACAGGAAAACCGAGGACTATATGCTTCTATGCAGTTCTTGTAATAGAGCAAAATCCTGGTCTTGCGAACATTGTGAAAACTGGGAGAGAATAAAAGATTTGGAATTATGTAAAACTTGCTATTGGGGTTCACCGGAAGATTATTCTCACATTGCGCTTAAAAATGTCCGAAGAATAGACCTGATTTGGGATGAGGAAGAAATTTCAGAGCATGAATACTTCAAAAAAAAAGCCGAACAAGATCATATACAACTCTCTGCATATATAAAAAAACTCCTGGGAGAGATATATAGTCGATACAATTTTTAGGGACATCAAAAGGGGCAGGAAGACCGAAATAGACTACCTCAACGGCGCCATCGTGCGCCTGGCCGACTACTACAACATCCCGGTCCCGGTCAACCGCTTCGTAGTAAACCTCATCAAAGCCCTCGAATCCCCCCCTCCCACACCAATAGGGTAGAATTTTTTTGTTTTTTATACTACTATACTATTGTTAACTTTAAACAAAAAGAGGAGTGTGTGGGATGAATAAAGTGATATGTGTTTTGTCTTTGGTTTTAATAGTGGCCTGGGCTGCTGCCCTGGGTGCGGACGAAGGGAGGTGGACCGTCGACCTGGAGGGAGGGGTGGTGGTACCGGGGTATAACGATGTCCAGGTGCCCAATGAGACCGGTACCCGTTTCTCATTAAAAGACGATCTAAAAATAGACAATAAGATCTATTACCGGCTGCGTCTCGGTGTCCGAATCGGGCAAAGACACGGCCTCTCCCTGCTGTATGCCCCCCTGACCCTGAATGCCGGCGGCGTGCTGGCCCAACCGGTGACCTTCGAAGGGGTCGGCTTCGGTGCCGGCTCTGCCGTGGATGCCCTCTATCGTTTTAATTCCTACCGCCTCACCTACCGCTACCGGTTGGTGGGCACCCCCAACTTGAACCTGTGGCTGGGGTTGACCGCCAAGATACGGGATGCCGAGATCAGCCTCTCCAGCGGTGCCTTGAAGTCCACTAAGACCAACGTGGGCTTTGTCCCCCTGCTGCACCTATATCTGAAATGGAAGTGGACGAAGCGGTGGGGATTTATTTTCGAGGCCGATGCCTTAGCCGCCAAACAGGGACGGGCCGAAGATGTGTCGGCCGCTATTTTTTACAACATCGGCCCCAATTGGGCCCTGAAGACCGGCTACCGGCTGGTGGAGGGGGGCGCCGATGTGGACGAAGTCTACAACTTTGCCCTCATCAACTACTGGTACGCCGGTATCCTGATCCACCTACCCTAAGACCGGAATAGAGGAATATTGTAAAACGAGTTTTTTAAGGAGGAGACAATGCCGGATATGCCGCCGATACACAGCCAGGTCAATGTGTGCGCCACCCTGCTGGGCGAGGCCATTACCCACACCCATGGGAAAGATGCCCTGACTCTGGCTGAAGACCTGCGAAAACAAGCGGCTCAAGCCAGGGGCATGGAGGAGAAAGAAGCCGTAAAACAGTTGTTTCGCCTATTGGAGTACATCGGGGATTTATCCCCCGAACAAACCTTGTGGGTGGCTAAAGCGTTTTCTATTTACCTGGTGCTGATCAATGCCTGTGAAAATGCTTATCGCACATCACGGCTGAAATTAACGATAGGCCAGGGAGCGCCTCCATTGAGGGGATGTTTAATATATGTACTTACCGCCCATCCCACAGAGATTCGTTCTGCTCCGAGTATTTCACTCATTCGCCGCATAACCGGGGTATTGACCGGTTGGTTCTCCCGCGGCGCGGATAAACCTCCTTTACCGGATGAAGAAAAAGAACTGTCGGCATTGATCAGGTTAATGTGGCAATTCGGCATTCACAAAGACAGCCCGGTAACCCCGACAGAAGAGGTGGATCACATCGCCGGTCAATTCAGTGACAAAATTCTGGCCGAGATTCTAAGCCTGCGGCGCCGCGGCGCGGACTTGCGGTTCCGAACCTGGGCCGGGGGCGACAAAGACGGCCACCCGGGAATTAATGCCACTACGCTGCATACCTCCTTCAGGAGAACCCGCCAACGGTTCTATCAATTTTTCGATAACCGCCTCACCTCAATCAAAGGAGACCTGCAGCGGTTAGGTGAAGAAATTACCCATAAGCTAAAACAAGTGGAAAGATCCCTGGTGGATGTACGGCATGTTACTGTCGGAGATGGGATTCGTATGAACACCCTGCACCGCACCGTACTGTCACTTTCACAACAGGTTAAGTCCATACTGGGAGAACTCCCGTTAATGTTGGTGGAGATGTTAGACTTACTGGACCTTTTCCCGGGGATGGTTCTACCGGTGGAACTGCGTGAAGAGTCCACCGTATTCCTTGACTTGCAGCGAAAAAGAGCCATTGGCACCATAGGGAAAATGCTGCGTAAAGCCAATCAAATTGCCGAAGGCGGTGAATTGCGTCATTACGTCCAGGGCCTGATTATCAGCATGTCCCGCACTGTTACGGATTTTGACGCTGCCCTGGATGTTGTCGACAGGACCATAGGCAGGGGGAAAATTCCTATTATTCCCCTGTTTGAGCGGGGAGAAGACCTGGATGCAGCCCCGGCAACGATTGATCTGGTGTTACAAAAGCATTTACCCGGTTTATATAAAGCCCCGGGAAAACCTCAAAAGTTTGAAATTATGGTGGGCTACTCTGACACGGCCAAGCGTATGGGGGCCTTTGCCAGCCGCAGACGTATCTTTCACGGCATGCACCAACTGACGAAAGTGTGCAGGAAATATAAACTGGACCCTATTTTTTTCCATGGTGCCGGGGGGTCTGTTACCCGGGGCGGCGGGTCCATTCAAGAACAATTTGCCGCCTGGCCGTTAGAAGCACGGAAGGTAATCAAGCTTACCGTGCAGGGAGAAATGGTGGACCGCACCATGGCCACTCCTGAGATATTTCGTCGCAATGTGGAACGTCTCCTGTCCACCGCCCAATCCTTGACTACCAGGACCGGCACGTTGAAGCGCACCATCCTGGATGAATTGGCGGCTATTTCCGCTGAAGCCTTTGAGGGTCTGATCAATGATAAACGTTTCCGTCGCTTTATGGTCCAGGCCACCCCGTATCCTGACTTGTGCGTATTGTATCTTGGATCACGCCCTTCCCATCGTCCGGGCAAAAAGCCAGACGCTGATCTGGGTTCTTTACGGGCCATTCCCTGGGTACTGTGTTTCACCCAGGGACGTCTGCTGGTGCCCTCCTGGTATGGTGTCGGTACTGCATTTGCACGACTTCGTCAAGACCCGCAAAAACTGGAGGCACTCAAAAAAGCGTTTGAATCGGATATGGCTTTCAGGGGATTTGTTAAACTCATGGGTTTTTCGCTGGCAAAAGGAGACCGGGCCGTGTTTACCTTTTTTGCGGATGCGCTGACAAAAGAACCGGAACTAAAAGTCGTCAAGGAAGAATTGCTCGGTGAAGAGAAACGGGTTTCAGAGATGGTGACCGCCTTATCCGGGCAGGATAATTATTTATGGTTTCGACCCTGGCTTTCTCAGAGTATTCTTCTCCGGGGCAGTACCATTCATCCATTGTCGGTGATTGAAGTGGCTGCCTTGCGCAACCGGCATCAAAATATAGAAAGACCCTACAATGAAGAATTACTGCGCATATCTATTGCCGGTACAGCCGTAGGCATGCTAACCACCGGCTAGGACCCTGTCCGAGAATTCAAATAAATGGGGGCGCGTTGCTGGGCACAGAGACAGGACTGGCCCGGTTTGACGGGGTCGATTTCGATGTGTTTGACCACGAAAACACGCCGGCGCTGTACAAAGACTTGATTCTTCACCTGATGGTTGACCGCAGCGGGGTATTGCATATCAGTACCCGGGGAGGCGGCCTGTTTCTCTTGAAGAATGGGAAAACTGTCGGATAATATCGTGATGTGCATCAACGAAGACGATGAAGGTACATTATGGATAGGTACCTACGGCGGTGGATTAAACCGTCTCCAGGATGGAAAATTTATCCGCATCAGTAAAGAAGAGGGATTGCCTGACGATACCGTCTACTGTATCCTTGAAGACCGAAAACACTTTTTATGGATGAGTTCTAACCGGGGTATATTCTATATTAAGCCCAGGGAAATTGAAGATTTTGCCAGGGGAAAATCAAAGCCATTAAGCCACCGTATTTGGCAAAGAGGATGGTATGAAGAGTATCGAGTGCAACGGCGGCAATCAGCCTGCCGGCTGGCAATCGCAAGACGGCAGGATCTGGTTCCCCACTACACATGGGGTCTCTGTCATTGACCCGGACAACCTTATGGTAAATACCCTGCCGCCCCCGGGACAGGTTAAGAAGATTGTTATCGATGGTAAACATTATGCTGCCGGTAAAAGAATCGATGTGCCGCCGGGAAAGGGTAATGTGACTATCTACTATACAGCCCCCAGCTTCATTGTACCGGAAAGAATACTATTTAAATATAAACTGGAAGGAGTGGATAAAGAGTGGGTGGAGGCCGGAAATTCCCGTATCGCCGGGTACAGAGACATTCATCCCGGTTCCTATCGTTTCCGGGTCATCGCCTGCAACAACGACGGTATATGGAACAACAGCGGTGCTTCTTTCGAGTTTTTGCTGCGGCACAAGTTTTACCAGATCCTGCCTTTTAAGATCGGGCTGCCTCTCTTTGTCCTTGTTATTATTTTTCTTTTTTACTGTTCCGTAAGAAAATATATGTCTTTTCGAAGACTGAGAAAAAAATATAAAAGCTCATCCTTAGGCCCGGAAGAAGCCGGTGAATTCCTGCGGAAGATACTCCATTGTATAGAAGTTGAAAAAGTCTATAGAGACGAAAAAATCTCGTTAGAATCCCTGTCGAAGAAATTGAAAATTAGCCCCCGAAACCTTTCGCGGGTCATCAATGAACGCCTGCAAAAGAACTTCTATGAACTTATCAATCATTACAGGGTCAAGGAAGCCCAGGAAATGCTGACCTCGCCTGAGAAGCGGCATACGTCGATCATTAAAATCGGATATGAAGTCGGTTTTAATTCCAAGAGTGCTTTTAACCGGGGATTCAAGAAATTCGCAAAAATAACCCCCTCCCAATTCAGGAAGAAACACCGGTAGAAACCCAGGTGGTCGAGGGGTCACTGGCCCCCTTCGGACGGGAGATTGCCCATTTTTGGGACTTTGACCTGAATCTACGAACAGTATCGGACATACGATTGGATTTATTCGGGATCTTGCATTTTTTCTGTGCTGAAAACTTGACTGTTAAACTTGAATTCATTACTATTAAGATGAGTATTTTTAAGCAATTTGCCCGATTTGTTTTGAGGAGGTTGTGAATGGTTATCGATCCACCTGGCGTGCAGCCGGAAATCAAGCACGATACCCTTCGTTTCATCGGTTACTCTCTGCTGGCCGGCTTTTTGCTGCCCATTGTTTTGTCCGGTTTCGGGGTGACTAAAATTTTGTTCATCAACATCACCCTGTTGGGAAAGGGCAGTTTGTTTCAAACGTTGATGCTCATCCATCCCCTGCTGGCCGGGATTGTGGCCCTGTTAATCGGCGGGCGTGTCCTGGACTTGAAGCGTCCCATCACCCTGCTTTTCCTGGGTTTGCTTCCCATTCTCCTGATCCTGGGGGATGACCTGATCTCGGTCAGTCTCCGGGTTTTGAGGTTTCAGACCACCCCCATTATTCTCCTGGTTCTCTCCCTGATCAGCCTGTATGCCGGTTCCCTGCATTTTTCCAGGACCGGCAGTTCATCGGGCAAATGGCTTGCCGTCATCTCTGCCGGTGTATTTATGCTTGTTTCGGTCGTACCGGTGACCGGGGCCAAACCGGTATTCTTCTCCTTCTTTGATTTGTTAAAAATGGGACGGATCTCCGGTCGTTTCACCTGGTTGGGACTGGTCCTGATTGGTGTATTTGTCTGCTACATGTATGCCGCGCTGACGGCCTTTATAAATTTAAAAGATCCCCCCACCGCCGACCAGACCTCGGCCCGGGCGGCAAAGGTGGTGCTGCTGGGTTCCTGGGTCATACCCACAGCTCTCTTTTTAATCAGCCTGAGCGGGAATTTGTTCACGGTTCTGTTCCTTTACCTGAAATTTACCCTGTGGATCGGCGGCATACTGGGACTCATCGGCTGGGCCCTACTGGACCTGCTCGAGCAACTGGAACCCACTACCCAGACCGGCGCCCAGTTGTTAAATAATTTCAATAAACCCACCAATCCTTAGAAATCTTAACATATTCATTTTGCAATTTGCATTAAAAACGGGTCAAAAGGGTGTGATTTCGGAGCCCGAAGGGTCGCGATCGGAGCTCGAAGGGTCAACATCGGAGCCCAAAGGGTCGCGATCGGAGCTCGAAGGGTCGATATCGGGGCAAAAAGGATCGATATCGGACCCCTCTAGGGGTGATATCGGAGCCAAAAGGGTCAACATCGGAGCTCGAGGGGTCGCGATAGGAGCTCGGGGCTGTGATTTCGGAAGCCTTTCAATGACAACCACACCTTTTATTACCGTATTACTATAATTGGTTCATGCGCGTGAAGGAAATATCGCCGAGAACGGGAGCATTACACATTGCAAATGGCAAAACAGCCATTGCAAAATGCCAAACATTCGCTTAAAAGAGATGGAATAGTGGAATATTGGAATGATGGAAAGATGGAAAGATGGAAAGATGTAAAAATGGAAAGATGTAAAAAATAGATGGGTGTAGGGGGCGCAGATCTGCGCCCCTTATAGCAGAGTTTTCTGCCTGACCCCTTTCGCCTTTGTAAATCGTATTTGTGATTGGCAGTGAAGAGTGAAGAATTTTCTTGACTTTTGCCGCCGGTTTTTAATAAAATGGAATTTTTAGGGGAAAAATATGACGGTAATAGATTGGGCAGTGATTTTGGGTTCCGGTGCCGGTGTGTTGGGTTTTCTTCTAAAACTCTACCGCCAGTCGCGGGGTAAGAAAATGACAAGTCAGGTTGAGAAGAGACGGCTCAAGAGAGAGGCGCCGGTGTTGATGAAGGGTTACCGGGAGGCACTGGCCAAAGAGTTGGGCACCGTCAACCTGTTTGGCCTGCGGCATTTCGATAATATCCCGGTGAAGCTGGATGAGGTGTTTGTACCCCTGCGCATTTCCGAAGCCTGGCGCAGCGAGTGGCGCTTCGATCCCCGCAAGCGTAAAAACAGGCAAGAGCTGGCCAGGTTTGAGTCCGGCGAGCGATCCTTTGCCCCGGCAGAGGTGATGCGCCGGGCCTTTCAAAAGGTTTCGCTGCTGCTGATCATCGGCGACCCCGGCTCCGGTAAAACCACCTTGTTGAAATACTATGCCATGTCCTGCCTGGAAAACAGGCACAAACAACTGGGACTGTCTAAACATGTACTGCCCATTTATCTTCCCCTGCGGGAACTGCAATTTGAAGGCTCCCGTCCCATTGTGCTGTGGGAAAACCTGGCCCGGCGGCCCAAGACCCCTCTTTTAAATATTTCCGCCCGGGACTTTCGATTCTGGATCCAGAACCGGCCCAGCCTGATCCTGCTGGACGGCCTGGATGAAATCAGCGACCTGGAGCGCCGCCGGGCCGCGTGTGAGTGGATCAAGCACCTCAGCGAGACCTTGCCAAAGGCCCGGTTCGTGGTCACGGCCCGGGGAACCGGCATGCGCAAGGAAGATTTGATCGAACTGGAGTGCCGCCACTTGCGGGCGGATATCCTGGATTTTTCGCCCCGGCAGCAGGAGATATTTTTGAAGAGGTGGTTCCGGTCCGCGTATTTAGAAGAACTGCCGGCTGAGGAAATGACGGATCGGGCCTGGCAGGCACAGCAGACCGGGGAGGCCGAGGCAAAGGCAGGGGAGATCATCGATTTTTTAAATAAAAAGGAGAACCGGGGCATCCGCCAACTGGCGGGCATACCCATGCTGCTGCAAATCATGGCCATTGTCTGGAAGGAGCGGGAGTTCCTTCCCCGCAGCCGCTACATACTCTACGATACCGCCCTGGATTACCTGCTGGATTACCGGGACCGCCGGCGGAACATCAAGCCGCCGCTGCCGGTGGAAAGCAGCCGGCGGGTACTGGAACCCACGGCCCTGTGGATGCAGCTTGAAAAAAAAGACGAGGCCGAAAAGAGTGCATTCCATGAAAAAGCGGCGCCCATTTTAGAGACCATGAAAGAGCAGTTGTCGGCG
>CBFDCR010000106.1:0-13798 GCA_965603365.1 uncultured bacterium
AATTATACACTATTATAGCCACAAACGGGGCTTTTTTATTTTTTTGATGGGAAATCTAGATCGATCATCCAGCAGCGCAGTGTCCCCCTCTAAAGTAGGGGACGCAGATCTGCGCCCCCTACATCCCAAAATAAATCTTTTACAAAAACAGGAAACGATAAATTAGGCATTGATTTCTTTGGCTCATATGTTACAAGGTTCGAGATGGTGTATCCATGAAGAAAAAAAAGAAGAAAAAAATAGTTGGTAAGCGAAGAGTTCAAAGAAGAACAAAAAAGCAGAAAAAAGCAAAATCCGGGGCCGATAGACCGATACAGGATTTTCCGTTTATGGGTAGGCTGCCTTTCTCAGAAATAGGTAACCCCAGTGATTTCCGGCCGGTATCTATGAGCCAGGCATTAATGGAATTTTCCAACCCCCTCATGGACTTTGTTGACAACGGTATTGTGAAAGATCCAAATGAGGCGCTTCAACTGGGGATGGCGCTCTGGAATTACAAAGTTACCGGGGAACCTCCTGAACTGAGGGAGGCGAAAGAAAAGTTGATCAAACTAATCGGGGATACTTTGAAAATGGAACCCCAAGAAGCCGCCGAATTTTTTGACAAGATGTGTCAAAGGAAAGATTACCTCCTCCCGCCCGGAATGCAACCACCCGGGTCCATGACGATGCTTATCAGGAAAGAAAAACGATATTCGATCACCCCATTCGACTATGATTCCCTGAACATTTCAGAAGAAACCTACCAGCCAGATAAAAAGGACGAAACGCTGTTACAATTCCTTGATCGGGTGGATGTATATAATGTTGAAGTAATAGATGAGGATTGGAAAAAAAACTATGTCTCGATGGAAGAAAAATCTAGAGAAAGATTTAAAAAATGGCTGATATTTAAAGGGGCAAAGGAATACAGTGAGTATTTTCCCTTTAAAATAGGGGCATATTTTAATTATATATATCGTTATTGCGGCGAGAACCCGAAGACCGTTTCCGCCATCGATATAGAAGAATTTTTTATGGATTACCTTTTAAGAAAAGTGACGGAAGTTCCTCCTGAATACACGGAATGGCCGGCGGTGCTGAAATTATTTTATCAATTTCTGGCCGAAATCGGCTATCTGAAAGGCCCTGAAAAAATGATAAAATTCTTGGCTGAAATTGAACCGCGTTTTATTGAAGTTTTAAGAGAGAGATATTCGTGAAAAAGAGGAGATGGTATGATTAAACTGGTGGCGGCGTTGGGTAATCCGGGGGTTAAATATGCCGAGACCCGCCACAACATCGGCTGGGTGGTGGTGGAATGCCTCTCCTTTGCCGACGAACTTCACTGGCAGCAAAAGTTTAACGGGCATTATGCCGCCGCCTACATCGACGGTGAAAAAATTCTCTTTTTGAAACCCGATACCTATATGAATTTGAGCGGCCAGAGTGTGGGGCCGGCGGCCCAATTCTTTGACATTGAAGTGGAAGAGATCCTGGTGATTCACGACGACCTGGAATTGCCCTTCGGCGTATTGGGATTCAAGCAGGGGGGCGGCCTGGGGGGGCACAACGGATTGCGCTCGGTGACGGCTGCATTGGGTTCTCGGGACTTCAACCGGCTGCGCCTGGGGATCTCCCGACCCGACCACAGCGACATCACCGCCCACGTGTTGAGTCATTTTTCGGAGGATGAGGCGGCGCTGCTGCCGCTGTTTCTCGAAGAGGCAGCCAGACTGCTGGAACAGTCGCTGACAGCAGACTTCGACACCTTCGCCGCTAGATTCAGGAAGGAAAAGATCATTCAAACGTAAAGAGGTAAGTGGCCGAGCGGTCAGGTGGCCGAGTGACTGGAGTTACCCCGAAATTTAAGATAGGCTTCCTAAAACTGCAATGAAGAGGGTAAAACTTCCGGTGCCTGGAGATTGACCTGCAATCCGTCTCTCGATGAAATGCAGTTAAATTGCTGTTCCGAACAGTTCAATCGCCGTTCCGGGCAGATCCATCGCTGCTCTGAGCAGCTAAATCACGCCTCTGGGAGAGGCTTTTGCCCTATATTCGTCAAAATAACATAAGCTTCATCCTCTGGTAGTGGTAAAGTGCAATTCTTAATAATTTTTTCCAGAACCGGAGCCGCAAGTCCCTCAAACTTTGAGATTACATTTTCAATATAATCGCTCTCCAGTTCCTCTGAATCTACTCGATAGAAATCTCTCTCACAAGCTGCATTTTTTGGAGTGCCTTTCCACTGTTTTACTTGCTTTTTATCTAATACATATAAAAAATCATCACGCTTTCCCGAATTAGTAAAACCAGCCAGATAGAATTCCGGGATATAGTGATGCTTTCTTGGTGTTGTCTTCATTAATTTCCAATCTCTTCGGATTGGCAGTCGGTGATGTTGCGCTGTTCGGGATCGAAGCCGATGCCGATAATGTGGATGGGTTTGCCGGCAGCCAGGTATTTTTCATAATACTTCTTCGTCTTGATCTGCGATATCGCCTCCTGGGGGGAACCCATCTTAAATTCCAACACGTAAATGTAGTTGTCTGTGATGATGACAGCATCGATTCTGCCCAGGTTTGTCTCTACCTCCGTGCGAATATTAATCCCGATGAGTCTGAGTCTACGTGCAACCGATTTTAGTTGAGAAAAGGGTGAGAAATTCAGAAATTAGAGTAACCGGAAGAGGTTATAATTTTTTTTAATTGTAGTGAAGATCCAAAGAATAAGGTATCCAGTTTACAGAGATTTTTACTGTAGATTTTATATTTGCAGTCTCCTTGAGAGTATTGCCTCTTTTCAAGTTTCTTTGCTGTAAGCTTCATGGAGTTTTTTATCGCCAAAAGCTGGTGAGTGCTGAGGAGACTTTTTATAATTTTGCCTTAATACGTGTGCAGATAAAATACAAGAGAGGTCGGGAAATCATGGTAGAGAATCCGATCGTTTATCCGGCCGATGTATATTACTATGGTCGTAAGAGTTTAGGTGTTTTTGAACAGATGGCGTCTTTGAAATATCGGGAGAATCATTCCTGGAAGATTATTGGCAATATTGTTTATGAGAAATACGAGATTTGCCTTAATAGCATCAAAGCGGCGATAAAGCGGTTGGATCTGGTTTTTAATCGTTTGCTAACAGCGGGGATCATTTCTGTATTTCAGAGTATTTCTCAGTGGTTGTGTGTTGAGGAGAGGGGCTTCCAGACTCTCAGCCTTGCCTACCGCAGGCGGTTGGACTAAACTGTTGGGTTAAAAATTTATAAAAGGAGGTTTTAAAAATGAGGATTTTTAAGAATGTGAAAGGAATTGAGGTGTACAAGTATGGCATCATTTCACCGGTTTTACACGGCAGTGAGCGGAGTCAAAATGAGTACTTCCACAAACTGTCGAGCGAAGGCATTGCCATTCCCCCCGGCAGTGACAATATCTATCACCTGAGCTGCTCTACCTTTAAACGCTGGCTGCGGGTATATCGAAAAGAGGGGCTAAAAGGTTTGGAAGAATAAGACCCGCAGTGATAAAGGCAAACATCGCCGCATTCCTGCTCACCTGATGCAATTGATTGAGAAGGTTAACAAAGAGATGACAGCGATTTCGGTCAAAGATCTTCATCGTAAATTGCTCATCAAAGGATATAATATCACGCCTTCTGACATCAGCTACGAGACTTTAAGGAGATTGGTCAACCAACACCGTCTACTCCAACAGGATAAGCAGGTAAGGCAGCGTAAGAAGTTTGAGAAAGAGTTTATCAACGAGTTGTGGATGGTGGATTTCAAGCAGGGCAAGAGTATTCGCAAAGGCAAAAGAGTGAACAGAAGCTATTTATGCGCCATCATCGATGATGCCTCCCGACTGTTGGTGGGTTATGAATCTGACTGCATCCCTCTGGCCTTAAGAAGCTTACGCTCTATCAGCACCTGGTACGTCTTATCCTCTAACTCCTTAAAATACTTCGACCCTAATCGCTTGCGTAATCGAGATAACGAACTGGGATCTAACACTCCTTTCTTCTTAAATTCTTCTAATTCACAAAAATACTGCCAATAGGGATTCTCATAAAATGAGGCTACTAACTCTTCATCACCAACATCCGTCATATGCTTCAGCAACAATAAGCCAACCACCAGCCGACCATCCAGCCCAGGTCTACCTATATCTGAAAAATAGGAAGCATAGGAGTCCTCCAATTGGCCGCCAAAGGGAAGAAACTCCTCAAATAGGGGCCTGGTTTTACGATCCTTGCTCTTGTACATGGGGGAATTCTCCTTGAAAAAATGCAAGGTTTTTGATGGGTTTTGACCATAATCCATGCAATTTTGATACTTTCAACATATACTATTATACCCCAAAATACCACTATTATCAAGACTTTTCAGCTATTTTATCCCTTTTTCAGTAGACCCTAATTAATGATGGAACAAAAAAATGGAGATCCGGCGATGAAGGCACGGTATGTTAATCCCTATACCGATTTCGGTTTCAAAAAACTCTTCGGCGAAGAGACCATCGCGGAGATTGCCAATTTTACGCCGCATCAGTTGGCGGAGTATGAGGAAAGCTTGAAGATTTATCGTGATTTGAAAGGAGTCATTGATACTTCGTATGATGAAATCAACCGGTTGTAGGAGCGGGCGGCCCCTTTAATAAAATCGGCTCCCCTACGGCAAAGCCGGCGGCAAACGATAGCCTGCGGGTGGCGGGAGAACCGGTGGATAACCTTTCTCTGACGTCAATCATAAAAAAGTTCGGTCAAATTACGGTTCATTTGTCGATAATGATAAAAAATACTCGTGAATCTGGCAACTTTACGACTTGACAAGGGGAACGGGTTTGTGTAATGATTGGGACAAATGAAAGTTTCGGTCGTCATTATCACTTACAATGAAGAAGACCGTCTGGAAGATGCCCTGAAAAGCAGCCTTCCCATTGCCGACGAAATTGTAGTGGTGGACTCCTTCTCTACCGACAGAACCATCGAAATTTCCAGAAAGTATAATGCCCGTATCTTTCGCCACAAATTTGTCGATTACGGCAGCCAGAAGAACCTGGCCATGAACAAGGCAGCCAACGAATGGATACTGAACTTAGATGCCGATGAAAGGGTTTCAACGGAATTGGCGGAGAGTATTTCAAAGCTAAAACAATTCCCCCGGCCTCCGGCAGACGGCTTTCTCATTAAACGTAAAACCGCCTATCTGGGACGCTGGATTCGACACTCCGGTTGGTATCCGGACAAAAAGTTGCGACTATTCCGCAAGGATAAAAGCCGGTGGGATGGCCGGGTCCACGAAAGGCTGATGCTGTCGGGCAAACTCTGCCAATTGGATGGAGAAATCCTTCACTACACTTACCGCAATATCAGCGACCACGTCAATCGTATCAACCGCTATTCGGCTATGCAAGCAGAGGATATTGTTAAAAAGAACAAACAACTACTCCTCTTGCGCCTCCTGCTCCTGCCGCCCATCACCTTTTTCCGGTTCTATATATGGAAAGCGGGAATTCTCGACGGTTTTCCTGGTTTTGTGATTGCCTTGATATCTTCATGGGGAACCGCCATGAAATACCTAAAAGCCATCGAAATTAAAAGAAATGAGCGCATAGAAAAAAGTGTAAGGGTTTGATTCATCAAGCCCCGATGAGTCGTTCTGCCAATTGGATGGCCTGGGTCATGCTGGAGGGATCGGCAATACCTCTACCGGCAATATCATAGGCGGTGCCGTGATCGGGAGATGTTCGAATAAAGGGCAACCCCAGAGTGAGATTGACACCGGAATGGACATTTAGTAGCTTAAAGGGTATGAGTCCCTGGTCGTGATACCAGGCCACCACCACACCATTTTTCGCCTGGCGGGCCTTTAAGAAAACAGTATCCGCCGGAATCGGCCCTTGAATATCCATCTCCGCTGCCAGAATTTTGACGGCAGGGATAATTTCGTTAATCTCCTCTGTGCCGATAACCCCCTGTTCCCCGGCATGGGGATTCAGACCGCTGACAAAAAATGTATAGCGCCGTCCGAAGAGCCGATGCAATTCAGAATCCAGAAAGCGGATAAATTTGATAATTTTTTCTTTTTGTATGTGAGTAAACACCTGTTTTAGCGGAATATGGACAGAGAACAAGGCTACCAACAAATTTTCAGACCAAAAACACATGGCATAATCTTTTACGGAAGACCTGTGGGCCAGATAACCTGTATGACCCCGGTACCTTATCCCTGCCTTAAGCCATTTCTCCTTGGAGATAGGCGCCGTCACCAGGGCAGCCACCTGTTCTTTTAAAGCCAATTCCGCCGCCAGTTTTACATATTCAAAAGAGGGATCGGTATCGATCTCATCCTCAGGAAGATTAAAAAAATAAATCCCTTTCTGACGAATATGTTCGATCGCGCTAACGGTATTCATATGAGGGGCCGGGTAGTGTTGCAAGCTACCGATAATCAGCACTGGATATAGGGAATTGTACACCGCTAGACTTTTGTGAATAATTTCAGGGCCGATTCCCTTGGGATCACCCAGTGTAATGGCGATGATTTTGACTTCTAATCTCCTCCCAAATCGTTTTCACCCTGGTCGTCTACTTCGCCCTTGCCCTCTATTTCCCTTTCAATGTCATTTACATGGTCAGTGTCCCTTTTCTCTTCGGAATAGTCGGGGTCTTTATACATATATTTGATCACATGTTTAAAAATGATAAAATTGGATTCGTCATCACATTTAATTTTGATACACTTTTCGTCATACCATTCTATTTTCCCTTTCAGGACTTCCCCGTTTATCAATTCAATGACCATGGGGGTTCTGTTATTCATTTGCTTGATATAATAGTAATTTTCCGCATGGGTCTTATACGGCGGCGCGGGTTTCTTTCTCATTTCCTTCCTGGCGCTCTTTTTAATTTCCTTGAGATCCGGCTTTATTAATCTTCGGGTCATTTTATCTCCTTTTTAAAGCAGCATTAGATTGATAATACACTATCTAATTCTATAAGTCAACCATGGGCTTTTTTTGTTTTCATGTGACTAATGAAAGAAATTTTCCATCCCCTAACATTGATTCAAAATCCGGCTCATTATGGGCAATGATTTTATAATAACCATCCTTAGCAATACATCTCTTCAAGTAGTTTAGAGATGCCTCTTTATCACCTGACTTTAGATAAGCAATAGACATCAAATACCATAGATAAGGGTCGCTGTATTTTTTGTTTTCCAGATACCCGAATAACTCCACTGCCTTTTCATAGTCACCGGCATTTAAACAATAAATCCCCTCATGCAAATAATCTTCCTCGTTGTTCAATTTGATCTTTTCGGGATTCAGTTGTGCATCGGCAATACTCTTATAAACCTTTGACCGAGCCTGTACTTCCAGGACACTGTAATACTCGGAATTTTGATATTGATCCACGATTTTGTGAAATAACTCCTGGGCTTTTTCATATTCTCTTTTGCTGAATGTTTCTATCGCCTTCATAAACTCATCCCGAATCAACTTCAACTCTTTCTCTTCATTTAACTTTGCCACCACAGGCCTCCTCGTACTAATAAATTCTTAGATTTTAAATTTTAGAGGACTTATTTTACTATTTTTTTACGCCATTTTCAACTTATATCGAAAGTCACCCCAAAATACATCGTTTCCTTCAACTCGCAAATATTTTCCTTCTTTTTAAACGTTCTGTTTTAGGGAAGATGATGTTTAATTTGAGCTATATCTTTCGGGAATAACCCCAAGGACCTCAATGCCTGCACCTTTAGCGATATCGATGACCCTCAAAACGTCTTTATAAGAGGCTGTTTCATCGGCCCTTATAAATATCGTCTTATCCGTTCGGGTTTGATAGATATTTCGGAGATCGCTTTCCAGGGCTTCCATGGAAGTAGGATTCGCATTGATTTTGAGCGTGAGATCCTTCTCGAGGGTCAGGACGATACTTTGTGATAATCTGCCGCCTTCACCGCCAGTTTCCGGCAGGTTAATGTCGATTCCTCTTTGAGCAACCGGCGTGATGACCATGAAAATAATCAGCAAAACCAACAAGATATCGCATAGCGGAACAACATTCGGTTCCGACTTTTGTTCAGTTCCGACGTCAGCACCCATAAGTCCTCCTATCTGTATAATTTATCAAATAAGAAATCAATTGTCAAGAAAAAAAAGTAAACTTAAAAGTTTTTCAAAAAACTTGACTTTCTCTTCGGTGCAAGTTTAAAATAGAGTACATGCAAATATTAAAAAATCGAACAATGGAGTCAAAAATGAAATTCAAGGACATCGACATTGAAAGATTGTTGGAACTCATGAAGAATTACAAAACGGGAGAAATCATTTTAAAGGACGGAAAGACTTCCATTGAAGTGCGGAATATGTCCTATTCTCGACGCCACGACCGCCTTGATGAGTCTTTTGAACCCGGGCTAATGAGTGACCAGGCCGCCGAAAAAGAACCAGAAAGGGAAGTCGGTCAGGAGATGGCAGCACAAGAATCGACCAACAATTACACAGAAATTAAAGCCCCTTTGGTGGGCACATTCTACCGGGCCTCCGCTCCCGGTGAAGATCCTTTAGTCGAGTTGGGGGATCATGTGAATGTCGGTGATACCCTGTGCATTGTAGAGGCCATGAAAAATATGAATGAAATCGAATCGGAAGTGAACGGCATCGTGAAGGAGATCTGTATCCAGAATGCCGAAATGGTAGAATACGGCCAGGTTCTGTTAAAAATAGAGAAGGCAGGATAGCCGCGATGATCTCCACACTCCTTATTGCCAACAGGGGCGAAATCGCCGTGCGAATTATTCGAGCAGCCCGGGAACTGGGGATCAAATCTATTGTGGTCTACTCCGAAGCGGACCAAAACTCTCTGGCTGTCAAAATAGCCGATCAAGCGATTAAAATCGGCCCGCCTCCGGTCCAGGAGAGCTATCTTTTTTACCAGAATATCATTTCTGCGGCTCTCTCGGCTAAAGCGGACGCCATCCACCCGGGCTACGGGTTTTTAGCTGAAAATCCCGCCTTTGCCGAGGCTTGCCGGGCCACCAACATCAAGTTTGTCGGCCCCAATGCACTGGCGATTCGCAAGATGGGAGATAAGGCGTCCGCCAAAGCGTTGATGAAATCAGCCAACGTCCCGGTGGTTCCCGGTTCCGACGGCATTGTCGAGAATTACCAGGCGGTCCAGTCGGTGGCCGAGCAGATTGGTTATCCCTTGATCATCAAGGCCTCTGCCGGCGGCGGCGGCAGGGGCATGCGCATCGTCAATGAAGCCAGGGAACTGGAAAATGCCTATAAATGTGCCGCCTCGGAAGCGGGCGCCGCCTTCGGGGACGCCAGCGTCTACGTGGAGAAATTCATCACCGACCCCAAACATATTGAGATCCAGATCCTCTCGGATAAACACGGCCACGTAGTCCATCTTTTCGAGCGGGATTGCTCCATCCAGCGGCGGCACCAGAAACTGCTGGAAGAATCACCGGCGGCGATTTTGGACGAAGAGGTGCGCAAAAAAATGGGGCAGGCAGCCTTGCTGGCTGCCCGGGCCGTGAATTACGACTCCGCCGGTACGGTGGAATTTATCTACGAGATCGACACCCGGGCCTTTTACTTTATAGAGATGAACACCCGCATCCAGGTGGAGCACCCGGTCACCGAAGAGATCACCGGTATCGATCTGATCAAGGAACAAATTAAGATTGCCGCCGCCGAAAAATTGAAGATCCAGCAAAAAGAGATCAAACGCCTCGGCCACGCCATCGAGTGCAGAATCAATGCCGAAGATCCGCAAAACGACTTTATCCCCACACCCGGCAAGATCGACCAGTTTATTGTGCCCGGCGGCCCCGGCATCCGGGTCGATTCCGGCGTCTACCCCGGCGACGTCATATCTCCCTATTACGACTCTATGGTGGCCAAACTCATCGCCCGGGGCAGGGATCGAAAGGAGGCAGTCGGTCGGATGAAGAGGGCGCTCCAGGAATTCATCATCGAGGGTATTAAGACCACCATCCCCTTCCACCTGGAGGTCATCAATCACCGGGCCTTCTTGAGCGGTCAGTACACCACCGACTTTATTAAAAAATTCTTTAGTTAAGGAGAGATCGCCATGTCTAAATTGTTTATAAGCTGCCAGAACTGCCGTACCACCCACTTCATCTCCTTCCTCAAGCATGCCCACTATGTCTGTTCCAAATGCGGTTACCATGCCCGGTTAAATGCCCTCATCCGGATCAAGATGCTCTGTGACCGGAAAAGCTTCCAGGAGTTGGATGCCCACATGAAGAGTACGGACCCCTTAAACTTTCCTAAATACAGCGACAAGTTAAAAAAATCGATAGAGACCGTCAAACAGAATGAGGCCGTGGTCACCGGCACAGCCGCCGTCACCGGACACCAAACCTGTTTCGGTGCCATGGAACCCGATTTCATCATGGCCTCCATGGGTTCGGTGGTGGGCGAGAAGGTCACCCGGATGCTTGAATATGCCTGCGAAAACAGGCTGCCCGCCATCCTCATCATCTGCTCCGGCGGCGCCCGCATGCAGGAGGGGGTCCTGTCCCTCATGCAGATGGCTAAAACCTCGGCCGCGGTCAGAAGACTGAACGACCACGGCCTGCCCCTATTTACCGTACTGGCAGATCCCACCACCGGCGGCGTTACCGCCTCTTTTGCCATGCTGGGCAATGTGATCATCGCCGAACCCGACGCCCTGATCGGGTTTGCCGGCCCCCGGGTCATCCAGCAAACCATCGGCCAAAACCTTCCCCCCGGATTCCAGCGCTCGGAATTTTTATTGGAACACGGCATGATCGACATGATCGTGGAAAGAAAAAAACTCAAATTGGTACTGGGCACCCTGCTGGAGATCCATGCCACCAGGGCTTACTCCAATCGATACCAATTTTGAAAGGAGATCATCATGGTACATGAAATCGGGAAAGAGAGGGAAACATCGGAAAAGAGGGCCATCGACTACGTGAAGCTGGCCCGTCACAATGAAAGACCCACCACCAACGACTATATCCGGCTCATCGTTACAGATTTCCTGGAGATGCACGGCGACCGCCGCTTCGCCGATGACCAGGCCATTGTCGGCGGCATCGGCTTTATCCACAAAACTCCGGTCACCATCATCGGCCATCAAAAGGGACGCAACGTCAAGGAAAATATCCGCCGCCACTTCGGCATGGCCCACCCCGAAGGCTACCGCAAGGCCCTGAGGTTAATGGAAGAGGCGGAACGATTCGGCCGTCCCATCATCAATTTGATCGACACTCCCGGTGCCTATCCCGGCATCGGCGCCGAAGAGCGGGGCCAGGCCGAAGCCATTGCCTACAACCTATACAAGATGTCGGGTCTTAAGACGCCGATTATCTCGATTGTCACCGGCGAGGGAGGATCAGGCGGGGCATTGGCCCTGGGACTGGCCGACCGGGTGCTGATGCTGTCCAATGCCATGTACTCGGTGATCTCTCCCGAAGGCTGTGCCGCCATATTGTGGAAGGATGCCAACATGGCGCCGGAGGCCGCCGAATCGCTGCGTCTCACCGCCGCCGACCTGCTGAAGCTGAAACTCATAGACGGCATCATCGACGAACCCGGCGAGGGGGCCCATACCAATCATGACGAAACCGCCAGACGGATGAAAAAGACAATCTTAGGCCACCTGGATGATCTCCTATCCCTCCCCCCAGAAAAACTCCTCAACGACCGCTACGCCAAATATCGCAACATGGGTGTCTTCTTCGAATAAAGGCATGAATGCACAACCAGGTTGATCTCAGATTGTATTGCAATAGAACAGTATGATTTTCAAACTCTTCATAGCAAGCCAAGCAGGTTAGTCAAAGAACAAAACATTATCTTTACTTTTCGCTGCGCCAACCTGGCGCTAATGAATCGAAAATTCCGGGTAACGAAACCTTCTATAGATTATCAGTGCGATGCGTAACTCCGTGACTTTACCGGGTTACCAGAGTTTATACGGAATATCGCTAAGGGTAGAGGTGCCGTATGAAGCATAGCCCTTGACCCGTCAGTACGGTACTTTGATCCGCCCCTTCGAGAAGCATCTATAAACCGGATTCTATAAACTTTTTTCTAAATTAACAAAAAGTGAATTGACTTATGATTTGTTCTCTGTTATAAGATATTCTCACAAAATTTGGAGGAAAAAATGGATTTTAATGCGATTATCAAGAGGGCGATTAACGTTATCACCAAGCCTAACGACGAGTTTCAGGCCATCAAGGGCGAAAAGATGACGATTGCAGATATGTATGTGAAGTACGCCATCTTCCTGGCTGCCATACCCGCCATTGCAAGGTTTATTGGTCTTTTGCTTCTACCTTTTGGTACACGGCTTTTTGGACGTTTTTTAATCGGTTCCATTTTATTGTATGTGTTATCTCTTGGAGGATTATACGTCCTGGCGTTCATCATCGATACTCTGGCCCCAAACTTCGGTGGAAAAAAAGATATAAACAGTTCCTTAAAAATAGCTGTATTTTCATATACCGCCGCCTGGATTGGGGGAATCCTGTATATAATTCCATCACAACCATTCTGGATTCTGGCAGGATTAGCTGGTATCTATACACTCTATCTACTCTATGTTGGAATGAAAAATTTGAAAGAAGTGCCCCAGGACAAAATGGTAGGGTATTATGTCGTTACAATTATAGCTGCTATTATTATATTTTTTATAATCGGTTTAATAGTAAGCACTATAATATGGGGAAGATTTGGAGGCTATTTTTATATGTAAATTGAATATCTGAAAAATTTTCTCTACCTTAGGGATAGTACTCTATAGTTACAAGGGTGCATTACATTAGTATTTAGGGTCTACTGAAAAAAGGCTTTGCCGTCCATATGGGTAAAAATCACCCATTTTTGGTCGAGGCCGCCCTTTATATCTACTTTTATTTCACCGTTTTACATCCTCTTGAGTGCCACTTTCAGGTTCATTCCCAGTATTCCTCCTCTCACCCACATCTCTGCACCAGCTTTTCCTTTGTAAAGTATGCGATCTAAACTGTAATGAGCCTTTCCGTTTCCAATATTCCCTTCTATCCGATTACGATCTCTCTGCTTCTGCTTGAACCATCGATCCGCTCCCGACACTCTCTTCTTTCTACCCAATGGCGAAAAGGCTGCCCGAATACCAAGATTATTCAGCAGCTCCCGGTTCTCACGACTACCGTAAAGCTTATCGGCTATAAAATTCGGCGGCTTCTTACCAAAACGCCTCTCGTAACTCTCAATCTGATCCTTCACCACACACGTATCAGCCTCGGAAAAATTGTCGTGATCAAGCTTATCAAGGAACAAAAATCCATCTACATGACTCAATGATGCCCTGGGGCCAAACTCTACCTCTTTACCACTCTTACCTCGCTTGATCGGACGAACATAAGGACGACAGAAGCTCACTATCCTATCCTGCCGGGCACGACATCAAGCGAGTGGTTTCTCAATCGTTGTCGATGTTGCCCGAAAGAATCAAGAAGGTACGTTTCCGAGGCGACTCGGCAGCGTATCAGTACGAATTGATGGATTTTTTCCAGCAAGAGGTTTGCCAGAGGTTCGGCAGGATTGAATTTGCGATTAGCTGTGATGTATCCGAGAGCTTTAAACGCAGTGTGAGTGAGGTAGAGGAAGGTGACTGGAAAACGATTTTGGTCACCAATATGGATTGGGAAGGGGAAGAGTTGATCCATTGGAGTCGCAAGCGCTGTGGCAACAGTGAGCATATCCGCAGTGTGATGAAGGGCGAATTGTGTGGAGGTAAGCTTCCTTCGGGTAAGTTTGGC
>CBFDCR010000107.1:0-13291 GCA_965603365.1 uncultured bacterium
GTCTTCCACCACCAGGATCATGGTTGATTCTTCGCTGCCTTTGTCAATTTTCCCGGTGCTGTCCGGCAGGAAATATTCTTCATCCTCTTCCCCGGGGTACATGATCGCTATCTCCTCAGCCCGGCTGCGCTGTGTCACTTTTGCGGCGGCAGGGATGTTTTTTCCTGGTTCTAGCTGGGGTTTGCCCAGTGGCAGCCGGACCACAAATTCGGCCCCTTTCCCTTCGGAACTGAACACATCGATTTTCCCGTTGTGAAGTAAAACGATCTCTTTCGATAGGGCCAGGCCGATACCGGTGCCTTTTCCCGTATCTCCCTCCTTGTCCCCTATCTGGTAGAAACGGTCGAACACCTTTTCCAGTTGGTCCCCGGGGATACCGGGTCCGGTGTCCTTAACGGAAATCTTCGCCTGGGCCGGTGGCGAGCCTGCCAGCGATATGGATACGGAGATTTTGCCCCCCCCTGGAGTGAATTTCAGGGCATTGCCCACCAGGTTGTACATCACCTCCTCCATTTTTTCATGATCGTAGGGGAGCAGGATTTTTTCTTCCGGGCAGTGAAACGCCAATGTCAACTGCTTGTGCTCCGCCGACATCCTGAAAGAGGCCAGGGCCCCTTTAATTAAGGGCACAATATCCCGGTATTGGGGATTTAATTTCATTTTACCGCTGTCGAGGCGTGAAAGGTCGAGCAGTTGATTGATAAAGGTTAACAAAATATGCAGGTTGCGGAGCATGAGGTGGTATACTTTTTTCCTGGCAAAATCCTTACTGCGGGATAACAACTGCTCCAGGGGGCTCATCACCAGGGTCAGGGGCGTGCGGAATTCATGGGAGATGTTGGCAAAAAAGCGGGATTTGACTCTGTCCATCTCTTTGAGTTTTTCCGATTGTTCCCGTACCTCCCGGGTCCGCTCTGCCACCACGCGCTCCAGCCTCTCTTTCTCCCGTTCCAGTTTCCCGGACCGCCACCTTACGGCCAGGTAAAATAAAAGGAGAAACGCGGCAGCGTAGATCAAATAAGCCCACCAGGTCTGGTACCAGGGCGGCAGTACTTTAAAAGAAAAAGTGTCTTCCCGGCTGAGGTCACCGTAGACATTTTTTGCCTGCACCCGGAAGGTGTAGCGGCCGGCATCCAGGTTTGTATAGTGCCGGCGTGACTCGGCGGTCCAGGGTGACCACTTCCTGTCATATCCGCCGAGGAAATAACGAAACCTGGCTGCCGGCTCCTCCTGGAAAAAAGGGACTCCACAAAGGAAACCGATATTTCTTCGACTGTAAGACAACACCGGCATGGCTTTTACTGTTTTTTCCCCGGGTTCATAACCGCCGAAGATCAGTTCGTCCTCATTGACCCATACCCGGCGCACCAGGGCGGGGAAATCTCTTTTCTCCCCGCTTTCACCCGTTCTATCAAAGCGCATCAGACCTTCGGTACCGGCAAACCAGGTATGGTCACCCCCCGGTTCCGGGTAAATGGTGTTGACCTGGATAATGGGTATCCGGCGAAAGGTGCGCCGATCTATCTTGAAAATATCATCGGCTGCCGGTACGGCGCGGTAATTCCTGGATCTGGAATGGAACCAGATGGTCCTGTCCCTAGCCTGGACGATACGAAAAACAGGCTCAGCCCCGGGTCCCCCGGCAAAATCTTTGCCTAAAATGTGGTCCGGGATAAAGGTGTTCTTTTCCTCTTCATAACGGAATAACCCGTGACTGGTGGCAAATACCACCTGGCCTTCCACCTGTGCCAGATATACCTCTTCCCCCAGCGATGCTGTTTCCTGTTTGAACCGGGTAACAGCAGGCTCTGCTATTCCATCCGGGAAGCTTGCTTTGATAACAAGTCCTGTAGTTGTAACCAGCCAGAGGTGTCGTCCGGGATCTTCAACGGCGCTGCGCAAATCTTCCTTGATGTCCTGGTACCTGTACGCCGTCACCCACCGCTTATTTTTTTGAACCAACGCTGCCAGGCCGGTTGTTGAGGCACACCATATATAGCCCGGGAACATGGTCGAGGGTATGAGTCGGATTGTCTGATCGTTATATATCCGCCTATGTTTGGCGGTCGGCGTGTCGATCTGGAAGACACCGTTTGCTGCTGCAGTCAGGAGCGATTCCCCGGTGGACAATAAATCCCAGCAAGTGGCGATTCCAGCCAGGGGTGTAAAATGACCGGTATCCGGGCGCAGGACGTAAAGCCCCTGCATGGTCCCGGCATAAATATCGTTCTTATGCTTCGTTACAGATAGGGCCATTCCATTCAAGCCTATGCGGGCATCGTAATGGTAAAAGGGGGAGCGGTATTCGAGCCGGGATATCCCCCTGACGAGGGCCAGCCACAGGTTCCCCTGGCGGTCCTCGAATACGTACTCCACATTATTGTCCTGTAAACCCCTGGTCTGGTTGAAAAGATATTTCAAGCGGCCGCCGGCATCCACTATGACGATCCCCCCCAGGCGGGTGGCCACGGCATAATCCCCGGAAGACAAACGGATACCCATGGATATCCTGTGCTTCCTGAAGTAGTCGTCCACCTGGGTGGTGAAGGGCATTAACCGGCCCTGATCGTAGATCAATAGCCCTCTATCCGATGTCCCCACCAGGAAACGCCGGGCTTCGTCTCTGTTGCCGAAAGGGGCGAAAGCCTGTATTTTTTTCTTACCCAATGATTCGGTGCCGGGAAGTGGGATGAGGGAGTCGTTTTCCACCGTCATTAAACCGACTCCCCCCTTTTGTATGTAAAGCCTATCATCACAGCGCACCATCAAGCCGAAACTGCCTGGCCAGTGCCCATCTATTTCCGAGAAATTCCAGCGAAAGAGGTGTTTTTTTGCCTTGAAATAGACTCCCTCTTTGCTGGCAACGGTATTCGATACCCGGGAGAAGTTCTTAAATTTCTCGTCCACCTGGTGGGTCAGGGATATATATTTGAGTGAACCCCCGGCCCCCGGGGTAAAGCAGCCGATCTCATCCTGCCCGCCGATGTAGATACGGCCATCTTCGGCAATTGCCATCGAGTATACCACGTCGTTGGGCACATATTTCAATTCCCAGGTCACGCCGTCGAATATCAACAAACCGCCCCGGTTACCCACATAGATCATTCCCCGCCTATCCTGGGCGATACAAAAATTCTGGGGATGATGGTCATACTCCAGGTGATCGTAATTTCTATAATACTTGTACCCGGTATCCTGTACTCCCTCACCGTATACTCCCGCACCACCGAAAAAAAATATGGCTGCCAGCAGCATCCCGGGAACAACCACGGCTTTCCGAAATCCTGAATTTACCCATTTTCTCATATCGTTCATGTCCCTCTCCTCCATTTCAGGACAGGATACATTATATATTACCCGGCCATCATTTTTCAAGTCTTTGCACAAAAACACCAGAAGTTCTTGAAATCCACCCCCTTTATGGTGGATAATTACATCATTGAGAAAGTATAATGATGAATTCGATTACCCCGGTTAACCAGTTCGCCAAAGCCAATTCACAGATACCCGGACAACATGCAACGCCACAAAATTCAAAGCTATATTCCCTAAAAGAATCAACACTAAAAATTTTCGCCGTCTTCGTATTAGTCATGCTCACCATAACGATCTTAAGAACCATCCAAACGGTCGGAATATTCAAGGAACTCATCATCAACGCCCCAAAAAAACTATCAACCGATAATGTTAAAGCCATACGTCTCGTCGAAGCCGCCTACAAAATGACTTTACCACAGCCCACACCTGAGGCAATGCAGACGTTGAGTACAGTGGCATATTCGACGTTAACCCGCCCTTTTTACATATTAAATCTAAAGCATAAAGGATATGTTAATTCTGCAGTATTTTCCCCAGATGGACGCTTTATTCTGACCGCTTCAGATGATCACACCGCAAAGCTCTGGGATTTGAATGGGAAGCTCTTAGCGGATTTGAATAAGCATACTCTTGAAGTGAAGAGTGCGGTGTTTTCCCCGGATGGCAAAAAAATACTTACCGCGTCATGGGATAACACTGCGAAACTCTGGAATTTGAAAGGCCATATTTTAGCCGATTTGAGACTACATACACGTTGGGTAAACAATGCAGTATTTTCCCCTGATGGCAGCAGGATATTAACAGCTTCCGCTGACAAAACCGCAAAACTCTGGGATTTGAGCGGGAAGCTCTTAACCAATTTAAATCAGCATAATGATAATGTAAATAAGGGGATCTTTTCTCCCGATGGAAGCAAAATACTCACTGCTTCCTTTGATGGAACCGCGAAACTATGGGATTTGAACGGGACGATTTTGGCGAATTTTAGCCATGACGGACCGTTAGATTCCGCGGTGTTCTCTATCGACGGCACCAAGATACTCACATTTTCCTATAATCACATCGCAAAATTGTGGGATGTGAGTGGAAGACTTTTAATCGATTTAAATCAGCATAAATATAAAATAGCCAGCGCAATGTTTTCTCCTGATGGCACTAAAATCCTCACTGCTTCCTTCGATAACACTGCAAAACTCTGGGATGTTAATGGAAATGTTTTAGTTGATTTAAAGGAAGCGGGACATACGGGAGCTGTACTTAGAGCGGTTTTTTCTCCCGATGGCACTAAAATACTCACCGCGTCAGAGGATAAAACTGCAAAACTCTGGGATTTAAGTGGGAGGCTTTTATCCGATTTGAAGGGGCATAAGGATTGGATTAATAGCGCAGTATTTTCTCCCGACGGAACCCAAATACTCACTGCTTCCTCTGATAATACCGCAAAACTCTGGCCCGCGAACGGAACATTTTTAACCGATTTAAGAGGGCATACAGATCGGGTTAATAGTGCTGTTTTTTCCCCCGATGGCACAAAAGTACTCACTGCCTCCTTTGATAACACTGCAAAACTCTGGGATATGAACGGAACGCTCTTAGCCGATCTAAAAGACAATAAAATTGGGCATACATTTTGGGTAAACAAATCGGTCTTTTCCTCTGATGGAAGCAAAATATTAACCGCTTCTTTTGATTATACTGCGAAGCTCTGGGATGTGAAGGGGACGCTATTAGCCGATCTAGAGCACAAGGGAACTGTAAGGAGTTTAGTATTTTCTATAGACGGAACAAAAATACTTACCTCCTCAGATGATAAAACGGCAAAACTCTGGGATTTAAAAGGCAATCTTTTATTAAATTTAAATGGGCATAAAGAACCAGTATTGGGGGCGGTTTTTTCCCCAGATGGCTCCAAAATACTCACTGCGTCACAAGATTACACCGCGAAACTCTGGGATTTGGAAGGGAATGTTATAATCGATTTAAATCAACATACAGGATGGATTTATAGTGCTGTGTTTTCACCCAATGGTGATAAGATACTCATTGCTTCACAAGATAACACCGCTAAAATGTGGGATGTGAATGGGATGCTCTTAACAGAATTGAATAAGCATACAGATGAGGTAAGGAGTGCGGTGTTTTCCCCGGATGGTAAAAAAATACTAACCGCCTCTTATGATAATACCGCGAAACTATGGGATTTGGAAGGTCATGTTTTAGCCGATTTGAAACTGCACAAAGGGTGGGTAAACAGTGCCGTATTTTCCCCCGACGGTATCAAAATCCTTACGGCTTCCGCTGATAAAACGGCAAAACTCTGGGATTTGCAAGGCAATCTTTTAGCTGATTTCAACCAGCATAAAGATATGGTTTGGCAGGCTGTGTTTTCCCCCAAAGGCACTCGTATACTAACTGCATCTTCTGATGGCACCGCCAAAATTTGGTACACCCCGGAAGCAATTATTGAATGGTTGAAGACTGCCCCAATTCCTCAGTTGACAGAAGAGGAAAAAGAGGAATATGGGATCGGTTTTTAGTGGAGGCGATGAGGGTTATAAAAAATGACAAATCAAGAAAATACATTGACGGAGGATATTGGTAATAGCTCACAAAGGCCAATGAGTAGGTTGAAATATACTTTCAGGGTGGATGCCTCTTACGATTTAAAACGAAGGGTTGCAGGTATAGGAATTGTCATCCATGAAACAGATCAACCCCGAAAAAATGGCCCGGTAATCGATGAGATTTCAGAACTGTACAGCGATGTCCCGGCAGGCGGGATTGAAAAATTTGCTGTATTCAGGGCCCTGGAAATTGCTTATGAACGTAATTATGAAATCGTGCACATCCGTTCCGATTATAATTCCATGCGCAGGAAACTAAAAAAAGACCATAAAGCTAATACCGGCCATGAAAAGGATGACCTCCATGCACTGATATTAAGATACGCCAAGAAGTTTAAAGGGGTAAAGTTTCTCTATTGTCCTCGACGCAAGAACCAATTGGCCCACCGGTTGGCACGAAAAGCAGTTAAGGAGTTGATCCCGCTGCGTTCTCAATTGAAATGATGATAAGTGAGAAAATATAATGGTGGATTCAACCATATCCGTTAAGCAAATGACCAAAACCAATCCCAGGATTGCTGGGTTAGATCCATCGCTGGCGAAGGCAAATATAATTAAGTTAAGAACATCAATCCTGCAAATTCTGTCAGCTTGTGTGTTGATCTCAATATTACTTATGGTGGTGCAAACTTTTACGGATATCTCCAATCAAGCCGAGGATTCTGCTAAAGAAGCCCGGATCAATAGGCTTACCTCTTTAACTAATTCTATTCGACCAGCAGATAATATCATAGCCATACGCATTGCAGAGGCGGCCTACAAAATGAGTTTGCCAGATCCCCCACCCGCTGTGACGCGGGCTTTGACTGCGGCCGCTTATTCTACTTTGGAACGCCCTTTTTTCACTCTAAGTATACCGCATGGGGGTATACTTCGATTTGCAGTTTTTTCTCCTGATGGCACCAAGATACTCACTCCTTCGATCGATAATACGGTAAAAGTCTGGGATTTACAAGGTAGGTGGCTATTTAATTTGAAAGCGCATACGAAACCTGTAAAGTATTTGACTTTCTCACCATCAGGTGACAAAATTCTTACTGCCTCAGAAGATAGCACTGCGAAACTTTGGGATTTACAGGGGAATTTGTTGGCCGATTTGAAAGGACATACGGATATTGTAAATTATGCAGCCTTTTCCCCGGACGGGGCCAAAATATTAACCACTTCCTATGATTATACTGCAAAACTCTGGGATCTGAATGGAAATCAATTAGCTACTTTTAAAAGTCATACAAATATTGTATGGATGGGAGCATTTTCCCCCGATTGCAGTAAAATTGTTACTGCAGGTTTTGATAACAAAGTGAAGCTATGGGATTTAAGTGGAAAGTTGTTAATCGATTCAAAAGAGTATAATGCACCTGTGTGGAGTGCGGTCTTTTCTCCTGACGGCGAAAAAATCCTCATTGCTTGCGCTGATAGCACAGCAAAGCTCTGGGATTTAGGTGGAAGGCTTTTATTTGATTACAAGCATAATGGCCCTGTTAACAGTGCTGTATTTTCTACGGATGGCAGAAAAATCCTCACGGCTTCATCAGACTCTACCGCAAAACTCTGGGATTTAGAAGGAAATTTGCTGGCCGATTTAAAGGGACATATTAATAATGTAGATTACGCAGCCTTCTCCCCGGATGGCACCAAAATTCTCACTGCTTCCCGGGACTGGACTGCAAGGCTCTGGGATTTGAGAGGGAGCCTCCTGGCAGATCTGACTCACCATAAAGGGCGGGTGAACAGTGCTGTGTTTTCACCGGATGGCAGTAAAATACTAACAGCTTCAGATGATGGCACTGCAAAACTCTGGAATCTGAGGAATCAGCCCTCAGTAAACTTGAATATACATAGGGGTGTAGTATATTCACTTGATTTTTCGAAGGATGGCAGCAAGATCCTTACCGCTTCATATGATGGCACCGCAAAACTCTGGGATCTGGATGGCAAAATATTAGCAAATCTGACCGGCCATAAAGAATCGGTTAATAGCGCTGTTTTTTCACCGGACGGCAGTAAAATCCTCACTGCTTCTGCTGATTTTACCGCAAAACTCTGGGATTTGAAGGGTCAATTATTAACTGATGTGAAAGGGCATAAAAATATTGTAAATTCCGCCATTTTTTCCCCGGATGGCCAATATATTCTTACCACTTCATGGGACAAGACCGCGAAACTCTGGGATTTGAAAGGTAATCATTTGGTCGATTATCAGCATAATGATAAAGTATTGAGTGCTGAATTTTCCCCGGATGGCACCAAAATACTTACTATAACTCATAATATTCTCGGGAAAAACGCTGTAGCATTATGGGATTTTAAGGGGAATTTTTTAACCAGCTTTCGGGGGCATACGAAATTTGTAAACAGTGCTGTTTTTTCCCCGGATGGAAGTAAAATCCTAACTGCCTCAATGGATAATACGGCAAGAATTTGGGATTTAAAAGGTAATCAGTTATTAGTTTTGCAAGGGCATAAAGGATTTGTTGTAAGCGCGGTGTTTTCAGCAGATGGAAGCAAAATCCTCACTGCTTCCTGGGATAATACAGCAGGACTATGGAATTTAAGGGATAATCTATTAACCGTTATCGGAGGACATGAGGATTCTGTACAGGGTGCCGTCTTCTCTCCGAAAAATGACCGAATCTTAACCGTGTCAGAAGATAGAACCGCAAAACTTTGGAATTTAAAGGGTGAATTATTAGCTGATTTGAATTCATTGAAGGTGAATGTAGGGATTGCGGTCTTTTCCCCCGACGAAAGAATTATACTCACAACATCATCAAATGACACCACGGTAAAAATATGGTACACCCCGGAAGCCATTATCAAATGGCTGGAAACCGACCCCATTCGGCAATTAACAGAAGAAGAAAAAAAGCAATATGGTATCGATTAATGTTTTATCCTGATTTTTCCTCGGCCACCCAGCGGCGCATGAGTTCACTGGCAAAACGGACATTGCCACCCTCTTCGAGAATCACATCATGCCGCTTTAAGAGGTCGATAGTTTCTTTGAGAGTACTGAATTTTTCAAGAGATGGGTGGGGTTTCGCTGCTTTGTCCAGTTCATCCAGTGTCCAGGTTCCTTCCTCTCGCTTTTCCATTATACGAATTAAAGTACGTTCATTTTCCGTGATACTTTTCCAGACACCATCAAAATAGTAAGCAGCACTTTCGAAAAAATCTGAAGTAAGTAGAGGGGGGAGGTCATCCAATTTAAAGGTTCGGGGTGTTTGATCACCTTCTTGCTCAAACCGTTCGTTCCAACGAAATACCAATTCCCTACATAAGCATTGAATCAAGTAAGGCTGGCCGGCAGTGAGACGGTACAATTGATCCAATAAATCTTGTGAATACTCCAGGGCAATTCGTGGCGGTTTGGGATGGGCAATTAACTCAAAGGCATCTTTTTTTTTCAAAAAACTCACCCGCCGATAGTCGGCCTGTCCATAAAAGGCCGATTGATAATCCCGCCCCATTTCTTCTATGGTATGCAGCCCGGCAAATATCATCCCCAACCAGCTATAATTCTGGACGATATCCCGCAGGTAAGGCAAAAACTCACCATCGATCTGGTTATGATCGATTTTTTCTTGAATCACCTCGAATTCGTCGATGGCTAAAACCAACCGCTTCTGACCGGTCATGTGCGGTGCCAGCCTGTCCAGCAGGCGATTAAAGGTAACGCAGCCTGTACCCATATCGGTATAGTCTGCTTCATTGGGCGGTGCACCGATTGACAGCCCCTTTTCCATAGCAGTGCGGTAAATGGTCCCGGCAAATCGAAATAGAAGTTGACCGGTATGGCTCACCTTGCCGATATTCTGCATGCTTATATAGACCAGGATTATATTACTCTCAGTACGCATGGCCATACTTTTCAAAATAGAGGTTTTACCGATGCGGCGCTGCCCATATAGAATCAATGTGGAGAATTTACTATCGGTTGCCCAATGCTCTTCGATTTTCTTTATGATAGCATCGCGCCCCCGAAAGGTTGGGCCGGTGACGGGGAGACCTGAAGATCCCTCGTAAGGGTTTTCCACGGGCCGGTGCAGTTCTTCATCCGGGAATACCCAGCCGGTGTTTTCAAGAATATTGATCCATTTTTGGGCGATTTGCCGAATGAGTTGCCCTTCGGGGTGAGGCAAAGGGCCATCGAATCCCTTAAGGGTAAGAATGGCGTTTTGGGTGATCTTTGAGCGTTTGAAGGAAGACAATGCAGAGTGGGCCGCGCCGATGTCTTTTGATACAGCTTGCAGTGTACGCAGTAGTTCCAGGCTGTCTGGCCGGAGTCCCTGTCCAGGCAGTTTTTTAAGTCTTTGGGTTTCCTGCTCCCAGGCCGTAATTCCCTCTATTTTATCTTTATATTTGTCGTCTTTATCGATTTCAAACCATTTATCGATGGCGCTGGCGATGTAGTATAATTCAGTACCGTTATGCAGTTCTTGAACTTTTGTAAAAGCTTCTCTGGCTTCCAACGATCTTTCCTGGTGCCAATACCAGAATCCGGCGCATGCGGCCCGGGCCTTTGTATCGGTCCGGGGCTTTACTAAACCGCTTCTTTTCCATGGAAATAGAAACAAGAAACCATCTTTTGCTTTCTGCCGGAACCGTTTATTAAGACTGGCGGAACAGAAGCGGATCAGATCCCAATCGGTTGCCTGGTTAACCAATGCCGATATCCTGGATAACAAATCATCCTGGTGAGAACGTTTCAGGGCTTTGTTAACCGCCTTGATTACAGGAATATATTGTAAAGAGTACGCCAGTATGTGATTGGCTTTATGAATCCCCATTTCCCAGTCCGTTTCCAGATCTTTTTCCAGTTGTTTGCGTACTCCTGGGAGAGGCAGGAATAAGAATCGCCCCGCTCGCACGCCCCGCCCCATGGCAGCCACCATAATGGCGGGGAAATATTCCAATAGGCGAGAGAGACACAGGCTGAAAGCTGTCCCCATTCCGATGCTGAAAAATGCCGTGCTCTTTAAGTGACGAGTTAAAATGACTGCGGTGGCACTTGTGGCTATTGAGGGGATGATGAGGGTAGTGATGAAAAAAAAGCCGCCCACTATAATAAAAAAAACACCGCCAGTGACACCTTTCATAACGTCTTCATCCACGCCGCTTTTCACGCTGCCGGTTACATTCAAGGCCACGCCGACACCTACTCCCAGTGCCGTGCCCAGGGCTGCTCCGAAAGCAATGACTTTTTGAAGGCTGTTCACCAAATCAAGGGCAGTCCCCAGCAGGATACTCCCCCCTAATCCAAAGATTACACCAAAGGCCACTCCAAAAGCCACTCCAAATGGAAATCCCACAAATCTCCCCACTATTCCTCCGGAAACCACACCCAACACCACACCGGCTACCAATATGTACCAATTGACCGCCCCTCCTAGAAGGGTAAATCCCAGGGCTGTAGCCGGTACTGCGATCAATAAAACCACCAATGCTTGAAAAACGAGTCGGCGCGGCACAGCATCCTGGCGCAGCACTTCAATGGCTTTAAGGTTTTCTGAATTCAAGTACTCTGGTTTTCCAAAAGTATTTAGATACCAGGGAAGGGCCTGGGGAAAAAAGAAAGTCCAATAGAGAAGCCGTAAGTAATCCAGGGGATTCCAGGGAGACAGGGGACGTTTCAATCGGGGAACCAGGTCCAGCGAAGCAATATTTTGATCTTGTTTGTTCATAGCATCTGTTCCATATCTTGTTGATATGCTTCCTTCCAATGATGGGTCGGGTCGTTCAAGTATTCATAGTAATGAAAAGCCGCCCGCTGAAGTTTGAAGGGATGGAGTCCTGCGGTTGATAGTAGCTCTTCACAGGTGGCTTTATCAAATGTTTTCGCTTCCGGTGCCCAGGGATGTTCCAGCAGCGAAAGGGCGTCGTCCCTGTTCAACTCTTTTACAGTGAGGGGCTGCAAAAGGTTATAAAAGGGCGATCCTACACCGGTATCCGGGAAAACCTCTTTGAGTGGCGCCCGCGATACCGCCACTATTTTGAAATTCCGGTTATGCTCACACAGGGCCCGGAAATGGCTCATGTCTTCGTGAGTGATTCCCCGTTTGGGGGCAACATCCAATTCATCCAATAATAGCAACATCTCGGCGTCTTCCAGTGTCTCACAGATGGCACTCCAGTTAGAATTCTCCAATCCAACAGCCCTGGCAATATACATGTAGAAATCTTCCGGGCCGTCCAATTGATCGAAATTGATGGGGCCGACCTTTGGGCCGTCCCATTGTCGAACCAGATGCAGCATCATTGAACTTTTGCCAATTTTGGGGTCGCCCCTTAATGCAACGGAGCCACCCTGGAGTAAGGTCCACAAACGGCGGGTTTCGGTTTTTCTTCCAATAAACCGGACCGGATCTCGGATGGCCAGCGTCTCGGTAAAGGGATTATGAAGCAAAGGAGATGGCCCTTTTTGTTTCATTTCTGATTTAATATCCAATTCTGCCAGGGGAGGATCTCCCACCAGGCGGGAATGGCTGTTTGGGGTCTGTCTTTTCCCCCTGCCTTCGGCCCAGGTCCTGACTTTATGGGTCACATAATTTTCCAAATCATTAAAAGTAATAAACCGTTTGCCTTTTTGAGCGGCTTTCCCTTCTAATCCTTCCAGCAAGTAATGGGTAAATACGCCATTGGGAGCAATATGATAATGATGGGCACACTCATGACGCATGCATGCCGCCAGGGTAGCGGTTCCCTCTGCCTCCAGGAAGATGTGACGTGCGAATTCGGGAGACATCCCCCCTGCGTCCCGTACCCGCGCTATGCCGGCATGGCAGGTATCCAGAAATAGAATTTTAGCCTGTACCAATGCTTCAACAATTTTTTTCTTGAAGCCTTCCAGGTCGATGGCCGATTCGGCCAATTTTGATTTGCAACCGTCTGAGGGTACCAGATAAGCTTTTCCTTTCTCTAGAACTCCATGACCACCAAAATAAACCAGAAGTAAATCCCCGGGATGCCCTTCACTAAAGCGACGATCCTCCTGGAAAAATTTTCCCATCGCAGCCTCGATATTTACTTTTGTGGGTCTGCTTTCAGGAGCTTCCTGGCGACCGTGCAGAGTTTGAACTGTATAACCGAACTGAATTAAAAGGTTTTCTAACCCTACTACATCATGTGTGGTTTGGGGGAGCGACTGGAAAAAGGGGTCATCATACTCATCGACTCCTATTAACAATGCAAAGTGGCCATCAATTCGACTTTCCCTTTTTTTATCCACAACGGTATTTTAAACGAAATACCGGAAAATTTCAACAACCAGGAGTTATTTACTCAGCCGAATGTGAGACGAATTTGTATGTTTTTGCGACGGATTTAGACGCATTTAGGGGGGCCGG
>CBFDCR010000108.1:0-13210 GCA_965603365.1 uncultured bacterium
TGCTATCGAAAAACAGGCAAGACAACCCTAACAAAAACTTGATGGGAAATTTGGGGTGAATCGGGCATTGTTATTTTTTTTCGTTTGTGGTATTCATTGGTATTAACGACATTTTCGGCATAAAAAAGGAGGCAACGATGAATGACTACCTGGAGATCGCCAATTCCAATTATTTCTATCTCTGGGGCGGGGTGATTTTGTTGGTGATTATGATCCAGTCGATTCTTTTTATCCGCCTGGCCTGGAGGGAGGGCAGACGGATCGGCTTAGACAGCCTGCGAATGCTCAAAGGGCTGCGCGCCGGTATGGTGTCGGCCATCATCCCCTCTATTCCCATTGTCATCGCCCTGATGGCCATGTCCGGGGTACTGGGAGTCCCCTTTCCCTGGATCCGGCTGTCGGTGATCGGCTCGGCCCCGTATGAACTGATTGCCGCCGGGATCGGTGCCGACGTCATGGGGGTTAAAGGACTCGGGAGTACCGGTTACACGCAGTATGTGTTTGCCAACTCCGTCTGGGTCATGACCATCGGCGCCATGTGGTCGGGACTGATCGTATTTTTCTTTCTCAAAACCATCAAAAAGCAGTACAAGAAGATCGAAAACCGCGATCCAGACTGGATGAAAATCATCGCCCATGCCGCCTTTTTCGGGGTGATCTGTATTTTCCTGGCGGGGCCTGTCACCGCCGGTGGTGTACCGCTTCTAACCATGGTCACCGGCGCCGTGTTGATGACCCTATGCGCCCTGCTCATTAGCAAATTTAAAATAAAATGGCTGCGGGAATTTGCCCTGCCTATCAGCATGATCGGCGCCATGGCCGGTGCGATTTTATTTGCCCGGATATTGTCGTAACAGGAGGGGATCATGAATAACGAAAACACCTTGAAATCTTCAGAAATCTTTGATCGCCGGGTTCACCGCCTGGGGCGTGTTACCATCCTGACCTGTATTGTCCTGGCCCTGTGTGTACCCCTCATTGTCTGGGCCCTCTTCGGCATACTGCCGCCCTCCTGGCCGCTGATCTCCGGTATCGTTACGGTATCGGCCTTTATGATTCCCCTCTCCCTTGCCGAAATCCTCTCCTTTTACCCCATCCTGGGAACCAGCGGGCTCTACATCTCCTATACTACCGGTAACATTGCCAACCTGAAGGTCCCCTGCGCCGCCATCGGCATGGAGGCTGCCGAGGTCGAACTCTCCACCAAAGAGGGAGATATTATCTCCACCATTGCCATGGCCGGCTCGGTAATCGTCTGTGAATTGATCCTGTTGCTGGGGGTCATTCTGTTGGTGCCCCTTGCCAAAGAGTTGAATAATCCCGTGTTGAAACCTGCCTTTGACCAGATCCTGCCGGCCCTGTTCGGCGCCCTGGGGGCCTACTTCATATTAAAAAATTATAAACTGGCCATCATCCCGCTGGCATTGGGGATCTTATTTTCTATCTTCAACGTCCGGACTGCTGTTGCCGTCCCCCTTTGCGTACTCGTATCGGTGTTGGGCTCCCGGGTTCTCTACAAGAAGGGATGGGTAAAAGCATAAAATGAGTTGAAATAGCGATCCATTTACTTTAAAATAGTCGACAGAGGTTATGCCATGGCAGACGATGATATTATCCACGACAGAACGATTCACCGGGTACTGAAACAGAAGGCCCGGCAATACGGCGGTCGCGAATTTTTTCGCTTCCAGGAGCGGGCCTTTAGTTTCGAGGACCTGGACAGGGAATCCGATCGGGTGGCCGCCGGTTTTCAATCCCTGGGTGTCGTCAAGGGCGACAAGGTCGCCATTTTTATGGGAAACCGGCCCGAGTTTCTCTTCCTGTGGTTTGGCCTATGCAAGCTGGGGGCCGTCGAGGTGCCCATCAATACGGCTCATCGCGGCAATCTCCTGGTCTACATGGTAGATAAGGCCCACTGCAGTATGATTATCGTAGAGTCCGTTTTCCTGGACCGGGTGGCACCGGTGTTGAAGGAACTCCCCCGCTTAGAAAAGGTGGTGGTGCTGGGTGAGCCGGGGAAAGAGGTGCCGAAGCTGGACAAGCCCACCCTGGACTACTGGCAGGTGGTCAACAACAACGGCAAGTACGAAGAGGTGGATGTCATCTGGACCGACCCTTTTGCCATCATGTTTACCTCCGGAACCACCGGTCCATCCAAGGGCGCCCTTTTCCCCCACAATTATGCCCTGCATATGGGCGAAGTGGTAACCAGGGCGGCTGAATATACCGAGAAAGACTGCTTCTACTGTGTGCTGCCCCTCTATCATGCCAATGCCCAGGTGCTTTCCACCATGCCGGCCTTGATGGATGGCGCCCGGATGATACTGCGGGAGCGGTTTAGCGCCAGCCAGTTTTGGGATGAGGTAAAGAGGTACGGTTGTACCCAGTTCAACTATATTGGCGCCATCTTGCCGATTCTATACAAGGCCGAGCCAAAGCCCGACGACGCCGACAATCCCGTACGGGTCATGCTGGGCGGCGGCGCCCCCATGGATCTGTTCGAGGCCATTGAAAAGCGTTTTGGCTTGACCCTCATCGAGGGCTACGGCTTGAGCGAAATCGGCATTCCCCTGATGAACACCCTCAGAGAACGTAAGCCCAGTACCTGCGGTAAACCCCTGCCCGATTACGTGGTGCGGGTGGTAGACGAATACGGCCTGGAGTTAAAGCCTCACCAGACCGGCGAATTGCTGGTCCGTCCCCAGAAGCCGAACTCCATATTCCTGGAATATTACAACATGCCCCTCAAGACCATCGAGGCCTGGCGGGGGTTATGGTTTCACAGCGGCGATTATCTATATAGCGATGAAGACGGTTATTTTCACTTTGTGGATCGCAAGAAAGACGCCATCCGGCGGCGGGGTGAAAACATCTCCTCCTATGAAGTGGAGAAGGTCGTCAATTCCCACCCGTCGGTGCTGGTATCGGCAGCCATTGCCGTGAAGTCGGAACTGGGAGACGATGAGGTGATGGTCTGCCTGAGGCTTAAGCCGGGCAAATCATTGACTGCCGAAGAACTTATCTCCTACTGCGAGGATCGTATGGCCTACTTCATGGTTCCCCGCTACATCCGATTTATGGCCGAATTGCCCAAGACTCCCACCCAGAGGGTCGAGAAGTATCGGCTGCGGGAAGAAGGGGTGACTCCCGACACCTGGGACCGGGAAGCAGAGTGCTATAAGTTGAAACGATGATGGCCAATATACCACCCATAGCCCCGGGCATCTTTACCCTGCCGCCTTACGATCTGTCTCCGCCTGAGTTATTGGGGGGATTGTGCGATAAGTGTAACCAATATTATTTTCCCCGGCCTAAATATTGCCGTATCTGTCTCGGCCCGGTGAAGGAAACCGTCCTGGGTTCGGAGGGAACCATTTACAGCTTTACCGTGATTCGCAAAAAGCCGCCATTTGGCCTACCACTACCTTACAGTGTTGGCTTTATCGATCTCAAGGATTGTGAACTGCGCATCTTTTCTCTCCTCGACTCTGCAGTCGTTGAGGATCTTCGCATCGGTTTGTCGGTGCAATTGATGGTAGGGTCTCTGGGCCACGACGGTCATGGTAATCCCTGCCTGCGGCCCTATTTTACCCCTAAACATGTAAAAGGAAACTCCAGCAAGGGGGAGGAATAATATGGCAGCGGCGCTGGCATCAATAGCGGGTGTGGGGATGACTCCCTTTGACAAGCACCCGGAACGAGGCGTGGTGGACATGGGTACCGAAGCAGTCTACCTGGCCCTCAAGGACGCCGGTATTCAGCCAGCCCGGGTGGATGCCTGTTTCTTCGCTAATATACTTGCCGGTCATTTGTTTGGTGATTTTACGTTGGGCCAGCATGTGTTCTGGGAGGTGGGTATCAACCGGGTACCGGTAGTTAACGTTGAGAATGCCTGCACCTCGGCCTCTACGGCATTGTATCTGGGTTTTAATATGATCGCTGCCGGTCAGGCCGAAGTGGTTTTGGTAGCCGCTGCCGAGAAGATGTACGTCCCGGATGCCGGACTGGTGAACTCGGGTTATACCGAGCTTGATACCCTGTTGGGATTGGTGGCGCCGGCTACATTTGGCATCCGGGCCATGCGTCACATGCACGAATTTGGCACCACCAGGCGGCAGTTGGCCATGGTGGCCGTAAAGAATCGCCGTCATGCCCAATACAATCCGTTGGCCCAATTTCGTCAACCGGTGACGGTTGAGGAGGTGTTGAATTCTCCCATGGTGGCCGATCCGCTGACCCGGTTGCAGTGCTGCCCCATCGCGGACGGCGCGGCCGCTGCCGTGCTTTGTTCATCCAGCCTGGGAAAGCCCTTGGGACGGGCGGTGAACATCGATGCCGTGGTGCTGCGGAGCGGTAATTACCACAATCCCCAGGATCTGGTGCGATGGGAAACCATCCGACAGACCGCGGGGCTGGCTTATGAAAAGGCCGGTATCGGACCGGGAGATCTGGATGTGGCAGAATGTCACGACGCCTTCACCATCGGTGAAATACTGGACTATGAAGCCCTGGGTTTTTGTGAGCCAGGGGCGGGAGGAAAACTGGTAGAAGATGGGTATACCGCCTTAGGCGGCCGCCTTCCGGTGAATCCATCGGGGGGGCTTTTGAGCCGCGGTCATCCGGTGGGCGCCACCGGCTTAGCCCAGGTGGTGGAGATTGTCAGCCAACTACGCGGCGAGACGGCCCAGCGCCAGGTTGAGGGCGCAAAAGTGGGGTTGACCCAGAACATGGGCGGCGACAAAGCCGGCGACCTCCGTACTTGCTCCGTCTCCATCTTCTCTATATAGTTCTTTACTCATTTTTAATATAACATCTTGAAAACCAAACGAAAAAGGCCTGATATAAATGCTCTAAGTGCAAATCAGATCTAAAAACCCCCAATATTGATAATAAAATTAGTTATGGTATAATAAAGATCTATAAAGAAAATCATTATGTCTTTCAAAATTAAATATACAGATCTTGCGCAAACCTGGAGAGAATTTGTATCTAAAGGTGAATTCAAAAGCCATTGAAAAACTTGAGAATGTTGAGAGCCAGGTTTTGATCCTGAAAAACCAGATTGGATGCGGAAACAGGTGCTGTTATCTGCTGAATGCCTTTGCTTTTTTATTGGATTACGCCTATATTGTAGAGTGTAGGGATAGTTATCGTTTGTTGGTCAAAGATTGGATACAGGTGGTGCAGGACCAAAGATACCAGAAGTTAAAGGATGCCCAGCGGGGATTTTTGAGGATGTTGAGGCAGTTGACTGGACCGGTGGCGGCAAAGCCCCGCTGGAGCGTTTTCTTTTATCCCGATGAAGAGTTTCTGAGCGATCAAATAGTGGAGATGGTTCAATTCCGTCGGCGGTTGGGCCGAAAGCTAGGGCTGGCCAAACTTCTCTTTTCCCCCCTATCAGACACAGAGACCATCAGGGATTTTAACGCCAGAGTGAATGGCCGATATGGCACAATATTAGCCGACCCGCCGTGGCGATTCACGAACCGAACCGGTAAGGGAGCGACGGAGCATAAACGATTGAGGCAGTACCCCACCCTCTCTTTAGAGGAGATTGCCCATCTGCCGGTTTCGGAAGTAGCGGCAGAGCAGAGTCATTTGTATTTGTGGGTACCTAATGCGCTGATCGGGGAGGGATTGGCGGTAATGAATCGCTGGGGATTTCAGTATAAGACCAACCTGGTATGGTATAAGATACGAAAGGACGGTGGGCCCGATGGCCGGGGGGTGGGATTTTATTTCCGCAATGTGTCGGAACTGGTTCTGTTTGGTATCCGGGGTCAGTTGAGAACCTTTCCCCCCGCTCGGCGTCAGGTCAATGTGATGTTATCCCGAAAGGGACGGCATTCCCAGAAGCCGGAGGCACTTTATGAAACGATCGAGAAATGCAGCCCTGGTCCCTATCTGGAGCTCTTTGCCCGTACGAAGCGGTCCGGCTGGTTCCAGTGGGGCGAAGAGATTTCCAATGGTTAACTCCGGTTGGATTGGGTGAGGAAGAGTTTGAGGAGAAGGGGGCCGATGATCTGGTTGATGACGATGACCGAGATGATGAGTACCGCTAAGCTCTGGCCAAAGTTCTGGAAGTTGGCCTCGATGATCTTGGCCATGCCCAGCGACAGACCGGCCTGGGAGATGAAGGACATCCACATGCGGCGGCAGACCAGCCGGCACTCCCCGCTGAGGGTGCCCCCTGCCCAGGTGCCGGCATATTTCAGGAGAATTCTGACCAAAACGATCACGATGGTTATGAGCCACATGTTTTTTAGATAGGCCAGGTTGACGGCAGCACCAGCCAGGGTAAAGAATAGGACATAAATTGGCGGGGAGAGGGACTCCAGGTGTTTCATCAAACGGTCGCCCTCACGGGAAAAGTTCTCCACCACCAGTCCTGCCACCATCATCACCAGCAGGGGATGGAGGTGGAGGGGTTTAAATATCTCATAGCTAAAAAAACTTAAGGCCAGAATAAAGACAACGGTGTCTTTTTTTACAAATTTGAGATACAACACAATGATCAGGCCGATGATCACCCCGGAAAGCAAGGAGCCGCCAATTTCAAGAAAGGTAGTCACGATTTTGCCCTGGTCAAATACGCTGCCTCCCACCAGGGTTCTGGAGATGTTGAGGCCGATCACGAAGAGAAATAGTATGACGATGTCTTTTAACATCACGATGCTGAGAACGATTTCGGTCAGGCGGTTGCGGATCCTGGTCTCGACAATCACCGCCAGGGTGGTGGAGGGCGAAGAGGCGCTCGAGATGATCCCCAATAGTAAACCGGCGGCCACTGCGGCCTTGATGTTAAGAACAGCGAAGGCAGGAATGAGACCCCGCAGCAAAAGGATAAAAAGGGTGATGCCGATGATCATGATCAATGTCTGGAAAATCAATACGAAGTGGATGGTGCGAAAATTCCCCCTGAGGCGGGAGAAGTTAAGCTCGCCGCCGGCAGTGAGGGCAATGATGGACAGGGCCAGCCCGTTGAGGAGCTGCAGATCCGCTACATTTTTCAGGGTAATCAGTGAGAGTCCGTACGGCCCTACCAATATGCCTACCAGTATACAGCCGGTGATGGAGGGAAACTTTATTCTTTTGGCCAGGTTCCCGGCCACGTAACCGGAAAGTAAAATAAGCCCCAGCGCATAGGTGGCATTATTGAATATATCCAGAGATGAATATGACTGAATGGCCAATCCCACCAGGATGATAATACCGAGAAATACAATATTAATCATGGTCTGTTCTTTTTTGGGCCAATTTGATGCCCACCGGGGCAAAGATTTCCGAGATCAGCAAAGCCGCAATGAAAATTCCGAAGACAATGGTGGTGTTCTGATGGGGAAACGAATAATAGAGATCCAACAGAATGGCGGGGCCGATGCTGCCGATGGGGAGAAAGAGGTGAGTGAGTGAGGGGGGGATATTATGGGCATGGGGCTTTAGCTTAAGTAGTAGCAGAAGGGTAAATTTCCGGGAGAAAAATTTAATAAAAAGCAGCAGAATGGCAAACAGGATCAGCGACAGGTCAATTCTGGCCTTTTGCAGGGCCAGGAAGGTGAGAAAGATGATATAGATGGGTTTTTCGGTGGGATTGAAGATATTTAAGAAGGAGGCGTGTTTTCGGGTAGAATTGGCAAATATAGAGCCGCTGATCATGGCCACAAACAGGGGGGAAAATTGGAACATCAACGACAGGCCAGAAATTAAAAAAACCGAACCGAATAAAACAGTGGATATTTCCAATCGGTCCTTTATTTTTTTGACCAGAAAGTGAATGAATCCGCCGATCAGGCTGCCGGCGATGACTTGCAGGAAGAAATGGGACAGGGCATGGCCGGGCCCTCTTAAAACAATGGAATCGGATTGGGGCAAAAACCGGTACAGGGAGACCCCAATGCCGGTAAAGAGTATGGGGAAGAAGTTGTCCATGGAGGAGAGGAAGGCGGCCAGCCGAAGTTCGCCGATAAATTTCTTGAAAAATCTGGAACTCCAGACAGTAAAGGAAACGGAACTTTCCGAAATCAATACCGCCAGCACCAGTGCCATGCCGACTGAAATTTCAAAGGCGCTGACATAGTCTTGAAAGAAGTGAGTGAGGAGGAGAAAGGAGAGGTAGAAGATGGCCGCAAAAGGGATAAAATAGGTAAATAGAAGGGCCAGGTACCAGTGGCTCTGGATTTTTTTGATGTACTTAAGCTCCATCTGGAAGCCGAAGATGAACCCCACCCAGCCGAGGGAGAAGTGGATAATGGGGCCCAGGTGATGGGTGATTTCCCGGGAGATCAGATTAAGACCGTTTTCACCGATCAACAGGCCGAAAAAGATGAAAACGGTACCGGAGTAGAAGAGGTAGGAAAACGGCGATGATAATTTAATCTTATGAAATAATTTGATGGAGCCCAGGAACCCGATCAACAATAAAATTCCGAAGGCAGCTAAGGTCTTCACTAACTGAATTCCGGTTTTAAGCCGATGGCATCAATGATCTCGATGAAAAACAGGATACCGTTTCCACTTTGATCCAGAGGTCCCAATACTTTTTCTACCAACTCCTTCAACGGTTCCTTCTTCTCGTCCTTGATGACCGACAGGATGGTCTTGTTGTAGGGGCGACTTCCGGAAAACATGAACCGAAGTCCGGCAAATACGGGAACCTCGGCCGACAGGATATGCCCCATGCCAATGGAATCGATGATGGTGGAACCGCTGATGCCGATTTCGATATACCCCTCCAGAATGGGCTCTAAATATTCCTCATTGTTGAGAACCAGGATCGCCAATTTCATGGTGGTTTAAATCAATTGTTCTTCTTCGACAATGATTCGATAGATCTGGTCTGCATCCCGGGCCACTTTGATCTTTTCCATCAAATCGCTGCATTTTACCAGTCTGGCAATATGGGCCAGGGTTTTGAGATGAAGGCCGACCTCCTGTTCATCACTCATGATCAGAAAAACCAGGGAAACCTTCTCTTCGTCCGGGGCTTTAAAATCCATGCCGTTCTGAATCAACGCCAGACAAAAGGTGAATTCGGCAAATTCGTCGGAAAAAATATGCGGCGCCGCCGCGCCCCTGCCGATAGCGGTAGACTGCACGTTTTCTCTTTTAATAAACAACCTCTTTACTTTTTCGTTATCTTTAATAATGGCTCTTTTTTTCAAGAATAACGAAAAGTCGGCATATAAGGAATCGGTATCTTCGTATGAATCGGCGAGAAATATATTCTCTTTCTTCAGATAGTTCTGCAAATTCATTATATTTTCCTTCTGATATCGTCTTGAGTTTCCCAGCTCAGGTCTCTGCCGGGCGAAACCAGTATAAGATTCATCTCGTCATCCCGCTCAATCTTAAATTTGCTGCGCCAGGGGTCCAACAGATCCCTTTCGGTCTTCAAATAGTGAGGGATCAGTAGATCCAGGATGTCCGGATATTCGCCGTGATCCGAATAATATAAATTCAGCGCATGCATGATATTGCGGATTTTGGTTTCCAGGGAGGTGGCATCTGTCTTTACCTTTGCCTGGTTCAACTGTTCCATGGGGGATGACCCTTTTTTTGAACAAATGCCGGTGTTGATAACCAAAATAATCGACACCGCAATCAATAGAATCAATAATAAGCCTCTCATGCAGACTATTTTATAATAATGGGGGAAAAATGACAACAAAAATTCGGTTGAAATTTGAATAAATTTATTCACAGCCTAAAAAATGTTATAATAAAAAAATGGAAACAGATATCGAACTTGTGTTGGACATCTTGAAAAGCATGGAAATCTTTGCCGATCTGGAATACCAGCCCTTGCACGAGCTGAGCCAGTTATTCGTAGAAAAGATTTACAACGAAGGGGAGACTATATTTGAAGAGGATAGTATCGGTACGACGATGATGGTCATTACTTCCGGCAAGGTCAGGATCTCCCAGAGACCCGACCCGCAGACGGAGGAGGCCCTGATTATGTTAAAAAAGGGGGATGTGTTTGGGGAGATGGCCCTTCTTGAAGAGATGCCCCGGTCGGCCACGGCGATTGCCCATACCCATGTCATCATTTTGGAGATCCGGCGGGAGGATTTTTTAAATTTCATCGAAGTCCACCCGAAACACGGCATTAAAATATTGCTGCGGTTGTCCAAAATATTATCTTCCCGTTTGAGGGAAACGGATTTGAAACTGAAAGCCTTTGTAACCTTAAGTAAATGGAACTGAGCGAAGGGGAGTGGCGGGAAAAGATAGATTTCTTTAAAAAAAGCCTCAGTCCTTGTCAGCTCTGTCCCCGCCGCTGCGGTGCCCGACGGAATGAAAAAGAAAAGGGTTTTTGCAATGCCGCCGGGCAGGTGAAAATTGCTTCTTTTAATTTACACTTTGGCGAAGAGCCGCCGATTTCGGGAACCAACGGTTCCGGCACCGTGTTCTTTGCGGGATGTCCCCTCAAGTGTGTCTTTTGCCAGAATTACCCCATCTCCCATCTGGCCAACGGCCAATTCTATACCATCGATGGACTGGCCGACATTTTCCTCCACCTGCAAAAGCGGGGTGCCCACAACATCAACCTGGTCTCCCCCACCCCTTATTATTTTCATATTGTCGCCGCCCTGTACCGGGCCTGCCGACGGGGTTTAAAGATTCCCATTGTGAACAACACCGGCGGCTATGAACGAAGGGAGGTCATCGGCATGTTGAAGGGTGTCGTCGATGTCTATCTGCCGGATTTTAAATACGACACCGTCGAGATCGCCCGCCGCTTCTCCGGTGCCGCCGACTACCGGCAATATGCCGTTTCTGCCATAGAAGAGATGGTCGCCCAGGTGGGTGAACTGGTTACCGACAGCAGCGGCATTGCCCGCAAAGGCGTGATCATCCGCCACTTAATTTTACCGGGCTGCACGAAAAATTCCAGGAGAGTCTTAAAATCTATGGCTGCCAGTACGTTCAGGCATATAAACTTGAGCCTGATGGCCCAGTATTTCCCCGCCTACAAAGCGGCCGGAACGAGCATCGACCGGCGCCTCACCCCCGAAGAGTACACCGAAGTAAAAGAGTATGCCCTCTCCCTGAACCTCGACAACGGCTGGTTCCAGGACCTTGAATAATCCGATCACCTGGTTTTATCTATTTTTGATTAGTTCCGGGCATAAAAACTCTATTTTTACCCCCACTCTTTCAAAAGCGGCTCTGTATTCCCACCAATCGGAGTCGGAGGCATTATAAATAGTGGCATCAAATCGGCTTGAAATGGCGACGGCGGCAAATTTCTGGTCCGATCGATCAAAACCCTTTAAGTCTTCATCCTTCGGAAATTCCAGAAACTCTCTCTCTCCGGTGGGATCGGATGTGATGTCTACCCGTTCGCATCGAGAAGAATTCCCTTGATTATCCCAGAGCCATCTGGCAAAGGCATCGCCAATGCCGGGTTGTCCCGATCTCTGGCAATGGGAAAAATACTCCCCCAGAATTTCTCCCAATGAATCTATGGATATGTGCTTTTTCTGTACCTTGATTAAAAATTGTTGACATTTAAAAACCTGGTGGATATCTGCCGGGGGGTGGTGGCCATTGGCTACAACCAGTACATTGGTATCGATGACACAGCTATCCACTGACTTTTCTTTTTCTCTTATATATGGCTTCATGCATTGCCGCCAGTTCACCCATTTCGTCTCCGAAGAAGTCTTCGGGCCAATTTAAAATGTTGCCAAATAAATCCACATCCAGTTTTTGCAGCATCGATTCGCCGTTGGTTCTTTCGCAAAAGTATAAGGCCGCGTCCTTACTGCTAAACTTCTGCTCCGCAATCCGCCTTTGCAAGCGTCTTAAAAGATGTTCGCTGTGACTCTCTAATATAATCTGGACATTTTTTTTCTCTATGGCGTCTATAAAAACATCGGCCAGGCCAGCCTGAACTCTGGGGTGCAGATGGATCTCTGGCTGTTCGATAATTAATATTGACCCTTTGGGGACATAGTAGCATAAAGTAATCACCGGCAGAATTTGAGATACCCCAAAGCCCACATCGGTGATTCGCACCTCGGGGCTGTGGGGAGAAATTTTTACCAGCACTTCGTAGAGGTTACCGCCTTCGACTATTTTATGAACTCTAAATTCGTCAATCAAGTCCAATTCTCTCAACCAATAGGCCGCATATTCTTCCACTGTGAGTTTTGTTTTTCCTCTCCCCCTTGATATTTTTTCACCTCTTTCCCTGGAGACCAGCATGGCATCGATGACCTGTTCACCCCGCCGGCCCATATCGGCAGGCTGGGCGCCGGCCCAGGTGTACTGCCTTTTGGGATAGTCCCTTAATGGGCCTAAGTAATAGACTCTTGAGAACAGTTCTTCGAATCCTAATTGAAAGTCCGACAGGAATCCGGCATTCTGATAATACGCTTTAACCTGGTCTGGAAATCCGTAAAATTTAACGGGAACAGGCAAAGGCCAGGCACGTCCGGTTGTCCTCCGTTTAAAACTAAACTTCTCCTCTTTCCCAGGGAAAGGTTCAGCCGATATGCTGTAGGTATACTCATCAGGTTTTGTCTTTTTCATTAGAAATTTAAAATCATCAAAAATATAGGACAGATTTTCTACATACACTCTGCCGAGGCGGGTTTGCCTGATACTGGCGTTAAAGCCCAGGTGAGAGCCTTCGAATAGAGTAACCTTTTTTTGTTCCGGATCGGCTATTTTGAATTGGTCTTCCAGTTGCCATTCTATTTCAAATTCTAAAGATTCATCGATAGCATGATTAAAAATAATATCCTGGAATGTGCCAAGTTCCAAATATGATTTTTCGTTTCCGAAATCCAGCACCTGGGCCCGATCCGATGATTCTGTCGTTTGTTTCAGCAGTAGTAAGTGTTGCAGAAGGCTGGTCTTACCGGAACTATTGGTGCCAAAAAAACCGGTTAACTTCGAAAAATCAATATTATTGGTGGTTCGCCATGATTTAAAATTATTAAAGCTGAGTTTAGTTATCATTATTTTTTCCTCGATAAACCACTACTATTTTATAAGAAAATGGCCAAAAATCCAAGAGAATGCCCCTGTTTTAATTCAGATGAAATATTTAGTTCCTATCTACGCCATGCCGAAGGTGATGGGGAAAGGTTGAAATATGAAGGGAAAACTTTATCGTGGTAAGTCCGGGTAATTACATCTGACCATATTGTAATCTACAAGATTAAAACCTATTAAATTTGTGGTGGGAGTTAGAAAT
>CBFDCR010000109.1:0-12903 GCA_965603365.1 uncultured bacterium
TATTTTTTTTATTTTTTTCTCTTTATTTGTTAAATTTTTTAACAGAACTATTTCATTTCCCCCAGGACTTTCCTCAGTTTGTGAATAAAATACTCATTGTCTTCTTCCCGGCCCACCGTAACCCGCATGGCATCGGCAACGTCAAAAGCCTGAAGGGGACGAACGATCACCCCCTCCATGAGGAGTCGCCGATTCAATTCCCCAATGTCAACCCCCGGGAAAAACATGATGAAATTCGTCTCCGAAGCAATCGGGTTTAGACCCACAGCCTCCAGGCGGGCATATAGTGCCTTTTTGTTTTTTAAATTCAATTTTGCCGATTTATTCTTAAAATCATCATCTTCCAGGCTGGCCATGGCCGCCCGCTGGGAGATCCTGGTTACATTAAAGGGTGACCTGACCTTGTTCAGATAATAAATAATATCTTCATTGGCGATGGCGTAGCCCACCCGCAGCCCCGCTAAGGCATAGATCTTTGAAAAGGTTCGCAGTACGATGAGGTTTTTTCTACTCACCGCCATATCGATGCCGGTTAAATAGTCGCCCGGTTGGCTGACATACTCATGATAGGCATTATCCAGGACAATGATCTTGTCTGGCGGGATTTTGTCTATAAAGTCGAGGAGTTTCTCCCTGGGAAGCAGTGTGCCGGTAGGATTGTTGGGATTGGCGATACATATGACTTTGGCCTGTTCATCCATCACCTCCAGCATCTGGTCCAGGTCAAATCGATATTGGCTGTCCATTTTGATCTCCACCAACCCCTGCTTTCCCAACTGCTCGATGGTCGCCACCCTATACATCAGAAAAGTCTTTTCAGAGGTTAACACCTTTTCCCCGGGCTTCAGAAAAGATTTCATGATCATTTTAATAATCTCGGAAGATCCGGCCCCCACAATTACATTTTTTATACCAACGCCATTGTAACGGGCAATCTGCTCCCTCAAATAATAACTCTCGGAATCCGGATAAAAATTCAACATCTCCATCTCATCCTTGATGACAGCGGCAACGCGATCGGGAATGGGAAATGGATTTTCATTAGATGCCAGCTTGATGACCTTCTCCAGGTTATATTTCCTTTGAATTTCCTCGATGGGTTTTCCCGGCTTGTAGGGATTCAACTCATGTATATTGGCATTAACCAAAAGTTCCATATCGACTCCTAAGTACTATTTTGTGAATTTTTAAATAACGACGGCTGCTCCTTCTCCTCGAACATCTCCGTTAATTCTTCTAAAGAAGGTAATTCCGATAGATCATTCAGCCCGAAATAGAGTAAAAACTCCGAAGTAGTAGAATAGAGGGCCGGCAGTCCGGGGACCTTTTTGCGTCCTGAAATCTTGATCAGTTTCTTCTGAAGCAGATTTTTAACCGGCCCCACCGAATTGACACTCCGCAAATCCGAAATTTCGGCCAGCGTAACCGGCTGCCGGTAAGCCACAATGGCCAGAGTCTCCAGGGAGGGAATGGATAACTTCGAGGAAGCCCTGGTGGTAAAGAAATCCTTCAGGTGCTGATGCATTTCCGGTTTGGTGACCAACTGAAGACCACCGCCGGCTCTCTTCAAAATAATCCCCCTGCCATCACCGTTATAAATCTCCTCCATCCTCAATATGAACTCTTCAAATTCCCCAACATCCCGTAAGTTTAAAAAATTCATGATCCGCGCCGGTTCTACCGGCTCCTTTGACACAAATAAAATCGCTTCGATAAAGGCAATCTTCTGTTCTTTTGTTTGCGGAAGCTCCACCTTTTCACTCTTTCTCGTCATCGGCTCCTCACATCTTCAACGTCGTAATCCTTAGCATTCTTCCACACCGAAATTGAATCAAACAACCTTTTTTGCACCGCGATAATGATTCTCTGCTTTATTAATTCCAGTAGAGCGAAAAAACTGACCAGAATTTCCTCGATTGAATCCAGCCTTTCGAGATATTCTAAAAAATTCAAAAAACCCTCTTCGCCTAAAATCTTCAAGATCTCATCCTGCTTTTCCACGAGGGAATATTCCTTCGACTCAATGTAGAGGAACTTTTCCCGCTCCTGCTTCTTCACCAGATTCAGGAAGACCTCCGCCAGTTGAAAGGTCGATACCTCCTGGATTTCAAATTCCTTGTGATCAAAATGCTCGGATATCGCCTCTCGCCTCCATAAGAGCAATTCATTCTGTTCCAACTCCCGTAACAATTTTGAAATCTTCTGAATTTTATCGTATTCGATAAGAGAGTGAAGTAACTCCGCTTCCGGTGAGTCTTCGTCCATTGTGTCGGGTCTGGGCAGCAGGGACCGGGATTTGATATAGATTAAGGTGGCGGCAGTCATCAAGAAGTCGCCTTCCCGGGAGGGATTGAGGCCCCGCTCATTCTCCAGATAGTATAAATACTCTGACGTAATCTCGGAGATACGAATATCCATAATATTCATCTTATTCTTCCGAATCAGATGGAGCAGCAGATCCAGCGGACCTTCAAAATAGTCGGTATGAACCCGGTATCCCTGTTCCATCACGTTTTTCGTCTCTACGATCAGCCTCTAAAAATGATGTTCAGGACAATAGAAAAAATCGGTCGGGCAATGATATCGAGTGCCCCTACATATATAATAATGATTAGAATAATAAACCCATAAGGTTTAATTTTTTGATATTGATGCAACGCTTCTCCTTTCAACATGCCTTCGATGATCCCGCTCCCGTCCAGCGGCGGGATGGGAATTAAATTAAAAATGGCCAGGAAAATATTGATCAAAATTAAATAGAAAAGAACCAGAGTCAGAATTCCGGGACGCGCGCCTTCCAACCCTTGAAGATGGTAAAGCAGCCGGGACAGTTCACCGAGCCCGATGACATTCACTCTCTTAAGTATCAGGAATATAGCGATGCCCACGGAGGAACAGGCAATATTGGAAACGGGACCGGCTGCCGATATAAAGATATTTGCCCGGCGGGGGTCTCTCAGGTTGAAGGGATTGACCATTACCGGCTTGGCCCAACCGAAGACCGGCGCGCCCATGATCGCCAGGAGAAGGGGGAAAATAATGGTACCGATGGGATCGATGTGGGCAATGGGATTCAGGGTAATTCTCCCTTGTAATTTGGCGGTTGGGTCCCCAAAACGATTCGCCATCCAGGCATGAGAGGCCTCATGGATCGAAATGGCAAACAACACTGCGGCAAACTGAATAACAACAAGTAATATATCCATAATAGAGAAAAATAACACAAAACCAGACAGCCGTCAACTGTGGGATTTCTCCTGAGATATTCTAAAATTTTTTTCAACTGTTTTTATTTGACAAAAAAAAGGTAAATTGATATATTTACTCCGGTATCTTAATTTTGGTTAAATCATAATGTGCAATTTTTCAAAGAAGCTCAGACGAAATAGGAGGAAAAAAATGAAAAAAATTTTTGTACTCTTGATTTTTTGTACGTTCACGATTGGTCTCATGCAGCTCCCTGCCTCTAAAAAAGACAAGGAACAATTGTATCTTGAAGCCATCACTGCCCAGGACCCGGAAATCAAAATGCAAAAGCTGGAAGAATATTACGAGAAATACGGTAAAAAGAAAAAATATCAAACCGCGCCCCTGTTTGTTCATCTGGTAGACACTGCCTACAAGGTTAAACAATTCGACAAAATGCTGGAATATGCCGAAGCCGGGAACAAATCGGGCAAGCTGTCGGAAATAGATAAGATAAATATCAAACTTAAGTTAGCCTACTACAATCTCTATGTCAAAAAGGACTTTAAAACCGCCGCAGCCCAGGCAGACGAAATTTTAGCATTCGGCAGAACCCTCAACAATCCCGCCTGTGACCGGATGTTTTGTGCCCCGGCATTGAGAATCAAGATTGCCATCCTGGAGACCCAGTCTAACGATGAGGAATCGATCCTGAAGGCACTGGACACATCTCTGCAGGCCTACAAAATCGACAGGTCGGAGCAATCGGCTAAATTCGTCCATTATTTCGCCAATAAGCTGTACGGCGAATTCGGCCGTTACGATAAAGCCATCGCCACGCTGGAAACCATATGTGCCGCTCCCGATGCACTCACCGAGCATTTAGACAAATTGGCCTCCTGGTACGTGACTGACGGCTTCAACGATAAAGCCTTGAAATACCTCAAAATTTCCTACGAAAAGGAAAAAAACTCCCAGAAGGCCTACTTAATCGGGAAATTCACCTATAAAAATAACATCGATAAGGGCCTGGAATTTCTGGCCGAGGCAACCGTGCTGGGCGAGGCGCCCTATGCAGGGCAGGCCGGGAGTTTGCTGGAAGAAGCGTACAATGAGTTCAAGGGACAGGAACAAACGCCGGAACAGCGGGACGAGGCCATCCAGCAGTTGATTGAGAACGCCAGGATAAAGCTTAACAAATAGTTAAAATTTAAAAAATGATCTTGACTAAATCGACTTTTTGTTTTATTATTGAGAGGTTTCTTCGGCCGGGATAGCTCAGCAGGTAGAGCGAGGGACTGAAAATCCCTGCGTCCGTGGTTCGACTCCGCGTCCCGGCACATTTTCCTAAAAAAATACTAAATACAAAAAAGAGGGCATGCAAACATTCAATTCGAGCTTTTCTCAACTGGTCCGCCGGAGATATTCCTGCCGCACATTCAGCAGCCGGGAAATCGAAACGGAGAAGCAGGATTTAATACGGAATTTTATTTCCGGTTTAGAAGGCGGGGCCCCATTCGGCAATCCCATCCGATTCAAGCTTTCCTCAAGGAAACAGTTGAAAACCGAGAATCCCTTTACCACCGGTACTTATGGAATGATCAAAGGGACCAGGGCCTTTATTGTCGGCCTTATCAAAAACGGGGCCTACAAAAACTTCGAAGACTTCGGCTATTGTATGGAAAAAGCCGTGATGTTTGTCACCGATCTGGGCCTCGATTCCTGCTGGATCGGCGGTGTGTTTGACCGCAAAACCTTCGGCAAAATAATCGAAATCAAAGACAATGAGATCCTGCCGGCGGTTACTGCCCTGGGTTATGGAGAGGGCAAAAGAACCATTCGCGACCGGCTGGTGCGCTGGGGAGCTAAAGGCGACTCCCGGCATCCGGCAGACCGGCTCTTTTTCAACAAAGACTTCCAACATCCTCTGCGCGCCCCCCATCAAATTCTTGAAAACATCCGGCTGGCCCCGTCGGCATCCAACAAGCAGCCCTGGCGCATCGTGGTGGATGACGGCGATTTCCATTTTTATCTCTACCGGGACAAGCTTTACAGTAAACTGATACCCCGGGTAGACCTGCAGCGCATCGACATGGGCATCGCCATGTGCCACTTCGAATGTTCGGCGGCCGAACTGGGTCTGACCTGCCAACGAACCGACCAGGCCCCCACTATCGCCGGTCTCCCCCCCGCCTGTGAATACGTCACCTCCTACTCACTTCAACAATAAACACCGGGCAGCCCTGCGGCTTCAGTAACAACATCGTTACTTTTAATAATGTTGGCACCGGGGCTTACCATATTCAAGTGGGGCTGTCGACAAATATACCCGACTGTACCTGGGCCCAGGGTGACCACTTAGCCCAGGTTATGGTTACCTCAGGCTCCCAAAAAGGTCAAGGAACCGCCACCCTATCAATTAAATAACTATTAATAACTCTTCTTCCGGAGACGCGACTCTTCCCGGCCTGTCCCGTTTTTCGTCCCTGTCCCGTTTTTCGTCCCGTTAACTCACCCCTGCATCCCCTCTCTTAAGAAGAGAGGGGACTATTCACATGGCTTAAAGGATTGGTCGTTAACTGTAACTCTCCTACATTAATATGCCAAAGGGGAGGCGCGCCGGCATTTTCGTAGTCTCCGGGTGACGAGTCGCGTCATGAAGAGGTGTGCCTTTTTAGTTCAATCGCGGTCGGTGGTTGAATTTAAAGGCTGACTCGTTGAGGGTGAGAGGGGTAATGTTCAGGTCGTGAGCTCAAATGTTCAGGTCGTGAGCTCAAATGTTCAGATCGCGAGCTCAATTGTTGAGGTCGCAAGCTCAAATGTTCAGGTCGCGAGCTCAATTGTTGAGGTCGTACGCTCAATTGTTGAGGTCGCGAGCTCAATTGTTGAGGTCGTACGCTCAATTGTTGAGGTCACACGCTCAATTGTTGAGGTCGTGAGGTCAAACTTTCAGGTGGTGAGGTGAAAGCCCCTTCCCGGCCCGTCCCGTTTTTTGTCCCACTCCCCGGATCAACTTTCTAGATCATGGTGGGGCGTTCCGGTCGCTGCGGGCGGCGGCTTTGGCCTCGCCACCCTCCGCTCCCTCCACGCCGGGATAAAGCACGGCCAAGTGTACAAGGGACCAAGGGCTCAGGGCAACGACCTGGAGAGGCGGACGCCCAGAAGGTAGCGGCGGTAGCCGGGATCGACGAAGTAGCGAATCGCCGAACGGCAGAAGCGAGCAAAGTAGTACCAGCTACCGCCGCGCCTCACCCGGTCAGAGCCTCTATCGGGACCGGCGGGATCGTTAACCGGGCCAGGTGGATAACCGCCGGGCCGATCCCAGACCCACTCCCAGACATTGCCGTGCATGTCGTGCAGGCCCCAGGCATTGGGATCTTTTAAACCTACCGGCTGGGTTCCCAGGCCGGTATTATCCGAATACCAGGCCATTTTGTCCAGGCCCGATTCCAGGTCGCCGTGGGCAAACACGGTGGTGGTACCGGCCCGGCAGGCGTACTCCCACTCCGCCTCGGTGGGCAGGCGAAAGCCGTTTGACTGCCGGTTCCAGTTCACCTCGTCTCCGTCGATCTCATACACCGGTTGAAGGCCCATCTTTTCGGACAGGCGGTTGCAAAAGTCAATGACATCCAGCCAGGAGACTCGTTCTACCGGCCGGTCGTCACCCTCGAACCGACTGGGATTTTTATCCATCACCGCCCGGTAGAGGGCCTGGGTGACCGGGACTGGGGCCAGCAGGAAGGGTCTGGTCAGGTGGACCCGGTGGACCGGTGGATCGTTGTCATCGCCCATGAGAAAGGAACCGGCGGGGATGGGTACCATGTCGATGTTGATGGGGGTTTTGCCGGGGAGCTTTAATTGTATCTTCTCCACCGGTGTCTGAGAGCGGACTGCCCGCACCTCCTGCTCGCGATGGGCCTGCCAGAAGCGGCGCAGCCACTCTTGCTCCCCGGCCGCCTCCTCCCAGGACCGGCTGAGGCGCCGGAACTTTAACAGCAGTGTCAGTATCCCCTGTTGGGCTGCCGGGTCACGGCGGCCCGCCTTGAAATCTTCCAGGTACTCTTGCAGCCGGCGGTGAAAGGGCTGCCATACGGATTCGGTATGGGTGATCTCGTGGACAAAACGCAGGACATTGTCGCACAGACCGGCCAGCACGGTGAGCACGCCATCGGCATCCTCGGCGGTGAAATGGTGCAGCGGGGCAATGGGGATCATCTGGCCGTTGTCGGCCGCCTCCCGCAAAAAGAAGGCGGACCAGGTGTAGGCCCTGGCCGACAGTTGGGGGTTTACATGGGACTGCTGCCCGGCCAGGTGGCTAAAGTCGGGGGGCAGCACCCCCAGTTGGGCGGTTAACTTAACCGCGGTAAAAAACTCGGCCAGCGAGCGGTGGGCCAGGCTGTAATCGCCGTCTTCGCTGCGGATCAACAGGGTGTTGCCCATCATGTCGTAGTGCCAGTGGTCCAGGCTTTTTTCCTCGGCCACTGCCGGGCCAAACAGGCGGCGCAGCCGCGCCGGGAAGGCCCGGTAATTGAGGCTCATCTGCTCGGTGGTGAGCATCTCAAAGGAGAGCTCACACATGAAAAAGAGCTTGTCGGCCAGGGAGGTAAAGGTGCGTTGGGCCTTTACATCCCGGTCCAGCTTGCGCCCCACCGCATAGAGATAGATACGCGACAGGTCGATAGGCTTTCCCGCCTCGATGTCAGGCAAGGCCTCCACGATATACTCCATCATCACCGGTCGGCGGGCCAGGTCCCGCAGTTGTTCATGACCCATGATAAAATCCACGGTGGCCCCACCGGTGCGGAATGATAAGGCCCGGCGAACCTGGTCGTCGTCGAACTTTTCCAGTTCCAGCACCTCAAACTGCGGCGGCTCGGCGGTCAGCTTCCTGGTCGAGGCTTTGAGTTCGGCACTGAGCAGTGCCCGCCCCTCCTTTGCCTCGGGAAAGTGTTCGCTGCGGCAGGTGAGGATGGCTTTGGCCCCAGGCACCACTACCCGGGCCAATTCCCAGAAGTTGTTGATCATCTTCTGCCGGTCTACCCTGGCCGCCATTTCGTCGAAGCCGTCGAAGATCAGCAGCAGTTTTCCCAGGCGGTTCAACTGCTCGAAGGCGGAGTAGCCGGGCAGGGGGATCTCGTGGGTGCGGAAGAAAAAGTCGGAAAACAGCGATTCGCTGCTGACCGCTTTGGCATAGTCCCGCAGTTGCACCACCAACGGCAGCCGGGGCCGTTCGACTCCCCTCTCCTTTGCCTTGAGGTACTTTTTCATCAACGTATAGGCGTAATGCAGGCTGAACCAGGTCTTGCCGGTGCCGAATTCCCCCAGGATGGAGATATGCTCCTTACAGGGATCGTCCAGCCAGCGGTCGATGTAGCCCTCGATCCAGCCATTGTCGGCAGCATAGCGGCTGCTGCCCACCTTCTCCTTGCTGTCGGGGTCAAATTCATCCTTTACCCCGGCTAAAGGGATGTACATCCGGTCGATGCCCTTCTCCCTGACCGTATCTTCCAGCCATTTAAAGTAGCGGCTGAAATCGGCCTGTTCATCCAGCAGTTCGTCGAAGGTATAACAGAAGAGATTCTCCTCTTTGTCTGCCGCTTCACAGGCGGCCTGGCTCTTGCGGCGGGCGGCAATCAACCAGCCCTCGTCGGCCCGGCACTCCGCCGTCCCCCGGCCCAGCGTCTCTATATCCCGCTGCTCCGCCTGCCTGTCGAGGCAATGCACCAGGATGCGCTCCGGCCGCCGTCGGCCGGGGATGGTAATGACCCAGCGGGTAACATCGTCAATGCGAATTTCGGGGCCTTCGCTGCCGTAGCCCAGGGTACGGAACCACGCCTTTACCTGCTCTACCAGGCTGCCCTGGATCTTCTCCAGGTTCCGTTCCCGCACACCTTGCAGATCGAGTTGATACAATGTTGCCAGGATCGCCTTGATGTCCTTCCCCATCTCCTTTTGCCGGTTGTCGTGGAGGACTTCGGCCGGGGTGCGGGTGCGCTCCACGATATCGTTAAACAGCAGGGTAAAGCGGGCAAACTCCAGGCGGGGGTTCCGTTTGGCATCTCGAAGCTTATCGCCGATCTTATTCCACTGGAGGAGCCATTCGGCTTCCCGGTGAAGCAGGGCGGGATCATTCTTTTCAAAGGCCTGGCGAAAGGCGGCCTGGATATCCACCTGGCGAAAGAAGTCGAGAACCGGCGCCGGTACCGTGTGCTCCACGGCAAACTCCACCAATGTATAGGCGTACACATGCTCAAAAACCGGCATGGGGGCATGGGGTTTGATCCCGATCTTATCCAGGATCTTTACCACCTTCTCCTGGCGGGTTAAGGCTTTCCACCCCTTCCGGCCAGCCTGTTTCACGATCTCGGTAACCACATTGCCGACGATACTTTCTGCAACGCTCATGGGCCTGTCCTGTTTTTCGTCCTTAATAGACATTGCCTCTGAAGTCTATTCGTTGAACAAAAACTCTCTTTTATCCAGTTCTTCGGAGTAAAAGGCATCTTCCTCTTTGGGTTCCCCATACAGTCCTTCGATATCTCGCATCTCTCTATCGGAAACAAATTTTAGCGTCTTATGAAATTGCTCCCAGCCGGACTCTTCAATCACTTCCCGCACCGCCTCTTTAATGATTTTTTTTAACTCTATCCGATCTAAAGCTAACTCCATTGCAGCACCTCTGCTATTAATAATAATTTCTTTACCACCATCTGTCAAGTCAAAAAAACCCATTCCTCCCCCTTTAGCAGAGTTTCCCCGGCCTGCCCCGTTTTACATTCCTTAATATTTGCCTTATTCCTTCATTTGTAATGGTTTGTAAAGGCAATGATTTCTATCTCATTGTCACCCGTATAGATAAACAATGCCCTGTATTTGCGGTCTAACCTGAAAGAGTAGATCAGTCTATGCCTGGGTTCCAATAGTTCTACATGCAAAGAAGGATAGAAGGGGTCTTCTTCAAATAGTTTCCGGGCTTTTTCAAACCTGGCGCTCAGGTTGTGTTTTTTTAAATATTTAACAAGGTCGCTTCTAAGGGGTTTGATTATCATGGTATGGGGAGCTCTTTTTTAAGCCCATTTCAAGGTCCTTCAAGAAGCCCTCGGAATAACCCTCTGCCTTAAAATCGGCCATGATGTTTTTGATTTCATCTTTCTGGAACCTCTTGAAATATATTTCCCGTTCGATAATCGCACTCTTGATCCTCTCCAGGTCAGTGAAATCCATCGCCTTGATACTGCTGATTATATCTTCTGCCGAAACATTCACCGATATCTGCATGCAGCAACCTCCTCGATGCGCTTCATGACAAGATTAATATAAACGAATCCCCTCCAAATGTCAACAAACACCCCCCAAATGACGAAATAAAACCCTTCCCGGACTGTCCCGTTTTTCGTCCAATTTGCTCGCGCTCCCCTCCACGCCGGGTTGAGGCACGGCCAAACGTCCAGGGCCGAGGGTACGAGAGGACACGCGGCCAAGAGCTCAGGGCAACGACTTTGAGATGCGAAAGCCCAGAATGACCGGTTTGGAACCGGGTACGTAGTAGCTGCGAAACGCCGATCCACAAAATTGTGCATCGAAGAACAAGCTACCGCCGCGCATCACCCGGAAAGAGCCTGCAGCCGGTCCCGACGGGTTATCCATTGGCCCTGAAGGATAATCGCCGAACCAATCCCAGACCCACTCCCAGACATTGCCGATCATATCGTAAAGGCCGAATTCGTTGGGTTTCTTCTGGCCCACCCCGTGGGCGGAAGCGCCCGAATTCTCTTTATACCAGGCGATTTCATCGATGGGGCCGTAGCGGTCGCCGGTAGTTCCGGCCCGGCAGGCATACTCCCACTCTGCCTCGGTGGGCAGGCGGAAGCCGTTTTTATCTTTCAGCCATTCTACCTTCTTTCCATTTATTTTATATGCCGGTTTCAGGCTCATTTTTTCAGACAATTGGTTGCAGAACGCCGCCGCCTCGAACCAGGACACCGTCTCCACCGGCCGGTCGTCACCCGCGAACGTGCTGGGATTTTTACCCGTCACCTGCCGGTAGAGCAACTGGGTCACCGGGTACATATCCATCCAGAAATCTTTTACGGTGGCCTGAAATTGACCCGCAGTTTTGTAGCCCATCCGAAAGGTCCCGCCGGGGATTCGAACCAGTTGATTCTTTGTGCCCAGGAGGGGTCCCGGATCTTCGAGCCCGGTTTCAGCCTTTTTCCCCGGTTTTAATACCTGTAATATTTTAACCAGACCTTGTTTGTAAGAGGGGAACAGATCCACCCGGTGGAGGTCTTTCAACTCCTCGTCAATGGGTTGGCAATCATCGAGACGGGCAGGTATGAGGAATATCCTGGATTTAGGGAATTCGCCCAGTATGTCCAGGGCTTTTTTGAGTTCCTTCTGGACATAGCCCCTCTTCGACACCGACTGCGATGACAGCAGGGCCAAAAAATAGTCGCAACTCTTGATGGCGGTGCCGATCTCCAATTTCCAGTTATGGCCCGGCAGGAGAGCCTCATCATCCAGCCAGGGGTCTACCCCATTTCTCTTTAAATCATGGAAGACCTGTTGGGCCATCGCCATGTCTTCCCTGGCATAACTGATAAATACCCGCACAACATCCTCATCCGAAATTTCAGATTGCATTCAAATCTAAATTTTACCGGAAACAACAATATATTTCAATTAAAAAAACGGCAAACGACCTGACCAATTTTCCCTCTTCCTTCCCGGCCCTTAATAAGTGCTTAGATTTTTCTAAATCTGAATTTCTTTGAATTGATTACTGTAAAATGGTCCAGTAACTTTTCGGGGAATCGTTGAATCAACTCTGCCACCCTAAATTGAAGTTCAGGCACTTTCGGAAAAGATGATTTCGTCCGAAGCCAGGTAGTCTGCGGCAAAGGCCTGGGCGGTGTAAACGCCAAATTGTCAAAAACCGCCTCACATTATCGACGGAACTCCTCCCCGCCTGTCCCGTTTTACGGCCGCTATATGTGCAAAACAACCCAGTCCATAATTATAACTCGGTTTAATCTCTTGAATTTCTCCTTTATTATTCTGCTTTACTGTTGCAGTATATTCAAATGATATTGAGGTAGGATGAATCAGCCTTGAAAATGCCATAAAGAATTGGAGCTTCTGATCCGCATCCCATCTATTTGTGTGACCACCTGGCGGCAATTCACGAACCACCGAATATAATTGATAATATTGCCGGCGATAATTAAAATTATAGCCTTTGGGCTCACAGGCCCGCATAATTTTATCAGCCCTCTCTTTTTCAATTTTTCCTATCCATACATCTGAAAATATATTGATCCGATTTTCAACGGGCGGAAACTTGTCCCATAACTCCATTGAATCGTTACCAATCCCATCGCTGGGGAAAATAACAATATCAAATTTTTTATCCATTTCTTTTGGCCTCATTTATATCAATTATATCATAGGAGTTTCCCCGGCCTGTCCCGTTTTTCGTCTCCTCATGAGGGACTGGTATGAAAATACATTATTTTTGTAAACGATAATACGTCCAGTAATCAACAAGGGGCGTTTTATTAAAACGCCCAATGGTACACCCATATTGCAGTACGATACCGATAGCTGCCGGGGTAAACAAATATGGCCGCCTTTTGTCTCACTCCCCAAATCAATTTTTTACATCACAGCGGGGCGTTGCCGGAGGGGGGGGCGCGGGGGGGTGTGTCTGCCCCCCCC
>CBFDCR010000110.1:0-12299 GCA_965603365.1 uncultured bacterium
TCACGGAAAATCATAAAAAGGAGATATTAACTTTTTTTAAATTCATTCAGTCGGCTCTGTTAAGATTGGAGAACCGGTTTCGCTACACGGTGTCTGAAGGTAAAGCCTACCAGTTGGTCGATAATGCCGAAACGGAAACGTGGGAACTGCGGGAGTATGATTTACTGGGCCGGGATAATGGCTTATCATTGATGGCGATGAACAATAAAGTTTGTATGACGACATTGTGGAAATAGGTTTTATTTTTTGGGGTAACTCCAGTTATGCTGCGGGGTTTATAGGCCGTCGAATTCCTGGTAGATTACCTGGCCGCAGGATTTGCAGTGGGAGGCGTCCCGTTCGTGGTATTTTAAACCACAGCGGGGACAGATGACCATTTTCTTCTCTAGGAATCGGACCCATTCCTTGATGATTTTTCCCACCTGCCAGGGTATCAGTACGATCCCGGAAAGTACCATTAAAACTGTTACCCATTTTCCACCGGTTGATACCGGGGTAATATCGCCGAAACCTACGGTGGTCAGGGCCACTACCGTAAAATAGAAGGCATCGCCAAAGGTCTGGACATCGGGATTTACGGCATGTTCGACAAACCAGAATAGTCCGGAAGATACAAAAAAGATAATAAAGATGGTGGCCAATAACCGGACCACTTTGAGGACGTATAGGGTGATATTGCCGAAGAAAAAATAGGGATCGGCAGTAAACCGCAGAAAACGAAAGATTCGAATCACCCGGATGATGCGGATAAAACCGATGTCCAGCTGTGAATCGGGGGAGACAAACATGGTGAAAAGGGGCAGGATAGCGGCCAGATCGATGATACTGTAAATATTGAATATGTGTTTGAGTCTTTGCCTGGCACCGTATAATCGGGCCAGGTATTCGATGGTGAAAAAGACCATGATGACCATTTCGGATGTCCATAAAAACCTCTTAAAAGCAGCACCCACCGGGTAGGTATCCACCACGAAAATCACACATACCAGTACATTCAACAGGATGATAAACATATCGATCAATTTACCGGGCAGGGTTTTGCAGTCGATCAAATAAAATTGTATAGTTTCCCTCAACGAACCGCTGTTTTTTTTCTGAAGTGTCATGGCTTTACTTTTTGTGTTTTTTTTTGAATTCCGAAGGGGTCATCCGGGTATGGTTTTTAAAGACCCGGTTGAAGGCACTCTTGGAATTGTAGCCCACTTCATGGGCGATTTCCAGGATGGATAACGCCTCGGTGCCGGGATCGGTGAGAATCCTCTGGGCCTCCTTGATGCGGTATTCATTCACCAGTTCATAGAAGTTCATTTCCAGCCGGTCGTTGATGATATGGGAGAGAGTGCGGGGGCTGAGGAGGAGTCTTGAGGACAACGATTTAATGGAGAGATCGGAATTTTTGTAGATTTTTTCCTCTTCGATCAAATAGAGGAGCTTGCGGATATACTTTTCCGTCTCATCCCGGGTCAGACAGGAATCCCTCGATTTGGGCTTTACTTTTTGAATAAATATATTCCTCCTGATATAGCAATATAAAATGAAGATCAGGAGGCCGGACAGTAAAAAAAGCAAAATCTTGAAGACCAGGGTTTGCTGGAATTTCGGTTTAAAGTGAAGTTCTATCCTGGCACCGGTATCGTTCCATACCCCGTCGCTGTTGCCGGCAATGACCCGGAAACGGTACTCTCCCGGCGGCAGATCGGTGTAGTGGGCGGTACGATTGTTACTGGGACCTATCCATTGTTTATCGTATCCCTCCATTTTGTATTTGAAAAGGATCTTTTGGGGCACGATAAAACTGAGGGCGGTGTAGTGGAACTCTACATTGTTCTTTCCCGGTGGGGCTATCACCCTTTGGCCGGCCTGATAGGTCTCTCCGTCGATGATAATTCTTTCGATCTCCACCGGCGGCGGGATTTTATTGATTCCCATATTAATGGGGTCCACTACCGACAGGCCGTTGGTGGTGGGGAACCAGAGTTTTCCGTCGCGGCTTCTCCAGCCGGCCGGTTGATTGGCCCCGTTGCATTCGGGGCTGCGCATTCCGGATTCTTTGCCAAATACAGAGGGCTTGACCTGTGAAATTTGGCCGTTGAAAAAGGCGGTGACTTCACGGCGGCATAAACGGTAGATACCCCGGTTAGAACTAATCCAGAAATCGTTTTTATAGTCTTCCAGGATCCAGTAAGCCGTATCGTCGGGCAATCCGTCTTTTTTGTATAATTGGCTGAACTTCCCGTCCTGAAAGCGATTAAATCCCTTTGCCGTACCGATCCAGAAGGTGCCCTCTTTGTCTTCGTGGATGCAGGAGACGATGTTGTTGGATAATCCCCGCCGGTCGTCGAAAACCTCGATGGTGCCGTCTTTCAGGCGGCATAGGCCGGCGCCGAAGGTTCCGGCCCAGAGGTCTCCCCCGGAATCTTTCAGCAGGGTGTTGACCCGGAACTTTACGTCGGCAATGAGAGTAAATTTACCGTTTTGGAATCGATGAATGCCGCCGTCGATCGTTCCCACCCAGATCCAGCCGTCGGGATCGGCATAAATGGCCCGGGTAGAATTGTCAGACAACCCGTGGCGGGTGTCGAAGACCTCGCATTTTCCGCCTCTAAACCGGTTCACCCCGTTCCCCAGTGTACCGAACCATAGGCTGCCGGCTCCATCTTCGGCCATGCAGACCACCGAATCGGAGGACAAACCATCCCGGCTGGTCAACGTATGAAATCGGTTATTCTGGAAATAGTTGACTCCGTATCCTTTGGAGCCGGTCCACAATCGGTCTTCACTGTCCTGAAAGGCGCCGTACACATTATTGTGGGAGAGACCGTTTTTGGTGGTATAAGTAATGATTTTCGTCTCCCTGAGGCTGTTCAGCCCGCAGCCGCCGGTACCCACCCACAAGGTGCCCTCCCGGTCTTGAAAGAAACACAAGATGATATCGCTGGCAAATTCATCCTGGTTGGGGAATACCGAGATGCCACCGCCGTCGGCCGCTAAGATGTTGATGCCGCCTCCATAGGTACCGATCCACAGATTTCCGAAACGATCCTCGAACAGGCACCTGATATCATTATTGAAAAGACCGTTTTTTCTGGTAAAGGTGATTCGATTGTTTCCCCAATAGCGGACCAATCCGTTTCCCATGGTGCCGATCCATACGGTCCCTTTTCGGTCTTCAAATATGGTGGCAATTTTTGTACCCGCCAGGCCGATGTATTCGGATTCGAAATCCTCACCTCGCTTTTTCACCCAGGCCAGACCTCCGCCGTTGGTGCCCACCCATATCCGGCCGCATCGGTCCTCCAGCAGGCAATTCACAACCCTGGTGGACAGCTCTTCCGGCAGCGAAACCGTGGATATTTTCCCTCCTGTTAGACGGTTGAGACCGGTCCTGGAGCCGATCCAGATCGAATCATCCACCGATTCCATGATGGTCCAGACTTCGTTGCTCAAGAGTCCGTCGTGTTTGGTAATGGCATCAAAAGCGCGGTTTTTATAGCGAATCACCCCGGCTCCCCAGGACGCTATCCAGAGCGTCCCCTGATGGTCTACCAGTAAGGAAGTAATCAGGTTACTGGAGAAGAGGGGGGTATTTTCATGGTTAAATATTTCAAATCTGACCCCATCGAATCGGGCCAGGCCGGCCTCTGTGCCCACCCAGAGGTAGCCGTCCTGTGTCTGGGTGATGGCCATCACCGTGTTCATGGGCAGCCCGTTCTCCACCGTCCACATGTTGTGCTGGAGAAAATCGATCGACCTCGTGGGCTGATGGGAGAAAATTGGATAGACCTGGAGAAAAAAAATAGTCGTACAAAGCGTCGTTATTACGATATGTCTCTTCATATCGTTTCTATTTTACCAGATTTTATGGGCCGGAGGCAATGAAATGATGTCAGAAAGATTTTTTGTTTTTGACTTTTGCCGTCGATATTGGGTACAATGAAGCCTATGAATGAGGACCTCTATTTCCAGTTTAAAAGCAGAGCCGAAGAGTTGACGGTAAAAGTCCGGCGGGCCAAAACGGCAGAACAGGCAGTGGGGCTGGCGCTGGAGGAGATGGGGCAGCAGGGAAGTAAAAGGGCGGCGGCAGCACCGCTGCACTGTCTCAATATGAAGGAATTGGCAGCCAGATCCCGGTCTCGGGGCATCGATATCTGTTTAACGTTGGACCGGTCCGGCATCGAGCAGGCGGACCTGGGGATCTCGGAGTTTAGCCTGGGGATTGCCGGGCTGGGGAGTATTGTCCAGGATGCCTCCGGTCTCCATACCCGGCTGGTCTCCATGCTGCCGCCGCGGCACTTAGCCCTCCTGCCTACCGGCTGCCTGGTGGAGACCTTTGCCGATGCCCTGGCAGTGATCGAGAGGAACTATGGGGTGACGATGCCGCCCTTCTTGAGTTTCATCACCGGCCCCAGCAAGACGGCAGATATCGAGAGACAGTTGACCATCGGGGTGCATGGGCCGGAACGGTTAATCGTTTTATGTGTGGATCAGGCAGGGGGCTGGTTGTCATGCCGGTAAACAAAAAATTCCGAAAAAAGGTGCAAGAGGCCCTGGGAAATAGCCAACTGAGAACTGCGCTGACCAATTTTTCGGCCGCCTATCCCGCGGCCCGGGAGAGTGCCTACGAGGGCATCGACTTCGACTCCCTTCGGCAGGAGATCGAAACCATTAAAGGCCGTGCCGTCGAAGACATCGGCCGCCTCAGCCGGGATTTTGAAGAGAAGATTGTACAGCGGGGCGGCCGGTTCTACCGGGCCGAAGATGGCCGGGAAGTGGTGCGGATTGTGCGCCAAATCGCCCGGCGGCGGCAGGCAAAGTTGTGTGTGAAGTCCAAGTCTATGGCCAGCGAGGAGATCCACTTAAATGAAAACTTGAAAGATATACTGGAGGTGGTGGAGACCGACTTAGGGGAGTGGTTGATCCAGCAAATCGACGAGCAGCCTTCCCACATGGTGATGCCGGCCATTCATTTGACCAGAGAGAAGTGTGCCCAGATTTTTGCTAACAAAGTGGGCCGGGATGTACCCGCCGATATCCCCTCCATGGTCAAGCTGGCCCGGAAGATCTTACGGAACCGTTTTCTCAACGCCGATATCGGCATCAGCGGCTGCAACATCGCCGCCGCCGATACCGGCACCATGGTGATTTTAACCAACGAGGGCAACGGCCGGTTGACCGCCACTCTGCCGCCGGTGCATATCGTGCTGTTGGGCTACGAGAAATTGGTGCCCCGGTTCAGGGATATCGGGCCGCTTGTGACCGCGGTTCCCCGCAGCGCCACTGCCCAGCCGATTACCAGCTATGTCACCATGATCTCGGCCCCAACCGAAGCCTTTGCCGGGCCCGGCAGCGACGAAATAGTAACCAAAGAACTGCACGTCATCCTGCTGGATAACGGCCGGTTGGAGTTGTTGAAGCACCCGGTCTTTGGCAAGATCGGTCAATGCATCCGCTGCGCCTCCTGCCTGAATGTCTGCCCGGTATACGAGACGGTGGGGGGGCACGTGTACGGCCGTATATATGCCGGCGGCATCGGCGCGCTGCTGACCGCGTTTTTAGACTCTCCCCAGGAAGCGGAACAGATCCAGGAGATGTGCCTGGGCTGCCGTCGCTGCCGGGAGGTTTGTCCCACCAACATCGATATTCCCGATCTGATATTGAAGCTTCGCGGCGGGCTTCGGCAAAAAATTCCCCCACCCCTGTGGCAGCGACTGGCTTTGGGCAAGGTTCTGCCATCCCGCAAGGGACTCGATTTATCCTTAAGAGCCGCCGCTGTGGTGACCCGCCGCTTGCCTTCGGTTTTGAAACAGCGATTCAGCGCCCGGTATATGCCGGTGCTGGCCAGACAAACCTTTAAGGAGATTTTTCCCTTCATTTCCCAGGAGGTACACCGGGAAAAGGCCAGGGTGGCCCTGTTTACCGGCTGCCTGGTCAATCACGTTTACCCACAGATCGGTGAGGCCATGGTCTCCCTGCTAAACCGGCTGGGCTGCCAGGTGCTGCTGCCGGACCAGACCTGCTGCGGCGCCCCGGCCCTTTATACGGGATTGGCAGAGAGTGCCCGCAAACTGGCCAGGGATAACCTGGACCAACTGTCTAAAGAGAAGGTGGACTACATTGTCACCGCCTGTCCCACCGGCACCGCCATGATCAAGCGGCACTGGGCCCATATGCTGGCAGACGACCTCGCCGCCGTCTCAGACCTGGAGAAATTGGCGGCCAAAACCTTTGATTTTATTAAATTGTTTCATAAGCTGAACCAAAAAGACCCTGTTGACTTCAACCCGAAGCCTTCCGGCGGAAAGGTAAGGGTCACCTACCACTACTCCTGTCACCTGAAGCGCAGCTCCGGCATCGAGACCGAACCGAAGGAGCTGCTGTCCGCGCTGCCGGGGGTGGCGTGGCTGGATATGGAGGAGGCAGACCGCTGCTGCGGCTTTGCCGGAACCTACAACCTGAAGCTGCCGGAGATATCCCGGGAATTAATGAAGCGGAAGATCGAGAATATCGAGCAGAGCGGCGCCGACATCGTGGCCGTGGACTGCCCCGGCTGCCTGCTGGCCCTCCGCCACGGCCTGAAACAGGCCCACTCGGATATCGAAGCCCTGCCCTCCGCCCTGCTGTTGGCGAGATACGAATAATACGAATGAGATGAAGATCCAAATAAAAACTTTTTTTACTTCAGGAGGCGAATATGCCGCGATCGAATCGACCCGGCCTTAAAAGAAACATGCTGGTTCAGGCAGCATGGTTGGCCCTGTTCTTCTTTCTTTTAATGCCGACCGGTACATTTTACCATTCCCATCAACTGGATTCACTGGGGAAACTGACAAAGTTAAAAATTCCCGGTGTTCAGGACTTACTCAAGAAGAAACCGGTGGTAACCACTGATCTTTCCCATGCGGTTACCGACCTGCCTTTTCTCGATGATTTCAACCCACAAAATTTTAGATCCCTGACCGCACTGCCCCGGGGAGATAATGGAGAGTTTATCCTGGACCGGCCCGGTCTCTATGAGTTGCGGGTTCAGAGTTATTGCTTGCATGCCGGCACCTATGAACCCTCGTCAGGGGACGGATATATTTATGCTCCTTTAAAAGGGGGGAGGGCAGAGATCATCAGGAATGTCATGCACCGCTCTTTTTCTCACCCCGACATTCAGCAGAAGAGTGTCCAACTGTTAATATGGGCGATTCAGTCCCATACAAAAATTTCCCGCATGACGCCCCAACTGCAGGCGGTTGCCGGGACCCTGCTGACGCCCGGGGAGATATTTAAGATAAACGGCGGCGCCCTGGGCCTGATTCCCCAAAAATATTTGCGCAAGATGATGGCCCAACTACCCCCGGCAGTGCGCCGGGTGATGACGGCAGAGAGCCGCATCCGGGACATGCTGTCAAAAGGACAGGCAGCCTATAGGGAAATTGAAAGGACAGCGGTACTGGTGGGCAATCCGCTGCCCGGAGAGGGCAGCCGGGAGGTTCCTGCCGGCCGCTGGTCTTATCATCCCCGGGGATTTTTTATCCGTTTTTTCCCTTCCGGTTACCTCAAAACCCTGATTCAACTCTACCGGCCGGAAGAAATTCGGTTGGAACAGGATCAGGTGGGCCGGATTACCGCCATTGAAGACAGCCGGGGAAACCGCATCGAAGTGGCATATGGGGAGCGGCAAGACGTGACGGGAGTCCGGGTTAAACCGCCGGTGGGCGCCCATGCATTCAAATCGGTGCGATTTGTAAACCACATGGTGGTGCTGCCGGATATAGAATTCGATATAGCCGCACAGTGGGAGAACCGGGGGTGGACGTTAACCGGCCTTCACAATGATCTTTCCGGCCTGGATCGGCACCGGCAGCAGGCAGAGGTGTATCGAAAGCAGTTACAGGCATTGGATCGGCAATTTGGCGTCTTAGGAGAGGATGAACTGTTAATGAATTTGTTCCATTTGCAGGCGGCCCTGGATGAATTGGTGAAACAGGATTCCACTCCCACGGCTAACTGGGTCCCCGGTCATATCGATCTGGTCACCAAAGCCTGCCTGTACAGGTTATGCGACAGATGGGGCGGGATATCCACAGGGGCGAAAGTGGCTGCCCTGCCGTCATGGGGCCGCGGTCCGGCCGGGGATATGTATGAGGGTCAGGCAGCCGAGGGTGCCGTAAGACCGACGCCGGTTTTCGATGCCGCCGCCGCTGTGGCCACGCCCGGGAATACCAATCGTCAGCGGCTCCTGGTGTCCGGTACCCCCATCTCCGCCTTTGATCCCTGTGCCGAGATCAAAAAAGTCCTCGAGAATCAGCAGGCACTATTTGATGCCTTTGCCAACCAGGACCTGATTAACCGGGCCAAAGACGGGAATTGGGATATGGACCAATACAAGTATGAAGTGGTAAAGGAGGCATTCGGTGAGGACGCGGCGAATGATTATAAGGAAAATCGAGGAGATTATGTTCCCATGTATCTTGATGCCGATACAGGTGAGATCAATTGGGGCGATGACAATCTGCTGGATGATTTGAAGGGTAAACACGGTGATAAGGCCGGCGAGATCATTTATTTTGCCATGGCAGCCCACGAACGGGAGCATCAGGGCTCATGTATAGATATGAACCGCAGACATAAATTGGATCCCAACTCACCCAGCTTCAGCGACTTCGTGAGTACACCGGAAGGATTAAGCCAGATGGAGTTGGAAGCCTATCATGTCAGCATCACCAAATTAAAACAAGCCCTGAAAGAACTGGGCTGTAAATAATCGCGCCCTCCCCGTTCCCGATTCATGGCTGTTTGGCATTTGAAGATGGGGAGGAAGCCTCCCCAATCTTCAAATAGGTCTTTTACTTTAGTTTTTGATGCGCATTACCGCTTCATTCTGAACCCGGGCCTCAATGTCGCCACCGCAGCCAATACCACAATGGAGCAGGCAACCTTTGGCGGTCCGTTCGGTGAAGGACGTCATTCTTTTTGTTTTTTTTGGGTTAGAAAGTTTTTTCAGCATATTTACCTCCTTGGTAATTTAATATCTCATTATGTGGCTGAAACAGGCAATTTTCAATCAGGCAAAAGTCTTAATTTTGCATTTAAGACTTTTGTCTGATACGCCAATATCTTTAAAATTTGCCGCATTCCCGATTCACGGCTGCCTGCCGTTGCAGGAATTGGGATTGTCGAGGTTTTAGCGTACCCCCTCGGGTGAAAGAACTGGAATGATGGAATAGGGGAATGACGAGATGTTGGACTTTTTTTCGTGACAGGAGTGGGGCCGGGCAGGCAGTATAAGTAAAAAATGGGGGGATCTTTAATAACAGCAGGTGACTTCGGGATAGGTTGTGCAGATGATTTGTTCCAGACTGACACATTCGCTCTGACCGGTGCCGCAGCCGACACTGCATGTGCAGGTATTGGTGTTGGGGTGTGAGCAGGGATCGCCCTGGGTGATGAGGATAAAGCATATGTCGGGGCAGGTTTCGCCTCTGCCGCGCACGGCATTCATCTGGGGCCGATCCAGCCGGGCAACGGTCTTTTTGTTAAGGTGTAACTTCTTGCCGAGTTTTTTTTGCTTCATTGTTCCTCCTTTTTATTCAATTACCAAATTATATAAAGTCAGCCCCAGAAAATCAAGAGCAATGAAGAGGTCTGAATACTGTCCAACTATCACCGCATCGCACTCGATCTGCTTTGGTTTAGATTTTTATTTATTGTGGTTTATTTTCCAATATCGTTTTCAGTTTTCCCGACAATTTTGCCAATGAGAAGGGTTTCTGGATAAAATCTTGCGCGCCGGCCTCCAGGATCTCCCGGGCCGGGCCCTCGATGGAGTAACCGCTGGCAATCAACACCTTCAGATGGGGACGCGCTTTCTTGATGAGGGAATAAACTTTGTTTCCCGGCATATCGGGTAACACGATATCCAGGATGGCCAGGTCGATATCTTCGCCGAAATTTTGGCTGACATCTACCGCTTCTTTGCCGTTTTTAGCCCCCAGGACCCGGTAACCCAGTTTCTCTAACATGGTCCGGGTTACTTCCATTACAATTTCCTCGTCCTCTATGAGTAGGATGTTGCCGGTTCCATATGAAATTTTGGCTTCAGGCTTAGTCGGTTCAGGCACTCGTGCCCCGGCAATGGGCAAATAAATTTTGACGGCGGTTCCTTTGGTCGGTTCAGAGTCCACGGAGATCCAGCCATTATGATTCTGGATAATGCCGGAAACAGCCGCCATGCCCAGGCCTCGCCCATGCCCCTTGGTGGTGTAGAAGGGCTCAAATATTTTGCTTTGGGTTTCACTATCCATACCCATGCCGTTATCCTCTATGGTGAGGCAGGCATAGGGGCCGGGTTTGAGTTCGCTCTCTTTAGCCGCCAATTCTTCGCCGGTTTCGACTTTTTTCAGGGAAACCCGGATGTTCCCGTTGTCCTTTATGGCCTCGGAAGCATTGGCCAATATGGCAAAGAGCGCCATCTGCATCTGGGTCATATCTGCCTCGATATTTATGGGCTCAGCCGTTAGATCTCTTTCTATCTGGATGTTGGAGATGATATCGTACTGGGCCAGGAGCAGGGCGGCTTCAATAAAAGGCTGTAGAGATATGGTCGCCGGTTGATACTTTCCGCCTTTGGCATAAGCCAGTAATTGATTGGTTAATTTAGACATCTGCTTCACCGCTGCCTTAACCCGTTTGGTGCATCTAATTATGCCTTTTTCGCCTGTCAGGCTCGTTTGTATCAGATCTATATTTCCGCTAATTCCCATCAATAGATTGTTGAAATTGTGGGCAATTCCGCCGGCTAAATTGGTAATGGCCTGGGTCGCCCTCTCTCTCTCCTTTTCCTCTTTTTTGCGTTCCGTGATATCCCATAGGTAAGAGCGGCTTCCGATGATGCGGTTATCTTCTGTGAGCGGTACCGCATCGACTTCGAGGAATAATATGGTACCGTCCTTTCTAATGCCCTTGAATTCATATCTTGAAGTCACATCCTTACCCTGTATGCGATCATCATGTAATCTCATCACCCGTTCTACATCATCAGGGTGTACCAGCGTCTTTATGGATTGTGTCTTCATCTCATTTTGGGAATAACCCAAAATATCGGAAAATTTTTGGTTAAAGTAGGTGAGATTCCCTTCAGTATCGTCGATTAAGATGGCAATACGGGCTTTTTCTACCAGGTCCCGGTAACGCTCATCAATCCTTCGAAGCTGTTGCTCTATTTTTTTGCGCTCTGTAATATCAACCACCATCCCCAATATCGTTTTTTTCCCATCAATACATATGGCTTCACTATTAATCTCAACCACTCTTTTTTGGGAATCTTTCCTCCTCAACGTAAATTCGTCCGCTCCGGCGGCTTTTTCCTGCTTGTTCAAGGTGAATAACCTGGTTACTTTTGTTAAATCTTCAGAACTGAATATTTCCATTTCTATTAAATTTTTGCCAATTATTTCCTCACGGTCGTAACCGGTAATTTCTTCTATTTTTTTATTACAGTAAATAACGTTTCCCTTCAGATCGTTATAGTAAATACCGATTGGCAAATTTTCCACCAGCGTTTTGAATTTTTCTTCCGACTCCTTCAGCGCCTTCTCCATTTGTTTATATTCCGTCTCTACTTTGTGCCGCTGCAGGGCCATCTCAATTCCGGCCTGTAATTCACTTTTGCCTGTTGGCTTAAGCATGTAGCTGTAGGAATTCGTGGATGTATCGTGTTTACCGGTGATTTCATCGGCATTGGGCATAACTAAAACAATGGGTATATCCAGTTGGGTTTTGATTCGATTGGCGGCTTCCAGGCCTTTTAATTCTCCTTCTGTTTCGACATACATCAATGCCAGATCCGGCTTCCGTTGATTCGCCTTTTGAATGGCATCGGCGGATGAGGAGGCATGGCCCAGGATTTTATAGCCTAAACTCTGGAGTTTTTCCTCAATCTCCCTTTGCCCACCTGACTTGCCATCCATGATGAGAATTTCCCGACATATCATCGTACCCCTCCTTAAAATTTTTTTGTTGGCTGGAAGGAAATCTCAATTTGCGCCCCACGTTTGCTCCATGCCTCTGTATGAAACATACATTCTCCTTTATATTTTTTGTCGTTTAACCAACCTTACCATGCCAATATTATAGAATAAATTTAAATAAAATTCAAGATTTATCCAATCAGGAGTTACCCCGAAATCCGTATCTTTTTTCTCTCTCTGAGTTAATGTCAAATGTTGATGGGGCGGCAAAAAGTCTCCGATTGTGATATAATTATAAATGTTAAAGATATGTAACCATCAACAACCATTTCTTATTGATCC
>CBFDCR010000111.1:0-12043 GCA_965603365.1 uncultured bacterium
TCTCTATAAATGTTTTCAGGAGAGATTGAGTTTTTTATTGTGGATTCTGGATTTGAAATGTTATTTTTTTCGGTGGATATTTCCAATTCATTTTTTTTATTAGACATTGAGTCTGTAATTAGATATTCATATCTGGTTAAATACTGCCATACTTGAAATCGCCATTTGATCTGCTCTTCTTTCCGTTCCCATTCTTTTATATCTTCTTCGAGAGTTTTGTCAAAATTATAAATGAACCCGAATTCACCAATTAATCGATCCTTTCTCTCTACATCAATTTTAAATGCTTTTTCTATAAACTTTCTGCCATTTTTCAGAAACTCTTTATCCGTATAAGAATTGAGTTTTGATAAGCAGTCGCGACCTTTTTCTTCAAACTCATCCGCCAAATACATTTTAGATTTATCTTTTCCGCTAAAAGTCTCTGGTATAGATAAATTATATAAACCAATAGTCTCAATGAAACGCGCTAACACACTTCTAGAAAAGATTGGTTTATCGACTCGAATAAAATCTTTATTACATACTTTCTCTAGATAGGATATATGTGCCCCTTTTTTATATTTATTGAAATCCCAATCCTCAGGAAGTTTCAAGTCAGCTAATTCAAGTCGACACATATTTTCTTCCAACGTGCAGGGTACTATCTCGTGCCATTTATGAGTCGAAAAGTTACCAGAACCATCATTGAAACGTACGTCAAAACCAAGTATAGATCTAAAACGGATTTCATCGCTGCATGCTTCTTCGATACTATGAAAAAGACTTCCTTCTGGAGCAATCAGTAGTCCGTACCCAATAAATGCGTTTAGATTCAAACCTCTGAAACTTGATTGAACATAAAATGGTTCTGATGCGCAAATTGTCCCGGTAAAACCCTGCTCACTCAATAAATAGTGAATTACCTCCCGGTAGCCTTTTCTCAAATTTTGATTAATGGGGGAAATAGCGTCTGCAAGCGACCAACCCTCTCCAACCAAATACAAATTAATCATTTCTTGACGATAATCCTTTTTATCATCTCTATGCACGCTTAGTGCCTCAAACAACCGTCGGAGAAAATAGGCAATCGGTCTATAAAACCTTAGCAACAGATCCATCGCCACTTCCCGATATCTTTTACTTCCCAGGTAATTCATCTTCACCACAGTGTCGAATGACCGAAGTTTAATTTCATTTAACAGCCACGACATACGTTCATCAATAGGCACATTATATTTAGGAAATAATTCGGGTTTATCCACCAATATTCTCAGGTAATCGTTAGTGCCGTATTGGAGTGTATCTATAAAAATGGGCTCAAAAGAACTCTTACCTACTTCGAACACGCTTATATCGGTGGTCCTCCCTCCCAAATTTATCACAACATTGAGGGAAGGACCTTCTGAAGATACAGAATAGATTACTGCCCGTGATTCATCCAAATATGCTGTTTTTATAATACCAAATCCGGTTAATTTTTCAATATTACCCAGGGCCCATTCCAAACACTTTAAATAACTTCTAACTTTGTTTTTATCAAAAGAAGGTGGAAATGAAGCTCTTATATCTAAATATCCGAAAATTTTTTCCTTTACAATAATGGATGCTAAAGAGAGGATCAAAAATATTTCTAAATATCGTGAGATAATCTGTTCATATAAATATCGGCCTTTAAAATCTCCCTTTACATCCAATAATTTAATTTCTTCGATGACTTCGCCCATCGGGCGTTTAGCATAGACATGAAGGATTCGAAAACCCAGTATGTCTCGAATTATATTCTCGGTATTTACAGGTGCTGTGAGAATGACATCTGAAGGAATAAAATAGTTAAAATTTTGGACTATATTTTCAGGATCAGGGTCTCCTATAATGTATTCACTATCAGTATACGACTTGTAAAAAGTGGCGGCGATAAGGGGATCATCTATACGATAGGTCGGTAGCCATGCGGAAGAGAAGAGAACTTTTTCTCTTAAAATGGTATTGAATATCACCTCCTCTGTAAAATCAGAATACCTCAACATTTCTATCGGGCCATCTCCTACTTGATAAGAAATCGAGGAGGAAGAGGTGCCGAAATCCACTCCCAGGCTTAGTCTGTAATCTCCTCGAAGAATTTCAGTTTTAAAAACATAAAATATACCAGCTTGGCAGGAAATTTGGCCATCTTTGTTCTTAAAAACGATCTCAAAGCCATCAAAATCTGCCGTCAATTTTCCTCTTGAACTTTCTAGTAATTGATAAGTACCGTTATAGGATAAGGTACGAAGGCCGATTCGAGCTCTATGCATAAGAGCGGTGGTTTCGAGTAAATAATAATAGATTTTCCAGCCTTTCAATTTGAAATTGGGCCAGACTAAAAGAAGCGCCTCCTGATACTCATATTCATTGTGGTCATATCGAATCATAATTTGTTCGGGCCAACCTTCCACATCAAGGGAAAGTGAATAGACTTTCGTCTCGAAGTCAAAATGGGGATTTTGCTCTCCTTCAGAAAGAGTGACCAACCCAAAATATTCACCCCGGATAGGCAAGTCCGGCCTTTTCACCTTTTCACCGTCTCCAAAAAAGACCAATCTTGTACATTTTAGCGCTTTTTCCGTCAGTATAAGACCGTATACTTTTAAGCAGATGGGACCAATCTTGATTATAATTCCATCTTCTTCGAATGATATATAGCTTATATATGAGGGCTGATAAATCGGGCTGTTACTAAAGGCATAAATTAAATAACGGGCCTGTCTCTCACTAAATTTCAACCAACTACTATATTTTTCTAACCAATTCTGAAATTTTCCACAATTTGGGCATCGACAGTCATCAGGATTTCGTATTTCAATAATACCTCCTAGCATCCCAATTTGATGGCCACATAACGAACAGGAGATTGGATCACTTAATTTGAATAGTTCTTCATCTGGAACTTGAGATTGCCTTACGATGAGTTCTCTTTCCAAATCCTCAACAGTAAATTCAGTCCCGGATTTTTTTTTATCTACCATATGCCCTCCATACTTGTCCTCACTTTTCGTAACTTACCATTGTCCGTAATTATAGAGATATTTTCAATTGTTGGGGCAACCAAAAGTATAGTTTCAGAGGATGGGTTTTACGGTTAGAAATTTCAGAAATCATGTAAATATTAATTTTTCATAATCCATTTTCTTTGTTCAATGCCGACTCAAAAAACACAATAAAAGCCAATTCCATGCAAAATTTTTTCGCCACATCCAATGCCTAAATTATACTTTTGAACACCTGAATATAATTAATCTTAACTTTCATGGGAGAAAGGCAACTTCAAACTAGCCTCATTTTGCTCTGGAAACTCTAACATTTTCTATTTGAGCAAGCTTCCGCCATTAAGGACTGTGCATTTACTACCTTCAAATTCAATAAAAAACTCAGGTTCTCTCAATTTCAACATCTCCGGCTTTTACCTGAAATATTTTTTTATCACACAAGAAAAAGAAATTCAATATATTTCTGAAAAATAGATAAAAATAATTAACCGATAAGAAAAATCATCCTTCTTCCTGTCTGCCGTCAACAATTTGTTGCGATACAGATTTGGCTATTCTTCTGCTTATAGAGAAGAGCCTTATTCTACTTCACACATTTGACCTTCCCAGAGATTACCATCTATTTTATACTTCCACCACCTTTGGTTGGCAATTCCTTCTATTCCGCTAATTCAATGATATTGGATTCGTTTTCTGGTAATGCAAAAAAATCCACTGCCTTGCTCTTGTGCACTGTGGTTATTGTCAAAATAAGGATTAATCTATCCGTTTGCTGGGGTATAGTTGGAAGGTGAGGGAGAGGGGTTTGGTGGTGGGGGGCTGGATGTCCAGGGTGAATTGGTAGTAGTAGAGGCTGTTGATCTGGTTAAATTGGGGGGCGGGGATGATCCATTGGTGGCTTTTTTGGGGAGCGAGGGTGTCCTGTCTTATTGAGCGATCGAAGTTATAGATGGTGACGGCAACCGGGGTGTCGGCCTGGTTTTCGCATGCAAACACGAAATAGGGGGCCGGCGTGAAGGTGGAGATGGTGTAGCGGTATGTGCCGGGGACGGTGCAGGTAAAGGGGCGCTCCGCCATGCGGGTGGGAAACGTACCGACACCGTAGATGCGGTGGGCTATCACACCCTCCCGCTCCACCAGCGTAGGGTTATAGGTGGGCACCCGGGGAAACAGGACAAAGAGGGCAAACAGAATGGCGAAGGCGACAGGAAAAAGGGCACCCAGGCGAATCTTTTTTATGGGCAAAAGGGCAATCGCCACCAGGGCCGCAAATAGAGCCAGGATAACGATATTGGGCACGTACCGGTGATTGGTCTCCACCTTGACAAAGGAGGAGAGAAAATCCGGTAAATAGATATGGAAATTGCTCCACTGCTGAAACAGCAGCCCCGCCCGGTGAAGACTTCTGGTGGTGGTGGATTGGTAGATGGTGAGGGGATGAAAGAGCTGGTAGGCCACCACCAACAGAGAATATAGCGGGACATAGTAATATATTTTTTTAAAGAGTTCGTTTCGGGATTCGACGAAATAGATCACCCCCAACAACAAAAGCACCCAGATGACGGGCACAAGAGGCCGGGCCTGGGGGCAGTAGCCGCCCCGGTGGGTCATGAAGGCGTAGCTGAGGACAAAGAGGGCTGCCGGGATGGAGATCAAGATGTGAATCCAATATTTCCTGAACCTTTTCAGGGCCAGGATAAGGCCGGGAAAGGCAAAGAAGTAGAAGGGATTGTAGAGCAGCAGGCCGTCCTTCTGGTCAAAGAAGTAATCCAGCAGCGCCTCCACCCGCATCTTCAGGCTGATCACCCGGCTAATCATTACCCAGAAGTTCTTTTTCTGGCCCTCGTTCATGTAGACCGACGTGGGCGACATGTTGCCGTAAGCGGTGTATAGATACAACAGGAACAGGGCCTGGGAGACGAGGGGAAAAACGATCAATAACATAGCCCGCTTATACTGCCTTTTAACAATGAAGTAGACGAAAAACCCGGCGGTAAACAGGTACATGAAAATGGCGTACTTGACCCCCCAGAAGAGCAGCAGCGACAGGAAAAAGCCGGCCAGCAGCACCGTCCGGTCGCCCCTCTTTTGGCTGAAAAGCAGCAAATAGAGGGCCGCCATTACCAGCAGCAGCACCTGGATTTCTGGGTAAATATGGGTGGAGTAGAAAAAGACCGGCGAGGTGAGGGAAAAGACCGCCAATATAAACAGGGAGAGGTTGGCACGCTTCCACAACTTCAGGGAGATGAGGTAGACCAGCACCCCCAAGGCGGCGGCAAACAGGCCCAGGAAACAGCGGATGAGGATATAGAGTGTTGTCGGCGTCAATTTGAGCAGCAAAAAAGGGGCCAGGGTAAATGAGATGCCCGGCAGGTGGATGGAATAAATATAACTGCCTCTCTCCTTTTGCCGGGCTTCGGCATCCCCGGGCTTCGGCCCTTCAAAATGGGGGTCCCACTTGCCATAGTAGCCGTGAATCCCTAAAGAGTCGATAGCCAGGAACTCCCGGTACTGCTTCTGATAGTACTGGTTGGCCACATTGAGGTCAAAGTCCCGGGCAATGGATTGGGCAATGATCACATAATGGGGCTCATCCCCCACTAAGGTCACATATTTGCGGGTCAGCACCACCGAGGTGAAGATAAAAATAGATTCTAAGACGACAAAAATCAGGATCAACCGTTTTTTCAAGGGGAGGCCGTTGAAAAAACCGGCCAGCCGCGGCAGCAGCCTGAACTTCCGTACCAGCAGTAGGAGGGAAAATAGCAGAGAGAGCAGCAGCAGGTTGTTTACCCGTTCCGCCAGATCGAAGCGGTCCCAGTAAAATAGTCTGGCAATCCACACCAGGAGACCGGCGGCAAAGGGCAGCAGGGCCCCCTCCATCCGTCGATCATGTCTTTTAAACCGGTAAAAAACCGCGGCCGCTATAAATAAAATCGCCAATCCTGCCGGCACCGGTTGGAGAAATTTTCCCTGAAGGGCAAAGGAACATACCCCGGCAGCAATCAGCAGCCTGAATACAGATGACGTCAATTTTTCTAACATCGGCAAAGAGGCTAAATTATCTCATACAAACGTTTTGATCACAATATAAAATATTTTTTTGAGATTTTTTCAACCCCAGGGCTATATATACCCTATAGGAGGTTTAAAATGAGAAAGAAGTTATTAACAACTTTTTTGGTTATGTTCATGGGGGTGTTATTGCTGACCGTCAGCGGTTTCGCCAAAAGGGGGCCGGACCTGGTCATCAAAATCAGATGCCCCCACAGTGCCGTGGCCGGCCAGGAACTGGGCACATCGATCGAGGTATTTGTAAAGAACCGGGGCGATGTGACGGCCAAAGATTTCAACGTGGACCTGGTATTGTCCACCGACACCACCATCCCGGTCCAATTTGCCACTTACTCGCCCAATTTCAGCGAAGATGTGCTGCTGCAAGGGGGGCGGGAAAAGGTCGATGTCCTTAAACCGGGTCAAACCAAAAAGGTCACCCTATACGGCAACAACAAGATTCCCGACGATACGCCTTCGGGCCTTTACTATCTCGGCGCAGTGGCAGATCCCGGCAAAGTGGTCACGGAGTTTAACGAGCAAAACAACACAAACTACTGCCGGATGAAGATCAAGGGTAAGATGGTATTACGACCGGTAACCCCGGCGATCACGGCGATACGCCCCCAGATCAAGCTGCCGGACCTGGGCATGTACGGTTTCCTCAAACTGGGTAAATTCAAAAAAGAAGTCAAGTGGGGGAAGACCATCACCCTGACCCCGGCCGACGCCACCCTGATTTCAAACGGCAACCCCGCCTTTGAAGTCTACTATTCCCACCGGGAATATAACGGCGTCGCCGCCTCGGGCTTCAAAAACAAAGTCTACTTTAACGGCAATGTGGTGAGCATCCAGTCCAGCTTGAGCCTGGCGCCCATGCAGATCGACGACATCCACACCCAGGCTTACTTAGGGCCCATGAACGGCAAACTGGAGATCCATATCGACGACGAAGACGACGTCAAGGAGGCCCGGGAGGACAACAACTTCCACTTCTTCGTGTACATCAATTTTAAGGGCTTCGACACGACAGGACAGCAGCCCCAACAACTGCCGGATCTGATCGTCAAAGACCTGGAACTGGTCCAGGACTGCAAGATCAAGGTCACCATTGCCAACATCGGCAGCGCCGGCGTACCGGCTTCCGGCTACGACCTGAACAACGGCGCAGGCATCCAGATGTACCGATTCGCCCAACCCTGGGGCGGCATCCGGCTGGGAGCCATCGACCCGTCGCACCTATTAATGACACCGGGTAATTCGGTTAGCTGGATCTGGTTCCCGGGAGCCGCAAATCTAAACCTGACGCCCGGCACCCACAGCATCAAGGTCGTTGTGGACAACAACAACGCGGTAGTGGAGAGCGACGAAACCAACAACAGCCGCACCGAACGGCTGACCTGTGAACAATCCGGCGGCGGTGAGACGCCTGGCGAACCCTGCGGCATCCGCTTAGACAAACTGAGCACCAACCAGGGCCACCCGGGAGATGTGTTTGAAATGTACGGTGTTTGGGGCGCCACCCAGGGAATCAAACTCCCCTGTATCAACCGGGGAGGGATGAACAAGTTGATCGTGCTTTCCTGGAGCAACACCACTCTCAAGGTTAAAATCCCGGCAGGATTAGCTCCGGGAAAATACCGGGTGGGTGTGTACTGCAACGATCCAGCCCTGGGCACCACCTATTCCAGCGGCTGGAAAGATTTCTACGTCGTGAGATAAAGGAAAAACAACAATGGGGCATCCGTAAACCCACACGAGATGCCCCTGCCCCCCTACCCTACCTCCATCATCATAAATAATATTAAGGTGTGAACCTGGTTATTTCATACTTTCAGCCATCGATAACCCACATCATTCTTCATACCCGCTCAATTCACGGAGCGCATTGACGCTATTCTGTTTTATCTGCGATGGGGGAACCTTTTATTCCGATTCGGGGTATATGTATTAGTGGAGGCAGCATGAACAGACAATTTTCTATTATAGTGTTCCTTATCGTTACCCTGGCCTACCCGCTCTCAGCAGTGAAGGCGGCGCAAGAGAGATTTCAGTCTTGCACGGTGTTGATCGCCGGGAAAAAGACCACCGTAGACGGATCTATCCTATTTGTCAAGAGCGAAGACGACGGGCCCATGGATATCGATCATCTATGGTATGTCCCCCGTAAACAGCACTCACCCGGCTCAACGGTGAAGCTTAAGGCCGGCGGCACCCTTCCCCAGGTGGCCGAAACTTACGCCTATTTCTGGGACCAATGCCCCGGAACTGCCTATTCCAACGGCTTTGTCAACGAATGGGGGGTGGCCTTCGGCAGCAACGGCTGTGTGTCCAGAGAGGATTCGGTGAAAGAAGTGGAAGCCCGGGGCGATCTGGTCAAAGGCGGCATCGGCTTCCGGCTGCGCATGATCCTGGCGGAACGCTGTAAAACCGCCCGGCAGGCGGTGGAATTGGCAGCCCGGTTGATCGATCGATACGGCTACAACGCTTCGGGCCGGAACCTCAATATAGTGGGACCCCATGAGGCCTGGCAGCTCCAGATGGTGCGGGGCAAAAACTATGTGGGCCGCCGGGTGCAGGACGACGAAGTAGCCATCGTGGCCAACACCTTCAGTATCCGTCGGGTCGATGTGAAAGACAGCGAAAATTTTATCTGCTCGCCCCGCCTGATCTCTTATGCCATCAAACGGGGCTGGTACAATCCCCACAAGGACGGTGAATTTGACTTTGCCAGAGCCTATGCGCCGGAGGGTGGCCACACCTCGCCCTCCAACAATTACCGGCAGTGGATGTTGGCCAGACTGTTAAATAAAAAATTCCCGATCAGCGCCGAAGAATCCAGAAAAGGGGGATTACCGGCGGCGGTCAAACCGGATCGCAAACTATCCCTGCGGGAGGTGATGGCCATCTTCCGAAACCATTATGAGGGAACAGATCTCGATTTATCGGGATTTACCGCTTCCGGCCAATACCGGGACACACCCCACAAGACCCGTTACACCATCTGCAACACCAACACCCACCGCACCACCGTCATCCAGCAGCGGGAGTGGCTGCCCCCTGCCATCGGCACGGTGGTATGGCGTGCCTTAGACGAACCTTGCAGCAGTGTTTTTGTGCCCTGGTATCTGGGAGCCAGTCGGATTCCGGAGGAATTTTGTCAGGCACCGGAAAGTCTCTACACCACCAGCAGGGACCTCCTGGACTTCCACTTTACCCCCCCGGCCGAGACCTGGCAGCCGGACATGGAATCGGCTTCCGGGGTATTTATGCACTTAGGACGATTGGTGGATGTCCATTATCCCCGGGTCATTGACTATGTAAAGGGCGAGTGGCAAAAATTTGAGGATCAAGCCTTTGCCCTGCAGCCGCAAATAGAAAAAACGGCCCTGGAACTATTCAAAAAAGATGAGGCTCTGGCCCGGGAATATCTGAACCTGTACACCGGCGCCCAGGCGATAAAATCGCTGAAAATGGCCAAAAATCTAATCAAGGAGATCAAACAACACATCTGGAGGGGACACAGCAAAATAAGGCGGACGATCGAGGTGGCCCCCGAGGTGCTGGAGCCTTTAGCGGGTCAATATAAGCTGGATTCCGGCGCAGCTATCGCCATCGTAAAACAGGAGAATCGCCTGTTTGTGGTCAACCCCCAGGGCCAGCGCTATGAACTCTTCCCCGAAAGGGAGGACTTCTTCTTTTTAAAGGTCGCCGACATCCAGATTCGTTTTATTTTCGATACCAGCGGACCAGAGCCCCGGGTAAACCACCTCATCATCCACCAATCGGACCAGCAGACCAGAGCAACCCGCCTGGAGTAGATAACCAATAGTATCCAGATCAGGGACAGTCAAAAATTTCTTTCACCCAACTTGACATTACTGTAAAATCACCTTATGATTAAAAAGTGTTTGAAGGACCCCCTATAAGGAGCATGAATGAAACACGTTCGGTCTAAGAATGGAGTTCCCATTCGTATACCGGACGAGCGGTGGATTCACATCACTGAAGAACACTCCGAAATGGCAGGATATTATTTTGAGATTCTTGAGACTATCGAAAATCCTGAAGAGATCTATCGGGGAAAAACCGGAGAATTATTGGCTGTAAAACAGCTTGAAACAGGTAAGTACATGGTTGTGGTGTACAAAGAGATTAACCATAAAGATGGATTTCTTATTACGTCCTTCCTTACACGAAGAATTCATCAAGTTAGAAGGAGAGAGAAAGAATGGCCCAAATAGATTATAACAAAGTCATGGATCTGTCTTCGTTATTGTTGAGTTTTCCATTCAGGCGAATATGGTATAGTTACGATGAGGAGGCGGATGTCCTGTATTTAAATTTTAAGAAACCCAGTCATGCCGACGACAGTGAATTGACCGACGACGATATGATTATCCGCTATGAAAATGATGAGGTGGTGGGCATTACAGTGTTAAATGCCAGCAGCAAACTAAATCCCCAACCCTCCTGATTTACCGACACCCTCAAAACCCTTCATTTTCACTTGTGTTTTTTTTACCATCCCTACTACCGTTGGGTCCCTGCCTGGGCTGTCGAATCCGATGAACCTATAAAAGAAAAAGTAAAAGAGCTTTTTAGATTTGAGAAAACTTATTTGTGGAGATGTGAAAATAAGCTTGGGAACTCAAAATGCGATGCTGAAGATATTTCTCGCTGGAGGCCTTCACTAGAGGGGTGCACAATCGGCAAAATTGACCAAGAATGGCGCTGGCATACGTGGGAAAAGATTAACCAAAGGTGGCATTGCCTTAAATGTGATGCCGAAAAAATACAAAATGAACCTCCCACTTTAAGAGGTAATTGTGTATGGCCATTTCCTAATTGGCATCGCTGGAGGCTGAAAGAGCAGAAATGGAAATGTAACAACTGCGGGGCGGAAAAATGGGAACCCTGGCGATATGTGCCCCCTGTGTTAGGGTGTCTAGACGGCATTATTAAGGAACAATTACATTCCTGGTACAGAGCTGAAAAAAAGTATAGATTTCGGTTTAAATGTTCCTATTGTGGAAAGGAAGTCTGGCATTCTCAATAAATTGTTATGGGGTGATCTCAGAGACAACACCTAAAAAATTGGGGGAACCGGAAGGGGACAGTCAAAAATTTTTCCCCCCCTCAGGCAGGAGACACCCCTGCAACACAGGGGATGAGGGGTGTCAACGGCCGGAGAGGTATAGGGCCTTACCGTTTATCGGAAAAGCCGAATTTTTTCCACGCCTCCTGCTCAAATTCCAGTTTAACGACCTTTTTGGCCTCATCCATCATGGTGCCCAGCTTGTCGATCAGGGCCTCCAGCTCCGCTGTCTTTTGCTTCAGCGCGGCTTTGAGATTTTCCTGCTCGGCATCCAGTTTCCTGGCCTCAGCCAGCAGGCTTTCCATCTCAGTCAAAAACTCTTCGCTGAGGCCCCGCTGGGATACCCGCGACATTTCATCCCGCAGGCCCGTCACCATGACGTTGACATCGTTCAACTTGTCGCCAAAACTCTTTCTTGACCATACAGGCATTTTATTATCCTCCTGAATTAAATTTGTGGTTACCCACATCATTTTAATCATTCCCGGATCTTATAAGGCAATATTATGTTTACGCACCATGCACATAAAAGTTTATTTTCCCCAAAATATCTTAAAACTATGCAAAAAAATGCACCCCCATGCCAACAGTACCCCCCCTCACTGACTGCAATGGCCTTTTCATTCACTGCAATAGCTTTCTCACTCAATGTAACAGCCTTTTCACTCAGTGCAACGGCCTACTCAATGAGTGTAATAGGCTTCTCACTCACTGTATTGGCCTACTCAATGACTGCAATGGCTTACTCACTGAGTGCAATAGCCTACTCATTGAGTGCAATAGCCTACTCATTGAGTGCAATGGCTTAATCACTGAATGTAATAGGCTAATCACTGACTGCACTGACCTACTCACTGACTGCAACGGCCTACTCAATGAGGAC
>CBFDCR010000112.1:0-12031 GCA_965603365.1 uncultured bacterium
TATGGGATACCAACCGGGTGGCCTTTAACGAATGGCCCCCCAGTTCAAAGAAGTTAGAATAGCAACCGATAATATCTCTCTTTACCCCGAGAACCTGCGACCATATCTCGACTAACTTGTGCTCCCGTTCGTTTTGGGGGGCGGTATATTCTACAGTTGGACCGGGCTGCGGCTCCGGCAGCGCCCGGCGATCTACCTTGCCGGAGGGGGTCAGGGGAACTCTTTCCAGGTAAACGAAATATGAGGGGATCATATAATCGGGCAGAGTCCGTGACAGGTATTCCCGTAATTTAAGCGGATTGGTTTCACTGGTTGGACTGGTTGAGGGGGAGACGATGTAAGCACAGATGGCTTTGTCGTCGTTCTTATCTGTATGGGCTATTGCCACTGCATCCCTGATACCCGGATGATCCAGCAGCCTCGACTCGATCTCGGCCAATTCGATGCGGAAGCCCCGGATCTTGACCTGGTGATCGATCCGGCCCAGGAATTCGATATTGGCGTCCGGCATGAAACGGGCCAGATCGCCCGTCCTGTACAGGATATAGGATTTAGGATTTAGGGGCTGGGGGCTGGTGCTTGTGGCTGGGGCTGTAATGAATTTGTCGGCGGTTAATTCGGGGTTGTTTAGATAGCCTCTGGCCAGGCCGATTCCACCTATATACAACTCGCCGGTCAACCCCAGGGGGGTCAACTTCTGCCATCTATCCACTATATACGCGCCGGTATTGTCCAGGGGCCTGCCGATGGGTAATGAGACCTCTGAGCGGTCGATGGGTCTTGCCCGCCACTGGATGGAGGTGACGGTGGTCTCGGTGGGGCCGTACTCATTGTACACCTCACAATAGGGAGACCACCTCCGGCATAGATCAGGGGGACAACTGTCGCCGCCGGCAATCAACCGTTTCAGGTTGAAGGATCTGCCGGGGGACAAATTTGCCAAAAATGAGGGTACGGCATGGAGATGGCTGACCTGCTGCCTGGCCAGGTACGCGGTAAAGCGATCGATATCGCCGATCACCTCTCTGCCGACTATGACCAGGCCGGCACCGCTCAAGAGGCAGAGAAATATCTGCTCCACCGAGGCGTCGAAACAGAGGGAGGAGAACTGGAGAATCCGATCTGCCTCGGTAATTTTAAACTCCCGCCTCTGGGAAGAGACCAGGTTGATGACCGAACGCTGCTTCACCAGCACCCCCTTGGGGCGGCCCGTTGTGCCGGAGGTGTAGATACAGTAGGCCAGGTCATCGGGCCCGCTGCCGACCGCCAGGTTTGAACCGTCCGGGTCATACAGGGTGGGGGGCAGAGTTTTCTGGAAAAGCAGCAGCTCCGCGCCGCTGTCTGCCAGCATAAATCGCCTCCGCTCCGGCGGGTAATCCAGATCGATGGGCAGATAGGCCCCACCGGCCTTCAAGACAGCCAGCAGCCCGACTATCATCTCCACGGACCGTTCTGCCATCAGGCCCACCAGCGTATTGGCCGCCACCCCCTTCGCTCGCAGCGTCCTGGCCAGTCGGTTGGCCCTCTCATTCAACTGCCGGTAGCTGAGCTGTAGGTGTTCAAAAACCACGGCCTGACGGTCCGCTCTCTTTTTTGCCTGTCCCTCAAACAGTTCCTGGAGAGTCTGATGTGAAAGGAGGGGGACTTCGTCTTGATTGAAGCCGGATAATAGCTGCTGCTTTTCCTGTGGGGATAATATATCGATCTCATCGAATCTCTTTCCCGGATGAAGGGCCATATCGAGCAAAATAGAGTGAAGGTGCCGGGCCAATTTCTCCATGGCGCCGTCGGTAAACGACTCTTTTTTATAAGCTACGGTGATAGCTATACTGTGGGGATGGAGGGTGACTCCCAGGGTCACATCGTAGTGGGTCATCTCAAAGGCCCGGTACGACTTCGCTGTCAGCCCCATTAGCCCCGCGCTGTCTTCAGCGGGGGAAATATTGAGGGGATAATTCTCGATCACCACGATGGTGTCAAAGAGCTCCCCGCCGCTCCCCAGGGCACTGTATTTCTTGATATCCGGAAGGGGTGTGTGCTCGTAGGCCTCCCTCTGGGACAGGGACCGCTGCATATCGGCCAGTAGATCCCTCAGCCGCTCATGTTGGCGGGTTTTCAGCCTGAGGGGTATGGTGTTGATAAAGAGTCCCACCATATCTTCTATGCCCGGCAGGGCAGCGGAGCGGCCGGAAACGGTGCTGCCAAATATCACATCATCGCTGTTGTTATATTTTTGCAGCAGCACGCCCCAACTGCAGTATAACAGGGAGGCCGGGGTGATCTGGAGGTTTTTGAGACACCTCTCCAGCGCAGCCTGCTGGCTTCCGCCAATCTCGATTTCGCACCGGCCCAGGGTCCGGGTCTCCGGCGGGGATGTCCGTTTGATTGAGAGTTCCTGCCGGTTATCGAAACCATCCAGGTACTCCCGCCAGAAACTCTCCTCCCTCTTCGGGTCCCGCCTCTCCAACCAGCGGACAAACTCTTTAAACCCGGTCTTGTCGATCTGTTTCGGAGTGATGCGGCTTGAAAAATGGCGATAAGCGTCGAAGAATTCCCTCAAAATAACGCCGGTACTCCAGCCGTCGAATAAAATGTGATGGCTGCTGATGATTAATTCATACTGGTGATCGGCAATCCTGACCAACGTCACCCGGAAGGCAGGCTGTCGCAAGTCAAATTTCTCCTGCCGGTCCCGGGCCCTTATCTCCTCCAGCGGGCCGGGGTGTGTGTCCCCTCTTGAGAGGGGTGGCCCCACCTTAGCGGGGCCGGGGTGTGTTAAATCAAAGTACCCGGGCTTAAAATCCACCTCCTTTAAGACGATCTGGACAGGCTCCTTTACTTTTTCCCAGCGAAATACCGCGCGCAGCATCTCGTTGCCCCGGATCACCGCATTCCAAGACCGTTCAAAGATAGACCAATCGATGTCTCCCTCCAGCATGAGGCTCAATTGCTCAAAATATAGATCCGAAGAGGGTTCCTTCAAATAGTGAAACAGCATCCCCTCCTGCATGGGGGTCAGGGAGACAATATCTTCTATTTCACTTTTGTCTATCTGTTTCATAACCTTTCAAAAACTCAATATTCCTCAACTTCAAGAATATTACTGACTTTCGCCCCCTGGTGGCAGTTGATGACCCCTTTGTTGTGGGACCTGGGCAGCACCCGCACCCAGCCGCCGGCAAAGGCGTTGCCAAAAACAAAAAATCCCCAGACCGCATCATGCACGGCATAACCGTTTTCTCCCCATTGATAAATATAGGGCACGGAGTCAAAATACTCCTGGGCCATTGCATTCTCTTCTAAAAGTGCCTGGCTTAAAACTTCTTTCCATTTCTCTTCAGGGGTACTCTTCCCGATATAAATATCCTTCCCCCCATAGCCGGCGGCTGGTTTTAATACCATCTTTTGCCTATTTTTTAACACAAAATCTTCAAGTATTATTTCCTCACCTCTATAAGTTGTTTTACCCCTCATACATTTCCGGGTCCAGGGGATATGCCTCTCTATTGTCTCTCTTTCCGAAGGGCTAAAGATATCGGAGGTCTCATGCTCGGATAACAGGGCTAAGTTCAATTTATTGCTCAGCAAGTTGGCGATAGGGCCATTGTATAAAAATATTTTCCCCAGGTTGAACGCCTGGTATACCGAATCGGGAACCCTGCCCCCATTCAACTCTACCACGATGTGAATCTCTTTATCATTCCAGGTTAGTACCCCGTCGGCGAAATTCGGGCTAAAAAAATCGCCCAAAATGACCTCACCGCTGCAATTGGGTTCCAATCGTCTTAAGCAATCCTGGTATATGCGGCTCAAATGCAGTCTTTGCTCTCTATTTCCCGGGGTCTCGGTGTAGGCCGGGAACATAAACAACACATTTATTTCCTGAGGAATATGGGAGAGCTTCTTCAGGGCTATCCTGCCGATGTGGTCAAATAAAATAGGAAACAGGGCATTTTTAGCCACATTTACCCCGGACTCTTCTAAAAATCTTGCGATAAGCGGGTTTCGCAGATAATACAACTCCCAGATAGGACTCTGCCATCCCCCTAAATTGGGGGTGACATTATATTCGAGACACTTTAAACCCTCTGCCGAGAGGATAAAATCTCCACGGGCCAACAGATTGTCGATATGCTCATCGTCGACGCCTGCCAGCATAAATTGTACTGCATTGTCAGGCATGTTGAAATATTTACTGAACCTGTGGGAATCGTAGCCGAATAGCCGTCCCGGGATACTCTTGATGAGCCTGTACACCTCGACCGCCGCCCGCTTGATCTCCTTTAATTTTACCTGGTTGACGAAGGTGGGCCAGGGCTGAAACTTGAATAAGTCGTCCTCTATTTCCGAAAAATCAAAGCAGCTCCGGTTTAAGGCTTCGGGATTTCTCTGGACGAATTCGAGAAATTGCAGGCTGCAATCGGCTAAATCTTCGTGAACTTTTTTTATTTCCCCGGAAATTTGCATGCCTTTAGTCCTACGCCTCCACCTCGAAGAGTACGCTTACCCTGGCCCCCTGATGGCAATTGATGACCCCTTTGTTGTTGGCCCTGGGCATGACCCGTACCCAACCACCGGCATAAGTGGTGCCAAACACAAAGAAGCCCCAGGCAGCATCGTGAATCGCATAGTCATTGTCTCCCCATTGGTAAATGTATGGCAGGGAATCGAAATATTCCTGCACCAGCCAGGTGCCTTCGGCAAGGGCTTTATGGATCAATTCCGCCCACTCTTGCGGGGATGTCTTTTTGCCGATATGTATCCCCTTGCCGCCGTAGCCGGTAGAGGGCTTCAACACCACCTTCTGCCTGTTCTGGAGCACAAACTTTTCGAGGTTCAACCGATCATTGTGAAAGGTGGTGTCACCGGGGATGAGTTTACGGGTCCAGGGGATATAGGTTCTGATCGTCTCTCTCTCCGCCTCACTGAAAATATCGGAATCTTCCGCTTCCGACAGCACAGCCAGGTTTAATTTATTGGATAACAAGGTGCCGATTGGGCCATTCAGCAGACATATATCTCCCCGTTTAAACACCTCAATGATCTCCGGCGGTACTGCGCCGAAACAAAATTCCGCCATGACATGGAGTTGGTGATCCCTACAAAAGACCCGGCCCCCTTCAATCCGCAGTTCCCTGCAACTGCAAATGACCATTTCTCCCGGCCGGTTGGCAGCCAAACGGGATAGACTTCTTTTATATAATACTCTCATGGGTACTTCTATTCTACCCTTGAACACAGGGTCATACCCCGGCACCACCATGGCGGTATTCAACGGCCCTTCGTAAGCGGAAAACCGGTTTAGGGCGAACTCAATAAGATGGTCAAAGAAGCTGGAAACAAGATTTTTATTGACAATATTGACCCTGTAGTCAGTCAAAAAATTTAATATTACCGGTACATTCAGGTACAACGACTCCCAGAAGGGGACCTGAAGCCCGCCGAGATTGCAGGTCACGTTGTATTCCAGGCATTTGATTCCCGCCGGCGACAACAGGAAATCGCCCCTGGAAATCAGATTTTGAAGGAGCTCATCGCTGATACCCTCTATCTGCCATCTGGCTTCGTCTAAGGGGATATTGAAGTAACGACTTATTTTCACCGGATCGTCCTGAAAGATGCGTCCGGGGATACTGGCCATCAATCGGTATGTCTTTTCGGCCGCCTCTTTTAACTCGATTTTACAGCGTTCATCGATGAAGGTCGGCCATGGATGCAGTTTGAACAGCTCATCGTTCAATTCCAACAGGTCAAAATTGGACAATACCAGGCTTTCAGGACACTTTTCCACAAATTCAAGAAATTTCAGACTGCAGTCCGATAATTTCCCGTGGGCCAGAAGTGCTTCGTCAGGTATCTGCATGATGGTTAGATCTATATACTTATAGATTTGCCAAAAAAATAAGACACAAACTTAAAAAAGCCGATTCGGATTTGAATCGAGATTATGAATATTTAACTTCCGATGATGGCATCATCGAAAGCGATAAAGATTGTTTCTATTGGATTTTGAATTTTTCTCTCTACTCCAGTTCCAGCATGTTCTGTGATTTCAATTTTCTTAAGATGTCTCTGTATTTTCCGGGTGTAACGCCGATGATGTTTTTAAAAACATGGATGAAATAGTCGGCTCTGGAAAATCCCATCATTCTTGACAGATCTTCAACTTTCAATCGACTTTCATCCACCAATACCATTGTAGAGCGAAGAATCTTAATAAAAAAGATGTAGTCGCTGAGGGAAACTTTTTTTTCCTCAATAAATTTATGCGATAGATAAGATCTTCTAATTTTAAATTTTTTGGCAATGGCGTCCACGTTTAAGATCTCAAATTCAGAAATATCCCTTGTCAATATGTATTCTGTGACTTCGCTGGTGAGATTATCTCTATTCATCTAAAGAGTTTCGCTTTTTCCAATACAGGCTCCCGCCTTTTGAGGCCTCATGGTATCCGTATTAAATTGGGCATTTTACCCTTCAATATGAAAGCGTTATTAATCTATATGGGATTTTTAAACAAACCCCGTATTTGAATATAATCTTAAAAACTATCATAAAAAAGAACCAATTAAAATCCGCAATTTGGTACGTTTTTTCCCGGGCTATTTTTCGATGATCCTATCCCCAATATAAAACCATTTCCCGGAAATTCCTTCCGCCCCTAGCCTATATAACTCTGTTGAAAATTAAACCATTTTCCGTTTGAATATTCTGCTATAATTTGTTTTAGGCTATTTTTAAAGTACTTTTATTCTGGTTCTAACTTTTTTTGTGATTTTAGTAGCCTTAAGATTTTTTGGTATTTCCCGGGAGTCGTGCCCACTACTTCTTTGAAGATATTTATAAAATAGTCCGCCCTGGAAAAACCCATTGTTTTGGCCAGATCTTCAATTTTTATTTTTTTATCCCCCATCATTACCAGGGAGCTGCGAATAATTTTTATGGTTAAAATATACTCGCTGAGGGGAACTTTTTTATCCAGCTTGAATTTGTACGACAGGTAAGCCCGGCTAATATTAAACTCCTGGGCTATACAGTCCACGGTTAGAGATTCGAAGTCCCTGATATCCCGTGTTAATATGTATTCTACAACTGAATCGGAAATATTATGTCTATTCAAGGTTATATTTTAAACCAAATTTGCCTTTTAATCAAAGTAATTCACCCGGATAATCCCTTTTTTTTCACCAACCGACCCTTTGAGCTCCGAAATCACACCCTCGAGCTCCGATATCGATCCCCTGGGGCATCGATCGCGACCCTTTAGGCTCCGATATCACACCCCTGGGGCATCGATCATGATCCTTTTAGCTCCGATATCGATGCCTCGAGCCCCGATATCGACCCCTCGAGCTCCGATATCATACCCCTATGGCATCGATCGCGACCCTTCGAGCTCCGAAATCACACCCTCGAGCCCCGATATCGATGCCTCCGGCTCCGATATCACACCCTTTTAACCCAATATTAGAGGTGAAGAGATCTTTCAAGGGACGCTTAAAAGTCGAAGGTGTTGTCTTCGTTGGTGAAGACCTCGGGGGCTGCGGTCTCCATGTCATGGGAGAGGCGGATATCTTTGAGTTTGATGTCGGGGTGATCCGCCGCGGTGGAGAGGATATGCCGGAAGTGGTGGACAAATCGCTGGATGGTCTGCTGTTTAAACAGGCCGGTACAATAGATCATGACCAGGTATAAGCCCTCGCCTATCTCGGCGCCGGTGAGGAACAGGTCAAACATCGACAGTCTGGACTCAGGGATCTCCTGTTCCTGGTCTAAAACGATGGGCGGCAATTGTTTAAAGTCCGGGTAGGTAAAGCTGAAAAACACATCGAAGAGGGGATTGCGGCTGCTGTCCCTGGCCTTGACGACGCCATTGACCAGTTCTTCAAATTCATAATCCTGGTTCTCAAAGGCCTGGAGGGTCTTTTGCTTCACCCGTTCCAGAAAATCCGTAAATGTCGGTTCCTTATCCACCCGGTTTCGCAGCACCAGGGTGTTGACAAACATGCCGATAATGCCATCCAGGCCGGCACGGCGGCGGCCGGCCACCGGGGTGCCGACGATAATGTCTGTCTGGCGGCTTATTTTTGACAGCAACACGTTGTAAATGGAGAGCAGCACCACGAACAGGGTGGTATGTTCCCGAACCGCCAGCTCTTTCAACAAGATGGTCTGCCTTTGATCGATCCTGAAACTAAAGGACCCGCCATCATAGCGTTTTGGCCGCGGCCGCTCAAAATCGGTGGGCAGATTCAGTACCGGGACCTCTCCGGCAAACGCCTTCAACCAGTAGGCCTGCTGACTCTTTAAGGCGGCAGTCACCGCTGCACTCCGGCGCCATTGGACAAAATCTTTATAACGGAGCTTTAGGGCCGGTAAATCGCTCTCCCCCTCTATATAGAGGCGGAGAAACTCATTTATCAAGATGCGTCTGGAGGCCTGGTCGGACATGATGTGGTGCATGTCGATCATCAACAGGAAACGATCGGCGGCCAAGTCCACCGTGCCCACCCGCAGCAGCGGCGGCCTCGATAAATCAAAGGGCCTGACAAAATCTTCTATTTCGCGGCCCTTCGCGTCCCTGGCGGCTATATGACAACATTCAATCTCAAACGCCACCACTCTATGTATCCGCTGCACCGGCTCTCCGTCTGCGTATTCAAAGGATGTGCGGAACGAGTCGTGCCGGTTGATCAGAATTTTAAATACCTCTAAAAGCCGCTCTTTATCCAGCCCGGCCGGGATCACTCTCGTCTCCACCACATTGTAGACGATACCGGCCTCCTCAAATTGTTGGATAAAAAAGAGCCGCCTCTGTACCGGTGACAGGGGGTAGTACTCCCTCTCTTCTACCGGTTGTAGGGGGGGAAAACCGATATCGAGATCGATGCCTTCGGCCTTTAACCGGGCCTCCAGGAGGGCCCGCTGCCTCGGCGATAGCGCGGTCAGCCGCGAAGAGAGATCCTTCATACCGTTACTCCTCCTTTAGGGCATCCACGGGGTTGGCGTGGGCAGCCCTGATGGTGTGATAACCGATGGTCAGCAGGGTGATGACGGCCAAAAGCAGCGGCGACAGGATAAAAAGCAGCCAGGGCATGGGAATGCGGTAGGCATAGTTCTGCAGCCAGTTGCGGACGAGGTAATAGCCGATGGGCCAGGCCAAAACCGTGGCCGCAGCCACCAGTTTCAGCACATCTGCGGTCAACAGGCGGAGAATATCGCCGCTGCCGGCCCCTAAAGTCTTGCGGATGGCGATCTCCTTCTTCCGCTGATAGGTGTTAAACGAAGACAGACCCAGCAGCCCCAGGCAGGTAATAATAATGGTCAGGATCACGAATAGGCCCAGCACCTTTCCGAACCGGTAATCCGCCCTATACTGCCGGTTAAAAAAACCCTCCAGGAAAAAATAATCGAAGGGATACCCCGGGAAGATCTCTTGCCACTTCTGCCGGATTAAGGATACGGCATCGCCGATATCCTTTGTGACCGGATTCAACCGGATCGAATAGTAACTCTTATACAGGGTATTAAACAGGAACACAATGGGTTCATGGCCCTTCTTCAGCGACTGCTGATGATAGTTTTGAATCACACCGATGATCTTGAAACTGCCGGGAATCTCCCATATCGATATATTCCGATTCAGCGCCCCTTCGGGCTTGCCGTATCCCAGCGATTGGGCAGCCGCTTCATTGAGGACAGCCGCAGTGTTGTCGGTACCGTACTGCTGTGAAAAGTTCCGACCGGCCAGAAACTTGACCTGGTAGGCGGGTAAAAAATCGTCGTCTACGAAGATGATGGACAGGATCTTGCCGGTCTTAAATTCGGTATTCTCTTTCCAGGTGAGACGCTGGAACTGGGGGGGGCTGCCGGGAATGGTGAGGGAGCCGGTGACCTTTTGGATAGCCGGATACCTCAACAGCTCGATCTTTAAACTGCCGACATTTTTAACGTACTCCGGGTTAACCGGGGTATTGGGCAGGGGTAGGCCGATGACGTGATCGATACGGATGCCCAGATCCTTATTCTTCATATATTGAATTTGCTGATATACGGAGGCAGTCAGGATAATGAGAACCGCTGAGGCCACAAATTGAAGGATCACCAATATCTTTCGCAGTCGATTGCCGCCGGCGGTCCGACTCAATGCCGTGCGGCTCAGAACGGATATCGACGGGAACGAAGAGAGCACAAAGGCCGGGTACACCCCGGACAGCAGGGAACCGGCGATATACAATAGAAACAGGTGCAGCCAGAACAGGTAGTGGGATACATAGAGGGGGATATTTTTGCCGGTGAGTGCTCGCAAATCCGGCAGAAAGGTAAGGGTGATGATGACGGCCGCGGCAATGGGAATGATATTGATCAATAAAGATTCCGTTAGAAATTGTTTGATCAACTGGAGGCGGTGTCCCCCCACTACCTTGCGCAGGCCCACCTCCCTGGCCCGTTCCATGGCCCGGGCCGTGGACAGGTTGACATAGTTGATCCAGGAGATCGTCAGGATGAGAAAGGCGGTGATCAATAAAAAGTAGACCATTTTGCCGCTGCCGTTGTTGGTGTCGTAAGTGAGATCCGAGTAGAGGTAGATGTCCCGGAGGGGCTGGAGTCGGTAGGTCCAGTTGGCGGCCCGGGGAACTGTCTTGAGAATATATTTATCGATAAACCCGGGAAGTTTGGCGACCAGGGCGGCGGGGTCGGCGCCGGGAGTGAGTAATATATACGTATAGACGGTGGAGAATATCCAATCGGAGTGATCGGCCGGGAACATGGTCTCCAGGGACATCAGCATAGCGAATTTCATATGGGAGTTTTCCGGGATATCCTCAAAGACCCCGGTCACCAGACACTCTTTTTCCCCCCTCGTGGTGGAGATGCGAATCGTTTGATCCAGGGGATTGTCCTGGCCGAAATATTTCCCGGCGGTTTTTGCCGAGAGCATTACCTTGTTGGGTCCCCGGATGGCGGTTTGGGAATCCCCTTGCAGTAACCGGACAGTGAATAAATTAAAGAAAGCGGGTTCGGTCACGTATATTTTTTCGTCTTTGTAGGTATGCTCCCTGAAGCTGACGGTATTGTTCTCGAAGCGCAGACATCTGGCCACCGCCTCTACTTCGGGGAATTCGTCTCGCAGCGCAGGCCCGACATTGTAGGAGGTCAGGGCCAGGCGGTTCACCACCCCGTTGTCTTCGCGGCTGTTTCGCTGCAGACGGTATATGTTGTCTCTATGTTCATGAAAATGATCATAACTGAGCTCGAAGTGGACGTATTGAAAGATCAGCAGGTAACAGCTCACGCCCATGGCCAGCCCCAGCACGTTTAAGAGGGAAAAGAACTTATTTTTCCACAGGCTGCGGCTCATGATTACAAAGTAGTTCCTGAACATCTTCATTTTTTTCTCCTTACCCGGTTAAAGTTTCGATCTCCCCTAAAATCCGGTATAACTTCTGCATCTGCTCCTCCTCTACCCTGATCTGTCCGGCGATTTCGGCAATGATGGGATGGTCGAATATCAGCCTGATCGGAAGCTCTACCTCGAAAGCCCGGTGTATTTCATTAACCAGGGTCATGGCCCGCAGCGAGTGTCCCCCCAATTGGAAGAAGTTATCGTTGATGCCGATTTTCTCCAACTGCAGTATATCTTTCCAGATTTTGACCAATTTTTCTTCCACCTCATCGGTGGGGGCCTCGTACTGTATGCCGCTGTCGAGCCCTCGATTGGGGGCAGGCAGCGCCTTTCGATCCAGTTTGCCGTTGGCTGTCACCGGGATCTGCTCGCTGGGGACAAAATAGGCGGGTATCATGTAATCGGGTAAATAGTCGGACAGGTAATTCCGCAGTTCAAGGCTGCCGGGCAATTTGTCAAGGGTTCCTGCCGGCGAAAATACAATGTAGGCTGTGAGGTAGTGGTCGTCGGCCCCGTCATGACGGGCCGCCACCACGGCCGCCTTGATCCGTGGGTGTGCCGCCAACCGGGCCTCGATCTCAGAAAGTTCGATGCGAAAGCCCCTGATCTTTACCTGGTGATCGA
>CBFDCR010000113.1:0-11929 GCA_965603365.1 uncultured bacterium
ATGTGTTAGGCACGCCGCCAGCGTTCACTCTGAGCCAGGATCAAACTCTCCAGTTCGATTTATAAGGTTATAAAAACCTCATTTCGACTTTTAAGTTTAGTTTAGTTTAGTTTAGTTTATTCTATTGTGTAAGGCTCGACACCTTACACAAAGCTGAAACATTCACTCTACTCAGATTTCAAAGATCCCAATTTCCGCCACCGGCGGAAAACGATACTCATTATATAGAATATTTTGCGTTTGTCAATACTAAAAAAAATTTTTCTAGAAAAATAATAGTATAAAAAGAAACTTTTTTCAACTTTAAATTTAAAAAACAGAGACGAGTGGGATGAGAGGCCATCATAAGCCTCAAAAAAATCAACCTCTTTGAAATATTTCTCTTTGATGCTATAATGAGCAACAAAAGGAAATATTATCATTACAGCAAACTTTTTGCCAATAAAGCCCCCCGTTACCGGAAGGATTTTCACCACAGGATTTCGACAACTTAGTCGGTTAAACGGTTATGAAAATCCCCATTTACCGTAAACATTCTTAACATGAGTTTTTTAACAATTAGCTAGAAATCCTGGTCCCAGTCAGGCACACCGGCGAAAAGTCCAAAGTGTATAGATTTAGTACACTGCAGTGTGGGCTCGAAAAGTCATGTAAGACATACCATCTATTGGCTAAACAGGCGTAAAAAAACTTTACATATATTTACATAAATAAAATGAGGCGCACTTTGCAGTGAAAAATGCTTCCAGACCAGAGAATAGGGTCAAAGCTGGAAGTAAAAAAAGTCGGCCAGAACATGATTAACCATGTTATTTTAAAAACATTTTTAAAATAGTGTAGTTAGGGGAGGGAAGGGGACAGACCGGAATGTCATTTGGGATGGTGCAACATGACTTTGCGCAGGTACAGATTCACTTTTCACCGGTGCAAATCGAACTTTCACTGATGCAGAAAGATTTCCCGCCAGCACACCTTTCTTTTTTAGCCGGTGCGCCCCCCTTTTTCATCGGTGCAGGACTTCTTATGGTAAACAAGCCAAAATCAAGCCAAAATAGAATAAAGATGAGGTGCCGCAATTTTTCATAATCGATTCGCACATCCCGGTCGATTAGATCCTCCGGTACCGCCCGGGTCTTAAAATACTCCTTTAAAAAGTAGAGCACCATATCCGAATTGTACAGCCTCTCGTTACTATCGGCATACTTCGAAAACAAGTAGCTGCCGTACCACTCATCGATGATCTCCATCAAGAATTCAAGATCGTCTTTGATGAGTCCTGCCCGTTGGTAATAATCCAACATCTCCCGAACATCGTTTCCGGTAAACCCCAGGATCTGGTTAAAGGCGGCATCCAGGGAGACATTCTCCCCGATATTATAGCCGATGGTGACACCATCGAGGGTCAGGGGTGACACACCGGTCAGAAATAACCGGCCGATTGGCGCCCCGGAACCGGAGGTGCCTTCCTTTAGCACATTAAAAAAGGCCCGGAAAAATCCTTCCCCATGGGTAATGGCCTGGTAATCCCCTCTACCGGAAGTCGATAAATTAGTATTGGCAAAGTTGTCATATTCATCGATAATAACGAAGAGCCTCTGCATAATAGTAATTTGCCGGTAACGAACTTTTCGTAATCCGATAGGCCGTAGGGAATCGTCTTCACCGCTGCCTTCTTACCGTCCATAGCTGTTCTTTTTCTTCTGGATAAAATTATATCCGATCCCCCCCATTTTTCAATTTTAATCTCAAATCCCTTTCCAAAAGGGAAAAAACTTTGCCGAAACTCCGGCAGTTCCGTTAAAATGACTTGATATTTATAAGGAATTATAATAGAATCTGAATTTAAAAGATAGGAATAATGAAAAAATTTTGGGCAATACATGTAAAATTTCAAATATATATCGCATTCATTACCATCCTTATTATATTAACCTTTATATTGGTCCATTTCCGGTGGATACTTTTAGATAACCTGCCGCTTTCGGCCAAACTTAAAAGCCACCTTTCCTATTTGCCACCGGCCATCTTCATCCTGTCAATGCTTTTTTTGGGCCTCAAAATCAAAAAAACAACGAGACCCATCAAAACGATCCGGGAGGGCCTGGAAACTGTGGGGTCCGGTGAGCTGTCCCGGCGGCTGCGAATTGATACCAACGACGAATTTTCCTTGCTGGCGGAACAATTTAATATCATGGCCGAAAAGATTGAAAGTAGAGTGGCCGAACTCAAAAAGACCCGGCAGAATTTAGAAGGGGAGATCCAGAGGCGAAGCGAGATTTTAGACGAGACTTATCAGAAGCTGCAAAAAGCAATGGAAGAGCTCAAAAACACGCAGCAAAAGATCATACAAACCGAAAAACAAAAATCCCTGACCGCCATCGTGGCCGGATTTGCCCACGAGATCAACAATCCCCTAACCGGTATTTTAGGCTATATTGATTTGATGGAGCTGCGGGATGATATCTCTCCCTATCTGAAAGACAAATTGGCCCTGATTAAAGATCAATCCATCAGAATCAAGAATATCCTCAAAGAACTGAATCAATTGAATCCCGAAATCGGGCAGGCCAAACTGGAAATCGACTTATCCAATCTACTGGAAAAATTAGTCAAAACCATCAAGGGAAAGCATGAAAATGAGGAAATTCGTTTCATAAAACAATTCACCGATGAAACGATCTTCGTTATCGGCAATCATTTCTCTCTCTGGCAGGTATTCGAAGGTATTATCGAAAACGCGGTTGAGGCCATCTTCGACAACCATATCAGGGATGGCCAGATTAAAATTCAACTAAAGAAATCCATCGATAAAGCCAGCGCTATAGTAGAAGTCAGGGACAACGCCGGTGGATTCGAAAATATCGACAAAGCATTCGATCCCTTCTACACCACCAAAAGCAGGACACAAAAAAAGGGTATCGGCCTGTCCATTGCCTACAATATCATTCAAGAAAATCAGGGGAATATTTTAATCAGCAACGATGGCGAAGGAGCAGTCATAACCGTCTATTTACCCTTAGCCAGCCGATATAAAGAAAACAAAAAAAAGGGAGACCAATTATTAGGAGAAGAAAATGTTACAAAAAATGAGACAAAACGTTAAATCTTTATCATGGACCCTGTGGGTGGTGATTATTGCCTTTATCGGGTTCGTGTTTATAGAATGGGGAACCGGTGGAATGAACCTAAGGGGCAGTGATTCCGATGTGGTCAATATTGATGGAACCGCCCTGTCGGGCGATCAATTCCATAAAGATCTGGCCAAGGCCCTGGAGCGTTACGACAGACAGTTCAAAGGAGGCTTGAATAAATCATTCATAACCCAGCTCCAGATACCGGAACAAATACTGCAGCAAAATATCAGTAGCCTGATCATCCAGAAAGAAGCGGATAAATTAAAGCTGACGGTTTCCAGCGATGAACTGAGAGACCAAATCCTGAACTACAATGAAGTTCACGACGACAAAGAAAAGGGACCTGTCAGGATATATCCTTTTAGAGAGAATTACCAGAAGGATGGCCCATTCATCGGGGTGAAGGAATACGAAAGACGGCTGGCCTATGCCAGAATCGACGTCACCGAATTTGAAAGGGATTTAAAAAAGGGAATTATTCAAGAAAAATACCGGGACCTGGTCACCGTCGGCCTTGTCATTGAGGAAGAAAAACTAAAAGAGATGTACAAAAAGGAGAAGGACCAGGCGGAGTTGAATTATTTCGTGTTCAGAACCGATCGAATCAAAAAAGATATCCAGCCCGATGAGAAGGAATTGAGGGAATACTATGACCAACACCAGGAAGACTTCAAGACCGCAGAAAAGAGAAGGGGCTCTGTGATCGCGTTTAAATTTGAAGATTTCAAAAAAGAGGTCAGCATTCCGGATACGGAACTTTACGACTACTTTAAAGAAAACAAAGACCAATTCATCACCCCCGGCAAAACCAGAGTCTCCCGTATCCTTCTGAAGTATGACGAAGGCCAACGGGAAGAGGTATTAAAGAAGGCCGAAGAAATCGCCAAAGAGCTCACCCCGGCAAACTTCTCCGAAGAGGCCAAAAAAATCTCCCAGGGCGACCGGGCCAAAAATGGGGGCGATTGGGGCTACACCGATTGGAAACGTTTTACCAAACAGGAGTTAGGCATCATCGAACGGCTGGAAGAAAACCAGGTCTCATCTCCGGTGGACACCCAGGAAGGCTTTTCACTGCTCTTCGTATCCGAGAAAGTGCCGGAAAAACAGGAAGAATTTAACAAGGTGAAAGAGCGGATTCACGCCATAATTGAAAAGGAAAAGTTGAACGCCCTGGTCAGAGAAAAGCTGGAAAAAATCCATTCTAAATTTAAAGATGAAGCGGATATAAAGGTGGCCGTCAAAGAGATGGGGATCGAGGCGGTGGATACCGGGCCGGTGACCCCGGGGGAAGCCGTCAAAGAGATCGATGAGATGGGCTATATTTCCCGGAAATTATTCTCGATGGCGGCCAAAGAAGTGGCCTTCCCGGTAGAATTTGTAAAGGGAATGGCCATCCTTCAACTGTCGGAAATCATTGAACCGGCGGTCCAGCCACTCGCAGAGGTAAAGGAAGGGGTGAAGGAAAAACTGGTGTTAACTAAAAAATTGGATCTACTGATGAATGAGGCTCAAGGGGCGTCCAACCAGCTCAAACGAATGGATGACGAAAAGAAAGAGAATTTCTTAGAACAGAATAATCTGAAAGCCACAGACTATACTTATAAACGGGGCGACAAATTGGCCTACTTTCCCGTCAAATCAGGGCTGGACGACAAAATTTTCTCATTAAATGAAAAACAGTATTCAGATCCCATCCAATTCAAGACCGAAGTGGTTATCGTCCAATTGAAAAACAAAACGCTGACAGGGGATGCGGATTTTGAGCGGGAAAGGATTACATTTTACCGCCAGAAGAGTTCAGAATTAAAGGGTAGATTCTTTACCACCTTTATATTCAACAAACGAGATGACTATAAAATAAGATTTAATCAGAAATTGTTTACAGAAATTAAAGATTATGTTATATCAAGATATAAGTGAGGGACTCGAGATCAAAATGGAAAAAGAGAAAATTGTGCAGGCCATCGACATTTTAAATGAAACAGATACAGACCTATGGATGGTGATTGACAAAGAATCAGATGTATTGTCCGATCCCATCATGGATTTTATCATCGGTACCGGCGTCACCTGGATGTCGTTTTTCCTGTTCTTTAAAACCGGCGAGAAATATGCCATTGTGGGCAACCTGGACATCGAAAAAATCAAACGGTTAGACATCTTCGACAAGATATTTGCCTACAAAGGTTCGCCAAAGGATGACCTTCTCAAACTGCTGAACCGGCACAGCCCCCAGAGGATCGCCATTAATTACTCCCTTGATTCACCCACGGCCGATGGCCTGACTCACGGTAAGTATTTAAAACTTATGGAATTGCTGGAGGAAACGGATTTTAAAGACAGGCTTATTTCAGCCGAGGACATCATTGCCAGACTGAGGGGCAGAAAGTCAGCGGAAGAGGTCCGACGCCTTAAAAAAGCCATCGAGATAACATTGGAGATATATGATAAAGTAACCACCCATGTTAAACCCGGTATGAGCGAGAAAGAAGTCGCCAAATTCATCACGGATGAAAGGGAAAAGATGGGTTATGAACCGGCCTGGGAAGAAGACCACTGCCCCTCGGTGTTTGCCGGACCCCAGGAGACCGGTGCCCATTCGGGTCCTACGGATAAAGTGCTGGAACGGGGGCACGTATTCAATACAGATTTTGGCGTGATTTACCAGAAATATTGCTCCGACTTGCAGCGCACCTGGTACATACTGAAGGAGGGCGAAACCGAAGCGCCGGCAGAAGTGATGAAGGGCTTTGACACCATTTTGGAGTCCATCCGCCTGGCCTTCGAGGCCTTGAAACCCGGGGTAAAAGGCTTCGATATCGATGAAATCGCCAGGGATTATATCGTGTCCCGGGGATATAAAGAGTACCCCCATGCCCTGGGCCATCAGGTGGGCAGGTCTGCCCACGACGGCAGCGCACTGCTGGCCCCCGACTGGGAGCGCTACGGTAAATTGCCCTTCATGCCCCTGGAAGCAGGTCAGGTATTTACCATCGAACCCCGGCTCTATCTCCCGGAAAACGGCGTGGTCACCGTAGAAGAGATGGTGCTGATCACCCAGAACAGTGCCGAATGGCTATCGGAACCTCAAACCGAAATTTACCTGATCAAATAAAGATACGATGCTGAACGAAAGCCGAATCCCCAAACCCACCTGGCTAAAGGCCCGGATACCTTCCGGCAGCCAATATTTCAAAATAAGAAGAGATCTGGAATCGAGGGGACTTCATACAATCTGTCAAAGTGCCAGGTGCCCCAATATCGGCGAATGCTGGAACCACAACCATGCCACTTTCCTGATCATGGGAGACATTTGCAGCCGCAACTGTCTGTTTTGCTCAGTCAAACACGGAATACCCAGGCTGCTGGATGCAGACGAACCGCGGCGTATTTTAGAAATGGTTAAAATTTTAAAATTAAAATATGCCGTTATCACTTCGGTGACCAGAGACGACCTGGAAGACGGCGGCAGCCGCCATTTCGCCCGGATCATCAAAATCCTGAAACAGCATCAGCCGGATTTGAAAATCGAAGTGCTCATCCCCGACTTCAAAGGAGATCCGGAGGCGGTGGATGTGGTTTTAGACGCCCAACCGGCGGTCTTGAACCACAATGTAGAAACCGTTAAAAGGTTGTACGAAAAAGTCAACCGCCACCCCGCCAACTACCAGTCGTCCCTGAAGGTATTGAAACACAGTTCCGACAGGGGCATGATTACCAAATCGGGTGTCATGGTCGGCTTAGGCGAGACCCCTGACGAACTCAAGGAGTTGTTTGCCCATCTGACGGAAAAGGGTGTTCGGCTTTTAACCATCGGGCAATATTGCCAGCCCAGCAGAGAAAACGTAAAGGTTGAAAGGTTCTATAATCCCGGTGAATTTGCCGCCTTGAGGGAATTGGCTTTATCATTCGGCTTTACGGCGGTGGAATCGGGTCCGTTTGTGCGCAGTTCTTACCATGCCGACACAATGTATGAAAGGGCCGCCAGGTCATACGAAGGGTGAGGGATGAGATACCTGATATTTAGCGATATCCACAGTAACCTGGAGGCTTTCGAAAAGCTGTTGAATCTCAAAAAGATAAAAAGCGTGGATCATTACTTATTCCTGGGTGACCTGGTGGGTTACGGTCCGAATCCGGACGAGACCATCTCCTTATTCCGGACTTTGGGAAAATTCGAAAGCATCAGGGGAAATCACGATAAAGTGGTGGCCGGTCTCGAATCCTCATCCCTCTTTAATCCCGTTGCCGCATTTTCGGCAGAATGGAGCAAAATCCAGATCAGTGAAGACAACCAAAAATTTCTCAAAAACTTGAAAAAAGGACCCATCGTGGTGGATCGCTTTATCTCCTTGTGCCACGGTTCCACCTTCGATGAAGATTACTACGTATTTTCGATATTTGAGGCTGCCGAATCCTTTAAATTTATGGAGACATCCATCGGTTTTTTCGGTCACACCCATTTCCCCATCATCTATTTGCTGAGAAACGACAAAATAGACACCGTCCCCCTCAACAGTAATATTAAAATTAAATTGGACCCCAATACAAAATATTTGATTAACCCCGGATCTGTGGGCCAACCCAGAGATAAGAACTCCAACCCCAGTTTCATTATTTTTGACTCCACCAAAAAGGAAATTTATTTCCAGCGATTTTCCTATAACCTTAAGCAAACTCAAACCAAAATCAGAAACGCCGGACTGCCGGAAATACTGGCCAGCCGCCTGGAATCCGGTATATAGGAGGTTTATCATGTCAGAGAACCAATTAAAAGAATTTATCGATAAAGTCTTGACTGAAAAGAAATCCATCTTCGTTGCCAAAATCCATCAAGCCCAGGAAGAGCTCATGAATCAACTGGAAACCATTAAAGAACCGGCAGATTTCTTTACATACACCATTCCAGGAGATCTCAAGATCGCCAAAGAATCTCCCCAAAGCGATCTAATCAATATTTTGCATGAAAGCACAAAGAAAATTTCTACCGCCGACAATCAACTCAAATTAATCACCAATTTGCTGGAAGGCATTAATCACTTCTGCACCCGGGCGGCACTTTTCCTGGTGAGAGACGATAAATTGGTCGGCTGGAAAGGTAAAGGTTTTTCCAAACAGAAAGACGAAATTTCCGATGACGACATCAAGAAAATATTCTTTTCTCTATCCGCCGACACTATTTTTAAACAAACCCTGGATACCAAAGAGCCTTATACCGGTCCACCCTCATCCCAACCGGATGACCACCTTATCTACAGCAGATTCGGGGGAGAACTGCCGCAAAAGGTCTTTGTCCTGCCCTTCTTTGTTAAGGGCAAACCCCAGGCGGTTATTTATACCGATGCCAGGGGTGAAAAAAAGATCAAAGAGAAGGAGATAGAAATCATCACCACCATCGGTGAGATGAGTCTGGATTTGCTGCCATTAAGACAAAAGCTGCTGGCAAAAGTTCAAACCAGAAAATTCCTCGAAGACTTCAGTGAAGCGCCGGAGAACCAACTGATTGAGTTAGAAGACGCTCTGCCCCAATCAACCAGAGCAAACGACCCCGAAAGAAAGGCCAGGGTGATTATCAACGATATTATTCTGTATAATCAAAGAACCGTTGACGAGGGAATAAAAAACAAAACCCTGGTTGAAGTTCTGGGCGATACCATCGAGCAGGCCAAAGAGGAGTATTTAAGAAAATTCGACGATTTGTCGGTATTTGAGCAACAATTAATTAAGATCCTGGCCAAAGGAGATCGATCGGTTTTGCAGGGTTATCCATTTGAAACTATTTAGACGGGGATCCCCCCTTACATACATTTTCCAGGTCGAATTGCTCCTGATTGTCTCCATGGCCGCCGCTTTCCTGGTCTGCGGCCTGTTCTCCACCGATGATCCCGGCGAAGAGAAAGGGGACAACCGCCGCCGCAGCCTATTGCGCAATTACCGGATTCTAAATGGATTTTTAACCGATCCACCGACCCGCGCCGACCAACCGAAAATCATCCGGGATATGAAGGCTCTTGAGTCGGCTCGAAAACTCCTGGATGAAAAGCGCTACCAGGAGATTCCCAAAATTTTGCCGAACCTCGATGGCGACTATCGCTACCTCCAATCGGAAAAACGGAAAATTTATCTGGAATACCTGTACGGCCAGAAAAGATACAACACGTTTCTCCAGGATTATAAGCAGAATCCCTTGCCCGATCCCAGATGGCGGCGCATGTACCTCCACAGCCTCGTCGGGACCCGGAAAAACAGGCGGGCCTTCTTGCTATTCAAAGAACTATTCCCCAGCCAACACCTCCGACATTTTCAGAACATACTCTCCCCCCAGCAGTTGCGCCTCTTCCTGGGAAAACTCTCCTCCCAGGAGTGGTTTAATAAATTCCTCTACCTGACGGCAAGGGGACAATTCTCGGAACTATTCAGAGAACAAAAATACTCTCCCTTTCAACAGATCAATCATCTCTTTAACGGCGAATACAACTACCGGCGGCGGCGCTACAGCCGTGCCCAATACTGGCTCAACAAGGTCACCGCCCCAGAACTGGCGAACCACAAAAGAGAGATCCAGATCAAAATCAGAATACGCCAAGACGACTATGAAGACATCCTGGACCAGATCGAGGCCCTAAAAGACGACACCGCCGTCTACCCCCAACTGCTGCTGGACAGCGGCGGATTGATGACAGTCAAAGGGGAATACAACCTGGCCCTTGAACTCTTTTCAAGATATATCGCCCTATCCAGAACCGACGACCACTCCCACTGGCGGGTATTGTGGATCAGCGCCTGGGCCCATTACCGGCAGCACCACGAAGAAAGGGCCCTGCAATACTTCAAACAAGGAACCGACTCCCCTATTCCCTCCTACCGGCTGGCCAACCGATACTGGTGGAGCCGGATTAAAAATATACCCTCCCCAAATCTCCGGGAAACCCCATTCTCTTATTATTTCTCCATGAGCATGCCCACCCACAACATCCCTCCCCACCTCCTCCTGAACAGCCGGATCCTCCGACCCTTTACCCAACTGATCGACGGCAGACAGAGCCCCCTGTTTCGGAAAATCAGCCGCGATCTGACATCGCTGCTGCAAGCCGGTTTCAGCCAGGAATCGCTGTCCTTCATCCGCGAGGTCCAGGCAGAACCCCAATTAACCCAGAGCGATCAAAACATGTTGAAGATCATTGAATCCATCCTCTATCTGAAGCAAGGCAAACTCCAGCAGGCATTTATCGCCTTCCGAAAAAATTTCCCCCACTACCCGGAGATCGTACTGCCCCGCTTCTTACGGGCGCTTTATCTCCCCCTCAAGTACGAATCCCTGGTGCGCTACCATGCCCAAAAAAACCAGATTGATCCCCACCTGATATTGGCCCTGATCCGGGAAGAAAGCTATTTCCGGCCCGATGCCGTGTCCCCGGCCCGGGCCCTTGGCCTGATGCAGCTCCTCCTGGGCACCGCCCGCAGATTGGCCCGTCCTGACAATATTCGTCTGAACAGACGGGACCTATTCAAGCCGGAACTCAATGTACGCCTCGGCTGCCAATACCTCAAACAATTGCTCGACCGCTACAACGGCAAGACCTATTTAGCCCTGGCAGCCTACAATGCCGGCGAGCACCGGGCAGACCGCTGGCTGCGGGAGTTCGGCCCCGTACCGGACGACCAATTCATCGAAATGATCCCCTTCACCGAAACCCGCAGCTATGTCAAAACCATCCTCCGCAACCACTTCTACTACCGCCACTACTACCCCCAATAAAACTCCCTTACACCCACCGAGTACGTTAATCAGGAAGAACGGATGAAAAAATCTATTTATGAAAGATTTTTATTTGAATAATTTCTACAATCGTTTTATAATACCAATGTGAAAGTACAATTTTAGGAGTACACATTGACAAGAGAAGATATACTAAAGTTTTTAACGGAGAAAAAAGGAGAATTCGGAGAGATGTTTCATATCAAAACGATTGGACTCTTCGGCAGTTATTCCAGGAATGACTATAATAAAGACAGCGATATCGATATTGTGTACGAACTTTCCGACGGAAAAAAGTTTGGTTATTTTGATTATATAAAATTAGAAGAAATTTTATCCAGAAAATTTAGAAGGAAAGTCGAATTGGTCAACTACAAATACATGAATCCCATCATTAAAAGCAGAGCCCAAAGGGAAATCATCTATGTATAATTGGCCGAAGCGCTGAAGACACCATACTATAGTCATCTACAATATTTACAGGATTTCACCTTAGAAGTAAAATAAAAAAATACGGACAGACCCTCGGATCAGACGGCAAGAGTCCACCCCTCACCCGACTCTTCTCCTCATTATCCAGATGGGCCACGGTCTTCTTATTTAACGTCAACTTATTGTCAAATTTTTTACGTTTCATCTTACTTCACTACCTCCTTATCCTTATCATTTAGTTTCCAAACACCAACCAGGAACCAGGCCACCCCCCATTCTAAAATATAAAGACAATTCCCCTTCCAAAAAGTTGCCGAAGATATCCTGTAAAGGATCTCCTGGCGGGTGAAAGGCGGGGATTTTTCTTATACATACCATATGGGAATGGTTTTGCCGGGTATGGGGATGATTTCTCCCGGTATGGGAATGGTTTTGCCGGGCATGGGAATGGTTTTGCCGCTTATGGGGATGGCTCCGCCCCTTATGTGGATGATTTCGTCCGTTATGGGAATGGTTTTTCCCTTCATGTGGATGATTTCTTCTTTTATGTTGCATAGGTTATAATAAAAGAGACAAAAAGTTGTTTAAATTCCCCGACAGTTTT
>CBFDCR010000114.1:0-11786 GCA_965603365.1 uncultured bacterium
ACCATATATAACCACCCCTGTCCACTTTTAACACAAAAAACAAACACTTTGGGCTTTGATAATGGTTACTCAATCTAAGAAGATGATGTCCTCGTTGAGATTGTGCTTGATGACCTTGATTCGTTTTGAAGATTTTAATAAATCGGGATTGATTCGATCCAACCGGAACGGGAATAAGGCGGGGCTGTTGATCAATTCTCTAAAGTTTCCCCTCTGATCCCGGTTCGTGTGTAGCAGCGCCTCAATCAGCCACGTGATGAGTGAAATACCGGAGATCTCCCTTGCCTGACCAGAGCGATAAATGCCCTTTTTCCCGGTTTCATTAATAACCTGCCAATCATAATATGAGCGGATGACTCTGCGAACGGCCCGGGCTACCGTCTCTCGTTCCCCGTAGTACTCCCGGAGTCTCCGCTGCACATGGAAAACCGAAAAGGAGCCCTGCAAGCGTAACAGTCGCCCCACACTGGCAGCCACTGCTCCCCAGAAGGGATATGTGGCCATCGTCATTCCCCAGTGAAGGGCAATAGATAGATCCTTATTTACGGTGCGCACAAGCTCTAGTCCGTCGTCCCGAAGCACCTCTAAACCTGGGGGTACGTTTAGCCAGATCTTCATCAGGATGGTGATCGTTTTTTCGCGACTCCCCCGCTCAGCATCACTGTCCACCGAGAGCTTATTTTTTAAAAAATTTTGAAGTACATGGTAAACCGTCTCCCTGTCATTCCCGGCCAGCACAAGGTTGGCGGTCTGCTGGAGCCATTCGAGACGAATACGCTGGCTGAAGCCCACCCGGTTTACCCGTTCATTCATTGTTGCTCCTCTCCATTTTAACCAGGGGTACGATGACTTCTTCCAGGGAGATACCGCCGTGGCAAACCAGCCGCTGCCTGGGGGGCGCAAAGGCGAGTCTGTGCGGAGCCAGCAGGCAGAGGTAGTCTGCCGGCAGTCCCACCGTCGGCCATTCCCTGGCTTCGGGAAAGGCCTCCTTCGTTCGTCTCCTCAACAGCGGGTCACTGTAGCAGCGAACCCGCTCTCCCTTTAGATCGGCTATTACTCCCTCACGGGGCCGGCCGCATCCTTCAGCCTCGATGTTGCCGTGATCCGAAGTTAAAAAGATGCTGTAACCATGATCCAGGAGAAGATTGATCAAGTCCGCCATAAAACCCTGTTTTGCCCACTGTCTGATCTGGTTAATCATGCCGGCTGCCCCCAGTTCCATGCCGTGCATGATCCTGTCTACCTTATCGATTACCAGTCCGGCCACCCGGAGTTTGGAGCTGGAGAACAACTCTGCCAGTTGATCCAGGTCATTTTCATTGACTCCCTTTTGATAGAGTATTTCGTTTTTTTTCAATCCCTGGTCCAGCCAGAAATGTACCCAGTGGGCCGGTTCCCGCTCGGTGGTGTGGATGCTGCCGGGGAAATACAGGGGGGGCTTGCCGGCGAATAATGCCTGACGGCAGACCGTTGTAATAGTCGGGACCCAGGCAAATACCGCATATTCTCGATACTGTATCCCGGACGAAGAAATTGGCAGCGATCTTCGCAGTACGAACCACTGATCCAGCGACAGCCCATCCACCAGAAGAAGAGCTATCTTTCCCCGCTTCGTCTCTGCCAGGTGCCGGGCCAGCCACCGGGGAATATGATGCAGCATAACGGGTGGTAAAGGCGGCAGGTTAATCAGGCTGGCATAGCGCCTTGACATCCAGGCCGTGAACCCATCATCGACCCTGTCTCTTAATTCCCTCAATTCCGCCGGCGCAGGTTTACGGTTCCTGGGCGATAAATCATCGAGCCCGGCAGCCAGGGTATTGAGCTCTGCCCAGCGGTGGGCAAATAGAAGCCACTCTTTATACCGTGAATCGATGGTGGGCACGGACGCCGAGATTGATTGGAATAACTTTTCCAGCCGTCGGCACCTTTCAACATTGGGATCGATGTAGACGCCCACCTGGGCCCAGGTATTCTTGAATACATCTCCCCGCCGGTGGGAAACCGATTTCAGGAATCCTTCATTAAATAGATTGTCGATATAAATGCGGATATCCTCATGGGCAAAAGGCAGAAGCGGCGGCCCCGGGTATTTCAGCGTCGGCGCTTTTTCTGCCCCGGCCCCTTCGTTTTTCCCCGAAGCAGCCATCCGCTCCAGGAACAGCGGCCAGCGTTCCTGCAAGAAGGCAAAGAAGTCTTCCCGATGGGGAACGATACTATCCAGGGGCCAGTCATTAAAAACCCGGTGCTGCTTTAAAATCTCTAAAAAACGATCGTTCAGGAGCCCCGGTATGCGCCGTCCGCTGTAGTGAAGGCGCAGGAGCACCCGCAGCAGATCTTTATCCTGCTTGATCAGTTCAGGCGCAATTTCAAAAATATGGCGGAGGATAAAATCTTTTGTCCCGTTTTCCCCCAGGGTTCCGGGATGGTAAACCTGCTGGGCCTTATACAGTACCTCGAGGTCTTCCCGGTCAAGGGCGGCAACTGCCGGGTAACTAAATGTCGGGAAGAGATCGCTCAGGCTGAATGACACCTTGCGCCCATTCTGCAGCAGGTCATAGGGCAGGGAATCCAGCTTGCCGGCATGGCGGCGTACAATCACCATGAGGTTTAAAGGCTCGCCCTGCTCCAGGCGAGGCCGAAACCTGGATTCATAGGCGTACCGGAAGGCCACCGGGTCTTCGAAAACAGTCACCTCAAATCCCTTTTCGTGAATATGGCGGAGAAGCGCCTCTTCGGAGAGCAGTCCATCGGGGTCGGCGGCCAGGGTAATGGGTGCCGCATGGGGTATGAGTTCCTTTAATACTGCGTCATACCAGTTGCGCATGTGTATCTCCCGCTGTCCGTTTAGATGTCGTATTCTCCCAGCCGGGTGCGGGCCTGGTCGTACCACATGAGTAACCGGTGGTCCTCCTGGAGTACGGTTTCCGGGATGCGCCGGGCCACGGCAATAATGGTGGTATAGTCCCGTTCCTGCCAGGCTTTTTTAAAGCCCGCCCGCACAGCTTCCAGGCGGAAGATCTTCAACCGCTGCCCCCTGGGTATATCCTTTCGGGGTTTGAACCCGGGAAGAACGCCCTGTCTGGTGTCATGGTGGAGGGGTTTGTACCCGGGGGGTAAATATTCTGCAAACTCTTTTAATAACGCCCGTTCCCGCAGTTTTTCCAGGTCACCGGCCTTGTTGGGGTCGGGTACGTACCAGCGGTCCCTGGCTTTGGCTTGCAGCGCGGGATCGTCTTTGGCTAAATTTCGCAGTTCCTTATAGTTGGTGGACAGGTAACCGTGAATCTGGTTGGGGACTTCGCTTTTGCCGTCATAGCGCAAGAAGTTTTGTTCCAGGAGCAGCGACAGTTCCAGTGATTTTTCATGTTTCTGCCAGCCGCCGATCTCTCTTAAAAATTGGGGGTGGATGTCCTGGAAGGTCTGGGGTTTTTTAATCAACTGCTGTTTGAGCCATTGGATGGCGGAGGCTTCGTCGTTGACGAATAGATCAAGCTGCCTGATTTCCTTGACGGTCAGGCGCTTGCGGTCGTATTCGGCGGCCTGTTCGGGTAGGAAATACATGCTCTCCCTTTCGGGGAAGCGCTGGCTGAGGCCCTGGTAGAATTCGGCGGCCGACAGGGGGACGGTGACGTTTCGCTGGACGTGGAAGGCGACCATGCGGTCAAAGAGGAGGTAGTTTTGTCTTTCGGCGATGACTTCTGCCTGCCCGTTCCTGGGAACAAAGACCGGCAATTGCTTCAAATGAGAGCGCATAAAATCCCACACCCCCTCCTCACTCCCCGCCTCCAACTTAAACCTCTCATTCAACCCCCCATTCGGCTTATACCCCGAAATAATCAAATCCTGCTTAACCGCCCTGGTAGATGTCACCTGCTTTATAGCGCCTTGTTTTCTGTCTAGAACGCGAACATCCACAACTACAAAACCTGCCATTCCGATAGCCTGTTGAATAATAGTCCATATACTATTCTTTGAGTTATGAAAAATGATTGTCATCCAATGGCTGGGTTTAAGTACCCTGAAAGCCTCTGAGAAGCATTTCGTTATGTTATTAAAATATTTGCCTTCTCCAATATCTCGGACTGAATTAACTGTCACTTCATAAATTTCATTCGAACGAACATTAAGGAAGGACTCCCAGATAAAATTCAATTCAACAAATGGTACAACTCCTCCGAAAGGTGGATCAATCAAAACATAATCTACAGTATTTGTCGGAAATCTTAAAGAGGTCGAAGAAGAAGTATCAATGATAAAAGCAGAAGATCTGGATTTTTTATTTTCGTGCTCAATCAAAAATCGTTTAATGTCCTCTCTAGAAATACTCAAAAGATGAAGAGGATTCATTTCTTGAGTGACAGATCCTATATATAGGTTACCTTTCATTACCCTACCTATTCCATCCGGATTAAACGCCATAAGTAAAGATGACTTCATAATACAACTTGTTATCCAAAAGAAGAGTAAAGGGCGAATCGAGACAGGATACGTTTCTACGGCTTTCCATAACCAACTAATTGTCTCCCAACTGCGGGTACTAAAAAAATCATGCACATACTCAATACCATAATGGTATCCCTTTCTATATAATACTCCCCATTCACCTTCCTTGTTCAGAATTTTTTGCCCCGTTGCGATATGCACCGGAACACCCAAATATCCTGGGATAGCGGATTTACGTTCTTTTTCAGAAAGATTTCTCTTTCCTCGACTCTTCCCATCTAAATAGCTGACGAATACAGGTATACGTTTTATCCTCTTTCTCGATCTTCCTATAAACTTATCGAAATATGTCTCTGTCTGACGTTCAAAATTCTTCCTTTTATCTATAAAATTACAATTTCTACACTCTATGAGATTTAATTCTAAATCTTTGTCGTATCCTAAGTCCCATAAATTTAACTCTGAGCAACAATTCGGGCAAATAATAATTTCTGACCATACATAATAAGCCACATCAACCATATCTTCTGAATCCGGATTTTTTTTTATTTTCCAACCTTTGCCTAAAACATTTTGGGCTTCTTTTAATATATCTGTTGAGGAGGCCAAAAAATTATCAAAATCCCCTGGCTTTAGAGTATTCCTGGCTACAAATGTTGCAATGGGAGATAAATCCTGAAGCACAGTATGATAATTTTGCCCTTCCTTTGAAGCATAAGAAGCAGCAACGCCAGTCATCCCAGAACCAGAGAAACAATCAAGAATAATTCCACCTTCGGGTAAGTAATGCCGCAAATATGGGATAAGTGCTTCCCATGGTACCTTTGTATGATAGGTGTGAGCCTTGTAAGTTGGATTATGTCTACTTCCGACGGAATCAGATGCAAAAGGGGCTTTGCTATAATATATATCTGGATTGTAGGGTTTGCCGTAGTGGTTGATGAAGTCTTCGATGAAGGGGTTGGGGCAGGCCGTGTAGTAAGGAGGGTCGGACAGGGCCAGGATGTCTTCGTCCGAGCCAATCGGGAAACCCTCGATCTTGCGAAACTCCGGGTCCCTCAACCTCTCCCGCAGCCTCTCCAGGAAGTATTCCCGCCGCGCCCCATCACTCTCAAACGTCATACCCAGGCATTCCACCGGCCCTTGCGGCTCAGGCCCAGGCTCGACAGCAAACAACGCCTTCTGGTTATCGTCACCATTCATGAAGATCTATCCTCTTGCCTGCTTATTTTAAGCCGGAGACCCATTTCAGTCAATACATATTTTTGATTGGCAGCCCGGGGATTGTCCGGGTTGGTCATGCGGATGACGCCGCCTTTGATGAGGGGCCCTAAGTGGTGGGTCTTAAAATAGCCGCGGTTGCTCACCCCCAGTTCATCCATAATATCGGCCAGTCTCCTGGGCACTTCACAGAGAGCAATGATCCTCCATTGGGCTTCACTCAGGGACTTCAGCGGCTCGACTTGTGCAGTGGACAAGTCGCCCCGATTCCCACCGACTTGTGCAGTGGACAAGTCTACCCCTGCCGGCGGCAGGAACCGGTCCCGGAGATGGTCGGCCAGGACGTAGCGTTCACCCTCTTTGACGGGCTTTAACAGCACCTGTGTACACAAACCCTCGGCCACTTTTCGCGCCTCTGAACCGCTTAAATTGGTTACCGTCTTTATCTCGATTAAAGTAATCTCCCGCTTCCGGCAGGCATAAGCAAAGGCACGGGCTTCCGGTTCACCCAGGTGCACCCCAAGGTTGGCCTGAAACAGCAGTTGTTCCTCCGATAAAAGTTTCTCTTTTAACAGGGTCAATTCAAAGGTCTTGCGGGCTTTATCGCTGCAAATGTGCGGCGGAATGTTGCCCAGTTGCTGCCAGTTGCGGAACACTTCCCTTAAGCCCCAGCCCGCATGTTCACTCAGGCCGATACGGCGGAATGCCGTCACGATCCGGGGATTTCGCACCTCTTTTTCGCCCGGTTCCAGCAGGTCTGTTTGAGCGGCAAAGGCATCGCCGGGATTCCAGAATACCGTACGGTCACGATAATGTTTGATGGCGGGTTTCCGGGCATGATCGGCATAATCCTGGTGGATGAGTAAGTTAATCGCCGACTCCCGGAAGGCAATATAGTCCGGCGGCTCATCTTCCCGCTGTAAGGTGACGGGATCAACCCTGAAGGGATGATCCGACAACTTTTGATACCAATCCAATAAGATCCGCCAGCCCTTGACCAGGTTCTCTTCGACAACCGCCCGGTCCAGCCAGCGCCGGCCGGCTGCCTCCTCGTCCGATGTCATGGAAAAACGCTGGCAGTCCACCACCGGGCGGGGCAAAAGCTGGCGAAACGGGCCGCTGCAACCGAAAAGAAGAATCGCGGCCCGGCCAGGCAGGCGGCTGCCCGAACGCTCAATCAACAGGCCGAGCTCAAAGAGGAAATCCGAATCGTCCAATTCGGCATAGGATTTATTGCCGGGCCGTCCTTCATACATCCGGCGGTACCATTTCAGTGAGCCGGTATCGAGGCAGGTGGACAGGTCGAAATCCACCGCTTGACCGTCGAAGCGTTCGGCTGCCCCATCGTTGATGAATCGTTTCAGCTCTTCCGGTGTGCAGCAGATATCGCAGCCGCCCCTGCGGATAAACGATCTCCGGATATCCCCGTTCAGGAAGATGGGTTTCTCGGCTCGTGGGGATTCGGGAATATAAAATATAAGCAGATCGGCGCCGCCTTCCTGGTGCAAATGTTCCCGGACATCGATGGTCTTACTGACTTTCGGCGGCTTCAACGAGCTGATAAAGTCGTTTTGCACTTTGTCTACGTCCAGTACACCGACGATTTCAAAGCCGGAGCCCTCTTTACGTACCCCAAAAACGAGGTGACCGCCTTCGGTGTTGGCAAAGGCAGATACCGTTTCATAGGCGGTTTTGGGCACTTTAATCCGTGCCTCTTTAAACTCCACATCCTTCCATTCATAAGAAATCAATAGATTGAACAACTCGTCTTTATTCATCGGCCATACCTCTACTCCAAAACAAGGCGGACCTTTGCCGGATCCTGGCTCCCGATAAGTTTGCCCAGGTACTCTTCAAAGCGTTTTTTTATCTCCCCAGGGGTGGCGGGAGAACCGCCTGAAAGCAGGGCTTGACGCAGTTCCCTGCCTGTAATAGCGACTCGAACCAGCCCTGAAAAAACCTCCCGGAGGACCTGGACGAACTCCTGGTCCAGATCATCGGGGAGTGCCCGGTTTTGTAGAAATGTATCCAGGGTTTGCCGGGCCTCCGGTTTCAGCAGGTCAAATTTTCCCCGGGTATCCGGCTCTTCCAGGTTGGACAGCAGCGTCCGGGTCCAGTCATGCACCATCTGATCCAGTTCATCCTCCAGGTCGTTGAGATATATGCCCACAGGTGTCTTGAGTGGTTCCTGGTTGGGTTTGAATTCACAAACGGGGCAGATGGCCCCCCTGTCGAGTTCCTGTTCGGTGAGTCTAAAACAACTCTTTAAGCCGGCCAGCCGTTCCCGGAAATCGGCCAGGTGCAGACGGGGCATGATCTCGATTTCGGCCAGGTTTTTCAAGTCTGTCAGGCGCCGGTCGTTTTGCAGGGATTTCTTCCTATTATCCTCGGCGACTCCCAGGCGGGCCTTAGTGTGGAGCTTTAAGTACGACTGGATATAATTTTTTTTCAGGGCGTTCAGCTTTTTCCGGCTCTCCTGGCGAAACTGCGCCGAAGTTCTCCGGCTTTTATCCGAACAGCCGCCAAGCATCTCACGGTGCAGAATTTTGATTTTGCCGACCATCTCATGACCGGGGGGCAGGATGGCCTCGGCAACGGAGAGGTAAGAGGCGGTATCCCCCAGTTCATTGACAAATTCCTTTACCGATTCGATCTTCCTCACCGCGGACAATGCCTGGTGCTGCTGTTGAACCTCTTGGAGCGAATGTCTGAAGTTCTTTAATTTTCCCGGCGTGGAATAGGGCTTCAGGGACTCCATAAAATGGGTGATTTGCTCGAGCTTTGACAGCAGAGAGTTCGCCTCATCATCAGAGAATACCGGCCGGCCCCAGAAGGAGATGCCCTCCTGGAGATCTCTCTTTAACAGCACCAGGCGGTCGATCATATGGTCAACGGCCCCTTGAAGCTGTTTGATCGACTCATCGCTGCCGTGGGTAACCCCTATTGCCAGGCCCGGCGGCACGCTTAGAAGTTCGTAGAGAGCTTTTAAGGCGGGAATATCCCACTCTTTGGGCCGCTCGATATATTTAAACTGGATCAGTTGTTCAATGTTGAAGGCGGCCAGGAGCGACAATTCGGTGGCATCGAATTTTTTTCCCGGAACCGCCAGCACCAGGTCGCCGGCATAAACCAGGGCAGCAATAATCACCAGTACCCATTCGGGCTCGAGGCGCATCTCATTGGGGGCCATGTACTCCACCCCCCGATCCTCCTGGATCATTTCGGAGCGGTTGATCACCTGGCCGTGCCCCTTCTTGTTTACCATATCGAGTATGTACCGGGCATATTTTGACCGGGCGGGGACCAGGCGGTCACCGTCCAGCAGTTCCAGGGCATCTAAAACGGCAATCGCCTGTTTGGAACGGCTCTGACCGGCGATGGCCCGCAAAGCCTCCAGGGCGGCATACTCCCGGTTATCCCGGGTGATCAATACGGAGAAGGCCGGGTATCCCGGGGCCTGCTCCTGGAAATGGGGGGCTAAGCAAATACCGGCAACGGTATTGACCAGATCCCTGAAGTTAATGCGTTCATAGGGGGCAATACCGGAAAGGTCGCGAATGGATCGTTCCTTTGCCCATTCGGTAATGGGTTTGGTGCGTCCTTGATAGGTGACTTCAAAGGCATTGGTCATGTTCTTTTGCAGCCACTGTACCATCCCGGTCAGGAAATGAGATGTCTTCGATGCGTAGGTGGCCTGGGCATGGCCGGATGAAGTCGAGGTCAGATCGAGGGCAGCGGCATAGTGCTTAAGGGGAACCTGGAAGTCATCGGGGATATTGGTCAGGCGCAGGAAGAGCTCGTCCGGCTTTTGTTCATCCTTAAAGGTGGGCGGTTCAAAGGGTTGAATGAAATACAGGTAAAAATCCCGCGGCGGTACGACGGTGGACCGTTCGACCGGGGAACCAAAAAATAGATAACCGGTGCGAGCCGACTTTCGTTCCAGCCATTCAACTTCATGCTGCCAGATTTTATAACCGGTCACATAAGTCTGATCCGTACACTCCATTAATCGCTTCAATGCTTCGTAGTAATACCGGTCCAGTTGTGAGGGTTCAAGACTTTCGGCCCGTTTTTCGATGAGGGCATCGTAATCGTCGGCCTTTTTTAAATCCAGGTAGTATTGAAGGTTTTCCCTATTGGAGGAGATGAATTGCCCGCTCATGGTCTTGTGAATTTCCCGGAGCACCGTTTCGACCTGGGAGAGCAAATCAGCGGCGGGGTCGCCGCCCAGTTCATCTATGCCCGGTTGGTAGAGGCAGAGGCTGTCCCGCATTTCGGCTGGTGTGGCCCCTAGGGGCGCATGGATATCCCCGACAGCCAACCGGTGGACGGACAATGCGTAAATAATACGGAGTGCCATCGGCTTGTAAGCGGGCCGGGTGAACGCCTGTTTAATCCTGGCTTCCAACACCTGGCTGCAGTCGATGACTGCCTTGATATCCGTGACAGACCGAAAGGAAGGATTTCCTCGAAGGGTCTGCCAATAGCTGTCATAACCGATGATTCCCGGCTGGTCCGGGGGTACCTCTGAATCCAGGAGTTTTTTCATGGTCTGTGATAAGGTCTTGAGCACCTCCCGTTTCTCCGCCACCCGGATACGCTCAAACGTTTCAATGTAGTCGGGGTGGACCGGGAAGAGGCGCACAAATTCGTCCATCTGCTCGTTCATATTGCCGTAAAACTTTGCAAAGGGGGCGAGATAGTCACGGATCAATGCCTGCTGCTGGGCTGTTTTTTTGAGTAACCGTTCGGACACGACAAATTTTACATCTTCGCGAACAATCATGATCTGCTCAAACCGGTCCTTAACCCTGCGCAGGCTTTCAGCCGCGAAGGCGAGGCGGTGGCTGTCAAAAATGGCTTCCTGCAGGCCGGCTATGAAGCGAAACCGCAGATCTTTGCAGATTTCACCGATCTCCCTCAAGAAATTTAAGTCAAGAATTAACTCCTGGTCCCTGCGGGTACGCAGGTAGTCCAACAATTCATCCACCACCAGCAGTAGTCCGTGATCCGGATATTGTTGATGGAAGCTTTTCATCATCTCTTCAAAGGATCTTTTGCTGTTGGGTACCCGGCTGGCATCCGGGAAGGAGTAGTTCACGCCCAGATCTGCTAAATGGGCTTCGAGTTCACCCACCAGGATATCCCGCAGCGACATAGTGGTGTGACCGATTTCCGTGCGTACGACTTTGAATTTGCCGGCAATAACCTCAACAGACTCCGCAAAGGAGGCATTGGTTAGCGCCTTTGCCAGTTCGGCATTTTCCGCAATCCCCGATATCACGGACATGAGGTGGGATTTACCGGTGCCGTAATTCCCTACAATTAAGATCCCCTTATTGTCTCCCGGTTTTTCAAATTGCAAATGGGGCAGGACGACATGAATCAATCGATAGGCCATCTCCTCCGAAATCACATAGGACGACACCAGTTTTTGGGCAGCAGGAAACGCATCGGCGTCCCGAAGTTGAATTACCGTTTCGATTGCCTCAAACTGAATTAACTCACGATACTTCATTTAAACCAACTCCTTCAAATCATCAGGTCGATGCCTGGAAACTTAAAATATTGAGTTCCTTCACCGGATACTTCCTATAATCCGGATGTCCGGGCACCGCAAAGATCAAATGGTTGTCTTCTATTATACCATTCCAGCCGACTATCAGGGTAATGTTTCTGGAAATCTTTTGCAGTAAGCGAAAGGGATCAACCCTTAAAGCCGCGTCGAAAAGAAGTTCGATATTTTTCAAAATGACGGCATTTGGAGATTGGGCCGTTATGGCCGACTCCAGTATCCTCGATACTCTAAGCGGCCGCTGCTTTTCGGATAATTCCAACAATTCGCGGGAGATCGCCAGATTTACATTCAGCAGGGGGGCATCGATTTGCCGGGAGACCCGGGTTAAGATACGATTCTGTCCGCACTCGGTAGGCCCGGCAATCCACAAAAGCCGATAAAATTGGCTCTTCATAGATTCCAGCCTCTCTAATACCAGATCAGCTAATAGGTTGTCTTCCATTTTTTTCAGATCCAGAATTCATTGATTAATCGAAACTCTTTTCAAAACCATTTTAACATAAGAAGCATTTATATTCTATTAGATAATTTTGAAGAATAGGTT
>CBFDCR010000115.1:0-11085 GCA_965603365.1 uncultured bacterium
AACAGAATAAGAAGTGGGAAGAACAGAGGATCGAACAGAATAAGAAGTGGGCTGAGAATCAGAAAGAGATAGAGAAACTCTATATAACGATTAACCGGAAGCACGACACCACCCTGGGTGCCCTGGGCGCACGATGGGGACTTCGTACAGAAGCCTCGTTTCGCAATGCCTTGAAGGATATATTGAAAGATTTTGATATAAAGGTACTGAATATAAAAGAATATGATGAGGAAGGGGAGGTGTTTGACCGCCCCGAAGAGATTGAACTGGATCTCATCCTGATAAACGGCATGTTGATCATCGCCGAAATCAAGTCCTCCCTGAGCCGGGGCGATATGTATATTTTTTATAAAAAGGCGAAGTTTTATGAGAAGATCCATCGACGTCAGATCGACCGTTTGGCCGTGATCTCTCCCATGGTGGACGATAAGGCACTCGAGGCAGCAGAGAAATTGGGAATCAAGGTTTACAGCTATGCCGATGAGATGGGAGAAGATATTGCCAGGGAGTCATAGCTCCTCATGGTCTGACCGCTATTGTCAATTTTTTTTGGGGGTTTGAAAAATACTCAAATTTGTTGCATAATATTGGGGTGGAAAAAATACTGGAGATGTAGTGTTTCATAAATAATGACGGAGGTGACGATGACATACAAGAGAAAACGGCATATGGGTCTGATCCTGTTGGCACCTGGAATATGTTTCATATACTATGGCTGTTTCGCCCCGGGTAGCCCCCAGACAGGAGAGACGGGTATCCGCTCTTTAACTCTCGAATTACAGGATGGCTCGGGCCGAAAGGTTGACAGCCTCGAGCCCGGTAAATCCCTGATGGTAGGGGCGCGGGGCCTCAAATCCCATCAGACTTACCGGTTGGAGTTAAGAGATCAGGCCGGGCAGGTGGTCTCTTTTTACCAGATGACAGCCGATAAAAAAGGCCGGATCGAACCCACCCCGTTGTGGTACCATTCGGGCATCGTGGGCTGCGGCCTGTCGACTGCCAACACCGGTCGGCCCTATCAATTCCGCACTATGGACGAGGCCCGGAAGGCATTGGCTCAGCAATCCTTTGAACTGTCGGTTCGCAGCCGGGAGGGCAGCGAAATTTCCCGCCATTCCCTGCCGGTGGCCCGGCCGGACACCCCGAAGATGCCTTTCTTCTATTTCAGCCGCGGCAGCGGTGCCTTAATGAACCGTTATGTCGAGGGCCGGGACACCGTATATTTAACCGGCCGGAATGTGCCCCCCGGATCGACGGTGCAGATTTTCCTGGTGCCCAACCGATACGCCTGGCGACCGGGTATGCCGCTTCGGGATGTCCGGCCCCGTTTCTTAAAGGAACCCCACCTGGTTCGCCTGAAGAACAACCGGGATGCCTTTACCGAGCCTCTCTGGTCGGCTGACAGCACCGGTGTGGGGGCTTACGATGCGGTGGTCCGGGTGAATCGCAGTGACCGCAGTCCAAAACTCTGGCGCACCGATATCGTGACCTATACCCTGGATACTGGCATGGTGGTGCAGCAGTTGCCTGAAAACGATTCCCCCGGGGCCGGTAATTTTGATATCGCCGGTCGTCTGGATCGTTATGACGGCTACCCCTACTTTAGATACAGTGATGCCTTCGAAGTCGGGGAGCCGCTGTGGGGCGTGGTGGACCCTTTGATGGTGGCCGGTAACCATACTACCGGAGATTATGCGGCCTTCTATGTCATTCCTCACGGCAGTGCGGCCTCGAGATTGTCGGATGTCACCGAGGGGCTGGAGATAATACCCGTGAAAGGGGGATGTTTTCATTTTTGTATGGCCCGGCTCTGGAACAGTCCCAGGAAGGGGAAGTACGATATTGTGGTGGATTTTGGCAGCGCGGCCCCTTCCACAGGCCAATGGCAATCGGATCTTACCTTTAACCGGGGCATCGATTTGATCGACCGGGCCGATGAAGTTGGCGCCATAGTATTGAAGGACCCTGCCGGTGACGGCCCCTTTACCGCCAACGCCTATTCATACCAGCCCCAGACCAGCGGTGCCAGTGACCCGCTGCGCACCGATGTCTCCATGTACTTCAATACCCCGGATGAGAGTGTCAGCGACACCATGGATAAGGTGCCGCTGCGGGGTGTCGGCTATTACCCTGCCGGTGCCGGGCCTTTCCCTTTGGTGCTGGTGGTGCACGGCAACCATACCCCCGGTCATCCCAGTCACGAGGGCTACGACTATTTGTGTCGACTGCTGGCCGAGCATGGGTTTATCGCCGTGAGCATCGATGAGAATTTTTTGAACGGCCGGGTCTCCGGTGAGATGGATGCCCGGGCCGTGGTGATTCTGCGCCACCTGCAGTTGTGGCGAAGGTGGAATCAAAACAGGCAGCACACCTTTTACGGCAAGGTAGACTTCAATCGGATCGGGCTGTGCGGCCACTCCCGCGGCGGCGAGGCGGTTACCGCAGCCTATTTGTTCAACAAAACACTGCACAATCCCGGGGATTTCTACCACAATTTCGGCTTTAAGATCAAGGCCGTATGCGCCCTGTCGCCGGTGGATGGCCAGGTGGGTACGGGCTATGATGGGACGCCGATCCGCATCGATGATGCCGATTACCTGGTGCTGCACGGCAGTCACGATGGGGATGTGTTCACCTTTGAGGGTCAGAAAACCTACGATCGCGCCTTTCCGGAGGCGGCCTCGGCCCGTGGGTTCAAGTCACTCGTCTGGGTGTATGGGGCCAACCACAATTACTGGAATACGGTGTGGGCCTCCTCTGGCAATGATGCCAGCCGCATTGAGTCGTCCCTGCCCCAGATCGGTGAGACCCAGCAGCAGGCCATTGCCCGTGTTTACGTAAGTGCCTTTTTCCAATTGGCCCTGCTGAATCATGAATACGCAAAGGCCCTCAAGACACTTTTTACCGGTGACATCTCTTTCACTACCCTGCCGGCCCGGGTGACGCTGGTCCACCAGTATAGTGACCGAAGGCGGTTCGACTTGAACCATTATGAAGAGGATCACGATCCCCGTACCGGCAGTTACCCCGGGGTTACCAACAGCACGCTTCGGTTGAATCCCCTGAAGGATCGTGATATAAGCGGCACCTGGTCATGGGATACCTGTACGTTAAGCAACCCCTATTTCTGCTGGAACCAGACCTCCGCCGTGATTGTGGGCTGGCGCACCGCGTCTGCCGGCTACGTGATTCATCTGCCCCCCACAATCGACAGGCTGACGGATACCTATCCCTATCTGACGCTGCGCCTCGGCCAGGTCCATGAAAATCCCTCTTCCCTGAACCAGGCGGGACAGGACAAAGACCTCTCCATCCAACTGGAGGTGAAGGCCTCTGCCTATTCGGGCCTCACCCAGGCTTTAAACGTTTCCAGCCTGGCCAAACTGCCTTATCCGGTTCCCACCGATTTAAATTTGGGCAAATGCCGGCAGAAGGATGTGACCAAGTCCGTCATGAAAACGATTCGTATTCCCCTCCAGCGTTTTATTACCCATGTAAGGGAGGCGGGTTTACCGAATATCGTCAGTATAAAGTTCCGGTTTGACCAATCCTTCACCGGCCTGATGGTAATGGATGATATCCAGCTCAGCCAATAAATCGACAAGGAGAAAGACGATGAACACAAAAATGAAGTCTTCATGGCCAAAATACGGGGCGGTGCTCCTGTTTTGCCTGCTCGCTCTCACCGTTTTTTCGGATGAGCAGAAGAGATCGCCGGACCCAATCACGATTACGGGCTACGATATCTATGAGCAAAAACTGAAAGGCCCGATGACGGTGATGGATGTCCACGGCGCAAAGAGAACATACACAAAAGTGTATGTGGTGGAACTCAAGGGCCAGTTTGGCGAGCCCGCCGCGATTCCGCTGGATATTTTTATCGGCGATTACAAGATCCCCGAATACGGCGGCAGCAAAGAGGGGGTCTATTTTAAGATATACGATAAAAATTTGCTGAACCGACTGGACAAAAAGCCCTTTGGCTACGGCTATCAGAACCAGAAGATCAAGACCCTGGGGTTGAGGTTTAAGCCGGGTATGCTCAAACCCTTTAAAACGTTTAAAGAGAAGGATTCTCGGTGAAGGGTGAGGAGAGTCAAACAGCCTGTATCGGCGTGCTCACCAGTGGGGGCGATGCCCCCGGCATGAACGCGGCGGTGCGGGCTGTAGTCCGTACCGCCTTGCATCTGGGCGCCGGTGTATTTGCCGTCCGGGACGGTTACCAGGGCCTGGTAACCGGCGGCGACCGGATTGTCAGGATGGAGCGGAAGTCGGTGACCGGTATTATTCAAGAGGGCGGCACCATCCTGGGTTCGGCCCGCTGCCAGGCATTTATGAGTCGCCCGGGCCGGCTCAAGGCGGCACACCATCTCCTGGAACGGGGCATCGATCGGCTGGTGGTCATCGGCGGCGACGGCAGCCTCAGCGGTGCCGAGGCCCTGTACCGGGAGTGGCCCGGACTGGTAGAAGAACTGGCGGACGGCGGTTACATCGACAAGGAGAGGGCCGCCCGTCATCCGTTGTTACACATCACCGGACTGGTGGGGTCGATCGACAACGATATGCACGGTACAGATCTGACCATCGGTGCCGACACCGCCCTGCACCGTATTATAGAGGCGGTGGATGCCATCTACGATACCGCTGTGGCCCACCAGCGCACCTTCGTGGTCAAGGTAATGGGGCGGCGCTGCGGCTACCTGGCCCTGATGAGTTCCTTAGCCACCGGTGCCGATTGGAAATTGATTCCCGAGAACCGACATCCGGCCGGGAAGTGGAAGCAGGAGATGTGCGATGCCCTGAAGGCCGGCATCGAGGCGGGACGGCGGGCCACCATCGTGATCCTGTCCGAGGGGGTCCTGGACAGCCGGGGCAAACCCATAGACGTGGATGATGTCAGGGAGGCGCTGGAACAGGGGCTCGGCGTCGAGGTGCGGGTCACGGTCCTGGGCCATGTGCAGCGGGGCGGCAATCCCAGTGCCTTTGACCGCATCCAGTCCAGCCTGCTGGGTTATGCCGCGGCCCGGAAAATGATAGCCGGGAAACTGCCCTATAATCCCTGTCTGATCGGTATGAAAGGGGAAAAAATAGTCTATTCCGACCTGGGGATTGAGCTGAAGAAAACCCGGGCGGTGGCCGAGGCCATAAAGGCGGGTCACCACGGCCGGGCCAGGAGACTGCGGGGCCCGTTTTTTCAGGGCGCGTTCCGGGCCATCACCGTTTTAAAGAGCCCCGAACCCAGGAAACCGCAGCACCGCGGTGGGTCACGGCGGCTGGCGGTGATTCATTCCGGTGCACCGGCACCGGGCATGAATACCGCGGTACGGGCGGCCGTCCGCTTCGGCATTGCCCGGGGCCATACCATGATGGCGGTTCAGGGCGGTTTTGACGGCCTGGTTCAGGGCCATATCCGGCAGATTGATTGGATGGGGGTCAACGGTTGGGCCGTGAATGGGGGGGCCAACCTGGGCACCGGCCGCGCGGTTCCCCGGCAAGAGGAAGATTTCGCTGCTATTGAGAAAAATCTGTCCGCCTCCGGTATCGACGGTCTGATCGTGATCGGCGGCCTGTCCGGCTGCCGGGGCGCATTGAACATCTGGAAAACATGCCAAAAACCCGACGGCGGCAAACTGGCCGTCGTCTGCCTGCCCGCTACCGTGAGCAACAACCTGCCGGGCACCGAGGTCAGCGTGGGGGCCGACACCGCGCTCAACAACATCGTGGAGGCAGTGGATAAGATCAAGCAGTCGGCCGTGGCCTTGCGCCGCTGTTTCCTGGTGGAGGTGGCGGGCCGCTACTGCGGCTACCTGGCCCTGATGTCGGGTCTGGCCACCGGTGCCGAACGGGTCTACCTCCACGAAGAGGGGTTCACCTTGAGGGATCTGCAGCGGGACCTGGATTTTTTGAAGAGAAGTTTTCAACAGGATCGGCAGTTGGCCCTGCTGATCCGCAGCGAACGGGCCCACAACGCCTATGATACGGCCTTCATGAAGACCCTCTTTGAAGCCGAGAGCGAAGGTATTTTCAGCGTGCGGCAGTCGCTGCTGGGACACCTGCAACTGGGGGGCAGTCCTTCTCCCTTTGACCGCATCCTGGCCACCCGACTGGCGGATGAGTGTATCAAATTTATGGATCGCCAGATCGGTAAAGACGGCCAGGCTGGGTTTTTGGGTTTAAAAAACGGCAGGGTCAAAGTCTACGATCTTTGTGACCTGGATGCCCTGGTGGATGAGCAATATCAGCGGCCCCGCCAGCAGTGGTGGCTCAAGTACCGAATCCTCAACAGATTCCTGGTTTAGCCCTTTTTTTAAACCAACCGGGAATGGAGCCGTATATATCTTTGTAAAGGAGGCATACCCATGAAAAAGCTTTTAGTGCTTTTTGTCGTTTTAGTTTTCGCCGTATCGGGACTGTTGGCCGATATGTATATCAAGGAGAAGTTTCACCGGGATGGCTATTATCATGGGGGAATTAACAACCCCGCCGAGGACAGGGAAAATGAGATCTGGCTGGCTAAGGATAAAGCCGCTTCCATCAACAGCAGCCGCAAGATTGTGGTGGATCAGGGGGAGAAAAAAATCTATTTTATCGACATGATTGCCAGGGCCTATGTGGAAGCCCCGATGCCCCTGGACGCCTCCCTAGTTTTGGACGAACAGTTGAAGGGAATATTGCAGACAATCGAAGTTAAGATAGAAATCAAGGAGATGGGAAAGAGCCGCAAAATCGATAACCGGAACTGTAAGGGCTATACCATGACTCAGTGGATCATGCAGGGAGAGCAGCGAACCGGTGAAGTGGAATCCACCATCTGGGCCACCGCCGACGTCTCCTTTCCCCTGGATTTGTATGGGCAGTTGGTTGAAAACCTTTTCCGCCTGACCAGCCGTGACGACAGCCTGATTCAGGAGTCGAGGAAGGTGAAGGGACTGGTGGTGGAAAGCGAAAATGTCCGCTGGCGGGAAGGATTGGCCGTAAAGGCCAGCCGCCGGGTGACTGAGATTGCCCAACTGAATCCTGAGGCCGGCGTGTACGGAATACCCCAGGGCTTCACTAAAAACGAGAAGCTCTCCCTCCAGAACCTGCAAAACCTCCTCAACAATTGACAGGCTTTCAAGATTCTTCGCCTCTTCTGGAGAGTGCTTTTGTGTCTAAAATTAAAAAAAGTCTACTATTTTGGCGGCCACAGCCTCTGCTTTAAATGCCTCATTGCTGACTACGGACCGCGATTTCGATCATCTCAAATCCGATTTTTTAGAAGTCATATATATCGATCCCCACAGCAATAACTAAAACGGTAAGACCACTATGAAGGGACGTTTTTCGCATGTCCCTTTTTTCCCTGGTAGTGAATATGGAATACGATGGAGAGAAGCATCAACCCGTGTGAAAAAGCCTCTGCGTGCCCTTTCGTTTCTTTCTCTTGACATACAATTACAATATAATTATAATGTATGTATGTTGCCGATTACATTTTCATGGGACGACAAAAAAAACGAGGCCAATAAAAGGAAACATAACATCTCATTTGAGGAAGCTCAGACAGTATTCTTTGATGAAAATGCCATTGAATTTTTCGATCCTGATCACTCAAAAAGCGAAGAACGATTCTTGATGTTAGGCATAAGTTACCGTGTGCGAGTTTTAGTTGTCTGTCATTGTTTTCGCAAGGCTGATACTGAAATAAGGATCATATCCGCCAGGAAGGCAACAAAAAAAGAACAAGCCGTATACTTCGGAGGAAAACAATGAGGAAAGAGTATGATTTTTCAAAGATGAAAGGACATAAGAATCCCTATGCCAAAAAGCTGAAACAACAAGTCACTATACGGATGGGAGTTGATATAATTGATTATTTTAAAAATATGGCAGAGGAAACAGGCATACCTTACCAGAATCTGATCAACCTCTACTTGAGGGATTGTGTTCAGTCGCAGCGCAAAATTTCCATAAAATGGGCATCTTAAAATTCATATAGGTATAATTTTTAGCAGTATCCGCGCCCGCCCCCTCTCTTGTATTAATTTGAAAAAAATTAAAAAAGATAACAATAAGTCTTGACTTTTTGTGTTTGATTGTATTATATTCAAATTCGGAGATGATGAAGTTATAAAATGTAAAATGTTTAGAAGAGAAACAAATGATGGAGGATAAAATTGTTTCTTAATTTTAAAACGATTATCTATCCAACCAGGAAAGTAAAAGGAGGATAACTGTGGCATAAGCGCAGCAGGAAAGAGAATAAAAGGAGGAAATTAAAATGAAGGGCTTTTCAAAAAACTTTCAGAGGGAAAGAGAGATCTTTTGGGAGAAGGGAATACTTCTTAAGCTGAGTATTCATGGTGTACAGGATGTGAGAGGTGTAAGAAACAGAGATTTATGGCTTCGATTTAGAGGCCTGATAAGAGGAACCAATGCCAATGCCAGAGTCATCCCACCTGAAAATATTAACCCCGTGAGGAAAGTTGAAGGAAAAACACGAAGATTTATAGGTGATAGAGAATTAAAAGTGGAAATCTCCGGATTTCATTATGTCCCCAAATCGTTTGTTCTGGAAATCATGAATAACTTAAAACAATTTGGTAGGGAATACAAGGATGCTGCGGATACAAATCTTATACGTCACTATGGTGGCTGGGTTAAACAATTGAGAAAAGGATATGAGGATGATTTTATTGCAGGAGGTGCTTCTAGATCGGATATTTACGAAATTCATAAGGAGTTGGATCTGCTAATACCAACGAGAGATTACCTAAAAGAAGCATTTTTTATTGAGTACTATTTTGCCGAATTGTCACCGCCTTATGGATTGGAAAATGTTCTTTCTCCGCCTTTATATCAAGAAGAGCTAAAAAAATTTTTCCATATGATGGGAAGAGCCGCAGTGTTGGCTAAAGTGAGTCTTATAGATGAGATGCTCCAGGTAGCGATGGATGCAGAGGACAGATTGGGTTATCGAGAGGATGAAAAAGGCGAGATAAGAAAGAGAGTTTTTCATAGAACTCTGGTAGATAATTTTAAGGGATTCTGGGCATTGGTGCCCCAAAGGGACATATTTGAAGATGAAAAAATTAAAGTGACTAGCCAGCGGATGCAAGATTTAATGGCCGGGGATGTGGATGGTGTCGTGAGTGGGCTTCGGGAAAACGATAAATTCCGTAAAAATGTCCGCTGTGAGTTGGGAAGGACCCGGAAAGAAATCGCCTTAGATGTGTTGGATATATGTCGAGGCATCACTAAGTTTGTCCCTGACGACATTATACAGAGAGCAAAAGATGCAAAGGCTAAGGACATCATTTGCCAATAGAGACGTTTTTAGCGTCATTTTTTTATCCTAAATCTTTGGTTAGTTTTAAAAAGTAGGATGTAGGGGACGCAGACCTGCGTCCCTTACGGAGGGGATGCTGCCGGCGTGGGGGAGGGGGACTGTTACATAAAATGTCCTTTAAGGTGTAAAAAAGAAGAATATAGGAAACTATTTGTAACGAAAATCCGTATGAATGTTTTTAAAAATTGCAATCCGGAGGAACAAATGGTTGAAAAAAGAGAGACTTATGCTCAGCAGGTCAATCGGGTGCGGCTGTTGATCGAGGGGATCGGCAAGCACCTGGAAGAGCTGTCTAAGTTGGGTTTAGATGTGGCCTATGTCGAGGAATTGAAAGAGCAAAAACGGGTGGTAGAGGAGATCGATGCCCAGCAGGAACGCTTGAAGGCAGACCTGAAGAGCTGTACCCACCTGTTGAGCGAGGAGATGAAGAAGATGCACCGGTTGGCCAACCGGGGACGCAAGCTGGTCAAGATCGAAATTTCCCAATCCCAGTGGAAAGAGTTCGGCATCGAAGCCAAAAAGTAACAATCTTTGCAGAGAATGGAACATTTGAAACAACAAAAGGAACAAACGCATCAACAAAAGGAACATTCTTATCCATAAAAGGAGCATTGGCATCAGTGAAAGTAACATTTTCATCAATGAAAGGAACAATCTTATCAACAAAAGGATCATTCGCATCAGCGAAAGTAACATTTCGATCAACGGATAGAACAATCGCATCAACGAAAGTAACATTCCCATCAGCGCATAGAACATTTTGATCAGCGAAAGTAACAATCGGAACAGCAAATGGAACAATCGAGGGTGCGTATGGAACAAAACCAACCCTCAAAGGAGCAATATATGGGTGAAAAGAAAAAAACACTATTAAAAGAGTTTGCCTCCCGGGTCAAGGAGATACGGGAGTCCTTGAAGGGTTCCCAGGAGGAGATGGCTGCCCGCTTCGGCGTGGGCCGCTCCAGTTATATTAAATACGAATACGGCAACTCCTTTCCTGCCTTGCCGACCCTGATCCTGCTTTCCCGCGCCCTGAACATCTCCCTGGACTGGTTGATCGCCGGTAAGGGGCCGATGTTGTACCAGGAGAAGGAGAGGGAACAGGCGGAGGCAAAAGAGGTCCCGGCAGCCGGTCTTACCGGTCTGGAGGAAGATGTGCAGGCGCTGCTGCACCATATGACTGCCATCCCCCTGCTGCGCCACGAGGTGCTGCGCTTCTACTACAAATTCATCCCGGATTACCCTGACCTGATAACCCCGACCGACACTCCTGCCGGCACAGAGTAGACATTTTTAGAGTGTCCCCTTTCTTATACTCTGGTTGGTTTACAAAGAAAAGAAAATCAGCAGCAGGGATCGGAGCCACATACGGTTACGCATCTCGAGCAGGTCGCGATATGCGTCGAAAGGATATCCCCGCCGTAGAGATCTTTCATCTCACTCCTATCAAGGTTTACGATAGTTTTTTTGTTTAAAGTCAACTTTTTGTTAAATCTCCTGGTTTTCATTCGTTTCCTCCTATTTCGTTATTTTTCATAACACCATTATAAGACTAAAAAAAAAATTTTTCAAGCACAGGTTTCGCGCCCGTTCCCCTGGAAGGAGTTCGGCATCGACGACAGGCAGTGGTGTGTCCTGGTGGTGACGGTTTAACTCCACGACATGACAATTCGGCTCCTTAATACGACATGGCTGCAGCCCAACTGTAATCTAAAAGATTATTTCTTTGTTGTTTTACAACATTATGATTGTCTGAA
>CBFDCR010000116.1:0-10918 GCA_965603365.1 uncultured bacterium
CAAGGGCCCCAGGGCTCAGGGCAACGACCTGGAGAGGCGGACGCCCAGATCGCCGCTGCGGTCGCCGGGATCGTCGCCGCCGCGAACCGCCGAACGGCAGTAGCGAGCAACGCTGCCCCAGCCACCGCCGCGCCTCACCCGGAAAGAGCCTCTAGCCGGACCCGATGGATTATCCACTGGTCCTGAAGGATATTTGTCATACCAATCCCAGACCCACTCCCAGACATTGCCCAGCATGTCGTACAGGCCGAAACCGTTGGGCTTCTTCCGGCCCACCCCCTGGGTGGAATGGCCCGAATTTTCATCGTACCAGGCGATCTCGTCTATGGGGCCGTAGCGGTCGCCGAAGGTCCCGGCCCGGCAGGCATACTCCCACTCCGCCTCGGTGGGCAGGCGGAAGCCGTTCTTCTCTTTCAGCCACTCTACCTGTTCTCCAACAATCTTATATGCCGGTTCCAGGTCCATTTTTTCGGACAGCCGGTTACAAAATCCAACCACATCCAGCCAGGAGACATTTTCTACCGGCCGGTCGTCACCCTTGAACCGACCTGGATTCTCGCCCGTCACCTGCCGGTAGAGCGCCTGGGTCACCGGGACCATGTCCATCCGGAAGTCTTTTATAGTGACCTGGAATTGGCCCGTATCTTTGTCACCCATTTGAAACGTACCGCCGGGGATTCGTACCAATTGATTCTTTGTACCCAGCAGGGGGTCCGGGACTATAAGCCCGGTTTCGGATTTTTTTCCCGGTTTTAATACCTGCAATATTTTAGCCAGGCCGCGATCGTAAGAGGAAAACAGATCCAGCCAGTGGAGCTCTTTCAACTCTTCGTCGATGGGTTGACAGTCGTCGATGCGCACGGGTATGATGAAAATCTTTGATTTGGGGCATTCCCCCAGTATGTCCAGGGCTGTTTTGAGTTCCTTCTGGACATAGCCTTGCTTTGACACCGACTGCGACGACAGCAGGGCCAGGAAATAGTCACAATTCCTGATGGCGGTACCGATCTCCAATTTCCAGTTCTGGCCCGGCAGGAGAGCCTCGACATCCAGCCAGGGAGCCACCCCATTTTTCTTTAAATCATCATAGAGCCTTTGGGCCATCGCCTTATCTTCCCTGGCATAACTGATAAATACTCGCATCACATCCTCAACCGAAATTTTAGATTACATTCAAATCTAAATTCTACCGGAAACCACAAAATATTTCAATTAAAAAACGCAAAAGATCCGAGCAATCTTCTCTATTTTCTCTCTTCCATGAATTTTTCAATCCTGGATTCTCCCTACGGCGGCTTTCGAGTCTTTGGGCCTACTCACCGCCATAGAGGAGAGATTAATCTATTTGTCCGGCTTTTGCCGGATCAGGTCCGGGGCTATAAAAAAAAAATTGGCCTGTCCCCTTCCGGTTCATTTTCCCGGCCTGTCCCGTTTTTCGTCTCCCCTATTCCGCCCCGCCACCATCCAATACATCCTCGACGCCTACCAAAAGATCCTCCACCGGCTCTCTTCCCCCACCCCAGGAGTCCCGGAGCCGTAACCACCCCTCTCTTCACTGCGATCTTAACCCTTCGATCTCCTATATCGACCCCTCGAGTGCCTAAATCACCCCTTCGAGCTCTTATATCGATGCCTCGAGCTCCGACATCACCCCTTTTGGCTCCGATATCACCCATAGAGGGCACCGATATCACCCCTTTGAGCTCCGATATCACCCCTAGAAGGCACCGATATCGACCCTTTGAGCTCCGATATCACCCCTAGAGGGGTCCGATATCGACCCTTTTGGCTCCGATATCACCCCTAGAGGGCACCGATATCGACCCTTTTGGCTCCGATATCACCCCTGGAGGGCACCGATATCGACCCTTTTGGCTCCGATATCACCCCTGGAGGGCACCGATATCACCCCTTTGAGCTCCGATATCACCCCTGGAGGGCACCGATATCGACCCCTCCGGCTCCGATACAGACCCTTTCATCCGGTATTAAAGTGAACCGGAAGGGAAAAGACCACCTCTATCCCCCGAAAAAATATTTACATTTTCACGCACCGATCCCAATAGGGGGTGTACGGGGCGCAGATCTGCGCCCCCTACACACGACACCCTACACCCTAAATCCTAAACCCTACGCGCTACACCCCATCTATTTTTTACATCATTCCATTATTCCACTATTCCAACATTCCCGTTCGTTATTTCCTCTCCCTGGGGTTGTTATTTTTCTCTCATTGTGGTAAATAGGGAGGGTAGTTGTTATTATTTGGGTGAAAGGATCAGGACGATGAAACGCATTTTTATTAGTTACAGTCATCAGGATAAGGCGTGGAAGGAGCGGTTGGTGAAGCACCTCAATGTGCTGGCATTGGAGGGGCATTACAGTGTGTGGGAGGACCGTCAAATCAAGCCGGGCAGTGAGTGGCTGGCTGAGATAGAAGAGGCCCTGAACCAGGCCCAGGTGGCCATCTTAATGGTGAGCGTGGATTTCCTCAACTCCGGCTTCATACGTAAACAGGAGATCCCCCGGATACTGGATCGGCGGCAAAAATGAGAGTGAGGGGAGTGAGGGGACGGTGCGTGGGAATGTGTGAGTTTTGCTAAATTTGTGGGAAAACAATAGAATGAAACTAGCAGGGATTACTTATCCCTGTGCTTTTCATCATGTCATGAATCGAGGCCATGAGTGAGGGGACGGTGCGTGGGAATATGTGAGTTTTGCTAAATTTGTGGGAAAACAATAGAATGAAACTAGCAGGGATTACTTATCCCTGTGCTTTTCATCATGTCATGAATCGAGGCCATGATGGGAATTTGAGAAGTTAAAAAAGATAATTATAGATGATATTGATGTAACTACGCAGAATGGGAAACGTCAGCGTGGAGAGCTGCTGGTAAGGTTGAAAGACGGAGCAGGTCTAACGTATAAAGAGATCAGTCAATTTGATGTATCCTGTGATGTCCATCTGGATACACTGAGTGATATTTATCGGCGGACGAAAGCAAAAAGCAGGAGGGAAGAAGTAAAAAGAAGGAGAGCGGGTAATAAAAAACTCACACATTCACACGCACCGTCCCCTTTTTTTCCCAGGCCTCCGCTACAAAATCCAATCCCTCCACATCCCCAAAGCCTGAACTTCGCCGCAGCCCAACAATTAAAAAAAATTTTTGAAATATACGACAATATCTGTTATGATAAAAGAGAAATTGTAACAAAACCAGATGAGAGTCAAATGGCCAGATGGTGATGAATTTTTTAAATGACCTGATTGAGAACGATTGCCTGGAAGTAATGAAGGAAATCCCTTCTAAATCGGTGGATATGGTCCTGTGTGATTTACCCTACGGAACGACCCAAAATAAATGGGATAGTGTTATCCCGCTGCCGGGACTCTGGAAAGAGTATGAAAGAATTATTAAAGATAACGGCGCCATCGTGTTGACTGCCCAGGGTTTATTCACCGCCAGATTGATATTGAGTAACGAGAGGTTGTTCAAATACAAAATCGTCTGGGAAAAGTCAAAGCCCACCAATTTTTTAAATGCCAAAAAGCAGCCGCTGCGAAAGCATGAAGATATATGTGTTTTTTACAAAGCCCAGCCGGTATACAATCCACAGATGAAGAATGGTTCCCCCTACAATAAGGGTTTCAGAAAGGATCAATTTACCGGCAGCTACGGCGACTTTAAAGTGGTGGAAGTGAAGAGCGACGGCGACCGCTATCCCACCGATGTGGTCTATTTCAAAACCGCGGAATGTGAAGGAGAAGTCTACCATCCCACCCAGAAGCCGGTTGAATTGGGACGTTACCTGATCCGGACCTTTACCAATCCCGGCGACATAATCATGGACAATGCCTTTGGCAGCGGCAGTTTCCTGATGGCGGCGGTCCTGGAATTCAGGAATTTTATCGGCATTGAAAAAAACAGGGACGTCCACCTGTTCAAAAAAAAGCGGATCGATTATATTGAGGTGGCGAAGCGCAGGATCCTGGAAGTATATAACCGGATAAAAATCATGCCGGCCTCTTCAACACTCATCAAAACCGGCATCTTACAGGAAAATGCGAATACGACAATGCCTGGGACTGACCAGTAGCGGTTCTCTATATCGAGGAGGCGGGCGGCGACCTCGTTCCTTTTTATCTCTGCATAATAGAAGTTTTACGTTATAAATCTCCTGCAAGCTGTACTGCTCTAACCATACTTATCTCTTTAATATTTTTTTATTGGCTTAAGAGGGAGAATGGGGGTGGACGCCGGGGGGGGGGGCGGGGGGGTGGAGGATGGTGCCTTTGGGGTCCATGTAGTCGATCCACTCTCCTTCCCGGAGCAGCAGTTGGTTGGGGCGGAACCGGGTCTTGTAGTTCATGTGGCGATTTTCCGGCACATAGTAGCCCAGGTAGACATGGTGTTGTTTGAGTCTTAAGGCCATCTCAACGGTCTTGAAGATGAGAAACGTACCCGGGCTGGCGGCCTCATAGGCGTCATCATAATAGCTGTAGATGGCGGAAGTCATGTTGGCCGTAATATCCAGGTGGGACACGGCAATCAGGCGGTCACCCGCCCTCACCGACAGTTGATAGGCCCAGGGGGAGGGATAAAAGAAGGAGAGTGAGAACTCCTCGAAAGATTGGCACGCCCTATCATCGAAGCGGCGGCTGTGCTTCAAATAGAGTGAATGGGCTTCCTGGCTGGGACGGGGGCGTTCCAGTTTAACCGAAAAACCGGCATTGCGCTTAAACAGCCGCCTGGCGGACCGGGGAAACCTATAATTTTCCAGGCCAATACGAATGGGGATACACTGGTGACAATCCCGGCAAAGGGGTCGAAAATAGTGATAACCGAAGTGGCGATAGCCGGATTCCAGCAAGTATTCGAGCATCCGGCCACCCACCAGATGGATCAACATGCCCTCCATGGTGGAGGTCCGGTTTTCCAGATAGTTGCAGGGGGAAACATAATCTTCCAGCTTCGCTCCTCTGGTGAGCAATTTATTCGCTTCCTTATACACCCGGTTTTCCCCCCCTATTATATCACATTAATCGGAAAAAATCACCAGGTTGACCTTTTTTAAACTCAATAATAGAAGCCCTTAATGGTGCGGATCTTATAACCTTTGTTCTTCTTCAGTTTTACCGTCAGCGGATGAAAACGATCCAGCTTCTGCTGGCCGCTCTGGGAGACTTGCAGCACATACTGGGCCTGGATATCGCGGCGAATCCGCTGGTAAATCTCCCGGATATCCCTGGCGCTCTCCATCATAAAGGTCTGCCCCCCGGAAGAGGTCGATATCCTCTCCAGCAGCAACTGGTAATCGTCGGGGGTGTCGGATCTTCTCTTTCTACCGATGGAATAGATCACCACATTGGACTTCTCCACCTTTTTCACCAGGGTGTAGGGGTCCACATAGGAGCTGTTGTCCTCGCCGTCGGAAAACAGCACCACAATATTGTGGCCGGATATGCCCCGCAGCAATTTCATACAATACATCACCGCATCGTGCAGCGCGGTGGCGCCGAAGGGAATGGCCACGGACAGGGAATCCTCCAGGTCGGAGACCCTGCTGGTGAAATCGGTATCCTCAAACACCTCGTCATTAAAAAACACCACCATGGCCCGGTTCTGAGGGGTCAGCAACTCCTTCAAAAACATATTGGCCGCCTCTTTAACCTGGGCGATCTTATCCCGCATGGAAAAGCTGATATCGATCAACAACACCATATGAAACTTTGTCTTACCGCCGTGGGCAAAATAGGAGATGTTACGCCGGCGGCCATCCACCTGCAAGATAAAATCCTCTTTTTTAAGATCGCCGATGTAATTGCCCCGCCTGTCGGTGACCACCACCGGAATAACCACCTCAGAGACCTCCACCGCTTGAAAGTCGTCGATTTGGAAGGAGTGGATCTCTTTGGCCTTGATCACCTTGTCGATACCCCGCACCAGTACCCGCAGACGCCGGTTTTTGGGTTCCGGGCCGAAATCATATTTGAAGGCGTAAGGGGGAGCGGTCAACTCTTTGATCAACTTTCCGTCTAAATAGAACTCCACCGATTTGACATCCTTGTCCTCGATGCCGATCAGGCGCACCTTGATCTGGTGGCTGCCGATCCAGATGCGATCCCTCCTGGGGGATTGGAATATGATGTCCGCCTCCCCGGTCGCATACAGCCACACAGAGGTAAACGCCATCCATATCGCCAGACCGATTGTGATAGATCTTTTACATACTTTCATCATATTATCCTTAAATAACCTTCCTTTTTCAGTTTCTTGATGGTTTGATTTAAGTGAGAGTTGTTGAAAATATCGAAGGAAAAATAGGTACTGAAATAGTCTTTATTGTAACTCCGCTGGTAGAAGCGGCGGCAGGTATTGAATAAATACCGATAGGCAAACTGGCCCAGCAGGGTTGACGGCAACTGCTTTTTGTGGGCATGGTAAGCGGCCTTAATCTTCAACTCGTTGATCATCTCGCCGGAAAGCCAGCCGCTCTGGAAAAAGTGACTCAACTCCTGGGGAAACAGCGCCAGCCGCCGGGATTTCAGGCTGCCGAAGCTGTGGTAATAGACACCGCCCAGATGATCCAGCTCTTCCTGGACCATGCGGCGGAGATTCTTTTCGGAAAACACCTTTAGTTCGGCGCTGGATTCAAATTCCCGGGAGAGTGTTTTTTTATGCCAGAATCTCTCCCCCAGCCTCATGATCTCGGAAAAGAACAGGTGGCGGTCATTGGTCTTGCCGTCTAAATACTCCATGACCTTGCGGCGATGATAGCCGGAGGTCAGGGTGTGCAGCTCTGCCCTTACCGCCTGCTTGACATCCTCCTGTTCGCTGGCCCGCTTCAACAATTCCAGGCCGAACTGCACCAGCAGGGCGGCATAGCGCTGCCCCGATTTGATGGGGGAGAAGGGGTAGATCTCGGCCACGTTGGTGATTACCGGATGAATATGATCGGGGTCGTAAATCAGGTTTCGGCGGAAAAATTGGTTCCTTAAAGCCGAGGCAAAGACCACATGGAGCCGCGACAGACCGCCCTCCACGTGGAAGCCCGACAATCCACCGATCAGCAGCGAACTCTGGCAGTAATTCCAGGGGGTACGGTTCCCCTTCTCCTGGAAATCGTGGAGATGGATCAGGTTGGGATTTAAGAAGGCCCGGATCTTGTCGTTTTTCATATTCAGGCCGTAGACAATGGTGAGCAAATAATCCCGCAGTTGTTGCACCAGGTAGTCGGACTTTATCTCATTCACCACCGCCTTTATTTCTGCCTTTGCTGCCCCCTGCCGGATCTGATTCAACAGCCGAAACAGGTCGGTATTCAGGGATGATTTGGCATAGGCAGCCATCTTCTTGCGAATCCGCAGCGGCGCCTCGTCGCTAATATCGGGGATCGCCAGCCGGTTGGAACCGGCCAGCAGTTGCTTCTGGATCGCCAGCGAGGATGCCTGGGTGGTATCCACGGCCCGGTTTAAACCCCGGTTCATGGCGAGCAAGTCCGATAGTTTCGATATATCCTGGGATTCGACCACTTCGGTGACGATCTGCCGATACATCTCCCGGATCAGGAAACGGTAATCCTCATCCCCGATTTGCAGCCCCGGGTTGGCCAGGCCCCGGAAAATAAAGTCCAGGAACGAGCCATCGATGGTGTCGGGCCTCAACCTCACCCCCAGTTCTTTGTCCATGAATTGAAACACCTTATCTACCAGCAGGGGTCTTGACAGGGGAATCTGGATTAAACGGCCGACCAGGTAGTCGTAATCCACGCCGGAGGGGGTATAGCGGGCACTGTGGGCCAGGATCTCCAGCAGGGATTGAAAGGTGGCGGTAAACAGCAGGCGATCTTCTGCGCCGGTATTCTCCAATTGCCTGACCCAGTCAAAGAGCTTCAAAACAGTGGTGGGTTTTTGCAGCGGGATCTTCTCGATAAAATCCGCCAGTACATTGTACCGGTCATAACCTTGATAGAGCCGGGCAATCACCTCTTCGTTCAGCACAGCCTGCCGGTCGATCAATTTGCAGTAGACCGACATGAATTTTTGCAGGGCACTTATTTTCCGGCCGCCCATGCTGCCCCCCGCTCCCCTGAGCAGGGCCTTATAAAAACCGAAGAGCGCGTCGCCGTCCTTATCATCGGCAGAAATCGCCTTCAGCCAGGCAGCCGTGCCGGCCGGGAAGTAGACGGCCCCCTCCTTCACCTTCAGGCCGTACAGCAGGGTATAAAAGTTAAAATCCTTTAGTTCCGGAAATGCCCTCTCGTTTAATACCTCCCCCCCGTCCAGATCTACCAGGGAGAGGATTTCCCGCATCCGGGGGGCATCGTAGTTCAACAATAAGACCTCTCGCTTTTGGGGGGGCAGGAAATAGGAGAATACGTACAGGTAGTTTAAACGGCCATTTTCAGCCGTAGCAATGGCCTTGAGGAACTCATAGGGGAACTCTTTCAAATCGTGGCCCGCCAATTGGGACCAGAAGGACTCCGCCGCTTTGCCCCCGGGCACCTGCAAAGCATTGTCTTCCACCCGCAAGGCGGTGGAGAGCATAAACATGCCCATCAAAAACAGCTTATCCTGGAACATCACCTTCCACGGCGGAGAAAGCAGTTCTGTTTTCAGACCGGCTATATATTGAATCTCCCCAGGGGTCAGCCGAAATAGAATGCCCAGCAGCAGGGAGAGCCGCTCGTACTTGACGATATTCTCAAACATGGTCAGCGAATCGCACTGGATGCCGGTAATGTCCCGGATCAACCGCTCATCTAAATCCACCGCCATATCGGTCTCCAGCAACTGGAAATAGAAGCGGTGGGTCTGGTTCAACTGTTTTTCCAGTTTCCCGGGACTCAACAGGGCAAAGCGGAAATAATCCACCGCCCTCGACGACCGATCTTCCTCGATCTTGTAGCCTTCCTCCGACGGCTTTTTCAACCGCAAACCCATCAATTTGAACAAGGCCGCAGCCTGTTGATAGCCCTCCGGCGAGGACAGATCCAGGTTAACACTGCTGCTGCCGGGCCGGATCTGCTGTATATACTGTTTGATCAACTTGTGAACCAGCACGATATTCACAATTTTATGCCGCAGCGCCTTCTTGACCAGGCGCTCATCCGGCGGTTCGGAGAAGAGCAGCCGGTCGTTCAGGTAATAGATAAAATCCTGGCTGGGAAAGTAGTAGAAGAAATTGGTGTAACTGCAGAGACGATTCACATCACCGGGAATGGTGACGGTCATACCCGGCAAGGGGGCTGTCAAACCAAAGACCATTATTAAGATTGAGAGGATGGGGATCCACGTTAAAAATCGATTTATTTTCATAGCGTAACTCCGTTCAACTTAATGAAAGCTTTTATATACTATAAATACGATTACTTGACAATAATTCGCACTTTTTTTCTAAAAATTTTAACATGGTTACACCCCGGGGTGTCGGCGTTTGCTGAAGTAGAAGATATCGGTATGCCTGACATAGCCCAGGTGTTCAAAAAAATCCATAGAGTCGGTGTTGGTGTCCTCGATCAGGCAGGCCGTGATCTCTATGCCCAGTTTCTCAAGCTCCCGTTCCACTCTCTCCACCAACTGCCGGGTAATATCCCGCTGCCGGTACTCCGGCAGCACCGCCAGGCGGTTGATCCCGGCCGCGGGGCTTAAAGGGAAGATCCGCCGACTGCCACAACCGGATCACCCCATCGTAATCCTCGATCCGGAATTTCCGAATCAAGATCTTCTCCGCCTTTTGATCGCTGCGGTTCATTTCGTTTAAAAGGCTTCAAAAATAGAGAGATAAAAACCCGACTCGTCTTCGCCGAAGCCGAAGTCCAGGCGCACGTATATTTTTTCCTTGCGATCAAAGAAATAGCGGAAGCCGAATCCCAGCGAGTGCTTTAAATCGCCGAAATCCATATGACGCCACCTGTCCGCCACACTGCCCAGGCCGGCAAAACCCACCAATCCCAATCTCCAGAACAGGGGCAGGCGGTACTCCGCCTGCAGGGCCACCAGGTTCTTGTCCCGGAACCGGCCCTCATAGTAACCCCTCATCAGGTACTGCCCCCCCAGTTTGGCCAGGCTCTGAAAGGGCACGGTGCCGGACTGAACCTGAACCACGGCCCGCAGGGCAATCACATGGGAGGAGAAAAGTGGAAAGTACCTTCGTAAATCCACATTGTAACTGTTAAAATTAAAATCACTGCCGATCAAGCGGTTGTAGAAGCGGGCACTGAATTCAAACCACTCTCCCCGGCTGGGGGCAAATATATTGTCCCGGGTATCCAGGCTGGCCACCAGGCTGAATCCCGACAACATTCCCCGCCCACTGCCGGGTATGGAACCGGCGGCCAGCATGCTGCCGGGCTCGGATTCGGTGATGTCCCACTTCGAGTAGTTATATTGAAGGCCGATATTGAAGCCCTCCGAAATCTTCCTTAAAAAGGTAAACCAGAAGGTGGAGCCCCGGGAGGTGTAGCTCTGCCGGTCTTCGGTGGACGTATGATTGCCGATGCCGAAAAATTTATCCGGGTAGTCCTCCAGCTTCAGGTTCAGTTCCAAATGGTAATCCTCATTCTTCAGATACAGTACACTCTTAAGCTGGGCAAAAAATTGCTTCTCCTGGGTGTAGATGAGCACCGGCGACAGGGTGGAGGGCCGTGCCTCTTTGTGGTCGCGGCCCAGCCGGAAGATATAGCTTCCGGCCGCACCGTAGGCCATGCGGGTCTCGGGGGTATAGTACACGATGGGGGAAAATATAAGGCGGCCCTTACTCTTCCGGTTCGACTCCTGATCTTCGGAATTGTCTTTGCCCTTTTTAGCCGGAATATTGGTCACACAGAGAGCGAATACCAGCCACGAAATCACACTCAATTTCACTTTGTCATTCACAAAAACAACGGCCTCCTAACTGATGGATCCTTCCTGGAA
>CBFDCR010000117.1:0-10679 GCA_965603365.1 uncultured bacterium
ATGAAGCAAATTAGCAATTCAGGGTACAAAGAAAACTTTGATGGGAAATCTAGGAAATTTGATTTGACTTGTAGGCGGTTATTGATTATACTAAGGCTTAAAAATCAAAAATATAATTGCTTTTGCTTAGGAGGAAAAAATGCGTAACACCTTGATAATGGGTGCAGCTGGAAGAGACTTTCACAATTTTAACACTTTTTTCAGAGGCAAGAAAGATATTAAAGTTGTAGCCTTCACAGCCACTCAAATCCCCGGCATCGAGGATAAAAAATACCCCAAAGAATTGGCGGGCCCAGAACTGTATCCACAGGGGATTAAAATTTACCCCGAATCGGAACTCGAAGATTTGATAAAAAAATTGGATGTGCACGATGTCTATTTTTCTTACAGTGACGTTCCCTATCAATATGTCATGAGTAAAGCTGCCGATGTCCATAAAGCGGGCGCCAATTTTATTTTGCTGGGGCCTGGTGAGACCATGATCAAAAGCAGCAAGCCTGTTGTTTCCGTTTGCGCGGTTCGCACCGGCTGCGGTAAGAGCCAGACCACCAGGAGGGTGGGGGGCATTTTACAGGAAATGGGACACAAGGTAGCAGCGGTGCGTCACCCCATGCCCTATGGCAATCTGATCAAGCAGAGGGTACAAAAATTTGAGACCCTTGCGGATTTGAAGAAACACGAATGTACTATTGAAGAAATGGAGGAATACGAGCCGCATATCAATAGCGGCATTATCGTGTTTGCCGGTGTGGATTATGAGGCCATATTGAGGGAGGCGGAAAAGGTTGCCGATGTGATTCTGTGGGACGGCGGCAACAATGATTTTTCTTTTTATAAGTCTGACCTGGAGATTGTGGTGGCAGATCCCCACCGGCCGGGACATGAACTGGAGTACTATCCCGGTGAGGTCAACTTCAAGCGAGCCGATGTGATTGTGATCAATAAAATTGATACCGCTGATCTGGAAGATATTTTAAAGGTCAGGGAAAACATACGCAACCACAATCCCGGAGCCATTGTGATTGACGCTGCCTCTCCGACTTTTGTAAAGGAAGGGGTTAAGATTAAAGGCAAGAGGGTGCTGGTAATAGAAGACGGCCCCACCCTGACGCATGGGGAGATGAAGTATGGTGCTGGGGTAATGGCAGCCTATAAATACGGTGCCGCCGAGCTGGTGGACCCAAGGCCATACGCAGTGGGTTCGATTGCCGATACGTACAACAAATACCCGGGAATTGGCGTATTGCTTCCGGCCATGGGATACGGTGATCAGCAGATTAAGGATCTTCAGAAGACGATCAACAAAGTAGAAGCCGATCTGGTCGTCATTGCCACCCCCATTGATCTGGCCAGAGTGGTTAGTTTTAAAAAGCCGTGCGTAAGGGTGACGTATGAATTGGACGAGATCGGCACGCCCAATTTAGCCGAGGTGTTAAATAATCATCCCGGATTCAAAAAGTAATCCGGGTGTCGGCTTTTGGGATAAATTATTGCGGGGTTGCGGGTTCGATGAAGAGTAAAGTGGCACTGATTGCTTTTGGAGGAAATGTCATGCTTCCCGCTGACGACAGGGGGAGCGCCAGAGAACAATACAATCATGCCAGGAGGGCGGCTACTTTGATGGTTGATGTGGTGAAGAAGGGTTATGAACTCATTGTTGTCCATGGGAATGGTCCCCAGGTGGGGAATATCCTTCTGCAGATGGAGGCCGCTTCCAATGTGGTCCCCCCCTTTCCTTTAGATGTATGTGGTGCCATGTCTGAGGGCAGCATGGGCTATATGCTGGAGAGGGCCATCCTGAATGAACTGAGAAAGAATTCTATTGATAAAGAGGTGGTGACCATACTGACACAGGTGATTGTAGACAGAGAAGATTCGGCTTTCCAGAATCCCACCAAACCCATCGGCCCTTTTTACAATTCTTTTAGAGCCAGACAGCTCAGGAGAGATAACAAGTGGGAGATGGTCGAAGATGCCGGCCGGGGATTTCGCCGGGTAGTGCCTTCTCCAAAACCAATAGATATTGTTCCAAAATGGGTAATTCGAGTGATGTTGGAGAGAGGCGCTATCGTGATTACTTCCGGCGGAGGCGGAATCCCGGTTTTCATCAATACTTCGGGATATATCGAAGGGGTAGAAGCCGTTATTGATAAAGACTTTGCCTCTTCACTGATCGCCCGAGAGGAGAGAGTCGATTTATTTGTCATTTTGACCGGAGTAAGTACTGTATTTGAGAATTTTGGGGAAAAGGATGCCCGCCCCATAAGGGTAATGGATGTGACACAGGCCAGGCGAATGCTGGCGAAGGGACAATTCCCGGTTGGCTCGATGGGGCCCAAAATCAATGCGGCTATCGAGTATATCGAGGGGGGCGGTAAGGAGGTGCTGATCACTTCTGCAAAAAAGCTAAAGTCGGCGTTGATCGGACGATCCGGCACAAGAATTGTAAAAAATTTAGAGGAGAGAAAAAGTGGAAGTCAATCTGAACATTGAAAATAAAGATATTGGCTTTATAAAAGAATACCTGGAAGGGAAGGCGGTTCCTGTTGAGTTGGATGAAGTGGTTTACCAACTGGCACTTTTTAAGACCCAATATGCCAGAAAAAGTCGGGTTAAGATATACGATCCCGGTTGTGAATATAAGGTCGGCGACTTAATTTACAAAGAGTACGCCGGTAAGCTGCCAATCGGTTCCAAGAAGTACATTGAGATGGATAAAGGAGTGGTGCTGAGAGCCGTTGATGTGAAGTCAAGATTTGGCTTGCATGAGATTCTCTTAACTTACGAGGGTACTTCGGACTTTAGAAGATATACCGAATATTTAGAAAGGCAAAAGATTGAACTGCTGCTTCCCCATAAACAGTCAAGACCCTGTGAGAAGGCCGAGTATTTACCGGAGAAAGAAGATCCCAGAACCCGACAGGACCCTCTTGTGCAGAGGGATTTTGCGAAATTGAGGAAGAAGTTGAGTGGGTCCCTCCATAAAGAGTCAGTCATTGCCTTTATCAGCGATAAAGTTCTATTGTTGGAGAATTTAAAAAAAATTGAGCCGGAGGTTTTTGATCGAATAAAAGAATTTTTGAAAGAGAATAAAAAATCCGAAACCACCGAGTTCCTGGTTGAAAATTTTGTCAAAGTCAATTCAGATGATCCAGAATTTGAATCTTATTGCTTTGCCTTAAATTATATTATGAAGAATGATTATAAAATTGATTTCCAGCAGACAAATCTTGAGGGCTGGGGTAGATGGAATCTCATCTCGGTGATCTATTATTTAAAAAAGAATTCTTTGATCAGTGAAGAAAATCCTTTACTTTCCACTATGACTCTTAAAAATAAAAAAAATCTCGGCCAGCGAAGAAGGAAATTTGAGGACAGCTTACTGAACGAAGAATATAACAGATATTTTTTAACCCAGCGGGAGGTTGAAGCAGGGGCTATCAGGCTGCGGTCTGGCCTTTATAATTTTGGGGAATCCATCGAAATTGAGGCTGTAGACCTGGGCACAAAGAAAACATATACTACCTATTACTACAGTGATGCCAATCTCCTTCTGGGATTTAAAGAATGTTTTGAGAGCATTAGGGCACTGCAGGGAATGATTCTGACATTGGATCAGGTGGAGAGCGACAAATTTCATATTAATATCAGGATAACGAAAAAGGGCACCGTTGCCGAAAAGGTGATCTGCGACCTGGATAAAAAAGCCTTTAGGGCCACCGAAGAGAAGGTGGCCTCTCCGGTTTTTTTGAATAAGGCCCTATTCCTTGAATCGGATATAATCAATAAGGTCCATGAGAGGATTGATGAATTTAGAAAGATCGATACATTGAATAAACTGGTGCATAAAATATTCCTGGAATTTGGGATTAAAGAGAAGAATTATGAGATTCACATCCTGAGGTTGTATCATATTCTGGATCTGATTTATCCAGTTGAATTAAGGGCGGTCGAAGATATTATGTTGAGTAATTCCGAGTTTATCCCTTCGGAAAAAAATGTTGGGGTGTTTTATCTGGATTCCGATGCAGTGGTGGAGATCGAAGAGGAGGAATTGAAAAGACGGCGCATGTTGATTGAGGAGTCCAAAAAGAGGAGAGAGCGGCTAAGACAGCAGAAGTTGGCTGAAGAGAGAGAATTAAAAGAAGAAATTCGCCAAAAGAGAGAAGAGAGACGCAGGAAGAGAGAAGACGAGATGCGGTTGAAGGAGAAGAGGAAGCAGGAAAAAATAGTGGCGATGGAGAAGAAAAAGGAAAAATCGAAGGAAAGAAGACCCGCTGGCCCAAGGACGGCCCCTTTGGTAGGAGAAAAAGCAAAGGATAAAAGAGCCCCATTTAAGCCAGGGCGTGAATTTGCCAGGCCCGACACCATGATGCCGGTGGAACCCGTATCGGCCAAAAAAGAGCATGTTAGAAAGGCAAAGAAGAAAGTTGAAGTGGAAAGGCCGACAAAAGTGAAGAAAAGAATAGAAAAAGCGGCTAGCCACGAAAAGGTGGATCTGGATGAGATCAAGAGTGAAATTAAGCTGGAAGAACTGAAAGAAAAGGTACTGGATCAGAAGGAAGCGGAAAGGGAAGCCGGGAAGAAAAAGGAAATTGCCTATAAAGATGATGGCGGATTTGGCGGCATTTTGGCCTCAAAACTTGAAGAGGTTGTAAAGAAGGAAGACAGGGACGAGAAAGAAAAAAAACCAGAGAAATGAAAGAAAAACTGTTGCTTTCCCCCTGGATGAAGGAACTGGATGGCAAAACTATCGGTGATATCGGTATACCTTCCATTGTATTGATGGAAAATGCCTCCCGCGGGGCGGCAGAGTTTTTTGCCGCTGAATTCCCCGTCGGACAATATCGAAATGTCGTTGTTTTAGTAGGCAAAGGTAACAATGGCGGCGATGGGATCGCGGTGGGCCGTATATTGGCTCAAAGAGGCTACGAGGTTCTGTTTGTCTTCCTGGCAGACCCGGAAACCCTCAATACCGATCCGAAAATCAATTTTGACATCATTAAAAATTTGCAACTGAAATACCTGTATATCAAAGAGGCCGACGACTTGAAGCCTATTTTGCAGAGGTATCACCACCAGGATACCTTTTTAATCGATGCCATATTTGGCATCGGTATTAACAAACCGCTGGAGCGGGGGTTCTATGCTGGTCTTATCAACATGGTGAACGAAACGCCCTTTAAAGTGGCCGCCATTGATATTCCTTCCGGTCTTTCCGATGCATTTCTGCCGGAACAGGGCATCCACATCAACGCCGCAGCCACCGCCACCTTCCAATGTCTCAAGTGGGCCCACATTGCCCCCGACGGTAACCGGTTTTGCGGCAAGATCAAAGTTGTCGATATCGGTATCCCCCAAAAGCTCCTGCAAGATGAAAAGTACTACATGGAACTGATCTTTCCCGACTGCTTTTCGGACTTGTTTAAGAGGCGGCCCATCGATGCCCATAAAGGAAACTATGGCCACAGCCTGACTATTTGCGGTTCCCTGGAGAAGCCCGGCGCCGGTGTTCTCAGCTCGTACGCCATCTTGAAAGCCGGTGCCGGTCTGTGTACCGCCGCGGTTTTGCCGGAAAATCGAACCGTCGCCGTCCATTCGTACCCCGAACTCATGACCCTGGTTTACCGGGATAACAGCGATTTGCCGGGGCGATTCGGAGATTTTAACTGTATTTTGGCGGGGCCCGGCCTGGGCAATCATCAAAGCACCCTGGATATGATGTCGCTGGTGATCCGGAATGCCCGCGTCCCGGTTGTGCTGGACGCCGATGCCCTCAATGTGCTCGCCGGTCACCAGGAGATATTGCAGGAAAAACGGGACTTCCCCGTCGTCGTCACCCCTCATCCCGGCGAGTTCGCCCGCTTGACGGCGCAGCCTATGGCGGAGATTCGGTTGAGGCGGGTCGAGACGGCCAGGGATTTTGCCCGGGAATTCAATGTATACCTGGTATTAAAGGGGCACCACACCCTGGTGGTAACCCCGGGAGGCAAGATTTTTGTGAATCAGACGGGCAATCCCGGCATGGCCACTGCCGGCAGCGGCGATGTGTTAAGCGGCATGATTACCGGTTTTATTTCTCAATTTTATCCGATCCATAAATTGGCAGTCATTTTATCGGCCGCCGTATTTGTACATGGTCTTGCCGGCGACCTGGCCGCCCAAAAAATTGGCGAGATGAGTCTTACGGCTACCGACATCCTTAGATTTATCCCCGAGGCCATGGCAAAATTAGATGAATTTAAAACTCCGTTCCGATTCTCCTGATCGTACGTTAGAGATTGGCAAAGCCCTGGGGGACGTATTGACTGGGGGGGATGAACTTATCTTTCTCTGCGGGGATCTGGGAGCAGGCAAGACCCTCCTGACCAAAGGCATTGGCAAGGCATTGGCGATTGATCCTGCCGAGATCGTCAGTCCCACCTTTACGGTGATGAATCAATTGCCCGGTAGGTTGAAAGGCAGGATCATCCGGTTGTTCCATTTCGATCTCTACCGTTGGGCCGGGGCAGTGGGGAATCATGTCTTCGAGATCGACGAATATATCGGCGAAGGCATTATCGTGGTGGAGTGGGCCCAGTATCTCGCCCCCGCCTATCTCCTTCTAAAAGGCGCCGTACAGGTCAGCCTTACCGCCCCCGATAAGGACGAAAATGCCCGGCTTATTGAAATCCGGACCGACCTGGAATACATTCACACCGGTCTCACCCAAAAACTCACCCCATAACCCAACCTCTTGCTCCCCTCTCCTCCATAGACACCTCTCCCGGATCAAAATTCCCACAAAACGGCCCAAGTCGCCCGCCGTTGCGTCACAATCGACGCAAATACGCACCCAATTGACGCATCCACATCTGCGGCAGACGCATCCACATTTCAGTTTGACGCATCCACATTTACGGAAGACGCATCCGTATTTCAGTTTGACGCATCCACGTTTGATTCTGACGCATCCACGTTTACGGAAGACACATCCGCAGTTCAGTTTGACGCATCCACGCTTGATTCTGACGCATCCACGTCCCAGTTTGACACATCCGTACCCATTTTTGACGCATATACGCACCACTTTGACGCAATCACATCACCCATTGACGCAATCCCGCTCTCTTTCGTTGCCCACCCCTATCGAATGTGGCAGAATTAATACGAGTGTCGGAGTAATTCTTTCGGCTGCCCTTTTCTGTCCTACTAAAATATATTTTCCCTATTATTTCCAGTTTAACACAGTTGAAGTCATCTATTTTTGATTATATAATATAGTCATGAGAAATTATTGCTGGTTGGAGGTCTTAAATGCAAGGATATCTGGATAATATCTGGCAGGAGACCCAGAGATTGACGAGGACTGAAAAATTTAAACTGCTGGAAAAATTGATCCGGCAGTTGAAAATGGAAGATGAAATCCAGGAGGAAAGACTAAGCTGGGAATCGATATATGGTATTGGCAGGGGATTATGGGATATTGATGCGCAAAAGTACGTTAACCAACTCCGGGAGGACAGGCATTGACGTTGGCGCAAAAATTGGCTGAATTTAAATCAATATTCATTGACACCGCACCGGTAATTTATCACATCGAAGCCCACCCTGAATACGGACCGCTAATGAAAGATATAGTCAAACGTATCCAATCTGGAAACTTGATTGCCTATACAACTGTAGTAACAATAACAGAAGTATTGCCCAAACCGGTTTCACTGCATAAAGAAGAATTGGTCCAACAGTTTATAGAATTCTTTAAAAAAGGGGAAAATATAAACTTACTGGAAATTTCTTCTGATATTGCTGAAGGGGCAGGTCGATTAAGGGGAAAATATGAATTCTTGAAAACAATCGATGCGCTTCAGATTTCAGCCAGTATTAGTGTAAAAGCTGACGCCTTTCTTACAAATGATATAAAACTCAAAAATATAAACGAAAACAACATTATCGTTTTAAAAGATTTTATATAATTTGATTTTCGACTGTCCCCCCAATTTCCTATAAACCCAAAAGATTCATATCGCCTCCACTCCTGTTTATAGAGCATTCTTTTGAGGGTTGACAAAATAGGAGAGTTGGGTCATTATAATGGGTGTAAGGAGCTCTAAATGGAAGCCTATCGTGAAATTATGCCGGGCGATAAATTGGCCAGTATAATTGACTTGCCGGAGGAGATGAAAACATCTGACTGCGAAGTCATTGTTTTACCCCTGGAAGGAAAAAACAAAAAAAAGACAGAGTCCTTCAACTGGAAAAATCTACCCAGACACAAAATGGGCAAGGAACTCTCTCCTATAAATAGGGAAAACATCTATTCGAGTGAAAGATAAAATTTTTTTCGACACCAACATTCTTGTTTACTTATCTAACGAAGAATCTCTATTTCATAATTTGGTGTTGAAAAAATTCAAGAAAATAGTTAAAGATTATGAGATATGGATCTCCCGGCAAGTATTGAGAGAGTACGCTGTTGTGATGTCTCGAAAAGGTTTTTATAAAAAAACATTAAAATCCCAGGAAATAATCGATGATATCAACAAATGGGAAGAATCGTTTAGAATCATAGATGAGAGCCAGCAGATAACTGATAATCTAAAAGCATTGATCCTGAAATATAATCTTCAGGGGAAAAGAATTCACGATGCGAATATTGTGGCGTCGATGAAGGCGTTTTCGATTCCCTTATTATTTACGTATAATTTAGATGATTTCAAAATATTTAGCGAAATCAAACTCATGGATGTCCAACCGCCAGCAGAGACCAAAGACACTAGAACCGAAGGGACGGTGGGGAAAAACGGTTAAATTTTTGAATTGGTCTTGATTAAGTTTTGTGTGTTTAGTAGAATGGGGGTGCTACCTGATAAATCGTTTTATATAGTCGACGGTGGTGAGTTAAATCGATTTGAACGCTGGAGGTAGTCTATGAATGTACGTTTAACAAAGGAGCAGAAGGGCGCCCGCATCATGGAAGGCAAGGACGTGTTTAAGATCATGCGTGAAGTGATACTGCGGGAGAGCAAGTACGGCCAGGAGATGGAACATAGCTGGATCATGAGTTTGGGGCCGGATAACCTGATCCTCAACCTGGAGCTGGGGAGCCTGGGGAGTAACCGGCGGGCCCTCTTGGAGCCGATGCAGGTATTCCGCATCGCCCTGATAAAGAATGCCGACAAAATCATCATGGTTCACAATCATGTAGACCAGGAGTTGATACCCAGCCAGGAGGATATGGACACGACGGATCGCATGATCAAGGTGGGCGAGATCATCAAGATCCGCAAAGAGGCCGAACAGATCGGCATGGAAAAGGGTATCAAGATAGGCCGGGAAGAGGGCGAAAAGAGCAAAGCCATAGAGATGGCCCAAAAGATGAAAAAAGCCGCGTCCACTCTACGCTACTGGTCTTTGACAGTAAAATTATTCTGTGTTATATTTTTTTACCTAAAAAAAGGAGGTTGCAAGTGATTAAAAAAGTGGCAAAGGTCTTCATCTTACTTCTTATTATGGCCGGAATCGTCATATCTTTCTTAAACTTTACCGCCGTCAAGTCGGATGCCAAAATCACTATCTGGGGATTTTATGAGCAAATTATTGTTGGGGGACATGTTGTGGCTGAAAGATGTACCGGAGATCCCAGTACCTGCGTGGTCATCATTATGGAGCCGAAAGATTATTAATCCAATAATAAAACATATTTGAAAAATTATAACATGATGAAAAGAAAGAGTTCTCTAATACTTCTATTGTTTTTCCTGCTGGTGGCAATATCTTCCTATGGTATGGATGTCGAACTGGTCGATGTGGTAAGGTTGTCCCAGGAAAAGGATTTTATACAACTGCCCACCTCCTTTGCCGTCACCGAAGACCACCTCTACTTCATCCTGGACAAAAAGGCCGCCAACATCAAGATTTACAACCCGTCGGGGAAACTGGTGAAGACATTCGGCCGCAAAGGCATCGGCCCGGATGAATTCCAGGAACCACTGTATATAGATTATAACCAGGGCCGGCTGGCCATCATGGATCTGGTGACCCGTAGGATTTACATCTATTCCCGTGCCGGAAAGAACGGTTTAAAAAAAGAAAAAGACTTTTTATGTATATCGCTGGGGGATGACTTGTGCATCAATGGGGATCGGGTCATGATCGCCGGTTATAAAACGGATCAAAACGACAGGCCCTATTCCTTATACATCAGAAATTACCGGAATTCTAAGAACGAGTTTTTGCTGCCTTCGGAGATAAAGTACGGTTTCGACTCGATAAAAGAGTACCAAAACGAATTTCGGAAAAACCTAAAAATTGCACCTATTGGCATCCAATCATACATTGATTGGTTGGGGGATGATGTCTATTTTGTCTGGCAGGGAAATCTAAAGATTATCAAAATCAATGTCAGAACCAAAAAGAGGAGCTTTTTCGGCAAACACACCCAAAACTACACCCAGCCCAGAGCCTCCCAAAAGATGATCGACGCCTATAAACGGCGGGACACCCGGGAGTGGTTGAAGGAGCGCAACAAATTGTGTTACGTGTCCGACATCTTTGCCGCCCCGGAATATATCATGGTGAAGTACCTCAGGCCGGGCAAAGGGCCGCAGGCACTGCGGGCCAGGCTGCAGTTTTATACGCCGGGGGGGACATTCATCAACGAGGTGGAACTGCCCCGTAAGGAGTACAACCTCTACTAT
>CBFDCR010000118.1:0-10299 GCA_965603365.1 uncultured bacterium
ATTGGAATTTACGTATCTATATTTCCAAAAAGGAGTTGGATATATTTCTTCAAGCGGCATAATACTTCCTCAGTGGGTTACCGAAAAGAACGATTGGCTGAGATGCGGCGGAATCGTAGGAACAAGTAGAATCCTGGTATTTAGTATGTGGCTTGTACTGCCTGGAGGCAGGTAAAAAGTTTCCTAATAAGGGCCAAAGGCGGTATCTAAAATTTTCTTCCGGTAGGATAAATCCGTGATGAGATCAAATATCATCGGCTCATGATGCCTTCTGAAACCTGAACCCCTACGACATCGTTTCAACTCAACCGAAATAGCCTGATACCAGTCTTTTTTTAAATCAGACGAAATATCGAAATCTCCCTTCCGATCAAATGTAATCCATTGGCCGGCATCTTCTTTATTATTTGTAAAAATATCGTTAAAAAGGATTCTGTGTTTTTCCCGGTTCACCTTACAATCATAGTCAAGGGGCATTATTAAATGGATAGCACAGTTGTTCTTTTCCTTTCTCGATTTTGAGGGATCATAAAAAAGAGTCGCCGCATATCTCTGCCCGATAGTGACAGGCAACCTGCAACTTTTTGTGAATGTGGTAACAAGTCGCTTGTCTGAACTTTTTAGATCGAAGTGAGTAAGCATCTCACTCAAGAAATCAAAACAATCTTCAAGCCATTTCCTGTCTTTTGTACTTTTTAGAGTTTCGATCAATCCTGGAGGGTAGGTAAGAGAATTACTATTGGTGAGGTGGGGCGTTAGATCAACCAAACTGGTTTTATTTAGCCTATTGGGTACTTTTATTATTTCAGGTGCAGGCGGTTTATGCTGTTGGGGAGGTTTACCGATTTTTTGGATGCAGTCCTTTGTATTCCGTTCATCTAATTTTTCGCCCAGGTTCCACAATTGAGTAAACCAATCTTTAAGTTCTACTATTGGGGCGGTTTCTTCTATTAACACACCTAATTCGATATTTTCCTTAATGCCGCTTTCGGTAAAATTGGCAGAACCCACTATAGCTTTATTCCCGGATATGATAGCTTTGGCATGTACACCTGGATAATGACGAATTTTTTTTGAATTTTTGAGGACAAAATCTCTAATCTCACTATTACTTTTCCACTGGGAGTAAATCCATGCCACAAAATCAGTGATTAACTTCCAGGAGTTTGATTTCTTTATGATTCTTTCTAAATAATTGAGCTTAATATAAGGACAAATCATCATTATATCTGCATTGCTTGCAATATTGATTATTGCTTCGTCAAATAAAGAAATTTGGTTTTGATCATTTGTTAATTGGCGGCAAATCATCTTCATCGGATTCCCCCTTGTTTGTCTTTTATTAATTGTCGGTGGTGCTGGATCATTTCTTTTATGTCCTCGATTTTGTAGGTGATGCCCCCTTTATGAATCATGGCATGACAATTCGGGCAAACCGGGCGCAAATCTTCTATTGGATCTACATCAGATGATCCCTGTAGTCATCTTCATTCAAGTTCGCTCCTTTCAATGACCCCACCAATTTCGAAGTCACAGGGCCAAGAGGTTTAACCTTTTTGCTTACCTTTCGGGAACTTAAGACGGAAAAAAACTCTGACACAATTTGAGACAATGACTTTTGCTGACTTTTAGCGTATTCCCTGGCACCTCTTATCAGTTTTTCTTCGAGCCTTAATGTCAATTTATCTTGCATCCGAAAAGCCTCCTTAGCTGTCAGAATGTCTTTCACTACGAATTGTAAATTACCACAACCAAAAAAAAATTGCAAGTACCCGGAATCAGCAGGGATGCGTCATTCTTTTTTTCTTCTTCACCGTTTCAATTATGACGGATTTAGGGGACATGACGGATTTAGGGGACAGGCCGGAATAAAATAAGGCCATAGTCAGACAGCCTTGACACTGTCCCACGACGAGTTCTGGGAAGGCACAGGTGTTTATAGAGGCGAAGTCTGGTGGTTTACAGATATTAAATGGTTTTACAGGGGCAGGGATCTCCGGTTGGCCCGGTACAACATAAATAGGGGCTGGTGGGGCACAGGCACGAGATGTAATAACACGTGTAATCATCATCGGTAATAATACCTTTGCCCTTTAACACATCCATGTTAGAATCAGACAGGCTGGCAATGGTCCTCTTGTTCAAAGATAAGCTCTTACTAAATTTTTTAGATTTCACTTAATACCTCCTTTTTGTTGTCATTATGTCGCTATTTATACATTTAAACAGCTAAAATGTCAACTCCGGCTCAAGGTGATGCCTATGAAGGAGGTCAAGATGAGGGGCAGGCAAAAATCTTTAGTCCTATTTAACATTTCGGGGTAACTTCTGTTTTACCAATCTTTCCCCTTTTACCGGACTGTAGCCAGACAGCCTTGACATTGGCATTTCCAGAACTTATAATAATGAAGGAGCATGAAAATGAAATCTTTGTATTTGAATGTCGAAGATAACATCTATCGGAAAGTAATAGATTTTCTTAATCTTCTGCCTAAAAGTAAAATTAAGATTGTAGAGGAGATATCCGGCAGTGAAGAACTAAAAGAGGAACTCCAGGCCCGGCGGGATGAGATCCGCCGCGGGGATGTACTCTCCCACGACGAGTTCTGGGAAGGCACAGGTGTTTAATCTCTTTTTTACGAAATCTACAACTCTTTCGGCAATCTCGATAGCTTCCTTTGTTTCATCCTGGGATTCCTTCGAGGTTGGCGACATAGGAGATGCTGCCGGGGTGGTGCTTCATGGTGTTGAATTTGGTCCTGGATTGAATGATGATATCATTGGGTATGCCTGATTTTGCCAATCTTCTTTTTATCTGGATGATGAGCTGGTGCTTCTCTTTAAATGACAGGTCCTGGTCTGTTACCACCAGAAAATCCCAGTCACTCTCTTTATGATAGTCCCCCCTGGCCCTACTGCCGAAGACAATAATTTCTTTTATTAATATTTCCTGGGCGGAAAGGGTCTGCTGAATGATCCGAAGCGCCGCCTGCTTTTCCATTAGATCGTCATTAACCGCCATTGTTTGTTTTTTATCCTTTACCTAACCATTATGTATGACAAACCCCATAATGTCAACCTTTTTAACACTACTTGATTACCAGATCATCCAATCGTTGATGGGGACGGTTAATTGGGGTGGGGGTAGTCTATGGTGCGGCGGAGGGCGCGGATGTGGTCGGGGGTGGTGCCGCAGCAGCCGCCGATGATGGAGACGCCGGCATCCATCAACTCCCTGGCCTTTTCCGCCATGAATTCCGGGGTTTCGGGATAAACCGGCTGGCCCGCTTTAAGTTCCGGCACCCCGGCATTGGCCTGGATGATGAGGGGCAGACAGGTGTGCTTTTTAAACTCCCGGGCGATCTCGACCATTTTCTCCATGCCGTTGCCGCAGTTGGAGCCGATGATATCGGCACCGGCAAATTCCAGGTCCTGGGCCGCCCGCTCGATGTTGACCCCCATGATGGTGTAAAAGCCCCGGGGGGTGGGATCGAAGGTCATGGTGGCGATAATCGGAATCCGGTAGGAGATACTCCGGGCCGCCCGGAGGGCGATAAACTGCTCCTGGAAATCGGTCATGGTCTCGATGCAAATGGCGTCCACACCGGTATCTATAAGGACCTTCAACTGCCGGTAGAAGCTGTCGTACATCTCCACCGGATCGGTATCGCCAAAGGGTTTCAGTAATTTACCGCTGGGGCCGCAAGAGGCTGAGATATAGGCCCGGTCCCCCACCGCCTGTTGGACCGCCAGCACGGCATTGCGATTGATCTCTTCGGCTTGATCTGCCAATCCGTATCCCTTTAATTTCAGGGGGGAGCCGCCGAAGGTGTTGGTTTGAATGAGATCGGCACCGGCATCCTGGTAGAGCCTGGCGATCTCCTTCAGGATTTCCGGCTGCTCCAGGTTGAAGGATTCGGGGCACTGGCCGCTTTCCAGGCCACTGGACATCAGTAGGGTGCCCATGGCCCCGTCGCCCACCAGGACATCGCCCCTCTTGACGCGTTCCATAAAGGGTATCATATTAACCTCTCCACTCACAACCGATCTGTCACGACTTCTCAACCGGCCTGACCGGTCATGGCCTTGATGCATTCCACCGCATTGGCGGCATCGAAACCGTATTCGCCGGCTCCAATCTCGTCGGCGAAATTTTTGGAGACCGGTGCGCCGCCGATAATCGTCTTCACTTTTCCCGTCAGGTTCTCCTTTTTCAGCAGATCCACCACCTGCTTCATCACCGGCATGGTGGTGGTAAGCAGGGCAGATAGGCCGATCACCACCGCATTTTCCTGTTTGGCGGTTTCGATGAATGTCTCCGGCGGCACATCGCTGCCCAGATCGATGACCTCAAACCCGGCACCCTTCAACATGATGCCCACCAGGTTCTTGCCGATATCGTGCAGGTCGCCTTGAACCGAGCCAATCACCACCTTGCCCCTGGAGGGGATGTTCTCCTCTATTAACAGGGGTTTGAGGTGGTCCAGTCCGGCATACATGGCTTTGGCGGCCAGCAGCACATCGGGTAGAAATATATCGTGATTGCGGAATTTTTCGCCCACCACATTCATGCCGGCGATCAGCCCCTCATCCAGGATGGTCTTGGGGGGGAGCTTCTTCCCGATGGCCTGGGCGGTTAATTGGGCTACCTTTTCATCGTCTCCCTCTTCTAAAGTGCGGGAAATTTGGTTTAATATGTCCATATTATGCCTCCGTTTGGTTGATTTTTATCCGGTTGATCCGTGCTAAGCAGGAGCGGGTCCGACACTCCCGGCAAAAGGAGTAGTTGTTTTGAAATATATGAATCCGGGGCGCTCCTGCCACCAATACCCCGGATATGGATTTTAAAGGGGTCATGAGAAAACTGTCGTTTAGGCGAATCCCGATCTCTTCGGGATGCAGATACTTAAAGAGTTTTTGTTGGCTGCTGATGTGCCAGCCGCAGTAACCGGGACTGTAGAGCAATACCGCCAGCGCCCCGTTAGGAGGCGCTTCTTCCTGCCTCTTCAGCAGGGATTCCCGAAATCGGGACTCGGCAAACGTGCCGCCCCGGTCTGCACCCACAGAGGCTGCCGCATCCAGCATGGCCCCTAAGGCAAAGTCGTTTTCTGCAAATAGTTTTTCTATTTTCCGGCTGACCTTCTGGCCCAGGGTCAGGGCAAATAAGGCCAGGTGGTCGGCCCGGGGAAAGATGTGGTAAAGCGGGGCCTCCGGCTCGTTGCCGCCGCTGCCGTTATAGACGGCAGCGAATTGGGACGGAGAAATGTCTGTCATGATCCCCACCGGTTCGGCCAGCTCCCGGAACAGGTCAAAGGCCGTATCCACCAGGCCGTTGATCCGGTCAGGGATTTGGATTCCGGGTCCGATGCCCTGGGACCGGAGTACCGCCGGCCGCTCCGGCTCAATCTCGGTAAGGGGTATGGGGATGATTTCCCTCATGCGTTGATTTCCGGTAACCTGTCCATACCGCAGCGCCGGGCTTCGGCCTCCATTAGTCCTGTCAGTTGAGCCTTTGTATCCTCGGCTAACCGGCTGGGTTGATAATCATTGAGGTGCCGTTCCACTTCCCGGCTGGCCCGTTCCATCAAGGAGAGGCTGCCCTCCTGGCGCCAGCGGGACAGGTTGGCCCGGTCGATCACCTGGCCGGGGAAATAGTGTTCCGTCTTTAAATGGCGGCGGGTGTGTTTCGATATTAACAGGTGCTTCTCCTTGAGCAGTTCCTCGAAATGGGGCAGGGCCGGGAAGTCTTCCCGGGGTTCGATGCCCCGGGTCATGCGCAGCACCATGCCGCAGATTTCATTATCCATCACCAGTTTTTCCAGGCTCTGGCAGTTTTCAAAATCCAACATGCCGGGGCCGGATATATTGTTGATGCCCGCCAGGGCTGCCATGGTGGCGCCCATGGCCGATTCCGAACCTGCCTGGGCATCCAGCATCTTGGCATCGCTCAGGGAGATGTAGGCCTGGGTGGGAAAACCGAAGTATTTGCCGATTTCGTTGGTAGCACAGTCGACCATCTGGGTCTCCACCGCACCCATGGGGGTGGTTTCGTAGCGGATGTCAAAGGCCGCCGGCGAGCCGCCGTAGAGGATGGGGGCGCCGGGAGTGCTGATCTGGCTGATCACGATGCCGCTCAGGGTCTCGGCCGTGTGGGCCACCAGGGTGCCCACCAGGGTGACCGGTGCCATGAACCCGGACAGGGGCATGGAGATGAATTCCACCGGGATGCCGTATTTGCCGCAGTCGATGACGTTCTGGGAGGTCACGTCACTCCACTTGAGCGGTGAGGTGGGACAACAGGAAAATATGGTCAGGGGTTTTTCCTTTAATGCCTGTTCGCTGCCCCGCACCGCCAGTTGGAGCTCCTTCATGATCTCGAAGGCCTCGATGGTGAAGGTGCCGGTGACCACCGGTTTCTCGCAGTACAGCAGGCTGAGGTAGAGGCGGTAGCTGTCGGAGATCTTCTCGGACACATCCGCGGGAATAAAAGCGGTGCTCTGGGAGGCGATGTGGTCCAACCGGCTCATCAGTTTGGCGTAGCGCACATAGTCGTCGGTACCGGGTTTGCGGATCTCTCCGCTGTGGCCATCCAGGATGTGCAGGGCCGCAGACCCGGGGGTAAAATAGACATTGAAGCCGGAGAAATCGTGGCTTTGATTGCCCGGCACGTCGTACAGTTGAAAGGATTTGGGCACGGTCTTAAGGGCTTTGTCTATGATGTCGTCGGTGTACAGCACATGCTGTTTATCCATATCGACCTCAGCGCCGTGGTCGGCCAACAGGTCGAGTACCTTCCGGTTGTGTACCTTTGTACCCAATTTACAGAGAATGTCCCTGGCTTCGGCTGTGATCCTTTCGATCAACTGGTCGGTCAAGAATCTTAACACAGGTCTAAATGCCATATAATGGTCCTCCTTTTTTATTCGATATCCCATTATATGCAATACTACGTTTTTTTTCAACTAATAGTTACCAACTTAATACAGTTGCTCTTTTTGACCTCGATGTGGTATGATAACGGCCTGAATCAGGATAGGAGAAGCAAAAAGAAAATGGCCTTTCCCCTAAAGGAACTCCTCTTATGGTATCGCCGACACAAAAGGGACCTGCCCTGGCGGCGGACCAGGGACATATATCGCATCTGGATATCGGAAGTCATGCTGCAGCAGACCCAGGCAGCGGCGGTGATTCCCTATTACCGGCGTTTCCTGCGGCGATTCCCCGACGTATACTCGTTGGCCCGGGCCGGCGAGGAGGAGGTCTTAAAACTCTGGGAGGGCATGGGCTATTACAACCGCTGCCACAATTTGCAGCGAGCCGCCCAATTGGTGGTTTCGACATTCAACGGCCGGATCCCGGAATCGCCGGAACAGTTCGGCCGCCTGCCCGGGGTGGGCCCCTACATACTGGCGGCGGTGATGAGTATAGTGGTCAGCCTTCCCCTTCCCGCCGTGGACGGCAATGTCCTGCGGGTGTATACCCGGCTGATGGGAATCCACGACGACATTTCCCGGTCAGTCACCAAAAAACGCATTAGTGGAGAATTGGCCCGAATCATCCCCCCCGATTGTCCCGGCGACTTCAACCAGGCCCTGATGGAGTTGGGCGCCCTGACCTGCACACCCCGCACCCCCCGCTGCCCGGCCTGTCCCCTGAGAGAGGAATGCAGCGCCCATATCACCAGGCGGACGGCTGCCATTCCCTTTAAATCCCCTAAGGCAAAAATACCGCAGTATGACGTCTCCACAGCCGTCATCCTGAAAGACAATCATTTTTTTATCCAGAAGAGACCGTCTGCCGGTCACTTAGGGGGCATGTGGGAGTTTCCCGGCGGCAAGGCCCTCCAGGGGGAGACCCCGGAACAGACCCTGCGGCGGGAGATCCGGGAGGAACTGGGGATCGATATCCAGGTTATTCAGAAATTGACCACCATCAACCACGGCTATACCCACTTCAAGATCCGCCTCCACGTCTTTCTCTGCCGCCCGGACCAGGAGGAAATCCACCCCCTCCATGCCCAACCCCACAAATGGATCACCCCCGACCAGATCGACCAATACCCCTTCCCCGCCGCCAACCACAAATTCTTCCCCCACCTAAAAAACACCCTCAAATAACCCCCCTCCTCCCCACCGAGAGGTGTCGAGCCTCCGTCGAGGGGTGTTAAATCCTCACCATTAATCCCGCGTGCCACGGCGTGATGATAAGACAAACAGGGGGACGGAACCTGGAAAGTTGGATTTGTGGGCAGGGATTATGGGGAAAAAACCTGGAATTTGGGGAATCGGGAGACCATATTGCCACTTTAGAGACCTTTTTGCCACTGTGGGGACACTTTCGTGCTTATGGAGACCATTTTGTCCTTTAGACGACCATCATGTCACTTTTTTTACATCTATGGTCTTTAAAAGAACTTAATCCTACTATTTTTCGTAATAAAGGTCTTGAAAGTGGTATGACTGTTGTATATTATTTGATCTTGAAGACATAAACAGGAGAATGTGTGATGAGAGACGTAGGCGAACGATTAAGAGAGTTGCGGGAGCGATTGAATATGTCCCAGGCAGAATTGGGCGCGCAACTGGGGCTAAAGCGAAGCGCGCTGGGAAAACACGAGAGGGGCGAATGTTTTCCCACCGGCAGGATGCTAAAAATCCTGGCCACCAAATATAACGCTTCCATAGATTACCTGTTGTGCAACCGGGGAACCTTGTTCTATGATAAAGATAAGGCGAAGCTTCGGCAGGGCGCATATACGATCAACGAGGAGACCGAGGAACTGCTCTACCTGATGACCCATGTGCCCCTGGTCCGGCATTCGGTGATGGGCTTTTTTCAGCGTTTTAAGCACAGAAACCAGGACATCATCCAACAAGAACTAATCCAAAAAACCAACCGTTCCGAATAAAACTGAATCTTTTCTTGAATCAGGAAATAGCGAGGAAAGCTTCTGGATTCTGCTCCCGTGCATATTTTCGTTAATTTGTAAAACCAGTTGCTTTTTGATACTTGTTACCATATAATAAGGTCATGATAAAAATCGATTCCCCTATAACGTATATTGGCATGATTAGGTTTTCATCTTAATAACCATCCTGAATTGACGGAATTGAGTTTAACATTTATTATGAAAGAGACTGAAGATTTCGAAAAACTCAGCAGTGCTGTAGTACCAAAAGGTCTGGTAGTGGCAGTTGGCGGAAACGAAGACAAAGAACATGATTTGTCGGTATTACGAAGAATTGTTGCTTTAATTAAAAACCGCTCCATTCTCATTGAGGTCATTACCACTGCCAGTGAAATGCCTGAAAAAACTGGTAAAATGTACCAGAGGACATTTGACAAGATCGGCAATACAACTGTGGGATTCATGCACATTCGCACAAGAGAGCAAGCAGAGGAGCAGCAATATATTCAACGGTTAAAAAATAGCCACATCATATTTTTTGCCGGTGGCGATCAGCTTCGAATTACAAGCACGCTTGGAGGTACAGCATTTCTTACAACCATTGTAAATAAATACTATACTGAAGATTGCATTGTGGCCGGAACAAGTGCCGGAGCAACTGCCATGTCGCAAACAATGATTTATGATGGAGAAAGTTCAGAAGCCCTGGTAAAGGGATCCGTTAAGGTTACAGCCGGCATAGGATTAATTCAAAATGTAGTTATAGACAGCCACTTTATTAAAAGAGGCCGATTCAGCCGTTTAATGGAAATAGTCACTTCCAACCCAGGTCACATTGGTATCGGATTGGGTGAAGACACGGGCATCATTATTAGAAAGGGATACTTGATTGAGGCCATAGGAAATGGCCTGGTGGTCATTTTTGACGGGAAGCGCATCCGGTTTTCCAATATTTCTTCGATTAAAAATGGGGAAGCCATCGCGGTTGAAAATATGCACGTTCATACCCTGGTAAACGGTTACGGTTACGACCTCTTAAATGGGAAATATCTCATCCCATTGGAATTAGAGAAATTATCTACTTCCTGATTATTTTATTATGGATATGAAAATTATTGAAACCCGCGCCTTGAGAGGGGCAAATTTTTATTCCCGATACCCCGTTATCTACATGCAAGTAGATCTTGGCGAACTGGAAGAAAGACCTTCGGATACTATTCCCGGTTTCAAGGCCAGGGTTGAGAAAATCCTTCCTTCTCTTATCGAACATCGATGTTCTCTCGGTCATCGCGGCGGATTCTTTGAGCGCCTTGATAGAGGGACCTGGGCCGGTCACATCGTAGAGCATGTTGCCCTTGAACTGCAATGCCTGGCACAAATGGAAGTAGGTT
>CBFDCR010000119.1:0-10257 GCA_965603365.1 uncultured bacterium
CCATATTGTCTCTACTAAATTTTCCATACTTCTCCACACTCCGATTCTCAAATTCAGTTATAATCTTAAACTTATCTATTGCAGCCTGGTAATCTGCTGTACTTTCAACGGCATTTTCCTCTACTATGGTTTGAACAAATCCGGGAAATAGAAATATAAATACAGACCAAATCACTAAAATGGCTGCTATGCCAACAGCTTTTGAACGGATGAATCCAATCACGCAGCCGGTTGCAAAAAAGAAAACGAGAGATAACAGACCTGCCAGTAGATATCCCAATATATTAATATAATCGGAGTGGACCAGGGTGATGCCATTGATCCACAGCACTATAACTACGAATAGGGCCAAAAATAGAAGGGATAAAATGATCAATATCAAACGCGATATAAATAGCCAACAAAAAATCCTGCCTGGAGTGGCAAGGCTGGAGAGAAATTTCAGATACTCTTTATTGTGATAAGTCTCATAACCCCAAAAAAGAACCAGTATACTTCCAAAAATCAATATGATCATGGAAAAATCCCAGGTGCCGGAGTAATTGACCGTAAATAGGGATTTACCCTTGTAATTACAAAAAATCCTTAAATTCGCTATTGAGTTTACATTGGCATATAAATCGGAAGGTATACAGGTATTTTTAAAGAGAATTCCAACTATAGAGGGAGAAAAAACAAGGTCGATCCCTTCCAGACCGTAAAATTTATAGCTTTTTACTCTTTCAAAATCACCTGATTCCAGTTTCTTAAATTTTTCCTCTTTTACTGCCACGCCTTTATAATCGGCAATTCCGATATTTATGAAGTAGAACGAAAGAAGATATATTAACAATAAGATCAATAAATTTCTTTTTGAAAAGAATCTTTTAGTTTCCTTGTAAAAAAAGGCAGCGAAACCCGACATTTTCCCCTCCCAAATACATCGAACATATAGATAAGATCAATCTCTGAATCTTTAGTATAACTTTTTCCTCCTGAAACAGTGATTTCCAATTTACTTTATGTTTCACCTTATTTCTACTCTAACTGTTCGAAGGGTTAACTAAAATTTCATGAAAAACCTGGGCCGCATACTGTCCGCCCAGTAAAGTTTTTTGAAACTCCTGGTTTAACTTCCACAGTACGGATATAGAAGGTATACCCTCTAAATGATTATTTGCCCGGATCGCCTTAAGGATCTCGGTTATCTCACCAAATTTTTTATAACTCCTTTTGTAATTTCCGGTCACATCTCCTCTCTTTAAATAGTCCGCAACCTCTTTAAATATATCAGGCGCGGCATTAATCCGATACATAAACGAGTCATAATCAAATGACTTAAGTTTCGCAATCACGGTTTCGTTATAGGGAGTCACCTCGGCAATTTTGATCATGAAGTAGTAGGTATCTTTAGCCAGATTCATATTGAAGATTGCGCTGTTTGTTAGACTCAGCAGTTCAAAAGAATCACAGCCATTGATTGACGATAACTCCACCCTGTTTAATAGCCGTTGGACATCGGAATTGGCTGTTAGGAAATACCCGGCTCCTTGAATGACATAGTATTCGATAATATTGCAACTGCTGAGAGTTGCAGTACCGCCATAATCTCCACCGCCACCGCTGCCTTGATAACTATCGCCTGAACCATTATCATAGATGTAAGCATTAACATTAAGTTTAAGAAAAAGTATCAGGCCAACGATTAAAATTCCACAAATTATTTTTTTGTGGGAAATGTTGTAGGTCATTTTAATCTCCTTGATTTGATTTTGCTGAATGCCGTTGTCGGGGATTGGACTTTAAATAGAAAGGTAGAAAAGGGAAATTTGACTGCCATTGGTCTTAACCTCACCATTAGTTTCCTCAAAAAATTAAACTATACCGTTACCTCCAAAAGCCAACACCGTTCAGCAAGATGTCATTATACCACACCAAAAAAAGATTTTGTACGGAATATCCTACAGAAAATTGGCGCCTCGATCCTCCATGCCTTTTACCTGGTCTCAATACTGGTGACCTCCTTCACAGATCTAATTACTTGATGTTTCCTTTAGGTTTCACACACTTTTATAGATCTGGAGTGTAGCACAAACAAAATATTTTTGCAAATATTTATAGATGAAAGCTCTCCCACTTTTTAAAAATCATCGGCCCCTCACTTGCATAAATCCAAAAAACCCTATTTAACCTGGGTTTTGGAGACTCAGGCTTTATTTTTTGGGGTAACTCCAGTTTTTTTACTCGTTGACAGCCTGGGCGAAAGATGATAGAATGGGGGTCACCTATTTCCAATAGACGGGCCGTTAGCTCAGGTGGCAGAGCACCGGCCTTTTAAGCCGGGTGTCGCTGGTTCGAGTCCAGCACGGCTCACTTTCGAGTGGCCCGTTCGTCTATCGGTTAGGACATAGGGTTTTCAACCCTATAAGAGGGGTTCGACTCCCCTACGGGCTGCTTCTCCCTTCCATCATTACTTAACCCGCTCTTCGATCTTCTCGGCTGCGGTCTCCCGAATCGGTACGGTACTATTTGCTAAAAATCGCCAACGTATCCAGGTTGTAAAACTCTTTCAGGGCCTGGTACAACTCAGGAGAATTTTCCTGCATCAGCCAGGGTTTTTCAAAGAAAAACTCCGTGGCCACGGCAAAAAATTCCGCCTCATTAACACCGGCATAGGGATCCAGGAAAGATTCAGCCCGCAAAACCCGCTGCCATTCTCTATATATGATCTCTTTCCAGGCATAAAGACTCTCTGAAGGCATTCCCAGTCCCGGGATCCCATTGGCCTGCCCGTCCTCCAGATCAAAATAATGGGCCAACTCGTGTAAAATTACATTGTACCCATCATGGGGATCTTTAAAGCTGTGTTGAAGACTCCCCTGGGTCACCAGCAGCGGCCCCCGGTGAGAGGCCTGGCCTGCCCGCCAGCCTTTTCCGGGTTGATAATCCCTATCAAACCGGCTGCCCGGATACACCACCACCCCATCCTTGATAGGCGGCTCCCAGGAGGGTCGGCCGTGCAGCAGGGTGGCACTCCCGGCGGCTACCAACAAGCGGGTTTTGGTGTCGATTTCCTGCCCCTTGATACCCCGGATAGTGAAATCGCTTAAAAAAAGCTGGACATCCCGCTCAAACCTCTGCTTCCCCTGTTCATCCAGGTGGTTGTAGAAGGCAGAACATCTTTTTAAAAGGGCTCTCCATTCGTCAGGAAACAACTGCCTCAGCGCCCGGTAACGCCTGAGGTTTTTCCGGGATGTTAGGAAGAGGTAGACCACGGCCCCCAAAAAAGCGACCGGCATGGTCACCCAGTCTTGAGACATGACAAATAAAACAACACCCATGATCACAATTAGCACAGAGTAAACGACTCTAAAAATAATGTCTAATTTATCAATCACCTGCATCTTAAAATTCCATTTCTCATTTATACAAAAAATAGATCTAAATAGCAACATTCTAAGCAGGCACATTGCAGTTTAGGCTTTTATGTGTTAAATTGATGACATGAAACAAGCGGCCCTGGAAAAACTATTACGCTTTACGAAGCAATTTATCAAGCTGAGAACCCTGGGACATCTGTGGAATGCCTTAATCAAATTGCACTATGCCGATGTGGCTACCCTGATCGAGCACCTCAGCTCCCAGGAACAAAAAATAATCATTCAACTCTTCATCGACCGCAAAATGGATCGCCCCCAGATGGCGGAAATCATCAGTGAAATCAAACCGGAAATCGCGGTGGAACTGTTGTCTGACCTGGAAATTAGCCAGATTACCCCCATTCTTGAGGAATTATCCTCCGACGATGCTGCCTCCCTGATCCCCCTGTTCAGCGAAGAGTTACAGATCGAAATCCTCAAAAAAATGAAGAAAGAAGAGGCGGTGGATGTCCAGGAGCAACTGGCTTACCCCGAAGAATCGGCCGGCCGCATCATGTCCTCGGACTTCCTGGCCTTAGAGGAATCCACCAGCGCCGGAGACGCCATCTCTGCCATCCAGTTGGCCGGCGAAGAGGTGGAAGTCCCCTTTTATCTTTACGTTACGGATCTGGAGCAGCGTTTAAAGGGGGTGGTGTCGCTCAAACAGGTTATCCTGGTCAATCCCAAACTCAAACTCAAAGATATCATGAACCCGGAAGTCTACAAGGTAGATGCCTTCACCGACCAGGAGGAGGTGGCTGCTGTGGTGGCCAACTACAACCTGCTGGCCATCCCGGTGGTGGACGAAGCCGACCGGCTGGTGGGAGTGGTCACCGTGGACGACGTTATCGACATCATCCAGGAGGAAGCCACCGAAGATATCTATAAATTGGCCGGCGTCACCCAGGACTACAGTATCGACCTCAGCATGAGCAAATCCTTGAAAAAGAGGGTTCCCTGGCTTTTCCTGAGTCTATTTACCACCTCTTTATCCGCTGTTGTGGTGGCCATATTCCAGGGAACCATCGAACAATTCATCATGCTGGCGGTGTTGATGCACATCGTACCGGCCATCGGCGGGGTGATGGGCAATCAAACGGTGGCCATCATGGTGAGGGAAATTGTACTGGGAACTTTAGAATGGAAACGGTCTAAAAAGATACTCCTGAAAGAGTTAATCGTGGGCATCGGCAGCGGCCTGGCCATCGGAATCGTCTCCGGCCTGGTTTCGGGACTAATTTACAATAGATGGATTATTGGTATTATCTTTGGCACCGCCCTCATCTTTAATCTATTTATGGCGGTCTTGATCGGCATCCTGGTTCCCCTGACCCTGAGAAAATTTCGCCTGGACCCGGCCTTAGCTTCCGGCATGATTGTCACCATGATGACCGACGTGCTGGGCCTTCTCTGCTTTCTGGGTCTGGGAACCTTAGTGTTACGTTAAGCGGCGACCATGCCCTATGCCTCTACCGTGGGCTTCGTACTGGGGGCGTCAGCCTGGGGTGAACAGGATAAAATCGTACACCTGCTCACCCAGAAGAGGGGAATCCTGAAAGCCATTGCCCCCGGTGCCCTCAAAGTCAAAAACCGCTTCGGCTCCCTGTTGGAATTGCTAACGGAGGGGGATTTCGTGTACTACTGGAACGAGGACAAGGAGATGGTCACCCTATCAAAGGGCGAAATCGTCCGCAGTTATTTCCACCTCGTATCCAGGCCGGAAAACATCTTCTACTTTTACCTGATCACCGAGATCATCCTCAAATTTACCCCCTCCCAGCACCGGGAGATCAGGCTGTTTAAGCTGCTGCAGTCGATTCTAACCAACCGGGATCAGGGCATCGACATCCACCATCTGCTGCTCTACTTCTTGATCTGGATTCTGCGCATCGAGGGCATGATGTTTAAGCCCGACTTCTGTTACAATTGCTCTAACCGGGGGTTAAAGGCTGCCTGGGTCAAGACCAATTTCCGGGGCATCTTGTGCCGGCAGTGCCATACCGACGAGGCAATCAAGCTGGAGGCCGAAGACCTGAATTACATCCAATGGACCGAGACCCACAATCCCCGGGAGATCAACGCCTGGACAAACCGCTTAAATCCCGGAGAACTAATCCGCCTCTTCGTCAAAAAAATCGAATACCACGGCGAATTCGCCCTCAAATGCACCCACTACCTCCCGGAGTTCCGCTGACCACTGCCTCAGTTTGGGTGGGTCTTAGAGTCCCACCATGATGATGGTTTTATTCTTATAGGTGGTTCTTTGCCAATAGATTTTTTCCTGCCAGTCGATTGCGGCGGGATCAAATATCACCAGATAACCTTCTTTTAGACCCACAGTGTCCAGGTAATCGCTCAATTGTTCTTTTCCCTCTTCAATGGTGTAATCGCCCCATTTGATTTTTAATTCTAACGCAAACTCCTGGTTTCCGAATCTCACCAGCATATCGATGCGCCGGTTGCCCAGGGCCATTTCCCGGATGATCTCACCACCGGCATTGACCAACCGCTGCAGATAAGACATCAATAACAGATGATGAGCCGATTCTTTGTATTCATACCTGTTCAGCCACATGCCGCTGTTTCGCCGGTAAAACACCTGGAACTCTTTTAAAACCTTTTCCATATCCAGGTTGCCGTCCCGGTCCACAAACCGAGCGGTTTGAATCTCTTTGGGAATGGACTCCTGGATGGGAGATGCCATTACCCGAGGGATGATCTCTGCATAAATGGGATTGGCAAACTCCAACGGCGATGCCTGGGAGACAATCCCCAGGTCCCTCACATAAGCAATATGATCGTCCAGAATATCAAAATGAAGACTATCCCCATTGATGATGGCCTGGACAATTTGTTTCACCCGCTCTTCCTTGAGCCGATCCACCAAACTGTCCAGGTGGGTATCACGGCGTAAAATCAGGCGTTTTTTGGCTTCGTTGACATGCCGGAGGGTAATCTTGCAGGAATAGTCATCGTTCAGGATACGGGACACCACCTGATCGGCTAAGGAATTGACCAACCAGGGCTGTCCCCGGGTCAGGGCAAATATCTCTTCTTTCACCTCAGCAGGAAACGCCTGGGCGGTTTCATCGCTATGCTGTTCCAGCAGTCGGTATACCTCTTCTCTGGAAAAATTTTTCAAAAAAAGGGAATCGGATTTTATATTAAAGGGTGAGCCGGTTCCCCATGAGCGATTGTTTTCCCGGATTTTGGCTTTATTATCCCTGACATCCCGCAGCCCCACCAATACGACGGAGGAGGGAAAGTGTTTAGGCCTGGATTGGTAACCGTCCCGAAACTGGCGCAGTACAGCCACAAATACATCATCCAACAGGGCATCGATCTCATCCGCCAGGAGAACCACCGGCAGAGTCTGGGAACGGCTCCACTCTTTCAGGTAATTTTTGACATTGAGGGAGAGCTTTTTTTCAGGGTCCTGCGGCCTGTATTCCTCCGGCAACTGCTCAAAGGCAGCCTGATAAATACTGTTTGTCAGTACTTCGTTGGCCTTATCCACGGTAATACTGCCGTACCCTGCTTGCTCAAAGGATACCACCAAGGCGATGTATCTCCCTTCGGCATTAAGCTTCCTGGCCAATGCGTACAGGAAGGTAGTCTTGCCGGTTTGACGGGGCGCATGCAGAGTGAAATAGTACTCTTTTTCTATTAATTCTTCTACGTCGGTTAACCGTGTTAACGGGTCTACCATGTAATGCTTCTCCGGGAAGCATAAACCCGCAGTATTGAAAAATTTCGCCATTTACCGCTCCGTTTATCCGTTTACATTCACCCTTCTATTTTAAATGAAGTGGCCTAATAATTCAACATAGATACTCACTTTTCAGCAATTTTAAGTCAAGAGGCAGCCAGGTCCCGTTTATCGTTCACTTTCCCGGCTCTAAAACCGTCCCTTCCGGGTTGGGTTTTAGAGTCCCACCATCCGCAGCCCCACCAATACGACGGAGGAGGGAAAATGGTTGGGCCTGGATTGGTAACTGCCCTACCCGCCTTAAGCCGGAAAAAGCAATGATCTGGGGTAGGGGCATAAATATTGTACTTAACACCAGTTTATAGATGAATTTTCTCCCTCTGTCATACATCACTCCTGTATTTGTCCGGTTGACATTTGGGGGGTTTGGAATTATTATGCATACGGAGTTTGTTAGATGAAACGATACCGCAACAAACAGTGGGGCTTTGAATTGTCCTTTCCCCGGGGCTGGTACAGGCCGGGATTTTTTCACAAACTCATTTTCCCGGGGCAGGCGGAGTTTTTCGGCCCCCACGACGACTCCTTAAAATTTGCCATTGCCCCGATTTCAGCGGAGCCCGATTACCGCCGGCATATGGAGAGCCTGCGGCGCATCGCTAAGGAGCACGGCCACAAAGTACATGAAGTGGGCAGTATAGAGGTGGGGGGCAAGCGCCATGCCACCATGGTTTTTGCGGCTGCCTTCGACCCGGAACACCGCCGGCGCCTCAAAAACTACCACCTGGTCTTCGACGGCCTCGAGTTCGTCATCACCGCCTCTTTAGAATCCGGCGAAGAGACCATCGACTCCATCGTCAAAACCTTCCGCAAACTCCCCAAAGCCGCCCCTTCGAGTCTATAACTATACTAACTACTGTTTTTTTCTTTTGAGTAAATAGTGGTAGACATTCTCCTTGCCGCCGAGTCCTCCGCTTTCTGTCACTACATAACTGTCGACATATCCCCAAACCATTTTTGTACATGAAATTCAAACCCTCGATCATACTGTAAAATATGACCTTTTTGCCATCTTTATCTTTTACAAAAAAGTCTTTTTCCCCCAGGAACTTCCGCTTCTGTCCGTAATCGATTCTAATGGTAATTTTTGCACTCAGAAAACTTACCCTGGCCTACCAATTCGCAATACTGCACATCCTCCAGTTGATTGATGTCAACCTCATCAATTATAACTTGAGAATAACCCAAAGAACTTAATAACAATAACGCAAAAATAGTGACCAATAATTTTTTCATCTTATCTCCTGCTTTATTTTTAACATAAAGACATGCAAATCTCAATGGCAGCGGCATTAAAACTTTAGATTCCTTCCTAGAATCAAAAGGTTTTGTCGCTTTCCTTTTGATGGGATCAAAAGGAATCGTTGACAACCTTTTGATATGAGATATAATATATGGCCTAGGAGGATCAATGAGTGAAGGCGTGTATTTTGATTATAATCCCTGGTGGGAAGGGGCGTACCGGTTGGAAAATATTGTTGACCGGCCACTGATCCTCGATAAGCTGGAGAAGCATTTCCCTTCCCCCTCCATTGTCTTAATCACCGGTTTAAGAAGAATTGGCAAGACAACACTGCTGAAGCTCTTGATCAAAAGATTAATAGACAAGGGAGTCGAACCAAAGCGCATTTTTTATGTCAGCCTGGATGACTACCTTTTAAGTTCAAAATCAATCATCGAAATTGTCGATGATTTCAGGAAAGTTCAACGATTAAAGAAGGAAGATAAGATCATCCTGTTTTTCGACGAAATCGCCCATAAAGACCGATTCCATCAACAGCTTAAAAATCTATACGATAAATATAATTTGAAAATCTATGCCACCTCATCCAGCAGCTCTGTGTTAAGAGATCAAAGATCCATGCTCACGGGGAGAGAACAGGTCATAGAAGTCCTGCCCCTGGATTTTTTTGAATATCTTGAATTTAAAAATATAACGATAAAGAAGCGGGATAAACCGTTACTGGAAGGTCATTTTGAAGACTTTCTTCAAACCGGCGGCATCCCCGAATATGTACTGACCGGAGATAGAGGATATATCCAGACCCTGGTAGACGACATTATTTACAAAGACATCATCGCCTTTCACAACCTGAAAAACCACCAGTTAGTCAAAGATTTATTCCAGATTTTGATCCATCATACATGTGGGCCATTGAGTATTTATAAAATCAGCAAGGTGCTGAAAATCTCCACCGAAACGGCCAAACGATATCTCGGCTATTTTATCGACACATTCCTGATATACTTAATCCCCCGCTATGGCAAGACGAATGTCATGTTAAGCTCTCCCAAAAAAATCTATGCCCCGGATATCGGCATTCGCAACGTGTTCACCGGGACTTTGATGAAAGGCAAACAATTTGAAAACTACATCTATTTAAAAATAAAACATCTTAACCCGGCCTATGTCTTTGAAGATGAAACGGAGATTGATTTTATTATAAACAAGAACATTTTAGCCGAGATAAAGTATCAGGGCGATTTAAATCCCAAACAAAAGATTTTATTTGACCGCTTCAAGATAGAAGAAAAAATGGTCATAAAGGACCTTGACGATAGTCTAAAACTGGAAAAACATCTGAAGCAATTACAGTCAGGCACCAGGCCGTGAGGCACCCTTGTACTTGTTCCGCTTCGGTTTGGGAGAGGTGCAAATTTGCACTGATTTTGCACAAAAATGTGCCGACTTTAGTCTTTTTGGGGTGAAGGGGGGGACGGACTGGTCACAGATGATCAAAAGACGAATTCATTCACTTAGAGCAAACTGCTGCCAAAAGGTAAAAATCGAGAGATTTAGGACTCCTCCTCGGCCTGTCCCGTTTTTTGTGTTTTTCGTCCCCCTATACATTTCACTCCCGAAATCAATTTTTTACATCACGGCGCGGCGTTCCGCTCGCTGCGGGCGGCGGCTTTGCCTCGCCGCCCTCCGCTCCCTCCACGCCGGGGTAAAGCACGGCCGAGGGTACAAGGGCCCCAGGGCTCAGGGCAACGACCTGGTCAAGTAGAGGGATGACATCTCCCAATGGAGATGCCTCCCCCCCTCACAGAACCGGACGTGAGGTTCTCCCTCATCCGGCTCTTCATCAC
>CBFDCR010000120.1:0-10100 GCA_965603365.1 uncultured bacterium
GGGAGAGGTTCCGTTTCATCGTCGAACCGGATTCTATCGCTGTCCTATTAGCCGCGGACGGTGAAGAGCTCCGGGAGATGCAGATATTCCGCGAGCTGCTCCCGGAGATTTATGTCATCCTGGTTATCCCGGATTGGCAGAAGAGCACCGTCAAACTCGCCCATCTCTTATTGCCGCGGTTCTTAAGTCAAAAAGAAGATAGTTTCAAAGATATTATAAAAGTCCTTAAAAAAATGGCCCGGACCCCTCATTGATCAGTGAAAAGTGTATTATTTGGCCTTCCGGATCTGCAGGCCCTGAAGCACATCAATAAAGAACTGATTAATCTCTACTGGAATATCGGAAAATACATCAGCCCAAAATTGAAATCATCTGAATGGGGGGATGCTGTAGTGAATGAATTGGCCAATTATCTGCTTCAGGCCCATCCTGAACTTAAGAGGTTATGAGTTTAGTCGGGGGTCTTTATTGGGAGGCGGTGAGAGAGTCTTTTTAATTTTGTTGAAAAAAATGTTGGATTGTCTTATAATCTTTTCATGGCATCTGAAAATGAAAAACAGAGGTTACAACAAACAAGCGGTTCGCCAATAAAATTTGCAGGTACCCGACCTCGTAGAGGTCGAGGAATAAGGGAGAAATAGATCATGCCGATTCAATGTCCAAAATGCAAAGCCGTCAATCGCGATACGGCAAATTTTTGCCAGGGCTGCGGGAATAAACTGGTTCAAGATACCGAAAGGGTAGAGATCAGCGGAAAAGAGCCGTTATTGGAGCCCACCCAGGCCCGGCCTGCTTTCGACCTCAAGCCGGGAACCGGTGCGGTGGGGGAAGCCCAATTCCCCATACCCCGCATCGGCAAGGCCCCCTCCTTTGCAGCCTGGTTTCTCTTCCTGGTATTTATAGCGATCTTTTCCTTTGTAACGTTTGCCATTATTATGTCCCTGGAGTTAATGTGGCCCGGCACCCCGGAACAATTTGCAGTGGTGGCCATCTTCTGCTTTTTCTTCTGGCTGCCTTTTTTTATCAAAAGATCTGCCTCAAAGGGTTTTGTGGGAATCGTGACCCATTTAAGATCCCCGGCGCCGCAGCTCCAACCCCCCAAGAAAAAACCCGAAACGCCTCCCAACTGGGTATTTAACCTGCAGCGTACCAATAAGAAGTGGCAGCCGCTAAAAGATTCAAAGGGTTTTCTACTGCCGATTGTTGAGGTGGTGTACCGATCCGATCAACTTCGCGGCTCCGCCCTCGAGGAGGGATGCCGGGTGGCCGTACGGGGCAAAAAAAAGGGACAGGCGATAAAAGTGAAAGAGGTGTGGAACCTGTCCGCTTCAGAGGCGACCTTCGATCAGGGGAAGCAGGAAAGTTGGCGGGGACGCATTACCAACTGGACCCATCCGAAACAGGAGCCGGATTTGCGCTACCCGGATCAGAACCGGTATATCGAGGTATGGAATTTCCGCCTGCAGCCGACGGATCAAAGCTTCTCGCAATTTAAGCGGGACAGCCAGGGAAACCTGGTAGAATCCATCCCCGTTGAGATACGTGCCCGGACTATCAGCGGCCCCCTCCAGGACGGCGACCGGGTCGAGATACAGGGCCAGCGGGTTTCAGGGACACTGTATGCAAAAGAGGTCTACAATCACAGTGCCGGCGGCGCCTCCATAAGAATTAAGGAACGGGCAGGAGCCAGGTAGGGAGATAGGGGACAAATGGTAGAAAAGAGAGAGAATTTCGGGGGTTACAGCGAACGGATAAAACACTTGCAGCGTTCGGAACTGGATGAGCAGGGGATGCGCATCCCCGAGCATGAAGTGGCCGAAGCGGTTGCCAGGGCCGTTGATTTATCGACCACCCTGCCCGTCTGGATGGTAAAGGTGACGGGAATTTCCAGGATCGAGCCAGACAAACGCCCCGGCGAAGCGGAAATAAATTATTATACCAAGGATATCCTGGCAGGGCTAAATGGCCAGGGAATCCCCATCTATTTTTTTATCCACGGCAAACCCCGGCGAATCGATATTTACGTGGGCACCCTCTCCGAGCTGGAGGGCGCAGCCCAGTCTGTCAGGTCCCTGTTTAACAGCCAGTATCACGGCTGCCGGTTGTGGCCGGGAAAAGACCGGGACGATGCGACTGTAAAACTCGAGGCCGAGGCGCAACTGCGGCTCAATGAAGCATGGCAGGAGGCAAAGAGAAATTTACAGGATATACGGCTCTTTCTAAAGACATCTCCTCATATCGGCATTATAACGGGAATTCCAACGCCGGCCACGAGTGAGCGCGGCAGCCAGGGCACCCAGCTCGACCGCTTTATCAGGGGTCTATATGGGAGCGAGTGGGCCTATTTGGTGTTAGCAGAACCGCTGGAGGAGGAGTCGATTATCAATCATCAATTGGGGATTTTAGAAGAACAACTCCGGTTGGAGCAGGAGGAAAATATCCGCGGCTGGCAGGAGAGCAGTACCCGAACCTCCGCCATGTATTATCACCAACTATTACAGATGCGCCACCAGTTCCTGGAAAAATGTCTCTATGAAGGGGGGTGGCAGGTACAATCCTACATATGCTCCCCGGATAATGCCACCTACATGCGGGCCAAGGCATTGATCAAGAGTATTTTTTCCGGTGATTTTTCCCGCCTCGACCGCATACGCATCCTCGACTGCCCCGGCGCCGGTCTAAAGGCTGCCAGTTTCAGCCCGATTATTTGCAAGAGGCCGTACCGGGACAGCCCCCAGAGGTTAATTCAGAACAAAAGGGAGTTGAAATACCACACCGACATCTCCTCCAGCCAGTTGTCTGCCCTCATCCACCTGCCCCGTATTGAAATACCCGGCTACTTTGTCCAGGAGTCTGCGCCCTTTGATGTCTCTTCCCATTTGCCGGCAGGGGAAAAGACAATAGCGGTCGGTGAGATCCTGGATAGGGGACAGCCTACCGGCAACCCTTACCATGTCCGGGTCCAGGATCTCGATAAACACTGTTTGCTGGTAGGCATTACCGGCAGCGGCAAGACCAACACCATGTTTCACCTGCTGGGGCAACTGGAGCGGCAGGAACAGGCGATACCCTTCCTGGTGATCGAACCGGCCAAACGAGAGTACCGCCAGCTAAAAAAGCTGCTGGACCCCGGATCAGATCTGCGCATTTTTACAGTCGGCGAAGAGACCGAAAGCAGCGCGCCCATTCGTTTTAATCCCTTTGAAATTCGCCGCGGCGTGCCGGTACAGACTCACATCGATCTTTTAAAATCTGTTTTTAATGCCAGCTTTGCCATGTGGGCTCCCTTGCCCCAGGTCCTGGAGCGGGCCCTGCACGAAATATACCGTGATAAGGGGTGGAATACCGTTTACAACATCAATGAAAGGGCAACCGCCGGGGATTCTAAAGAGGCGGCCTGGCATCCGGACGCCCAACCCACCCTGTCGGATCTGCTGTTTAAAATAGCAGAGATGGTGCCCCGGCTGGGGTATGAAAAGGAAGTTACCCGCAATATAAAAACCGCGCTGGAGACCCGGATCAACAGTTTACGCGTCGGCGCCAAGGGGATGATGCTGGATACGCCCTCGTCGATCCCCATCGAGACCCTGCTGGATAAACCCACCATACTGGAACTCGAAGGGGTGGGAGACGACGATGAAAAGGCATTTATCATGGGGCTGTTTCTCATTATGCTCTATGAACATTACCGCTTAAAAGGGAGCCCGGAGGATGTCGGGCTGCAGCACATCACCGTCATCGAAGAGGCCCACCGCCTGTTGGCCAATGTCTCCCCCCATGCAGACCAGGAGAGCAGCAATCCCCGCGGTAAAGCCGTGGAAACCTTTGTCAACATGTTATCCGAAATTCGTGCCTATGGCGAGGGCTTCTTTATCGCCGAACAGATTCCCACCAAACTGGCCCCCGACGTGATTAAAAACACGGCTCTAAAGGTGATGCACCGCCTTGTCTCTTACGATGACCGCAAGGTCATGGGCGGCGCCATGAATCTAAACGACCGGCAAACCAGGCAGGTCGTCTCCCTGGGAACCGGGGAGGCGGTGGTTCACGGCGGCGGTCACTACTGCGACGACAATGCGATTTTGGCCAGAGTCCCTTATTCCAAGGGCAGGAAAGAGTCTCACATATCGGCTCCGGAGATTCGCCAGGTCTGGGAAGATTTTCGAGACCAAAATGGCCTGGGCCATATCTTCCAGTCTTACCGGACCTGCGGCGCCTTATGCCAACCGCTTAATCTTAGGTGTACCGATGCCCGCAAAATCTCGGAAGCCGAAGCCCTGACCGAGGCCATGGCCGCCTTTGTATCGACCCTTGCCGCCGAGAGCCTTACCCTGGATGACAGCGAACTGGTCCACCTGGCATCCCGGCAGCATCAAAAGCTAATCGAAGCCATTCGTGCCAGCATCAGCGGACCCGGCGAGGACCGGCTGCAATTTCGCTGTATCGTCACCCATGCCCTTTACCGTTATATGGAGCACTTCGGCCAAAAAAATGACTGGCAGTACCGGGATGTCGAATATCTATGCGCCTTAGTGCTGCCGGGCCTGACAGCCCTAACCGTCAACACCCCCTTGACCGGGGAGAGGGTGAATCAAATGGTTCTCTTTTGCCAGAATTATGCGGCCCTGTGCAGGAAGGATTTTGATCCCTTTAGCGGCTGCGCCAGGGTTTGTCCCGGCGACCCTGAGGGGGGACGTCTCTGCCTGTTTCGCTACCATGTGGAACCCTATCTATTCGACCACAGGTTTAAAAAGGTGTACGAAGAGACCCGGCAAGACCCCAAAGAGCTGGCAGAACTGGCCAGGGATTATGCCAATCGCATCGTAAATATAGAGCCTGCCGGGCCCCTGTTCCCGGCTGCCGCCCTATGTTTCCCCATCCAGGCGATCAACGGGGATCAAACATTGAGCAACAGTGCCCGGAGAATATTGACCGACCAGACCATCGACTATTTTCTCTCTAACAAAGAGAGCCTGTTGGGTATGGCGGAAAATCAATCTATTTAGAGGAGGTAAAAATGGCTGGAGGAGGCCCACCGCATAAAAAGCCCGGGGATCAGCCGAGACCCGGCGACCAGGGCCCGGGACAACCAGGACAGGGCCCACCGGGACCAGGCAACTTGCAGCGAAAAAACCTGGAGAGGAGCGCCTTACAAAAAGATAGAAAAATAGGTGGCGACAGACCCGGGACCGGCAGCAGTAGAACCGACAATGCCGCTAATCGCCGCAAAGAACTGGAACGCCAGGCCAGTCACGGGAGACCGGATTATTTAGACCTGGCCACCGGTCCCAAAAAGATCGATAACCTCGATAAAATCCAGAAGGCTCCCCCCATTAAAATCCCCAAAATGGAACCGCCCAAACATCTACTCGATATCGGGGATTACAAACCAAAGGGTATCCCGGATAAAGAGTTGCCCAAAAAAGATGTCAAGGACTTAAAACCGGGAGAAGGCTTAGACGGGCGCCACACCTGGCAATTTCCCCCCGAGGTGGTGCGCAGGAGCGATAAAGTCCTGCCCCCCGAAGAGGGCGCGGAACGGAAAAAGATATTCCAGGCCAAAAACACCATGGGTTGTAAATATGGTGACAGCAGTGCCGCAACCGGGGAGTGGGACCGCTTCGACCGGGAGCTTTCAACAAAAGAGAGGGAGATGTTCAAAGACCCAAAAACCGAGATCGTTATTACCGGTTTTGCCAGCCCGCCGGGTTCTTCAAAATTCAATAAGGAGCTTTCGGGAAAGCGCGCCAAAGATGCCAAAAGAGAGATCCAGGAACGGTATGGGGTAGATCCCTCCCGGATCAGGCTGGAGGCGGTGGGGGAAGAGCTTTCCGGAAGGGCGCGGGGAGATAAGGGCGATGACCACCGGGATCGAATCGTGATGATCGATTTTGTCCCGGCCGAAAAGGGCCCCAAAAAGCAAGATGGCGGCCCCCAGTCAAAGCTCCACAAAGTTTCGGATTTAGCGGATGATTTTAAAGATAAATTCAACCTGCAAGAGGGACGTCATCCCCGCTTTCAAGCCTTTACCAAAGAGGGAAAATTGTTCCTCCCCAACGCAGATGAGGGCGGCCTGCGTTGGATAAATATCAAAGATGTCCCCCAGGGTTACAGTAAATTGAATAACCACAACATTTATCGAAAAGGGAACGAGATTGAGGCCGAGCACCGTTACCTGGAAAAGCCCCGGGCACTTGAGAACGAATGGAGGAGAAGGGGTAACAAGCCCATGATCGATGCATTCGGAAATCCCACCAAAATGGATCAACGGGAACTGCAGCGAAGAGTGGAAATCAATAAGATGTTGAACCAGTGGAAGGAGTCGTATCTCCGCCAGGGAGATTCACTATCGGAGGCGAGGCGAAAAACCGAAGAGCGGTCAGTATATACCTTTAAACGAACGATCACCCCTATCGTCGGCATCGGCATTTAGAAAGGAGTACCGAGTACCGGCGACTTTAAGGCTGTCCCCAATCCCCGTTAAAAACAGTTCAGCAAAGACTTTGCAGTCGCTGATCATGTTGTCGATCACTGCGTATTCATTGGGTGTGTGTGCCCTGTTTTCGATGGTTTCCCATACTGCCACTTCAAAGCCCGCATTTCTGAGCACAGAGGCACATGTTCCGCCGCCGATGCCTCCGTATATGGCTTGTTTTTTTGTTACCTTATAGATGGCATCGGATAGAGCTTTAACAATTTTTGAATCGGGTGGAGTGGGATGGGCTGTTTTCTCAGTAAAAATGGAGTCAATTTGAATGGTGGTTCCTGTTTTATCTTCTACTGTGCGGGCAATTTTTTTCATTTCATCCAGTATTTCCTGGATTTGATAAACAGGAAGCAATCTGCAATCATAATAGAACACTTCCTCCCCGGGAAGCACGTTGATTCCTGATGTTCGGGGTTCTCGCCTGGTAGGCTCAAAACTTGAGAGTGGGTAATCAAAACTGGCATCGCGGACATTAAATTTTTCGTGAAGCGCTTTGTCAACCATGGTTCCAAATTGCATAGAGGCCCTGAAAGCGTTCTTGCCAAGATTGGGAATGCTTGCATGACATTGTTTGCCCTTTATCGTGACCTTTACCCAAAGGATTGTTTTTTCTACAATATCAATCAAGCGGCCAGTGGGTTCACCGTGATCGGGAACGAGAATCAGATCGTTTTTTTGGATTAAATCATTTTCAATAAGGTGCTGGATGCCTTTCTCGTTGGATTCTTCCTCATCGGACACAAAGAACAGCACGATGTCTGTTGCGGGCTGAATGTTCAAATCGATAAAAGCTTTTAATGCAAAAATGGATGCGGTAAGACTTTGGCCATTGTCTTCTGTGCCTCTTCCGAATAGTTTTCCATCCTTTTCAAGCAATTGGAAGGGATCTGATTCCCATTCGCTAATTGCACCGGGGGCTACCACATCTATATGGGTTATGAGTACAATCCGCTGCTCGGAACTTTTTCCTTCAACGGTAATCTGGATATTGGGCCTTGTTTTGGATTTAAAGCGATCATCAGGTGCGTCGAAATGCCGGATATGTTTAAAGCCATAGTCAACCAGTTTTTTTTCGATCACATTTGCCTTCTCCTGTTCCCCTTCTCCCCCCGACGTCGGGCCAATTGCCGGCACCCGGATAATGTCTGCCAGGAATTGAATCATGCTTTTCCTCGAATTTTCAATGTGTTTAAAGATTAGCGAAGACTGTTTATTGCTCATGATGCCGGCGCAAAATCTGCCTGGTTAATATCGCTTTATAATCCAGTACATCTTGTATCACCTGTTGTACGTCATCTGCCTGGAGTACCACAATGTCGCCGGCAGATGCCATCTCCAGGGCTTTCCGGGTAGCTTCTCTGCCATCGAGGATAATGGCTGTATTCTCTTTTTCATAACCTCCTTTGATAAGGCCCTCTTGTACCAACTCACAGGTCTCTCCGGGAGCTCTATCGCGGGGGTCCGTATCGGTAATCACAACATAATCATAAAATTCGGCAAGGCTCTCTCCAAAATCAATGATATCCTGGGTTCTGCGATTTCCGGTGCCCACTGCCATCCTGATCTTTTTTCCCGGGGCAATAAAAGGAAGCATCTGCCCGGTAGCTTTGACGGCCCCGATATTGTGGCTGTAGTCAACCATTACCTTAAAATTACCCATATCGATAATGTTCATTCTGCCGGGAGATTGGCCAATGGATGGACTGAAACTGATCACGCCGGCTCTTATTTGTTTCTCGTTTAATCCCAGTGCATAGGTTGCAGCAACTGCAGCCAGGGTATTTGACACATTGAAGAGGGCATAGCCGCCAAAGGTGAGCGGTATTTCATTTACTTTGGCAACAGTGGATACCAGAGGTCCTTTTTGAATGATAAGTGATCCATCAATAAGGGTTACAATAATATTTCCATCGGCATGGTGTTTTAGCAATTCAGGGTTATCGTGCTTGAGAGAAAACAGGATTACCTGTCCTTTTGTTTGCTCTTTCAGGGTCAATACCAATTCATCATCGGCATTCAATACTGCGTAACCGGTTGGTTTGACTGTCTCAACCAGGGTGCCTTTTAACCTGGTGAGGTCTTCGAGCGTATTGATTCCTCCTTCACCGAGGTGATCCTGGGTGATATTTGTTATCACGGCAACATCGCTTTCCTCAAATCCCAGTCCTCTTCGAATAATTCCTCCTCTTGCCACTTCTAATACAGCATGATCTACGGAAGCATCCATCAGCACAATCTTTGCCCCTACAGGTCCGCTGTAGTCCCCTTCAATAATAGAGTTATTGCCAATGATAATGCCATCAGTTGAGGTCATACCGACATTCTTTCCGTTCAGCCCAAGGATATGTGAAATGAGCCTGATAGTTGTTGTTTTGCCGTTTGTACCGGTAACAGCTACAATGGGGATGTCGTATTTAGATCCCGGGGGAAAAAGCATGTCTACTACTGCTCCTGCTACATTCCTGGATTTTCCTTCAGATGGGTTCACATGCATACGAAAACCGGGGGCTGCGTTAACTTCAATAACGCCTCCATTGTTATCTGAAAGCGGAATTCTATGATCGGTGGTAATCAGGTCGACACCGATCACATTTAATCCGATGATTTGAGATATGCGTTCTGACATTGTTTTTGTCATTGGGTGCACTTCATCGGTTACATCAATTGCTGTTCCTCCGGCACTTAAATTGGCGGTGGTTTTGATATTGAGTTTTTCGTCTTTTGGGATAATAGATTGAAGTGTTAAATGTTTTTGATTCAAAAGACGCTCCGTCATGTAATCAATTTTAATACGGGTGAGGGTCTTTTCATGACCAAACCCTCTTTTGGGATCGAGATTGATCTCATCTATCAATTGCCGAATCGTCGATGTTCCATTACCGACAATAAATGCAGGGTCTCTTCTGGCCGCGGCTGTGAATTTCCCATTGATAACGAGGATGCGATAATCAACACCTGATAAGAATTTTTCAACCACCAGAAATTCGCTGAATTTTTTTGCATATAGGAAGGAGGTTTCCAAATCTGCGGGTGTTGATATGTTTGTGGTAATGCCTCTCCCATGATTGCCTGAAATAGGTTTGATAGCAACCGGATATCCAATTCTATCAGCGGCTTCCAATGCTTCAGGCAATGTATCGACCGAATAACCTTCGGGAACAGGTATTCCCATCCTCGATAGTAGTTCTTTTGTCCGTTTTTTATCATCGGCTATTTCAACTCCAAGAGCAGACGTGCTGTCAATTATAGTAGCCTGAATTCTTCTTTGACGAATACCAAACCCCAGTTGAACATAGCTTTCGTTATTTAATCTTATTTCCGGGATGCCCCTCTTTTTAGCCTCGGACACAATGGATTGTGTGGAAGGGCCAAGGAGGTTGTTTTCTCTTATTTCTTTTAATCGGTCAATTATAGGTGGTATTTCTGTTTCCTGGTTTTTAAATAACCTATTGACAATTTCCACTGCATACTTTCCTGCTTCCAGGCCAGCTTCTTCATCGCGATATCTATATATTACATTGTATATTCCATAATCAGCGGTACTAAATGTTTTCCCAAAACCTACTTCCATTTGTGCCAGGCATTGCAGTTCAAGGGCAACATGCTCTACGAT
>CBFDCR010000121.1:0-9991 GCA_965603365.1 uncultured bacterium
GGTCGAAGGGATTGCAGGGCAGGCTTGTAGATAGTGACTTTCCTGCGGAATCACGGTTGCAAAAAATCCCCATACAAACCATACAGGATTTCTTTGCGATGCAGCAGGAAAGGCAGTAGAACCATGCCTGGCCGAAAATCCCCAGTGAGGCTTCGTTTTAGCCGAACGCAGAAAAAAATATTTGCGCCACCTTTGTGTTTTTTTTATTTATATAATCGGTCCCCAACATACGACCTTAACGATCCAGACAAAAAAAATGGGACCAGGCGAACCTGATCCCATTTGGTGTGGAGCTAAGTGATGGAAGAATCTTTCACAATGTATTCCACGATGACCTCCTTGAGATAAGGAATTGAAGGCCAAAGCCCTCGCGATTCGGGGCTTTGACCGAAATTCCCCATCCACAGAGGCAAAATTTCTTTTCGAGAGCGGGTTAGAGGATTGTGCGTTTGGCTGAAAAACGTTTGCAGAAATCAATTAGAAAACCGGCGTTTTTCCGGTTGCAGTGCCATGACAGGTACATACTTTTCCCCTGGCATGGCGGTGCAGGAAAACAAGCCCGGGCTTTCTTTGATTTCTGCTTTTTCAGACAAATGCCAGAATACTCTTAGCCGGTCGAAGAAAAAAATATTTGCATTCCATTGCGGTTTTGGTTCTTTGGCCGGTCAAAGAACGATAAAACCTTAGTGTCCCGGGATGCTTTTTGTGAAAAAAGCATTTCGGCTATCGGGGTGGTGGTCGGGGTACGGGCGGCGCTCACCAGGGGTCAAGGGGCAGCACCCCTTGAAAGGTTTTTAAGCACATGGGATTTTTAATCTGTGGATATTAAAAAAAATGATGCAGCCGCAGGTTGTGGTAATGTGTAAAAGTCCCCATCTTCTCCAACTGTCTATTTAAAATCAGACTTTTGCACATTTCCATCACAGGAGGCGCCTGGGCCGCGTGGTAATGTGGAAATCCCGTTCCACTTTGAACTTTAAGGGATTTCCAAAGGCTTTGTGTGAGGCTGGTGGGAAATCTTGTTTTTGATTTTCCACAGACTTGCACAAGCCTGTCATTTCCATCCGGCCTGTTTACTTCACTTAAACTCTATTCAATGAGAGATCTTTTCATCTCCTCACCGGGGTGGTGGTCGGGGGTAGTGGACGGTAAATAAAAAAAGCGGGAGACCGCCGTGAGAGAACCTTGTGACCGTGTTGGGCACCGGTTATAGCGAAGCCGCACGTCCCGCAGGGAAATGGGCAACTGTTTGAGACCGAAGGTCGAGTTTGCCCATTTAGTGCGGTTTCGCTATGTTCCGGTCAATACGGTCACTGGTGAACGAACGGCGGATCTCCCGCTGACCACACCAGGGGCGGCGGCCGGGGTCCGTGGTGGGAAAAAACAAATGATCCATACCCCCCATACATCCTTTCCACTTTAAGCAGGGGGCGTTACGGGGGACAAAGCTGTCCCCCGTTAGAAGGGGTGGCCGGAGATCACCTGCCGACCAACTCCGGCCAGGGGAAGGCCTTCCCCTCAAAAAAAACACCACCATTTGCAATGAACAAAACCTATCACTCCACGAAAACCACCTCTCTTACAAACTTAATATCCCCCCCTGCCTAATACTGTATATCCGTATCAACAAAAAATCACCCCTCAAACACCTCCAAAACACTCAAAAATAAAATCTCCCCAAAAAGCCAGACATGCTGAATCCAATAACCATACTCAACTAAAACCGAAGTAAACCAGGCGATTAAGGTAAAAAATTTTAAATCATCTTGGGAAAGATCCATCCCCTCTTAAAAAAGTTGGGCATGCCCAACTTTTTTAAAAGATTCCAGGACATAGAAACTGAACCGAAGAACCAGCTTCTATTTCAGGCAGCCCGGTTATTTAGTCCCTCAAAAAAAACCAGGGTGGTGGTGGGGTAAGAGGCGGGAATTATATATAAACCATACATCCGCCAGGTGACGGGCGGGTGGGCAAAAAAAAACGGCCAACTGGTTTGAGTGCTCCTTATTTTTGCCCTGTCAAACACTTACAAAGGCAAAAATAAGGACATTCCGGGGTTCGCCCGAACCCGGGAATGAACGCACCTTTTTATCCTTTTCATCCCTCTAAATCAAAAGGATAAAAAGGTCAAACGAGTTGGCCGTTTTTTGGGCAAAAAAATAACCATACAACCTTTGAAAAAAATTCTATTTGGGGACTTGCGATTTTTCCCGGTTTATGGTAATCAATACTTTTACAGGGTAAAACCAGTTATTGAAGAGAGGAGGATTTTGCCATGGGTGAGATCAATATTTTGCACCTGTCGGACATCCATTTTAAAAGAAGAGAGGATGAGAAAAAAAAGACCTTTCGGGAAGATGTCCTGGACAAATTGAAGGATGCACTGGGGAATCATTTAAAGGATAATGGTCCCCCGGATTTTGTGGCTGTTACGGGAGATATTGCCTATTCCGGGAAAGAGGCAGAGTATGAGGAAGCCGGAGAGTTCTTCAGTCAGTTAAAGTCAATACTATCCCCACAAGTGGTATTCCTGGTAGTACCGGGCAATCATGATGTGGACAGAGCAGAGGTCGATGAATTTTTCTCTATCCAGAAAAATATAATCCGTGAAGAGCGTGTAGACGGGTTCCTGGAAAACAGGAAACAAATAGAAGATGTGGTCAATGTGAAGTTTACCAATTTCAGGAAATTCCTGGAAAGCCTGGATACCAAACTTTACGGTCAACCGGACAACTATTTCTGGGTCAATGACTTTGAAGAAAAAGATGTTTCGTTTTTGGGCCTAAACAGCGCCTGGGCATGTGAGGGAGATAATGACCGAAATCACATTGCTCTCGGTTACCCCCAGGTCATGGCAGCCCTGAAAGAGTCTAAAATAGAGAACCGCATCCTGTTGATGCACCATCCCCCCTCTAACTGGTTTAACGAGCAGGATTTTAGCCGCTATCGCAGCGAAATCTACCGGCATTGCGGTCTGATCCTGCACGGTCACAACCATTTTGACGCCGCCTTAGCCTTTCGAGACCCCTCCAATTCCTGCATCTCGCTGGGGGCCAATGCCTCCTATACCGATGATAAAAAAAAGGGCTTTATCGGTTTCCAGTTTATTCGAGTGGAGTTTCGGGACCAGGGATTGAGCGTACGGGTCTGGCCGTACCGTCTCGATGATAGGGAGAGGGTGGCCTTTTTCCCCGATACCTGCCGCTGGGAAGGGCAGGAAGGGAACCCCTTTTTTGATCTGGAGACGTTCCAGCTAAAGGGGAAAAGTGGCGGACGGTTAAAACCTCTTCAGATCCCGCCCGGGTATCGGGAGTGGATCAAAAAATTTCACTCAACCATGGACATTGAAAAGCTGGCCCGGAAAGGGGAGGCGGTCAAGGTCAGCCTGCCGGAACTCTACATCCACCTGGAGACTGCCAATCCCCTTTACAAACCCAAAAAAGACGACAGCGAAGAGCCTGGCCTCGAACCGGATGAACCGGCCCTCATCGATATTGAAGAGCTGCTGGGCCGTGTCCCCTGCATGTTACTGCGGGGCGCTGCCGGTATGGGCAAAACCACCCTGGTGAAACACCTGGCCTATACTGTCACCCAGGGATTGGGAGCTCCTGCCCTGGGTGACCACCTGCCGGTACCGGTATTCCTTAAGGATCTCTGGCCCATACTCAAGGAAAAGATGTCGTCGGGAAACGATAAAGTCTCTTTTTTATTACTGCTGGAAGAGTACCTGAAAAATACTCGCTGCCAGTTGACGATAAAAGCCGTAAAGGACTACCTGGCCCAGGACAGGGCGCTTTTCCTGCTGGACGGCCTGGACGAGGTGCCGGAACACTTACGGGAACACCTGGTGGATGGGCTGGCCCAGTTTCAATTTGAGAATCAACACAATCGGTTCTTAATCACCGGCCGTGCCCACGGTATAGCCGGTAGAGCGGAGAGCCATTTTGGTGACCACCTGCGGGATATCGAAGCCCTGGATCAGGCAAAGGTGGAGGGCTTTATCTCCGACTGGTTCCGGGCGGTATCCGGTCAGGCCGAGGGCACGGCTGAGGTGACGGCAGGCGATATGATTACCGAAATCCGGTTACATGAACATGTATCGATATTTACCCAGAATCCGTTACTGCTGACTGCGGTGTGTATCCTGTACCAGGACGGCAAACGCATCCCGGATCAGCGGGCCGAACTGTACCGCCGCATCGTAGAAAATCTATTGTATCGCCGCTTTCACGATCCCCTGGATACCGGCAGGGTGGAAAAAATCCAGGATTACTTCATGCGGTTGGCCTTTACCATGCAGAAAGAGAATGTCAGGAATATGGAGGCGGCGGAGGCGCAGGAGATGTTGAAAGAGATTTTCCCGGCAAAACAGGCCGAAACGCCGGCGGCTTACACCCGGCGAATCAAGACGCTGTTTGAAGAGATCGAACCCAACTGCGGACTGTTAAACCGCCTGAGCAGCGGTGAGGTGGCGTTTTTTCATCTCACCTTCCAGGAGTTCCTGGCCGCCAAATACATGATCGATATGGGAATTAATTACCGGCAGTTCCTGGATAAAGAGTGGTGGGAGGAATCGATCCTGCTCTATCTCGGATTAATCAACCTGGAACGCAGGCAGAAGAGCAATCAACTGGTGAAAGAGATACTGGAAGTTGAGCAGGAGAATAAGAGCGGCGAAAGGCGCCTGTGGCTGTTGGGGGCCAAAGCCTTGAGGGATTTTTTACCCTCCCGGCGGGATGAGGAAAACGTAACCCTGACACGGCAGCGCCTGGAAAATATCATCGGCTCGGATGCCGATGTAAAAGACCGTTTCGAGGCCGGGGAGATCCTGGGCTATTTAGGGGACTTACGCCTCGAGTCCGATAATATGATCCTGGTGAAAGTCGGGAAATTTATTCGAGGATCGGAAAAGGATTTTAATAGAGAAAAGCCTGTACGCCATATTTACCTGGATGCCTATATGATCGGCAAGTACCCGGTGACCAACCGGGAGTTTAAAGAGTTTGTGGATGACGGCGGATATCAAAAGAAAGAATTTTGGACCCCCGAAGGCTGGCAGTGGCGTGAAGAGGAGAATATCCTGGAGCCTGAATACTGGCACGACCGCAAGTGGAACGGCCCCAACTTCCCGGTGGTGGGTATCAGTTGGTTTGAGGCCGCTGCCTATTGTAAATGGTTGAGTCATACAACCGGAAAGCAGTATCGCCTGCCCACCGAGGCGGAGTGGGAAAAGGCGGCCAGGGGCACAGATGGCCGGGAGTACCCCTGGGGTAATAAATTTGACGAAAAAAAGTGTAATTCAGATGAGCTTGGACTGGACCGCACCAGCCCGGTGGGTATATTCCCGGAAGGTAAAAGCCCATACGAGTGCCTGGATATGTCGGGCAACGTATGGGAGTGGTGTTGGGATAGGTTTGATGATGAGTATTACGAAAAGAGTCCGGATAGGAATCCGAAAGGGCCTTCGGGGGGCGTCGACCGCGTCCTGCGGGGCGGCTCGTGGTTCGCCCACCCCGACCGCTGCCGGTGCGCCTACCGCGACGGCGACCACCCCGCCGACCGTGACCTCAATGCTGGCGTCCGCCTGTCCAGGTCTTTGTAACTACTTACTACTTTACGTCTTTACTACTTTCGCCACCACACATTGGGCGTCCGGTAACACGGGTGAGCGCAGGGCGGCGTGCCGTAGGCCGCCAGGCCCGCAGCGAACCCCCGGCCGCGCGAAAAACAAAAATTTTTTTTATGGAGGTTGCAGCGGATGATAAAGATATTTACCCTGGGGTAGGGGCCGATAAAGGCGTCAACCGCGTCCTGCGGGGCGGCTCGTGGATCAACCACCCCGACAACTGCCGGTGCGCCTACCGCAACGGCAACCACCCCGCCAACCGTGACAACAATGCTGGCGTCCGCCTTGCCAGTTCATTATGTGGCCGGAAGCGCCTCGTTTACGGACGATGTGCCGGTGCCGCGATAATGACCAGGCCCCTGCCCCGTGCCGGTGTTACCGGCCAAAGAGAACAAGGGCCTGCCGCCTTTAGTAGGACATTTTGTCTCGAAAACGGCGGCAGGCTCTTTTTTTAAACAATAAAAATGCGTACAGGCTTGAGATTATTTTTCATTTGTGTTATTACTATTACCGATGGGGAAAATAGAAGGAGGCCGATAGCATGAGTGAGATCACGATCCTACATTTGTCCGACATCCATTTTAAGAAGGATATGGAGGGCAAGTATCCACCGTACCCAGATAAGGTCGGCCGGTGGATGATAGACCGCATTAAACAACATCTCGATAATAACAAGGGCAAACCGGACGTTGTGGCTGTTACCGGGGATATTGCCTTCTCCGGTAAAGAGTCGGAGTATGAACAGGCCGCTCAATTTTTTGAATCCCTAAAATCGGTTTTGCCCGCCGAAACCGTATTCCTGGTGGTGCCGGGCAACCACGATGCAGACCGGGAAAAAGTAGATAAATTGCTCAAACTCCACGACATCGTACAGAGGGGGGAGACCGACCTGTTCTTGAAGGATACCGATAAGATCAATATATTTGTCAATCGAAAGTTTGCCTCTTACTACGAGTTTGTAAATCAATTAAACTCCGATCTTTACGGATCTTCCGCTGACTACTATTGGATCAAGGACTTTGAGGATAAAGAGGTCTCCTTCCTGGGTCTCAACACTGCCTGGGCCTCGGAAGGGGATAACGAGTATCAAAAGATCGCCCTGGGCTGCCGCCAGTTAACCGGGGCCCTGGAGAGAGCCAAAGCCTCCCATAAGATTATCCTGCTGCACCATCCCTTGAGTGACTGGCTGGAATTAAAAGATGTAAACGAATGCAAAAAGGAGATATTCAAGGAGTGCCGATTACTGCTCCACGGCCACAACCACCAGGATGCCGCCCTGGTGATGATTGACCCCGATCATGCCCTCATCTCTATGGGAGCCAACGCCTCCTACACGACGGATAAGGACGGTTTTATCGGTTTCCAGTTCCTCCGGGTCCGGTTTCAGAATGAGGGCTGCTGCGTCCGGGTATGGCCCTACATTTTCGATAGACGGAAAAATAAATTTGTACCGGACCGTGAACGCTGGGATAACCAGAAGGGGGAAGTCTATTTCGATATCGATACAGCAGCCCTGAACACACCGGCAGAGGAATCCCCCCGCCCCGCCGCCCCCCTCTATATTCCAGAAGAGTACAAAAACTGGCTGGAGGAGTTTCACTCCACCATGGCCATTGACCAACTGGCCAAAAAAGGGGAGGCCATTACCATCAGCCTGCCGGAGGTATATATTCACCTCGAGACTGCCAATCCATTCTATAAACCTGACCGGGAATCGTTGGAAAAGGATCTGGGAGGGGATCTGCGTAACGGAAGAATCGTAATGAAGGGCAAAAGTGAAAAGTCAAAGGAACCGGCCACCATCGACATCGAAAAACTAATGGAGAGGGCAGACTGCCTCCTGCTGCAAGGCGCTGCCGGTATGGGCAAGACCACACTGGTGAAGCACCTGTCCTATACTATTGCTCACGGTTTGGGGTCTGCTTCCCTTAATGGCCTGTTGCCGGTTCCGGTATTTCTAAGAGATATCTGGCCCCTGTATGAAAAAGAGATCAAATCACCGGGAAATTCGGTCTCCTTTGAATCGCTGCTGGAAGCCTATTTAAAGAAGATTTGCTGTCCACTTAACCTGGAAATTATTGGAAATTACCTTTCACAGGACAGGGCCCTGTTTCTCCTGGACGGCACAGACGAGATACCGGAACGGCTCCGGGCCGGTCTGGTGGAGATGATCGCTTCCTTCCGCTTTGCCCATAAAGAGAGCCGTTTTCTGTTAACCGGTCGGCCCCACGGGATAGCCGGAAAGGCCCAGGAACGCTTCGGCAAATATCTACAGGATATCGAGCCGCTGGATCGGGAAAAGATCGAGACCTTTATCGAAAAATGGTTCCGGGCGGTTTCCGGCCGGGCCAGGGGATTGGCAGATTTGACCGCCAAAGACATGATATCAGATATCCGGGAGCATGAGCATATATCGGTATTTACCCAGAACCCGCTGTTGTTAACGGCCGTGTGCATCCTCTACCAGGTGGGCAAACGCATCCCCGAACAGCGGGCCGAACTATATAACAGGATCGTGGAAAACCTGTTGTTCAAGCGTTTCATAAGTACTACAGATACGGATAAGGTGAACCGGGTGCGGGAGTTTTTGATGCTGCTGGCCTTTACCATGCAAAAGGCCCATGTCAGGGATATGGAGGTGGGAGAGGCCAAAGATATGTTAAAGACCGTTTTTCAGCGGGCGGTTGATGAGAAGCCGAATGACTACAAACAGCGCCTCGACACCCTGTTTGAGGAGATCGAGCCCAACTGCGGCCTCTTGAATCGCCTGAGCAGCGGGGATGTCGGCTTTAGCCATCTCACCTTCCAGGAGTTCCTGGCGGCCAAACACATGATCGACCTGGACATCGGCTACCGTCCATTCCTGGACCAGGAGTGGTGGGAAGAGAGCCTTCAACTCTATACCGGCTTGATGAACCTGGAGCGAAAAAAGCGCAGCAACCGGGTGGTGCAGGAAATTATAGAGGCTGGTCCAGGGGACAGCAAAGAGGGGAAAAGACTATGGTTGTTGGGGGCAAGGGCGCTGCGGGACTTCCAGGCCTCCAAGCGGGATACCGCCACTATAAAACTGGCCCGTCAAAAAATGTTGAACCTGATGGAATCGGACACTGACGAAAGGATTCGTTTCCAGGCGGGAGATATCCTCGGTTACCTGGGCGATCCCCGTTTACAAAAAGACACGATGGTATTGGTGGAAGCGGGCGAATTTATCAGGGGATCGAAAAGAAGGCAGGGAGAAAAAAGAGAGAGACCACAAAAGAAAATTTATCTTGATTCTTTTATGATCGGCAAATACCCGGTCACCAACCGGGAGTTTAAAGAATTTGTGGATGACGGCGGATATCAAAAGAAGGAATTCTGGACCCCCGAAGGTTGGCAGTGGCACGAAAAGGAAAAAATTTTTGAGCCACGATACTGGCATGACCGCAAGTGGAACGGCCCCAACTTCCCGGTGGTGGGGATCAGTTGGTTTGAGGCCGATGCCTATTGTAAATGGTTGAGTCATAAAGCCGGTCAGCAGTATCGCCTGCCCACCGAGGCAGAGTGGGAAAAGGCGGCCAGGGGCACAGATGGCCGGGAGTACCCCTGGAGTAATGAATTTGACAAAAAAAAGTGTAATTCACGTGAACTGGGACTGGGCCGTACCAGCCCGGTAGGTATGTTCCCGGAAGGTAAAAGTCCATACGAGTGCCTGGATATGGCTGGCAACGTGTGGGAGTGGTGTTGGGATAGGTTTGATGATGAGTATTACGAACAGAGCCCGGACAGGAATCCGCAAGGGCCTTCGAAGGGCGTCTTCCGCGTCCTGCGGGGCGGCTCGTGGTTCCACCTCCCCGACCTCTGCCGGTGCGCCTACCGCAACGGCCTCCACCCCGCCAACCGTGCCTACCTTGCTGGCGTCCGCCTTGCCAGGTCTTTGTAACTACTTACTACTTTACGTCTTTACTACTTTCGCCACCACACATTGGGCGTCCGGTAACCCGGGTGAGCGCAGGGCGGCGTGCCGTAGGCCGCCAGGCCCGAAGCGAACCCCCGGCCGCGCGAAAATCCCGGACCAAAATAGTATAATCCCTGCAAATTTTTTAATTACGAATGGGAATACGGAGAGAAAGAAAAAAGGGCCCGGTGACAGAAAAATATTGTGGCGCTGTTGTGACATTGTTTTTTATTTTTTTTATTTAATTTTTTTAAAAAAATCGGGCAAGAATCCCAATAATAAAGGCTCTACAGGGTTTTCCAAATCAGATATCTTAGACTCAAAATCTGACGGGGCATAGCCCTGTGGGGGTTCGATTCCCCCCTCCGGCACCACCTTTCGGGGGATTCCCAACAAAAAAGTCTGACGCCGTTGTGACGTGAGAGTGA
>CBFDCR010000122.1:0-9688 GCA_965603365.1 uncultured bacterium
CCCCCGCCCCCCCCCCGGCGCGGGGGCGCGGCCGCCCGGGATTTTGTTCGTTTTTTGTTCGATTTTTTTGTTGACAAAGAGGTCGAATGATATTATTATACTGTATGCGAACATAATGCGAACAGTCTGGTTTTGTTGATAAGGAAGTGACTATGATGTATGTACCGCTGCGGGTGTATTCGGTGTTTTCCCAGGGCAAAGGCGCTGTAGGGGCGGCAGCCCTGGCCCAATTCCTGGAGAAAAAAAAGATCCCCTCCCTGGCGATCGCCGACCCCTTTTCCCTGATCGGCTGGGAGTACTTTTACGGTGAGGCCGAACGGCGGGGTTTAAAGCCGCTGCTGGGCATGGAGGCCCGGCTGCAGAATGCCGGCTCCCTGGTGCTGTTTCCCACATCGATCCGGGGGTATCTGTCCCTGGTTTCGTCGTTGAATCGCAAAAACTTTGCCGGGATCGGGGATATGGCGGCCATTTTTATTCCCGGCGGCGGCCTGCCGGTGAACCAGGAGCGCACCCTCCAACTGATCCGGGACCGGGTGGGGGCAGAGCACTTCTACCTGGGACTGGAATGGCACAGCAAACGCTGGCTGGTGGAGATGGCCCAGAAGTACAGTGTACCGCTGGTCTGGGCCCAACCGTTGAAGTGGACGGAGAGGCCCGATCCATATGCGGCGGCGGCCGCGGTGTTTCACCATCGTCCCATTGCGGAAATATTGAACGAGGTCGGCAGCGGCCGCGACCCCTCGCTGTACGGTGTGCTCAATGGCCGGGCCATTGTTAGAAGGTGGGGGGATATTGGCCGGGCGGCCATGAGGAATACCTTTGCCGTTGCCGACAGCATAGGCTTTACCTTTCACAGGATGTTTAAGACCGAGGATGGCCAGTTTGACGTACTGGAAGAGATTGTGAACCGGGAGATGAGAAATCGGCCGTTGACAATGGCCGAGCAGGAGCGGGCCTACCGGGAGCTCAAGATCATCAAGGATATGGGCTTTTCGCCCTATTTTTTGATCGGGGCGGAGATCGGCAGCTACTGCCGGAAGAACCGGATCTACTTTAACCTGCGGGGATCGGGGGTCTCTTCGTTTATCCTGTACCTGCTGGGGATCTCCAGGATCAATCCCCTCCAGCACAATTTGCTGTTTGAGCGGTTTGTGAACAGCCTGAGGGAGGATCTGCCGGATATCGATATCGACATAGAGTCTTCCCGTCGGTCCCAGGTGCTCTCCTGGGTGTTTGAGCACTATGGCGGCCGGGTGGCCTTTGTGTCGACCCACAAGTTTTTCGGCGCCCGTTCCGCCCTTTACGAGGTGGCCCGCACCTACGGTATGCCCCCTGAAGAGGCTCACGGCTTAAGCAAGGAACTGCCCATGTTTGCCTCGCCGGCAGAGTTGAAGGGCCGGGGCAGCGGTCAACTGGCGGAGATATACAATTGGGCCTCCCTGCTTGAGGGTGTGTATAAAGAGTTGTCCCTCCACGTGGGCGGGGTGGTCTTTGCCAATGGGGCCGTTTCGGAGACATTTCCCCTTGAAGAGTCCCCCCAGGGGTTTGGTCAGACGATATGGGATAAGAACACCATCGAGCGGCTGAACATTTTCAAGCTGGATCTATTGGGGGTACGGGGATTTGATGTGATTTCACCGGTGGCCCTGGGCGGACCGGGGGAGATCGATTTTCGAGATCCGGAAGTCTGGGAGAATATCAGGAAGGCCGGGACAGTGGGCTGTTTTCAACTGGAGAGTCCGTTGGCCCGGAAAAATCTGATCCAGACTCTGCCCCGGAATATGGATGAATTGGGGATTTCCATTGCCATCATCCGGCCGGGGCCGGCCAAATCGGGCATGAAGGCCGCCTATATCGAGAAAAAGTCGGCTTTTCATCCGCTGCTGCAAAAGATTTTCCCCCACACCCGGGGTACCGTGATCTTTGAAGAGCAGATATCCCTGCTCCTTTACCATCTCACCGGCTGGAGCCTGGAGTTTTGTGAAAAGGTCAGACGGGCGCTGAAAAAGAAAAGTGATTTGCACAAAGACGAGTTTTTCCGGCGGGGGCAGAAGAACGGCTGGAGCCGCCGGGACCTCCAGGCCTTCTGGAAACTGGCCGGTGATTTCTCTCTCTATGCCTTCAACCAGGCCCACAGCATCGCCTATGCCTATTCGGCTTACCTCTCTGCCTGGCTGAAGGTCCGGCAGCCGGTGACCTTTTTTTGCCGTCTGTTGAATTCCGGCGGCGGCTATTACCCGCTGCCCTTTTATATCGAGGAGGTCCAAAAATGGGGGGTCCGACTGCTGCCGCCGGATGTGAATTCCAGCATGATGGGCTTTTCGGAAGAGAGGGGGCAGAGGCGGGCGATTCGTACCGGCCTGGTCTTTGTGAAGGGGGTGGGGCAAAAACTCGCCGCCGGAATACTGGCGAAGCGGGGACCTGGCTTTACCGGTATCGAAGACTTCATTGCCCGCACCGGCATCGGCGACCGGGAGCTTTCGGTGTTGATGGCGGTCTGTGCCTTTCGCTCCCTAAAACAGGATCGTTTTTCGCCGGCAGAGCGGGCAGAAAACTGGCGCCGGTACCTGGGCTTTGTGCCGGATCTCGACCTGGATGGGGAAAGAGAGGCGCGGCAGGAGCAGTTGGTGCTGGCGGGCGGAACAGCGGTAATGACAGGGGAAGATGCGAAAAGGATCTAGAATGACAGGTTTTGTCCTTAATGTGTTAAGGAGGATACGATAGATGCCGGATGTTTTAGGAAGATCTGTTGATCGGAGTTTTGCAAGATATTGCCGGACTTTCGGAGCGAAGATGTTATGTCTTCGGGTCATAAAAAGAGGAAGATGAAAGGTAAATATCGTTTCTTAATGAGGAATTTTCCCGAAACTGTTTATTTGGCACCTTTCTATTTCTGGTTTTGTCGATTAAATTTAGTCTATGCATTTAAGAGATAATATATCAAAGAAGGAGAAGGCGAATGAGATGCTCGTTTTTTTTAGGGAAATCGATCAAAATGGTTGGGTAATTGGAAAGGGAGTAGTTATTGTTAATGGATGACACCTCATGGCTGAGAACGATGTTAATGAAGATGAATCGATAAGATGAAACATCGAAATGTCGTGGAAAAGGTGATGATCTACGTTATTACCAGGAGTCTGGATGAGTTGTCTCAACTGACCAAGTACAAGATTGCCGAAACCTTTCACATCAATAAAAATTACTTATTGGAGAAATTCAGGAAAGAGACCAATACGACGGTCTTTGCCTTTATTAATTTCGAGAAGATGAAACGGGCGGAAAAATTGTTGACCACTCGATTTGATCTATCGGTAGAGGATATTTCCCGAATGGTAGGAATTGTAAAATGCAAGCAATTTCGCCGTAAATTCAAAAAAATATACGGCCTGAATCCGGGTAAATATCGGAAATTGTTTAAAAACCAGCGAAATGGAATTTGTTAAACTCAGGAGTAAAAAATGGAGAAACGCTTGAATATTCCTTTTTTGGATCTTTCACTTTACCACCGCAGACTGAAATCGGAAATTATGGCTGCCATTGAACAGGTGATTGAGCGGGAACCCGGTGAACCGGTGGAAGAAATTGAAATCCTGGAGCGGCAGGTGTCCGATTATTGCGGAGCCCGATATGCCGTCGCCGTCAATTTTGGTGTCGATGCCCTGATCCTGGCGTTAAAGGCGTTGGACATTGGCCCTGGAGACGAAGTCATTACGTCCGCCAATAGTTTTATATCGACGTTGATGTCGATTTCCAGGAGCGGTGCCACGCCGGCATTGGTGGATATCGATGAGACCTACAACATCGATCCATGCTTGATTGAAGCCGCGATTACCGACAGGACCAGGGCGATCATGCCGGTCCACTATGCCGGCCGGATGGCCCGGATGGACGTTATTATGGAGATGGCCCAAAAATATTCTCTACCGGTCATTGAGGATGCCGCCCAGGCCATGGGTGCCGAGTTCAGGGGAAAGCGGGCCGGTAGTTACGGCTCCCTCGGTTGTTTTAGCTTTTTCCCCAGCAAGGATGTGGCCGGCTGCGGAGACGGCGGCATCATTACGACGAATAATGAGGGCCTGTTTAATAGATTAAAATTTTTAAGAGACTCCAACAAGCGTGCCGGTAATGGAATGGTGGATAAAGAGAGACGCACACCCCTGGATGCGATACAGGCCGCTATATTGCTGGTGAAGATCAAGTACCTGGATAATTGGAATGAAGAACAGATCCGGATTGCCGATTTTTATCACCAGGTACTTCAACATTCTGTCAATGTGCCTCAGGGCGGTAAAGATGAAAAACAGGTTTACCATTTGTATATCATCAGAACCAGAAAGATCGGTAATGCCGACCTCCAGGAGAGGTTGTTTAAACTGGGGGTAGATACCCGGATTCACCATCCCCTGCCCATGCATCTTCAAGACGCTTATACGTCTCTGGGTTACAAGGAGGGTTCCTTCCCGGTGACCGAGGCCTATGCCCGGGAGTTTTTGTCTCTGCCCATTTATCCGGGTTTAAGCCGGAGGAAAATAGAACATGTGGCCGCTAACCTCAACGCCATCATTAAAGGAATCTGATACGACCATATCTTTTCCCACCCTTATCCCATAACGTTACTTAAAGGGGCGGGTTTTTAAACCCGCCCCCCCTTCCTCCGCCGTTCTTATCCCTTGAGTGCCCACTTCCAGAAGGGCAATATGTTAATTTCACAGGAAGATTGGCGAATGGTCTCTTCGTGGTCGTTGGTGATAATGATACCTTTTGGCAGTTTAAATTCCTTTAAAGCAGCCATAAGGCCCCTGATTTCCCTCTCCCTATTTACACTGGAGAATCCATAGGTGACCTGTATCGCTTCGCTGACTTGCTCGTTTTCGGTAACGATGAAATCGCATTCATGGTTTTGGGGATTTCGGTAGTAAAAGAGATTTTTACCTCTTTTGGACAGTTCGGTAAATACCAGGTTTTCCAGTAATCGTCCGGGAATTTCCATTCCCCTGAAGGAAAGCAAGGCGATAAAGCCATTATCGGCAATATAATTCTTTTTTTTCGTATAGCGTTCATGAATTTTATAAGAGAATCGGGGGAGGTAATAGAGAAAGCCTACCTCTTCCAGATAGGAAAAATAGGTGAATATTGTATCTTTGTTCAAGGAATATTCGGCTTGAAATTTTTTAATAAAGGCACTCATTGAAAATTCAGAAGCAAAATTGGTGAGCACGTAGTTGATGATCATTTTTAATAGATGGGGATTTCGAACCGAATATCTTTCGACGATATCTTTATAGATGATCATTTCAAGATAGTCCTTTAATATCTCTTTTTTGCGGGCTTCCGGTTCCACCAGAGTGATTCTGGGAAACCCTCCCCATTTCAGGAACTCTTCGGTATATTTGACCACTTGATAGCGATCCTGGGAGAATTCAATATTTTCTAGGTTTTCCCGCTTCGCCTTAATCCTATTACCGTGTTGATCTCTTCCGAATATTCCAGACTGTAATCTCGCCGGTAGAGTTCCTGAATCTTTAACTCCTGCCACTCCAGGATGATCATCTTTATCTTATCTTTCATACTATACCCTCCTAAAAAACCGTAATTCTTTCCTATTATAACAAGAAAGAAAATAAATTTCAAATCGAAGGTCACTCTGATTCTTCTCTCAATCCCATGTCTATGTTATGATGAAAAAATGGAGAAGAATATTTTATTGACCGGGGTACCGGGGTGCGGGAAGACCACGGTGATTAAAAAGATTGTGGAGCAGTTGCCCGGAACGGTGAAGGTCAGGGGATTTTACACCGGGGAGATACGGGAGAGGGGAGGGCGTACCGGCTTTATGATTAAGGCCCTGGATGGCCAGGAGGGTTACCTGGCCCGTGTGGATCTGGATTCCCCCCACCGGCTGGGCCGCTACGGGGTGAGCGTCCAGAATATCGACAGGTTGATGGTTCCGGCCATGGGGGTTGAAGATGAGGGCGTCATCATCATCGATGAAATCGGTAAGATGGAGTGCTTTTCCACTCTATTCATGGATAAAGTGAGGACTGCCCTGGATTCTCCCAATACGGTGATTGCCACCATAGCCGCCAGGGGCAACGGTTTCATCGAGAGGCTCAAACAACGCCACGATATCACCCTCCTAACAGTAACCCCCCAAAACCGAAACACCCTCCCCGATAAAATCACCAAAGAAATCGTTTAATCAACGAAATGACCATATTACTGGTTTAGCCATTGATCTTCTTCTTTTTCTAAATCTTCATTGGAAATATATTCGCCCTTTGAAATCTGCTGTCGGCCCTCATGAATGATGGCCTTTTGTTTATTAGTTAAGTGGTAAACTTCCTGGGAGGGTTGACTCATATCCAATATTTTTTTTATTGCTTTCAGATACTCTATATCATTGATACCGTATATTTTGTCTATGACGATGTCCTTTATTTGTGCACTATTCATTTTACACCAGCCTTATTTTTTGCCTCTTCTCATATAATATATATGTTTATCCAAAATAAATCAATACTAGTTAATAGAAGTATAAAAAAATTTATGTCATCCTTGTAAATATTTGTGGGTGTGTGTACAATGGGGGATGAGTGAATGGAGGTAAAGAAACATGGATGTCATTGATCTTTCCGGTGAGCATGAGTCGTTGTATTTTTCCTGCCTGGAGGATTGGTCAGAGGAAATGAAGGAGGCGGGGGATCACAAGGTGTGCTGGTATAAGCGGATGAAGGATAAGGGCTTGAGGGTGAAACTGGCGCTGGACGACAGCGGCAATACAGGCGGTATGATCCAATACCTCCCCGTGGAACACTCATTTATAGAAGGGAGGGAGCTGTACTTTATCTACTGTATTTGGGTTCACGGTCATAAACAGGGCAGGGGAAATTTTCAGAAGCGTGGCATGGGCCAGGCACTGCTGGCAGCCGCCGAAAAGGATGCTGAAGACAGGGGTGCTAAAGGGATAGCCGCCTGGGGCTTATCTTTGCCCATCTGGATGAAGGCCGCCTGGTTTAAGAAACGGGGATATAAGAAAGTAGACAAACAGGGAATCCGGATATTGTTATGGAAACCTTTTAGCGACGATGCCGTGCCTCCCCGATGGCTGCGGGAAAAGAAGAGACCGGAGTTGATGCCCGGGAAAGTCACGGTAACGGCTTTTATAAATGGCTGGTGCCCGGCCCAGAATATCGTATTTGAACGGGCCAGGCGGGCGGCCGCAGAGATCGGAGAGCCGGTGATGTTCGGGCATATTGATACCTTTGATCGGCAGAATTTTTTAGAGTGGGGGATTGTGGATGCCCTGTTTGTTGACCACAAACAGGTGCGCACAGGCCCACCGCCTTCCTATAAAAAAATTAGAAAACTGATAACCGGAAGAGTGAAAAAACTTGTCTGATGTTATGCCTGTGGGTGTCAGCCGCGGAATAGGGGGCGAAGGGAGACCAGCATCGGCAGGTTGATCGGCCTGTAGACCTTGCCCGACATCTCCCGGTCGAAATGGTCTCGCAGTTCTTCGACGGTGAAGTTTTTGGTTTCCGCCACTCCCCGAATGCGAACCGGCAGCAGATCCGAGTCGATCTCTTTATCCCCCAATACGATTATCAGCGGAATCCACTCCTTTTCCGCCTCCCTGATCCTCTTGCCCACCGTCTCGTTTCTATCGTCTATATCGATTCTGCCCTTTAATTTTTTAGCCAGTTCGACGGTGTGGTCCAGGTGGTTTTCTTTTACCGGGATGAGGCGGATCTGGGTGGGGGAGAGCCAGAAGGGGAAGCTGGCTTTTTGGCCTTTTTTCATTCTGATGGCCTGCTGTTCCAGGAGGGCGTATAAATTACGGTCAATGGAGCCGGAGACAGAGGTGTGCAGCATCATGGGTGTTTGGGGATTGGAATTTTTATCGATGTAGGCAATGCCGAAGTCGCCGGGATTCTTGACGTCGATTTGAACCGTGCTGAGGGCGCTGGCCTTGCCCTGGCTGTCGACGAAATTGACTTCAAACTTAGTGATGAAATAGAAGTATTGTTCCGGCCATATTTCGATCAGGATGGGACGGCCGCAGTATTCGGCTATTTTTTTGACATAATCTCCGTGCTGCTCATAAAATCCCTTGACGATTCTGAGGGCCACTACATATTCATCCCGCTGGAATCCCAGGCTGTCCATCCATTCGAGCGAGAGTTTAACCTGCTGCAGCATCTCTTCGATGGCCTGGGGAATGTCGGCACACAGGGTGTGCATATCCGGCATCGTAAAGGTGCGGAGGCGCTTGAGTCCGACCAATTCGCCCGTTTGCTCCCGCCTGAAACTATAATGGGTCAGCTCGTAGAGACGAAGGGGCAGTTGGCGGTAGCTTATTTGCATGTCGTGTTTCATTAAATACTGGCCGAAACAGGCGGCAAATCTAAGGAAAAAGTCGGACCTATCGGATTGAACGGTATACTGCCGGGCCGGGAATTTGTCCAGGTACTTTGCCAATGCCGGGTGATTAAAACTGTACATGATCGGCGTTTCCACTTGCATGGCCCCGTATTGATTGAGTACTGAATTGATCTGTTCCTCCAGGATCTTTTTCATTACATAACCTTTGGGATACCACCTGAAGTTTCCGGCATCGGATGCCGGTTCGTAATCCACCAGCTCGTGTTCCTGCATCAGCCTGATATGGGGGGGGGGCTCTTCCGAAAGGCGGGAACCCCCGGTTTCATAGTCGAAAAAAGTCTTGAATATTTTATGTTTTTGCCAATTAAATTCTTTTTCACCGGTGACCTTACCATCCGGGGTCATGATGAGCCATTCACTGATTTTCTGGGTCTCGGCCTTGAGACCGGAGCTCTCTTGCTTTTTATCTTCCGCCTGGATGGTCCGTCCCAGTTCCGATAATGGATGACCCTTGACTGTTATATCAAATCTCTTGTAAACCCCGAAGGGCGCTCTAAAAACTGTCAAATTTTCCGATTCGGACAGCGACGATTCGAGGTGTTCCAGGATCTTAGCCGCGGTTCGGGGCGCTTCCAGCGATGACGAGAGATGGGCATAGGGATAAAGGAAGACGTTGGCGGCTTTTAACTTCCGGCATTGATCGGCAATATTTGCAGCGGCATTGACCACCAGGCTCTCCAGGTTTTCACCGTCTCCCTTTTCTATGGAGATCATGCATACCAGGACCTCTTCGGCGCTTCCTTTAAGCATTTCAGAGGGGATGGGATCCAGTTGTTTGGAAATGGAAGTTTCGCCTGTGACTTCATATGAAAAACGATCGGCATGTAGAAACAATATTCGCATGTTTACCTCTTTAATGAACTATCTTACAAATTTTAGCCGGTATTGTCAATGCTTTGGCAGGAGCGCTCGTGTTAGTCAGCAGTAACCTGCCTCAAATAGCCAAAAAATCTGAAGCAGTTTTAATCCTTTTGCGTGAGATTTTACCAGAGAGACCTCCCCACATCTTTTCCCCCATGTTGAAGGTGCCCGATAGGTCGAAAGAGACGAATATGAACTGGAATCAGTACTTAATTTCAAAGACCAAAAAATAGCCGAAGAAAAAAAAATTTTGGATTTCTCCATGGGATGCTCACAAAAACTGGCGACAATCTGGTGTCAGATGTTAAAACGTGTCTGGAATTTATAGGATTTGAACAAGTCCGAGATGTTGATAGGGAAATAAAACATAAATCCCAAACAAGCA
>CBFDCR010000123.1:0-8847 GCA_965603365.1 uncultured bacterium
GGCACCGATATCGACCCTTTTTGCTCCGATATTACCCCTAGGGGGCACCGATATCGACCCTTTTTGCTCCGATATTACCCCTAGGGGGCACCGATATCACCCCTTTTTGCCCCGATATTACCCCTAGGGGGCACCGATATCACCCCTTTGAGCTCCGAAATCACCCCTAGAGAGCACCGATATCACCCCTTTTAGCATCGATCTCGACCCCTCAGGCTCCGATGTTGACCCTTCGGGCTCCGATTTCGACCCTTTTTCAGCCGGTATTAAAAACCGCCTCTTTTACTCCGTTCCCTTTGCTTTGGAGATGAGATGATGGAGAGGTGGGATTTCATTGCAAAATGCAAAATGAGTAGATGGGAGGTGGAAGGGTGAGGGGATGTGGAGAACAGATGTGGGTAGGGGAGAACCTGCGTCCTTTTTGGGGCTTGAAAAATCCGGAATATTGTCTATAATATAAGACGTATGAAATAATCGGTTGGCTGGTTATGAAGAATGTGGAATAATGAATAGTAGAAAATGGTTGAGCATGATCAAAGCACGGTTGAAAACAGCCCGGGGTGATGATATTGAATTTAGGACGGCGTGAGTATGAAAGAATTTGAAAACATATTTGTATCTCTTAAGATGGACAGGCAAAACGGTCTGTATCGGACGGCCGAAAGGGAATGGAAAGGAAAGCTGCCGGAGAGGATGGAGCGGCTTATCGTAGATAAGCTGAGACCGGAAGCTTTTTTTTGTATCGACAATAAACCCCTGGTCCTGTTCTATGATTCCCCAGCGCATAAAAAAGAACTATTCAAGGCGGTCTGGAACTTCAATGAATCCCCTGTTGTGATTATTAATGAACCGGCTGCCCTGGAAATATTCAACGGGCTTTCGTATCTGAAACAGGAAAGGCGTCTTGAACACCTGGAAGAGGAAGACAATCTCGATGAATTTTCATATTTTAAACTCATAACCGGTGAAACATGGCAAAAATATGAGCGTCAATTTAGGTATCGAAATAGAGTCGATTACAAGTTGCTTGAAAACATAAGAGCGGCAAGAGACCGTCTTATTAGCGAGTTTCAATGTGATAGTTCTTTAGCCAATGCCCTTATCGGGAAATGTATCTTCATCCGTTATTTGATAGATCGTGAAGTCAGGATGAAATTCGACGGCCAACTGCGGGCGTGGACGAATGATGAGTTTTGCGAACTCTTAAAAGATAAAAATAGAACCATCCGATTTTTAGATTATTTGACAGGCCATTTCAACGGGGAAGCTTTCCTTATTGAAGATTCCCGTTTAAATGCGATCGCCGATGAAGCATTTAATACCTTGAGCGAACTGATGAGGGGGACTGAAATCGCAACCGGTCAGATGTCCCTATTTGATATCTACGATTTTTCGATTATTCCGGTTGAATTCATCAGTAACGTGTATGAGCATTTTATCGGCAGTGAAAATCAGGCCAGGAAGGGCGCATACTATACACCCCTGTTTCTCGTGGATTACATAATAAGAGAGACTGTGGAGACCTACTTTGAGACCAATACGAAAGAATATAATTGTAAGGTACTCGACCCTGCCTGCGGGTCGGGTATTTTCCTGGTCGAAGCGTTGAGGAGAATGATAGAGCAATACCAAAAGATTTATAAAAAAAGCTCAACAGGAAAAGAGATTTTAAAAAAAATAGCGGAAGATAACATTTTTGGCATTGATCAGGATGAGAATGCAATAAATGTCGCCATATTTTCTGTATATCTCGCTTTGCTGGACTATAAGGAACCGAGGGAGATAGAAGATTTCAAATTCCCGAAGCTCATAGGCAGGAATTTTTTTGTCAGCGATTTTTTTGATCTTGACGCTGCTTTTAATAGCACAATAAGGAACATCAATTTCGATTTTATTCTTGGCAATCCGCCCTGGAAGCGGGGGAGTGATACACACGCTCTATTTTTAAAATATATCGAAGAGAGAAAGAAGAGAGAATCGGGCAGAGCCGATGGCCGGCCCCCGCCCATCATAAGCAACAAAGAGAGGGCGCAGGCATTTTTACTGAGAACGAGTGATTTCAGTACTATACAAACCGCCTGTGCCCTGATTGTCACCAGTAAGACGCTCTATAACCTTAACGCTGAGGAGTTCAGAAAGTATTTTTTACATCATTTTTTTATTGATAAAGTGTTTGAACTCTCTCCTGTTCGCAAAGAGGTGTTTGATAAATCAAATGATCCATCGGTCGCTCCTGCCGCCATCCTGTTTTTCCGCTGTGCCCATGACGAGCCTACCGGTAAAAACATTGTTGAACATATTGCGCTGAAGCCAAACCGCTTCTTTTCCCTGTTTAAAATCTTTATGCTTCAACGAAATGACTATAAGCAGGTCGTTCAATCCCGCCTCATAGAGTATGATTGGTTATGGAAGACCCTGGTCTATGGCAGCTACATGGATTTTAATTTTATCAAGAGACTAAAGAGAGTTGGTCAAACAATAGGCGGTATTGTATATAATAAAAGAGGATTTTTAGTTAGACAGGGGTTAAAAAGAAAAGATGGAGATAAAAAAATAAATGTGGAGGAGATCGTCGGCTGGGACTTTTTAGATACCGGAAGCAAAAGAAAAGAATTGGAACAATTTTTTATCAAGCCGGATCATGAAGAGTGGCATCAACGGGAAGTCGGTTATATATATAAAGATGCGTCGGGTCATATTTATACGGAATTATTTCGTCCACCTTGTGCGGTAGTAAAAGATGGAATAACACCATCTTTCTTAGCGGTCTCTGCCTTGATCAGATCCCCGGTGATTTTTACGGATTCGATCACGGCAATCAAGCCGAAATCAAGAAGCGGTGAAGAAAAGCTGGCAAATATTGTGGGATTACTCAATTCTAGCCTAGGCGGATATTATACAATCATGACCGCCTCGGTTGCCGGTATAGAGAGAGAACGTTCACATGATAAAGAAAAATTCGAGTTTCCTTACACGGATAACAAGGTTATCGCCGGGTATGTGGGGAAGATAGAGGCCATCAGTAAAGAGTTGTTTGAGAAGAAGCGAGAAGCGGTTGGGCAGGGCATACAGACTCTTGAGGATGAAAGACAAAGTCTCATAGAAAAATTGAATGATGAAATATTTACCGGTTTTAATCTCGACGAGCAGGAGCGTGTCCTGGTTGATTATGTTAGGGACATTACAATTCCGCTGATTATGAAGCCAGAGGGCTATGAAAAAAAGCTTTTTTCTCCTATTGATTTTAAGAGTAGTCTTTTGGAAGATTATATAGACATATTTTTAACCCGGTTTAAAACTTCATTCAGGGAAAAGCGTCTGGAGGCACAAGTATGGCACAGCAGAAGTATTGTCGCCATCTTTTTTAAAGTTGTGCCCGGTAATCCCGCCCATACACGGTCAATTAAATGGCAAAGAAAGGAAAATGATGATCTGTTGAACAAAATAGTGGCATTGGGTGTGGATAAAATTACCGACAACCTGTTTATTCAAAAGGATATTCGTGGTTTTGAAGAAGAGGGGTTTTATATCGTAAAACCAAATGAAAAAAAGCTCTGGCACAAGGCGATCGGATATCTCGATGTTAACGATTTTATCGATGCGATTCTCACAGCCGGTAAAAAGGCCTACAATGGATAATTTGAATGCCTCTGTTTTTCAGTATAAAGAAGAGTCTTATGAGTGTGAGTTTGAACATATACTCAGGGGAATTACCTGTTGCTGCAAAATGATGACAGCGGACGGCGGTTTTGTGCCACCCAATGATGAAAATTTAATCCGGGATAAATTACTCAAAGAGTATTTGAAAAACAATGAAATCAGGAATAGGACACAATTGACAGGTTATCTTTTTGATCGGGAAGTCCCGGAGGATAACACCACGGGAAGAACCGATATAAAAGTGCAAACGCCTAATACGTTTCTAAATACTTCCGCCTACTATATAATTGAGTGCAAACGGTTGGATAATCAAAATCTCAGGGGCACAACCGGTCTTAATGCCGAATATGTGAAAAACGGCATACTGCGGTTTACCCAGGGGAAATACTCGACATATTGCGGCGTAAACGGAATGATCGGTTTTGTGGTTGAGAGGATGAATATCGCGGCCAACATCGATAATATTAACGATCTGTTGGAGAACAATTTTCCCGGCGCCAATACCGTGACAGGATTAACGTCCTTAAATGTTATAATCGATTTTAAATATCAATATTACTCGATTCATAAGGATATGAATAGTAAAAAAATCAAGCTGTACCATCTTATGTTTGATTTTTCAGTCAACATGAACAATTAAAAGACAGGTTTACTATGAACGGTGGGCAATAAACCTTAAGATGACATTACAGATGCCTGGAACCGGCACTTCAAGCATTGAGGTCACGCATATTTCGATTCAGGGGATATGGCTGTATGTGAAGGGCAAAGAGTATTTCCTGCCTTTTCACTGGCCCAAACTGGATGTAGACCTGTCACTCAGTTGCCTGGACCATCCCGAACAGTATCCCCTGATGTACCAATAGGCAATAGGCAATAGTGGACATTGTAAATTGCCAAACACCCATGGCAGTCAGTTCATCTTTTTGACTCTGACTTTGTTTTTATTGATTACTGTAAAACACCCACTAAATTCGGTCAGGTGATTTTTAAAAACATCCAGGATCATACGGGCTTTTTGTTTTTGAGATATTCCAAAAATTCTGAGTAATATGACACCATTTTTACGGAGGATGTCGATAATGTCTGTATCGATATTTTCGTCGGCTACAAATATCAAATTCGAGATTCTCCCTGGGTGAGGTAACTCTTTTCTCTGCGCACCGATTCGATGGCGTAATCGATGGCGGCGTGGATATCGTTTTCACTAATGTTTTTCAGAGAGCCGGCAATCTGCTCAACGGTTTCGCCGCTTTGCAGTCTTTCCAGGATCAATTCCACCGTAATGCGGGTGCCTTTAATGACGGGTTTACCCAACATCACCCTGGGATTGATTTCAATACGTTCTTCCCACATCGTTGTTTGCTCCAGGTCGTTTTACAGTTACTATATAACCCGTAATGCCTCAATTGTCAACCCATCAACAAAAATTCAAGATTTTCCTGACTGATGTACCAATAGGCAAGAGGCATCAGGCATAGGCGCCGGACGTGCTGGGGGAATATCCCTGTAGGGGATGGGAAAACCTGCCTTTACAGGGGCATCTATCGGCGCCGGGATGACCGTGGGCATATTAATGTAGGGGCGTTTTAGTAAAACGCCCCTTGTGATGGGCATATATATCATTGTCATGGCAGATTGACGGTCGTAAATCCTGCTCATCCGGTCTATTGTTTTGCCCGTTTCTTCTGCCTGGCCCCTTTGGGCTTCTACATCATCACTCTGGGCCCCGGTTTTGACCCTTTGAGCTCCTGTATCGATGCCTCGATCCCTTAAATCACCCCTTCGAGCTCCGGTATCGATGCCTTGAGCTCCGAAATCACCCCTAGGAGGCATCGATCGCGACCCTTTTTGCCCCGACATCACCCCTGGAGGGCACCGATCGCGACCCTTTTGGCTCCGATTTCGACCCCAAAATCTATTTCCTACATCCCCCCACCATTCCATTATTCCATTATTCCACCATTCCAAAATGAGCCTGCTCTCTTACATCCGGTTGCCGCCGCCGACGTAGAGGACCTGGCCGGTGATCCAGTCGGCCTGTACCGCGGCGGGGTGTTCATTCCCAGGCTCTCTTTGTCCTGGCGGGATAAACGGGGAATGTCGGCGGTTTTTAACCACTCATATATGGCCGGTGGTGTGTACCACAGCTTAACGGTTCCGTCATAAGAGGCGGTGAGTATCCCCTTGCCGTCGCTCGAAAAGTCGACGGATATGATGTCGTCGGTATGTTGATTCATATCGGCCAGCAGTTCCCCTGCCGGGCCCCACAATTTCGCGGTATGGTCGTCTGAGCAGGTGAGGATGTGGGCGCTGTCCGGGGAAAACAGGGCAAACTTCACATCCCCGTCGTGCTTGAGCTCCGCTGTGAGTTCGCCCTTTAAATTCCACAGCCTGGCTCTATGTTCCCTGTCAACGGTGAGTATCCCGGTACTGTCCGGCGAGAATACAGCCGAATTTATCCAGGAGTCGTGTCTCATGTCGGCGATGGGATTTCCCTTTAAATCCCGGAGGCCGACACTCTTGTCTCCAAACGCGATGAGTATTTTTGAGTCATCTGCTGAAAATGAGGCCGACTGGATGGCGCCTTTAGACTCGTTGATATCCGCCAGCAGTTTCCCCCCTAAATCCCACAGCTTGACGGAGGAGTTGCCGGAAATGGTGAGTATCTTTTGGCCGTCATGGGAAAATATGGCCGAGTAAACAGGGCCGGTGTGGCCGTCGAAGTCGGTCAGTACCCGGCCTTGTAAATTCCACAGTTTGGCTGTGTGGTCTGCCGAGGCGGTGAGTACCCGGCTGCCGTCCGGGGAAAATCGGGCGGAATGGATGACGCCGGCATGGACAAACTCGGTTAACAACTTCCCCTTTAAATCCCACAGCCTGGCCGTTTTATCCCGCGTATAGGTCACTATTTTACTGCTGTCGGGGGAGAATATGGCAGCCGCCGCCCCTCCGGTATGTTGACCCAGGTCTGCCACAAGCGCGCCTTCGAGATTCCAGAGTTTTGCCGTTTTGTCATCGGAGGTGGTGAGTATGTTCTGGCTGTCGGGGGAAAACACGGCGGTTTTGATAGAATCCGTATGGCCGCTGAATTCGGCCAGGAGTTTGCCCTGCACATTCCAGAGCTGGACTGTATGGTCCCGGGAGATGGTGAGGATTTTCGAGTTGTCCGGGGAAAATGTCGCCAGGGTGAAGCTGAATGGAGGCTTTTTCAGGCAGTGACAGAGCCTGTTATGCAGATTCCACAATTTTACCGTACCATCGCCGGAAACGGTGAGTATTTGAGAACCGTCCGGCAAAAATTGGGCAGAGTAGACCGGGCTGGTGTATTTTATTTCGTCCAGCAGTGTGCCGTTTAAAGCCCACAACTTTACCGTTTTATCCCGGGACGCGGTGAGGACCTGGCTGCCGTCCGGGGAAAATGTCGCCGAATAGACCAGGTCGTTGTGCTTAAAATCCGTTAACAGTTCCCCTTCCAGGTTCCACAATTTGGCGGTCCTGTCGGCCGAGGCAGTGACGATCAGGCTGCTGTCCGGGGAAAAGTCACCGCTGTAGGCGACTAAGGTATGTTGGTAGAAGCCGATTATACATTGACCCTTTACATCCCAGACGTCGAGTTCATAACTCTCTTCACCCGAACATATGAGTATTTTGCTGCTGTCCGGTGAAAAGACCGCGGAATGAATCACTTCGTCGCGATCAAATTCAGCCAACCGTTCGCCTTTTAAATTCCATAGATAACCCTCGCTAATCTCTGAGGCGGTGAATATTTTGGTGCCATCCGGCGAAAGCAGGGTGCAGGAAATCGCATAGTCCTGCCGGATATCGGCGGTATAGAAGTGGCGTTGGAAATTTGAGGCCGCGGCCGCGGTCAGGAAATGGACGACCGGGGGCGGCGGCTGCGGCAGCGTCATCTCATAGGCGGCCTCGGCAAGGCGGATGGCCTTTACATTGTCGTGCGGAAGTATGTAACTGGCCCAGTAAACAAGGCTGAGGGCCTTCACCCGGTTGTCCTGCCGCTCGGTTCTTGCCCTGGCCCTATCTCCCTGGTCAGAGGCAAACCAGGCGGTAATTAGAGGGATTATCAATAAAAATATGGCCATATTTTTTCGTCCCAGGCTCTTTCGCCGGATTGATACCTGTTCGTTATTCATTATCTACCTCCTGGATAAATCTCAAATTGTCCCTGGAAAACGTGATGGCCGCTTTAGGCATTGGTGTTTTCTTGTTCTGCCAGGGATCGCCGCTGAACATCCATTTTCTTGACCTCTGCATTAAACATTCCTCTAATTAACATTAATTATATCACAATGAATTCCCATGTGAACAAAGAAAAAAAGACCACTAACATTTGACATGGAGTGTTCGCCAGAGTTTTTTGAGAAGTTGGGCGTTGATTTTGCTGGGACACTGCTGGCCAAGAAGGCCAAATTTCGCTAATAATGTTCTACTTGTGTGACACTTTTCAACAAAATATTTTGGCAAAAAAATTGCCTCTAAAATTGAGATGAAATTTTTAATCACAATCCATAACGTATAGGAGATAAAAAATGAACCGAAACTCTTATAAAAAAAAGATAGTTAAAAGCAAGATGTGGGTAGTCTCTCTGTCCATTTGGCTGTTTTTTAATGTCTGCCAGAGTCTACTTCAAGCGGAAGAGGAATCCAGGCCTCTCATTATTTCACCCCATTTTACCATTCAAAATTATTTCCCTATTGATGGTATCGATTACATTTATGATCCAGATGCCAGAATAGTTGAGAAAGATGAACAAGGGGTCTCTACTGTCACACCGATTGAAAAAAAAGTCTCTTTTAAACCCACCCACCTGGCGGCAGTGGGGTTGACCCTTCAAAAAGGCTGCTTTTTTTCGACGGTTTCTCTGGCAGCGCCCTGGCACGATAACTTCTCATCCTTTATGCCTCTGTTGGATGTCAGAGCAGGGGTACAGCTCAAGAAGCTTTTCTTATACGGCGGCTTTTTTGCTTTATTAAAAAAGGGTTTAGAAGACGATATTGCGACTCCCCTATATGCAGGGCTTTCATACATCCGTCCTTTTAAGAAAGCCAGTGCCGAATGCGGATTTCAGTTTTTACAGGCAAAATACAGTGAAATTCCCGGAACTGACCCACAAAATCCTTCAGAGAGGCACACATATTACACCTATGACTTTTACACCAAATTAA
>CBFDCR010000124.1:0-8717 GCA_965603365.1 uncultured bacterium
CCAGCCGTAGACACCGGTGATGCCGTGTTTACCATTGCCGAGTACCGTACCGTTACGGTGACGGCTCCCAACGGCGGCGAAAACTGGGAGGGCAACACCAACCATAATATCACCTGGACCAGTACCGGAGATGTTCCCAATGTCATGATTGAGTACTCTACCGACAGCGGCGGGATGTGGAATACGGTGACCGCCTCGACTGTCAATACCGGCACCTATAATTGGACTGTCCCCAATACGCCGTCAGCCGGTTGTCTGGTGAGGATCAGTGATACGGCAGGTCCAGCCGTAGACACAAGTGATGCCGTGTTTACCATTGCCGAGTACCGTACCGTTACTGTGACGGCTCCCAACGGCGGCGAAAACTGGGAGGGTAACACCAATCATAATATCACCTGGGCCAGTACCGGAGATGTTCCCAACGTTATGATCGAATACTCTACCGACAGCGGTGGGACGTGGAATACTGTGATTGCCTCGACAGCCAACAGCGGCTCTTATAATTGGACTGTCCCCAATACGCCGTCTAGCGATTGCCTGGTGCGGATCAGCGATACGGCCGGGCCAGCCGTAGACACCGGTGATGCCGTGTTTACCATTGCCGAGTACCGTACCGTTAGTGTGACGGCTCCCAACGGTGGTGAGAGGTGGTTCATTGATTCCACCTATGCCATCACCTGGACCCATACCGGCGATATTGCCAACGTCATGATCGAATATTCCGACAATAATGGCGGTACCTGGAACACCATCACCGCCTCTACCGGCACCAGCGGCAGTTACGACTGGACCATACCCAATACCCCTTCCTCCAATTGCCTGGTGAGAGTTAGCGACACCGCCGGGCCCGCCTTTGATGTAAGTGACGCGGTGTTTACCATCGATCCCTATCCCACCATTACCGTCAGTGTTCCCAACGGCGGCGAAACCTGGGATGCCGAAACCAGTCAGACCATTACCTGGTCCCATACCGGCACAGTGACCTTTGTCAATATCGACTATTCCAGCAACGGCGGCGCCTCGTGGCTGCCCATTGCTGCCGGAACGGCCAATACCGGCAGTTGCGACTGGCTCTTACCCGCGCTGGATTCCGACAACTGCCTGGTGCGGGTAAGTGATACCGAAACAGCCGCTTCCGATATAAGTAACGGGACATTCGCCATCTGGCAGCAGCCCTCGATAACAGTGACCGTGCCCAATGGCGGCGAAATCTGGCCGATGTACTCGACACAAAACATTACCTGGACCAGCACCGGGAATATCGCCAATGTGAAGATTGAATATTACGATGGGAAAAAATGGAGAAACGTTACTTATTCCACCGCCAATGACGGTGTGTACCAATGGACAATACCATGGGTGAATAAGACCAAGACCAATTGCCTGGTGCGCATCACCGCTACCGATGACAGCGCCACCGATACCAGCGATGCCTATTTCACCATTCTGAACCAATAAACCGTAATAATCATTTGCAGGGGCGCCATTTGACGCCCCTGCAGATATATCGATAATCAAATGGGAGAGAGCCTGTAGAATTATCCCTTTTCGGTGAGATATACACCGAAGATGACGGTGGCCGAGCCGATCAGGAGGTTGAGGCCGATGGCTTCACCCAGGACGAGACCGGCAATCACATAGGTCATGGGTGGGATGGTATATAGATAGACCCCCACCTTCTGGGATTCGCTGCGCTCTAAGGCGAAGAAGTAGAGCAGGGTGGCCAAAAAGGAACAGGTGATGCCCAAAAAAGCGATGGCAGCCCAGGCTTGAGGGGTGATGGCTGTCAGGGAGAAAGATTGCTGCTGTATCTCCATAAATCCTAAAGGGATCATGTATAAGGCTCCCATAAAGGTGACGATACCCGTTAAATCAAGCACCGACATCTGCCGGGTCATACTCTTGCCCAATACCGTAAAAATACCCCACATCACAATACTGGCCAATACCAGTAGGTCGCCCAACAGGTGTCCCTTCAAGTCAAACGCCACCAATGGTTCGATGCCCATCACAATGAGGACACCGATCAAGGCCAGACCGATGCCAAAAGACTTCTTAACGGTAATTTTCTCCCCCAGAAACAGGGCGGCGATAATGGCGATGGATATGGGGCCGGTAACCGCGTACAGGGAGGCATTGGAGGCAGTGGTGAACTGCATGCCAATCGTCTGGATGCTGTAATGGAGGCCGGTGCCGAACAGGCTCAACAGGAAGAGCCGGGACAGCCGGGAAAGACCCCCGATTTTAACCCTTTTTCTGCGGGCCAAAAACCACAGCAGGAAACACAGGGCCGAGATCAGCATCCGCAGCATGACTAAGGTCAGGGGAGGTACGGAATCCAGAGCTACTTTGGTGGCGATAAATGAGGCTGCCCAGAACAGGCAGGCCAACACCAGGGCAATTTTGGCTGATAGAGGTACCAAAGGTTGTTTTTTGACCAAGATCTATTTTATAAGAAAAACAGATGTATTTCAATAGGAAAATGAGATATAATAATCAGATGAGGTAAAGAATGAGAAAAACATTTTTGTTTTGGACTATTGTTTTGATGGCCGTGTTTTTACTTCATGACTGTTCCGGTAATGGCCAGGCAGATTTGCCAACAGCCATGGAAAAAAGGGAAACAGGGGCCCTCCTGTCCACCGATGAAACAGTCCGGCAGCAGGCGACAAAGGATTTGATTTCTGTTTATCTGGAACAGAAGAAGTTGACCGATGCCCTACAGGTTATTCGGGATGTTCAGAAGGAGTGGGCCGATCAGTTGGCGCCCTTTGCTGCCCAGTTTTTGCAGGTGGGCACCAGGCTGCGAAACAGCGATCTCTCCACCTCGTTAGAGCTGATCGATACCGGTTTGCAATACACCATTAAACCTGAAGACTATAAGAGTCTATACAGGGCCATTCATATTAAATTTGTGGATGGGGGAATGACTCATGGCCAATTGGCCCGGTTCTTACAGGAAATGCAGGAACAATACGGTACGGATGAACGCCTTGCCGCTCAAATTGCCCAAAAGCGGAAGTTTCTGGATTTCCTGGGTAAAGATGCGCCGGAGATTACCGCTGAAGGCACCTGGGTGAATGTGGCGCAGCCGCTCTCTCTAAAAGGGTTAAGGGGAAAATACATTTTGCTCGACTTTTTTGCCCCCTGGTGTCCCGATTGTCGGAGAAGCCTGCCGGGTTATCTGGAACTGGCCGATAAATTAAAAGGCAAGCTGGCTGCCGTAATGATCACCCGTCTTTACGGTTTTTATGCGGATGAGACAACCAAACCCCTCCGGGATATAAAGCCGGTTGAAGAGAAGAAATACCTCCAGGATTATATCCAGCGAAAAAACATTACCATACCGGTATTCGTTGGTGTGAACGAAGAGGTATACCAGACCTTTGCCGCGTCCGCCATTCCCCATTATGTATTGATCTCCCCGGAAGGTAGGGTGGAGCAGCTCTGCATGGAGCAGGTCCACGATTTCTTCAATAGAGTGGAAGAGATCGTCAATTCCGCTAAAAAATAAAATTCTAAAATTCTAAATGGTACTTTTCTTTTTTTACAATTTGTGGTAGAATGATACATTCCTGCTCGTAAGAGTCGGAGGTTAAAAACCCGGCTGCCTGGCCAGGTGTGAAACCAAGTTAACTCGAAATAAATAAATAGGAGTAAAAAATGAATCCAACATTTGACGAGAATGTCGTTAAAATGGAAGTGTTCCACCGAGATTATAATCTCGATAAGAAGGACAATCTGAACGAACTTCCCGAAGATCCTGCGGTTTTCGGAATATTTGCCATTATTCACGAGACTCCGATCCATTCCAGGTACGTCGGTTCTACAGATAATCTCCGTAAAGCAGTCAAGGACGTGTTTGAAAACCCCAACAGTGAAGGTTTAAAAAAGTTCATGCAGGGCCCGTGGATTCAAATGCTGTGTTATGAACTGATGCCCGACTCAAAGGAAGAAGATCGTAAGAAAAAAGAGGAAGACTGGGCCAAACGGTATGAACCACAGATAACGGATGAGGGTGAGTATCCTGAGTACCGATATGTCTGGCCCGGTGATTCGGACAAAAAAGATTAATTAATTTAAATATTCCAGATAGTTTAGAGAGAAGAACTTTTGGAAGGAATGCCTAAAATTTTTAGATATGGAGCTTTCAGGTTTCTTTTGTTGATCAGGATTAAGGGAGGTGTAGAGATGAGGGAATCGATTAATCCCGATTTAGCATATGATTTTCTGTAATGTCTCATAATGAATCCGGCTGCCGCTCAGGACAAGGACAACATTTTTTCCCCGGTACCGTTCTTTGATTTTAAGAAATGAGGCCAGCGATAGGGCCGCCGCCCCCTCCACCATCATGTTGAAGCGCCGGATTACCAACCTGATGGCCTTTTCGATCTCCTCTTCCGAAACCAGCACAAATTCGTCCAGCCAATCTCGGCACAAGGTAAAAGTCAGCGCCCCCGCCTCGATTCTCCCGGCCGTTCCGTCGGCTAAAGTGGGACCCGATTCCATATCGACGATCTGACCCGCTTTTATGGATTCAACCATCACCGGCGATTGCTCCGGCTGACAGCCGATGACCTCGATATGACGATCCACGGACTTTAAATAGCCGGCAATGCCGGCTGCCAGCCCGCCGCCGCCAACAGGGACAAAAACCGCGTCGATTTTATCAAGCTGCCGCCTTAATTCGACCCCGATGGTGCCCTGGCCGCCGATAATCTCGGGGTCGTTATAGGGGGAGATATACAACTGGCCGTTATCTCTGGCTTTTTGCCGGGCAAACGCCTCGGTGATACCGGTATCGTCTCCGTAAAAGGCCAGATCCGCCTTGTACATATTGAGGATATCCAGTTTGGCCCTGGAGATGTTTTCCGGAACGATTATCTTGCCCTTTAAACCCAATTTTCTAAGGGCATAGGTAACGGCAATGCCGTGATTGCCGGTAGAGGCGGTAATAATGCCCCTCTCTTTCTCTTCATCTGTCAGTTGCAGCAGCCGGTTGAACGCGCCCCGCAGTTTAAAAGAACCGGTCAACTGGGTGTTTTCGAGTTTTAAGTAAACGCTGCACTTTCCCGGATCGCTGAGAAAACAGGCATGTTCCGCCGGGGTCTCCCTGACATATCCCCTGATACGTTTATCTGCCTCCAGAGCTTCTCTCAATACATCTGCCGCTGTCAAAGTATTGTCTTTCGTCATGCCTAACTCCGTGACTTCGGTGCCTCTAAACTCTGGATATTATACAGGATACCACCGGCATTGACAAAGATAAAATTTTGTTCGCTTCGCTCACGATCAGGAATATAAGGATATAATTTTTTATCACCTTTTTGTTTATCTTTTGTTGCCGATTGATTTGTTAAAGACAATGATTTAAAATATTGTTTATTTAACAGTCTATCTGTGATACAAATGAGGAGGCATCGGCACAAGACATGATCAATCGGTTTCTGCAGCCTTTGAACATTGTAGAACCCACCCTGCTGCTGGATGAGCGGAGGGTCAGGAGAAACATAGCGAGGATGGTTGATAGGGCCCGGTCTGCCGGCGTGCAACTGCGGCCCCATGCTAAGACCCATCAATCCGCGGAAATCGGTGGCTGGTTCCGGGAATACGGCATCGACACCATCACGGTTTCTTCCCTGAATATGGCCGGCTATTTTGCCGCTCACAACTGGCAGGCTATCACCGTGGCCTTTCCGGTGAATATCCTGGAGATCGAAAAGATCAACCGGTTGGCCGGACGGATTCGCCTCGACTTGATGGTGGATGCAGTGCCGGTAGTCTCTTTTTTGGACAGGCACCTGAAAGCCCCGGTGGGAATATGGATCAAGGTGGATGTGGGCTATCATCGGGTTGGAATAAGCTGGCAGGAGGTATCGAAAATCGTGTCGTTGGCCCGGGCAGTTGCCCACGCCTCAAAAATGGAATTCCGGGGGCTGTTAACCCATGCCGGACATACCTATAAGGCCCGGTCGCCGGCAGAAATTGTCGAGATTCACCGGGATTCGCGGGATCGTCTGATTTTCCTGAAAGAAGAGATCTTGAAGACCGGTATTGCCGGGTGCCTGCTCTCTATCGGCGATACGCCGGGCTGCAGCATTGGGGCGGATTTTTCCGGTATCGATGAAATCAGGCCCGGAAATTTTGTGTTTTATGACCTGTATCAATATGGACTGGGCTCGTGCAGTGACAGGGACATTGCCGTGGCCGTGGCCTGCCCGGTGGTGGGTACATACCCGGATCGTCGCCAGATCGTTATTTACGGTGGTGGGATACACTTATCAAAAGAGCGTATGCCGGCTAAGCAGGGCAATGATGTGTACGGCTGCCTCGCATTTGAAGAGAACGGTACCTGGGGCCCGGCGGAAAAGCAAGCCCCTGTGGTTGCTTTGTCCCAGGAGCACGGTATAGTAGAAATGAACGAGAAAATCTTTAAACGGATTCATATCGGCGATACGGTGGTCGTGTTACCGGTCCATGTTTGCTTGACCGTCAATCTGTATCCAGCCTATACCTCTTTAAGGGGACGTATAATCGGCAAAATGACTGGACACTAAAACCAGATAAACAACCGATTTACAGATGGGGAGGTTATAGCGGAGTAGTGCCTGAGCACGACTGTCCGTGATCATTATTATTAAAATAGTTACTTTTACCTGTCTCCAGGTGCGACAAAATTCTCTTCACCAATAAATTTAGAAAAGAAAATAGGCATTCAAGAAAACGTAATAGAGGAGACTTTGTAATGAAACGATCGATACTCATAGACAAAAGGAAAAAGGCGAGGGAACTCAAAAAGAGGGGGTGGAGTAACCAAAAAATTGCCCGCTATTTAGTCGCCCATCGGGACAGTGTAAAAAGGTGGCTGGAAATGAATGAAGATGAAATAGAAAGCGATTCCAGGGGATGGCGCAAGGGAAAGTCGAAGAAATACAGCCAGGTGGTAAAAGGGCGTATCATCGGCATCCGCCGGCAGTTGGAGCGGCAGCAGGCAGTTTCAAAAGCGGCCGGGGCTGTACGATTCCAGTATAAAAAAGAGTATGGGCGTGAAATACCGGAATGGTTCATTTATCAGACCATCCGGGAACAAAAAGAAAAGGCAGGTGGTCAGCCCTCCGGCCAGTATAGGACAGCCGATTCAAGTTTTCAGCTAAAAGAGTTAAAAAGAATTGCCAGGGTCATGATGAGTATCGAGTTTCTCGGTAGGAAAAAACTGAATCCCGAGGCAGAGCAAACCTTTTTTTTATCGTGCAAATACTTCTATCCCCAAAAAATAGGCATTACCAGTTGGATCGATAGTCAAACCGGCGAAGAAGTATTCCGGGTGTTGAGGTATATCTGGAGTCATTTCAAGAAACCGGATTTGCTGAAAATGAGTTATCAGACTGTATTTGGTGCCAGGCCGTCCCAGCCGGGCTGCATCGGCATGTTCACCTTAAATTTACTGAACTTAGGCATTATCCCGTTTTATTCGCCGCTGCCGGATGACGCTTTTAACCTCGATTTAGACCCACTGGGCAATGTGTTCAGTGATCCCTTTTGCCGGAAGATGGGAATCGCCGGATCGAACATGGAAGAAATGAAGATAGACAATTTCCATCTGGAATATAGGAAAAGAAGGGGCGGAGACCACCGGCAATTAAAGATTAAAGACCCGGATTTTAGAAGTGTATTCGCCGGTGTAGATCTGGAAAATAGAAGAGTCGACCGGTTTTTGCAAAACAAGATTTTGTATAGGGTAAAAGTGGAGGCGAAGGCAGTCATCCGTATATTGGCCACTGAAATCGATGTGGACAGTCGCTGGTTGGGCTGCTGCTTACTCTGTCAATTAAATATTCGCAGAAAGAAGCTGTTTATATACTATGAGAATGAGGCGGGAGAATTCATTTTATTAAAAAAGCTGGATTTTTGGATCAAAAATGTGAAGTATAGTTGATTGAGTGGCTGCCTGGCTTCATCCCTAAAATAACATATTTAGCAGCAAAAAAATTATAAAGATTGGCGAAATATAATGTTAGAAAAAAACGATCTTTAACTCGTTAGAAGATTCAGTCAATTTTAGAATCTCAAAAAAGTAATTTTAGTAAGGGATCGGGAAATAGAGAAAGATGCTTTGTGAGTAATCATTTTTACAATTCCCAATTCTTTTTTGCTCTGATAGTTTAAAGCTTGAAACTTCCAAAAACCTTGGGAATGAATAATTTCCCTCAAAAAGCCAAAGAGCTTGACGCCTGAAGGGCGGCAGCTTACATGGTTTGACATAAGATTATCTTGAAAGAGAGTTATATATAGAATCGAATTGTATTTATTTCAAAAAAATCGGGAAATGCCCGTCATAATGCCCCGGAACTGAGGCAACACCCGATATCCCATTTTTTTTTCAGATTATAATTCCACATTTCCATCCATTGAAGTACGGGTTTATTCCATTATCATAGCCTCGTTATCAATGTATATTTTAGAGTAATGGGAAAACAGATGAACACGTTTGAGAAGAAGAATATCGACGATCTCTTTCCTTTGACGCCGATGCAGGCGGGGATGCTGTTTCACCATCTGAGAGATCCCGAAAGGGAACTCTATTTTGAGCAATTGTGTTTGCGGATCTATGGTGAGATCGATCCCGGCATGTTTGAACAGGCCTGGAGCGCGGTCATTGACACCAACGAGATGCTGCGCACGGTATTTCGCTGGGAGGGGGTACCGGAGCCTGTCCA
>CBFDCR010000125.1:0-8102 GCA_965603365.1 uncultured bacterium
CAATAATGGGACTTGCGATTTTTCCCCATTTATGGTAATCATTACCTTTACAGGGCAAAACAAAAAAGCCAAAGAGAGGAGGCTCTTGCCATGGGCGAGATCAACATCCTGCACCTGTCGGAGATACAATATGTCAGAGAAAAAGAGAATGTTATATGAAGTCTTCGTGAGCTATTCTAGTGAAGATCAAGAAAAAGTTAATAGAATAATTTCTAGGCTAAAATCTCAAGGAATAGAAAGAATATGGTATGCTCCATCAAATATTGAAGCCGGTAAGCAATTCACACGAAAGATTGAAGAGGGTCTAAACAACAGCCAGGTCGTTGTAGTAATGTTGTCAAATTCTTCAGCTAATTCTTTCTGGGTCACAAAAGAGTGGGAATCTAGATTAGTACAAATGTCGAAAGATGAAAATCTAAAGTTGATTCCAGTACTCCTGAGTAATTGCCAAATGCCTACAATCCTAAATAATCTTCACTTTATAGACTTTAGTAAAACTAATGTCAATGATACGCATAAATTCGAGGAAAAATCACAAGAATTGGTTAATTCCATAAAAGGATTTTTGCCTCCAAGTGCCATCGAAGTTATTGGTATCCCTATTGCAGTCATTGCTATGATTCGTTCAGAAGCTGAAGAATTACTTTCGTTGGAAGCGTTTAATGACCCAATAGCCAATGAAAACCAACGTAGAAGTTATGCTCGATTTTTTGATACATTAAAATGCCATCAATTGGAAAATTTTGTTGAAAAATACGGTGAGACCCGCGAAAACTATTGTCCGTTTGAATCTGATACACTTACTATACGTTCAATTATTAAAAAAATTGCCGATATAGTTAACGGTATGCCTAAACGCAAATCCAAACCTATGATTATCCCCCAGTATTATTCGAATGATTTCTTTTCTAATAGCACTGATATTCGAGAAAGGACGTGGGAGTATCTTGAGCACCGTGGATGTATTCTGATAATTGATAGCATTTCAATGTTTCATCCAAAGATTCAAAGTGCATTTTTAGAATCACATCTTGGCATTCATCCTCCTGTTACTGTGGCGTGTATATCACCTATCAATACACACGATTTAGATCTAAATAAGATTTTAGAGGAAGAAATGAAGAAAAAAATTAAGCGGATTTTTAGTAGATATTGCGTTGGGCTCGACCCACAATGTATATTTGAAATTGGGAACGTCCCCAGTATAAATCGTTGGCTTTTCGACACATTTCCTAAAACTCTTGAAACGATTCAAGGGAAAGAGCCTCTTCCGAGTAATATGGAATTTTTTATAAACAAAATGGGAGGGCAAGAAAGTGGAGTGTCCAGTATAATATTCAGTGAGGAGAAAAGATCATGATCTACACGTTCTATTCATATAAAGGTGGTGTAGGTCGATCAATGGCGTTGGCAAATATTGCCGAATTATTTTTCAGGAACGGGAAAAAAGTTCTGATGGTAGATTGGGATCTAGAGGCTCCTGGCTTGGACTATTTCTTCTTTGAAGATGAGTCACATGAGAATTTGTTGGCAAAACCCGGTCTGGTCGACATGCTGATAGATTATAAAGAGAAAATGATGCAGCACCCTAAAGACATGGGAAAAAAAGGCAAAAAAACTTTACCATTTAAAGCTCTTGACCATTTCCTTGTTGATATTTATCCAGATATAAATAATGGAGGAAAACTTTGGCTTCTATCCGCAGGAAAACGTTCAGAGGAGTACCTCAGTGAATATACAAATACTATTTTAACATTTGATTGGAAAGATTTTTATGATAATTGGGCTGGTGAACTTTATTTTGAATGGTTGCGTAGGCAATTCGAGAATAAGGCAGATGTAATACTGATCGATAGTCGTACCGGCTTAACCGAAATGGGAGGCGTTTGTACTTACCAGATGGCAGATACAATCATATTGTTATGTGGGACAAATCATCAAAATATTGAAGGTACATATCGTATGGCTAAAAATTTTACTTCTAAAGAAGTTAAAAAATTAAGATCAGACCGTCCTCTGAATATTATGGTTATTCCCGTCAGGATCGAGAACACAGAAAGTACTAAACTTGATGAATTTAAAGTACATTTTTTTGAAAAGTTCAATCAGTTTAGGGACATAAAAAACATTAATGAGATATGGCAATTACGAGTTCCATATATCCCTAAATATTCATATTGGGAGATGGTGGCAGTACGTGAAGGTTCTTTGGCAAGTGCTGAAGATATGTCAGATACCTATCAAAAACTCTATGAGATCCTAGAAAATGAGAGCAAAAGGAGATCTAGGAAAGCTAAGAAAATCATTTCGAAAGTAGAAAAAAAAGAACCGGATAAAAAAATAAAACATGTTGTTGCAGAGAATGAAGATGAACATAAAGCTAAGTTAGCGTCTGCTGCGATAAGTAAACAGATTACGTTACTTCATATGTCAGAAATACATTTTATGCGAAAAAGGAAAGAAGAGAGTGAAGAATATAGGAAGATTATTCAGAATAAACTTGTCGATGCAGTGAGAACTCATTCAGAAAAACATGCCCCCCCAAATTTTGTCGTTGTTACTGGGGATATTGCTTTTTCTGGGCAAAGACAAGAATACGAAGAGGCATTGCTTTTTTTTAAAAAATTAGAATCGGTATTACCTGAAGGGACCCAGTTCTTGGTAATACCGGGTAACCATGATGTAGATCGTAGTCAAATACATAAGCTTTTTTCCTTGCATAGAATTGTAATAAATGGCCAAGTAGATGAGTTTCTTGGAAACAAAAGATATATTGAAGATTTTATTAATGAAAAGTTCAAAGCGTTTCGGAACTTTTGCACTAGAATCAACCCATCTCTTTACGATTCCAAAGAAGATTACTTTTGGGTAAAAAGCTTCATGGATAAAGATGTATCTTTTTTAGGCCTCAACAGCAGTTGGGCATGTGAGGGGGATAAAGACAGGTTCAATATTGCCCTGGGATATCCCCAGGTCAAGGAGGCCCTGTATAGATCAAAAGATGCAGCCCTTCGCATAGCTTTGATGCACCATCCCCAGGCCAATTGGCTAAAGGATCTGGAAGTCGGAACAACCAGGACAGAGTTATTTAAACACTGCCAATTGCTTCTCCACAGCCATGATCACACCGATCGGGCCGAAGTATTTGCTGACCCAGCAAATTCCATCATCTGCCTGGGAACCAATGCCTCTTATACGGATGATAAAGACGGCTTTATCGGTTTCCAATTTGTCCAGGTAAATTTCCAGGAGGGGAAGGTGGCCTGCCGGGTCTGGCCCTATATTTTTGATGAGAAACGGCTCAACGATTTTGTGCCGGATCGGGAAAGATATGCCACACAAGGGGGCAAGGCCCACTTCGATATTCACTCGTTTGAGCTGGTATCGGGAGAGGAGCAAAAGACCAGAGAACCTCTTAAAATCCCGGAGGACTATAAAAATTGGCTGGCGGAGTTTCACTCCAACATGGCCATCGATCAACTGGCTAGAAAGGGGGAGGCCATAATCATCAGCATGCCGGAAGTGTACATTCACCTGGAGACCAAAAATAACATTAACATCGAGGAATTACTGGGAAGGGTAGAATGCTTGCTCCTGCGGGGTGCCGCCGGTATGGGTAAGACCACCTTGGTGAAACACCTGGCTTACACAATCGCTCGCGGTTCTGGGCCAGGTCCGCTTAATGATCACCTGCCGGTTATTGTATTCTTAAAAGACCTCTGGCCCCTGTATGAAAATGAGATCAAGTCACCGGGCAATGAGGTCTCCTTTGAATCATTACTGGAAGCCTATTTAAAGAGGACCCACTGCCCTCTTACCTTAAGAATTATTAAGAATTACATTTCTCAAAATAGGGCCCTGTTTCTCTTGGATGGTCTGGATGATATACCGGAGAGACTCCGGGCCAGCCTGATGGAGATGATCGCCTCCTTCCGCTTTGCCCACCAGAAAAACCGGTTTTTGCTCACCGGCCGGCCCCACGGTATCACCGGCAAGGCCCTGGACCGTTTTGGCAAATATCTACAAGATATCGAACCGCTGGATCAATCCAGGGTGGAGACATTCATTATAAAATGGTTCCGGGCGGTATCGGGCCAGGCCAGGGGATTGGCAGACCTGACCGCCGGTGACATGATAGCCGATATCCGGGCGCATGAACATATATCGGTGTTTACCCAGAACCCGCTTCTGTTAACCGCTGTCTGCATCCTCTACCAGGTGGGTAAACGACTCCCCGAACAGCGAGCCGACCTGTACAGGCGAATCGTGGATAACCTGCTGTTCCGGCGGTTCCAGGACAGTCGAGATCCGGAAAAGGTAAACCGGGTCGGACAATTTCTCATGCGGTTGGCCTTTACCATGCAAAAGAACAATATCAGGAGTGTTGACGAGGGGGAAGCCAGGGAAATATTGAAGCAAATTTCCCCCCCAAAGGAGTCTGAGAAAGCGGCAGATTACAATAGACATATACACGCTCTATTTGAAGAGATCGAGCCCAACTGCGGACTCTTGAGCCGGTTAAGCAGTGGGGAGGTGGAATTTTCCCATCTCACCTTCCAGGAATTTCTAGCCGCCAGATACCTGATCGATATGGAAATTGACTGTCGGCAGTTCCTGGATGATGCCTGGTGGGAGGAGACTGTGCTGCTCTACACCGGGTTGATGAACCTGGAGCGCATGAAGCGGAGCAACGAGTTGGTCATGGAAATCATGAATCCCTGGCAGGGGGATATCGGGAGTCAACATGGTCTCTGGCTGCTGGGGGCAAGGGCGTTGCGGGATTTCCAGTCCTCCAGGCGGGCTGATTCGGCTGTCAACCTGGCCCGACAGAGACTATTGAGCCTGATAGGATCAACGGTTGACCGGCAGATCCGGTTTAAGGCCGGTAATATTCTTGGTTATTTGGGGGATTTAAGGCTGGAAGAGGACAACATGGTGCTGATAGAGGGTGGCGAATTTATAAGGGGCTCAAAAAAAGGTGAAGGACGTGATAGCGAAAGGCCGCAGCGAAAGATATACCTCGACCCTTTCCTGATCGGCAAGTACCCGGTGACCAACCAGGAATACAAGGCATTTGTGGATGACGGTGGATATCAAAGGAGAGAATTCTGGACTCCCGAAGGCTGGCATTGGCCTGAGAAGGAAAATATTTCTGAACCCCTATACTGGCATAACCGCAAGTGGAACGGCCCTAACTTCCCGGTGGTGGGGATCAGTTGGTACGAGGCCGTTGCTTTTTGTAAATGGTTGAGCCAAAAAACCGGCGAATACTACCGCCTTCCTACCGAAACGGAGTGGGAAAAGGCAGCCAGGGGCACTGACGGCAGGGAGTACCCATGGGGTAATAAATTTGACGAAAAAAAGTGTAATTCACTTGAGCTTGGACTTGGCTTAACCAGCCCGGTGGGAATATTCCCGGAAGGTAAAAGCCCATACGAATGCCTGGATATGGCCGGCAACGTGTGGGAGTGGTGTTTTGATTGGATTGATGATGAGTATTACGAAAAGAGTCCTGAAAAGAATCCGCAAGGGCCTTCGACGGGCGTCGACCGTGTCCTGCGGGGCGGCTCGTGGCTCGCCCTCCCCGACCTCTGCCGGTGCGCCTACCGCCTCGGCCTCCCCCCCGCCTACCGTGACGACTCTGCTGGCGTCCGCCTTGCCAGGTCTTTGTAACCACTTACAACTTTACGTCTTTACTACTTTCCCCTTTTTATTTTTGATATCAGTTGGGCCGTGTTGATTCAGCCGGGGGTGAGCGGAAGGGCGGCGTGCCGTAGGCCGCCGGGCCCGTAGCGAACCCCGCAATTACGATAATCCTTATAGCCATGATCCGCGGCCGAATAATGGAGGGGGGGGAATACCTTGATGGCATTTAATATAATGTGATATAAATATTGATTTATGTTGAACTTTTTGGGTGGGGGTGCGTATAATGGGTTTGAAGGTGCTGTTGTTGATATGTCTGCGTATGGCGTCTTGAATTGTGTGTGAAATTGATTTATTGATGGAGGTTTGTCATGAGGTTGGTATTAATTATTTTGATTGTGGTGGTGTTGGGAGTGGTGCCTGTTCAGGGGTATGGGGGTGAAGGGATGGCGGAGGAGGTGTTTGTGGAGGGGGATTTGTATGTGTGTCCCGTGGGTAAGGCGGTGACTGTGGAGCTGCCGGAAGGGGGGAAGTATAGAGTTTTGAGTCGGACACCGGCAGGGTGGCAGGTGGAGAGGTTTTACCGTTTTGTCTGGGTGGCGGCCCGGAGTGTTGGTAAGGATATGGTGTTGAAGATCGGGGACAAGCGGCAGCGGCAGGTGGAAATTAGATTTCGGTCTGTTGACGGCAGCAAGGGGCAGAGTTATAAGATCGTGGTGGTGGCCATGCCGGTGCAGGCAAGGGCGGCACCGGGGTTAGAGGGCAAGGGACAGACAGAGTTCGTGTTCTCTTTAGCCGGGGGACTGTCGTCTATAGGCAAGGGGCAGAGCCGCCTGGATGTCGGCGGCCAGGCAGTGCTGGCCGGTAAGATCAAGGGACTCTTCGGACAGGCCGCCGGTATGGTAGAGGTCGGCGATCTGGCCAAACGCTTCGGCTTCAGCGCCGGTGTCGGTTATGAACCCGGCAACTGGGGGCTGTTCCTGTTTACAGACAGCCTGTTTTATCAATACGAAGATTGGCGGCGTACCTTTCATGTGCAGGTCAGGCCCGCGCTGCGCATCAAAGGCCGCCGGTTCAGGGCCTCGGCCTTCCTGGCCCTCAACCTGGGCAAAGCCCGGTACACCGGCCAGGATGTGGTAGAGGAGGGCCTGGAGTACGGCATATTTAACCGGGCCTTCTCCCACGCCGGGCTGCAACTGGAGGCATTGGTACTGGACCGGCTGCTGCTGCGGCTAAAGGCACTGGCGGCCGCCGGCAGTATCTTCAAGATCGACTTTTCCTCCAGTTACCGGTTGTCTGCCCGGTTATCCGCAGACATCCACTGCCAATACTCTGCTTTCGGCAGTTACCCGCTGCTGAGGGCAGAGGGCTTCGACAACCTGGCCCGGGTCTCTGCCGGGTTGAGCCTGGGGCTGGGCAGTGTGGACCGGTTCAAAGACCAGCGGCAGCGGATCATGTTTGAACCCGATTATCCCCTTATCTCACAGGTGAAAAAGAGAAAGGAACCGGAAAGACAGGCTCCCTTAACCGCCTCATTGACGGCCCGGCCCCAAAGCGGCCGCGCGCCGCTGCCGGTGACATTCGAGTTGACGATCGAGGGCGGACGCCCGCCCTTTAAGATGAAGTGGCAGCCTGAGCCGGGCCACAGCCAGGAAAACAGCGTGACCCGGTTGAACCACACCTACACCCAGGCCGGAACCTACCGGGCCGTGGTGGAGGTCGGGGACAGCCGGGGCCAGCAGGCCCGGTCCAACAGCGTGACCATCGATGTCCGGGAGTCCGGCAGCTCACACAAGAGCCATACCATCACCGCCACCAGCGGCAAAAACGGCACCATCGAGCCGACAGGAGAGGTAACTGTCCAGGAAGGGCAGGACCAACTGTTTACCTTAAAGCCGGATAACGGCTTTGTGGTGGCCGATGTCAGGGTGGACGGCCAGGGCCGGGGCGCCCGCTCCACTTACCGGTTTGAAAATGTCCGGGCCGACCATACCATCCACGCCGAGTTTACCGCGGCCGGGGTTAACACCTACACCATCACCGCCACCGGCAGCAGCGGCGGGGCCATCAGCCCCGGCGGTGCGGTCACGGTGGCAGCGGGCCGGGACGCCGCCTTCAACATGACCCCGGAATACGGTTACCGGCTCAAGCAGGTCGAGGTGGACGGCCAGGTGTTGAGCGGTACGCCCCAATCCTACACCTTCGGGGCGGTCAAGGCAGACCACACCGTCCACGCGGAGTTCGAGGCCCGGCAGTTCACCATCACTTCCGGTGCCGGGCCAAACGGCACCATCGAGCCGTTGGGCGCCCGGACATTCCTTCACGGCCAGGGCCAGGCCTACACCATCCGGCCGGACCAGGGTTACATGATCGATGTGGTCCGGGTGGACGGCAAGCCGGTGGTGTAATCTAAAAGATTATTTCTTTGTTGTTTTACAACATTATGATTGTCTGAA
>CBFDCR010000126.1:0-7711 GCA_965603365.1 uncultured bacterium
TCTAAAGCAAGTATGAATGTAATGTAGCTTGAAATAAAGTTTCTAAAATCAGGCATTCTTCCTTCAAAAAAATCTCTTTGAGACAATAAATTAAAATTGAAATCAAAAATCTCATCAGATTGATACGCAGAAATATTAAATAATTCTACTGATGATATAATATCAATAGCTTTAATCCACACATCCCTCTCTAAATGAATCATTTCGTATACATTTCTAACTATTAAAGATCTCAAAAATTTACTTTTTTTATCCAATACCCTTTTATTCCACGTTCGATCAAATAGAAAAATGTTCGAATATTTTTTTATTTCAGGTAGCCTCCTTATGTATTTCTTTACTCCCTCTGTGGTTTCATGTAATCTTTCAAAATGATCTTCGGAGCTATATCTTTCCACGATAAGCTCTTATTAGTAAGTTTCTGCTATTTTGCCATCTTTAAAGCTGAACAATTTAAAGGTCCTTATAGCACCTCCATATTGGTTGAATCTAATTTGCCCAGTTGTACCTATGATATTAAGATTTCTCAACGTGTCAGATATTTTTAAATTGTCACAATTCCCACATTTGGTAAAAGCTTCATATACCGTTAAAACGGAGTCAAAGCCATATGCAGCCCATACGTCAGGATCATTCTTGAATTGATCTTTAAAATTCATGATGAATTTTTTAGTAATTTCATCTTTATTATTAACATCAAAATAAGGTCCCGTAAAAATTACATCACCTAAATATGCTCCAAATTGATCTATTAAGCTTTGATCATAAAGTGTTGACTGGGAAAAGAACGACACTGACCATTCCATTTGTTTCGACTGTTTTATGAAGTTACAGACCATAATCTTATCACCAGATAAATATACAGTATCAACATCTGTTGTTTTCATGTATTTAGATATTATATCTTTATAAACTCTAAGATTGGGCTGGATTGCTTCCACAAAGACAACATCTTTTTTTATTTTAGATTTTAGTTCATCAACAAAACCTTTTGCTATATCTGTATATACTTGCTCTTGAGTATGAATAATACCAACAGCAAAATCTTCCTTCATCTCAATTAATTTATCTGCCATATATGCGCCTTCAACAAAAGCAGATGGATACAATGAAAAAATAAATTTTCCTGTCTTCGGAACCTCTTCTGAACCAGCGGTTGGGGAAAGCACTATAATATTTTTCCTTTCCGCTTGAGGTGCAAATGCCAATGTAGTAGAAGAGAACATATCGCCAAGAACGGCATCTACTTTATTAATATTCACTAATTTGTTCAACGCATTAATTGCTTTTTTTGGATCAAGAGCGCTGTCTTCAAAAGTTATGTCAATACCATAAATTATAGAAGCAACAATCATCCCTTTTTGACAATTTTTTCCATATGTTGCTGCATCACCAGTTAGTGGCAAGATGGCCCCGAGTTTTATAATTTTTTTGCCTTGTATTTGTTGTTCTTCCTTATTACACGAGGGGAGAAAGGTCAGAGTGATGGAGATGAACGTTACTAAGATCAGAACTGATAAAAGCTTTTTGTTTTTCATTTTTTGCTCCTTAACGTACTCAATTTTAATAAATAATGAGGGCAAAAGCAAGGTTGATCTTACTTTTACACATATGGTTAGCAAAGACCTTGCCAGAATTGATGGATCTGGGTGTCCTTATTTTGGGACAGCCATTCTGGTTGGAATTCTTTTTGCTTGTGTATCTGTTACGGTATGATATAATTTTTATATGAAATTTTTTGTGTTGACTGGGTCTAGGGAGTTGGCTAAAGCGTTGAGGGATTTTGTGTATTTTGTGTTCTCCGAAACGCAGCCGGAGTTTGCCTTTGGGGTCTTTCAGGATAATGCCATCAATCCTGGTGAATGGCGGGAGGCGGAGGTGTTGATTGCCGAGGGTATGGACCCTGATGAATGGAACAATCCGGTGGGCTGGCGCACTGCTAAGAAGAGCGGTAAAAAGGCACTGGTATTCTTCACCTTGCCTCCAAAAAATTTTAAGCCAGAGGAATTTTTTATCTGTACATCCATCATGGATCTCAAAACCAGGCTGGAAAAGGTGATAAAATCGTCACCTCCGTTGCAAAAAGATTACGAACGGGTGGAAGAGAAATACCCCTTTCTCACCCACGAACCCAGGCATCACCATTAGAAATGGTTCTGCCTTGATTCCCTGGAGACTATGACAAAGTGATCGATAAAGTCATTAACATCATGAAGAGGGCCGGAAAAAAGGTGAGGCGGAGAGCCGCAGAGGATTCTATAATGGGGATCTGGAAAGACCGTTTTGACCAGGGCCTTTCGTCGGAATTATTGCAAAGGGAACTTCGGGAAAAAAATTGGAAAAGATCTTAGCGTTCCCCTCGACCACATAACTGATCAACCTGACCACTTCAACTAAGAGCGTTTAATCCTGTACCGCGATAAAAGTTTTTGCCTTCTTTGTCAATACCGGGAGCGGGCAAAATATTGACTGTAGGCAGGGGTGTGGTATGATGAAGGGTGGGAAAATATGAATAGGCAGCGTTTTTTGGATAAAATGGTGAGTCATCGGGTGAGGGGGTTTGGGGAGATTGAGCAGGGTCCGGTGGCTGTGGAAAGGGCCTGTGGGTCACGGATTCCTTTGTTGGAGATCGATACCCGGGTGAGTGGGGAGGGGGAGATCTATGTGTATCACGACCCTGGGTGGGGAGGGAGGCGGATTTCGGATATGGGCCGGGTAGAAATGAACGGGCTGCGTTATGGCAGCGGCGAACCGGTGTTGACTTTTGGGGGGGCGCTGGAGCTATTTAAACAGCGAGTACTGGCGGGGCAGCGGTTGGGGGTGGATATTAAGGATTACGGGTTTGAGGCCGGGCATTTGCGGGCGGTGCGGGCCGCGGGCCTGGAAGAGGCGGTCTGTTTTATCTCCTGGATTCCCCGGACCCTGATGGAACTCAAGCGCCTGGGCTGCAGGTGCCCGTTGATTCTCTCCCTATGCAGCCTGTTTAAATGGGGCAGAGCGGGCCGGGTGATGGCTCGGTTGATGAAAAACCGGCGGTTCGTATGGGGGGACCGGGTGATGATGGGCAAGAACCGGGCCTTAACGGACATGGCCCCCTATGGCCACGGTTTTAAACATGCCCTCTACTGCCGGGAACTGCCGGAGCCGCTGGTGGAGATATTGGCCGGCAGCGGCGGCGGCATCTGTATCAAAACCGATCTCTTAAACGAAACATTGATCCGTTACTGCCGTCAACATAGACTGGAAACCTGGGTATACGGCACGGTTGACATTGATGACTATTGGCACTATGCCCAACATCCAGGGATAGACCGGGTATTTTCCGACAATGCGCCGGCCGTATTTGAATACCTGTCGGCACGGGAGAGGTAAACGATTATTCTTTGATGCTGACCAGTTTGGCCTTGAGGTCTTTTTCGAGTTTGACCAACTCTACCTCGGCCTGGCGCCGTTTGGTCTTGCCCTCGGCCTGGATCTTCAGGGTCTCCTCGATGGTGGAGATGAGGTCGGCGTTTACCTTCTTCAGGGTGGCCAACTCCACGATGCCCCGCTCCGACTCCCGGGCGATCTCCAGGGTGCTCTCTTTCAGCATCTCGATATTCTTCTCCAGCAGTTCGTTGGTGGTACGGGAGATCTCTTTTTGCAGTTCCAGGGCCTTTTTCTGGCGGAACAGGGAGATGGCAATCACGATCTGGTTCTTCCACAGGGGGATGGTGTTGAGGATGGAACTCTGGATCTTCTCTACCAGCACCTGGTCGCCGCCCTGGATCAAACGCACCTGGGGCGAGGTCTGGATGGCCACCAGGCGGCTCAACATCAGGTCGTGGAGCTTCTTGTCGAAACGGTTGACCAGTTGCTGGAAATCCCGGTATTTCTGGGCCTCCACCGGGTCTTTGGACTCGGCGGCCTTTGGCTGCATCGCCGGCAGTACCGTTTCCTGGAGTTCCTTGAGCTTGATCTGACCGGCGGCAATATAGACATCCAGGTTCTTGAGGTACTGCACGTTCTTGTCATAGAGCTTGTCCATCAACTCGATATCCTTGAACAGGTTCATGCGGGCCCTGTCCAGTTCATCGACGATTTTTTCAATCTGCCCACTCAACTTCTCATAGCGGGTGATGAAACGTTTGAACCGGTTGACCAGGGAACCGATCAGGGGAATCTTCTCTATAAAGCTGCCGGAAGAGAGGCTGTCTACATCCACCGCCTTAACCTTCATGACCAGGCCCGACAGGATATCCCCCACATAGCCGGCATCTTTAGCCCGGACTTCTCTCAAGATGGTATCGGAAAAATCGGCAATCTCCCGCTGGGCACCGACGCCGTAGACCGTCACTGCCTGGGAATCGTCGACATCGATCTGCCGGGCAATCTCTTCGGCCTTCCGGCGCTCCTCCTGGGTTAATTTGGACAAATCGATGACCTGCTGACTATCTTTCTGAACTAAACTTTCAACCATAGTTGAAACCTCCTCATCGTTAATTCGTTTACCAAAACCACTGCATACAAATGTAAGCTGAACGCTCCCCTAGGCCGTTAACAGGGTGATCAGTTCCCGGAAATCGGGGTACTGGGCAATCAATTGTTCCCGGTCGCCGGATTCGTAGTCGGCATAGTCGAAGCCGGGGGCCATGGTGGTGCCCAGCAGGGCAAATTGTCCCCCCGGCACCAGGCGGCTGCCTTGCCAGACATCCCGGGGCACCACGAGCTGGGGGCAAAAGCCATTGGTGATATCGCTGCCGATTTTGACGACCCGGCCGCGGCCGTCGGGACACAACTGCAGCATCTCCACCGGGTCGCCCAGGTAAAAATGATAGATCTCGTCCCCCTTTAACCGGTGCATCCGGGAACAGGTATCTGCTGTCAGCATATAGTAGATGGCCGTGGACAGCGCCCTTCCCGACACCATTTGTTCCGAGAGATAGGTCTCGGCAAAATAGCCCCCTTCCCGGGGATGCTCTTGCAGCCCCAGAATCCGGATAATCTCTTTAATTTTTTTTGAATACATAGGTATCCTCCTCCTGTCAGAGTTTCAGACCGACACTCAGGCCCTCCCGCAGGGGAACCTGGACGGTCATAAAACCGGTATGCTCTTTTAACCGCCGATTAAACTCCCGGATCGCCGGTGCGGCCTCCACCTCGTCCAGCACTGTCACGGAGCCGTAGCCCAGTGAGTTATCGGTGATAAACAGGCCGCCCGGCCGCAGCCTGTCATACACCGGCTCGATGACCCGGGGATAAAACTCCTTATCGATATCGTTAAAAATAATATCAAAGGGACCCTCCATCTCCTGGAGCAGCTTCAGGGCATCCCCCTGCTTAAAGGTGGCCAGGTGGTCATACCCGGCCCTGCGAAAATTTTTCTGGGCCATCTTCAGGTTGCGTTTATCAAAATCGGTCAGCACGATCTCGCCGTCCTGGGGCAGTGCCCGGCAAAACCAGAGGCCGGAGTAGCCGAAGCCGGAGCCCAACTCCAGGATTCTTTTGGCCGAAACCAACCGGGCCAGCCATTCCAGCATCCGGCCCACCAGCGGACCCACCGCCGGGAAATGTCGCTTCGCCGCCCACTGTTCCAATTCCCCAAACAGGGCCGGCCGGGCGGGCAGCAGTTGCTCCAGGTAGGTCTCGATCTTCGGGTCCACCAGGTTCATCATACACCCCCATCCTGCTTTTTCTGGAGCTTCCGGATCTCCTCGGCCACCTTCAGGTCGAGGGGATGGGTAATTTTGATATTTAAGGCACTGCCTTCGACAACGGCAATGTCTGCCAGTTTAAATTGAAACACCAGGGAACAATCGTCGCTGGCGTTGGCGACCCGGCGCTCTTGCGCCATTTGGTGGGCCTTCCGGATCAGTTTTAAGCGGAAGGCCTGGGGAGTCTGGACCCTCTTTAGATCGCTGCGCCGGGGAATGTTTCGAATCAAATCATGTTGATCGGTCTGCACAATGGTATCGGTAACCGGCACCGCCACATTAACGGCAGCAAAATCCGTTAATTTGGCCAGCACCCCGTCGATGATCTGCCGGGACACGAAGGGCCGGGCCGCGTCGTGAATCAGCACATTCTCATAATCCCCCTCTTCGGCAGCCATCACGCCGCGGCGGGACGACTCCTGCCGCGTCTCCCCGCCTTCCACTATCTTCCAGACCTTGCGGAAATTGTGTTTGCGGACCAATTCCAGGGTCTGCTGGTAGAAGGTGGGATTGGGGTTGGTCACCACAAAGATGTCGTCGATGTGGGGATGATATTCAAACCTCTCGATGGCCAGCACCAGCAGGGGTTTCCCGCCCACCTTTAAGAACTGCTTGGGCCGCCTCTCATCCAGCCTCGAGCCGCTGCCCCCGGCCAGGATTAACGCCAGATTTTTTTTCATGGTCTCATTATACAATCACTCCCTGCATTTTAAAAGCCCTCCGCCGGTTGACAAAGGTATTTTTTTATAAACTTAACACAAAACCAGGGGCAATTGTCGATGGAGGCGAGATTTGGATTGATTTTTTGGGGATTTTCTTTTATCATTATGAATCGGAACATCAAAGGAGGTTTTTATGGCGACAACCGACGACAAGGCGGTATACCTGAAAGGGTTAACAGCCAGGTACGAGGACCACCAATACCCCCTGGACAAAGAAGAATTCCTGATCGGTAGAGCCGCGGATAACGACCTGATCATGGCAGAAGAGACCATCTCCTCGCAGCATGCCAGGATCACCGCCCAGGAAAACAATTTTGAAATCATCGATCTCGATTCCGCCAACGGCACTTTCGTGAATGGGGAAAGAATCACCCAAACGGCCATTCGGAACGGCGATACGGTCAGGTTCGACCTATTTGAATTCCAATTTGTAAATCCCGCGGATGTATCCAGGACAGTCATGGCCCCAACGCTGGATGATGCCGAAGACGAAGAGATCGGGAAAACAATGGTGCGCCCCTCTTTAGACGAAGAACAGGGGGAGACCACCGTATTTCCCGCCCCCCCCGAAACCGAACCTACTGTCCCGGAAGCCCCGGCGGTCCAACCGGTAAAGGCAGGAATCCGCTGGCCGGGGATCATCCTGGGACTCGTGGTCACCTTCCTGATCGGCTACGGCAGCCTGTTTGCCCTCACCTGGGCTGAGAACGGCTTTTCCGGGGAGACGGTTAAATCTGCCTTAGCCGGTGCGATCGGTACTTATCCCTTTAAACACCTTCATCCGCTGTGGACGAACAATCCTTTTACCGTGGAAGCCTTCCTTTTCCTGTTGTGCCTCCTCCTGGCCCTGCTGCTGGGCGGCTTAACGCTGCGCAGCCTCTCCGGCAAAAACAGATTTGGCCACTCTGCCCTATTTGCCCTCCTCTATATTGTGATCGCCCTGCTGGCCCAACTGGCGGCCATGAAACTCAACTTTTCGGCCTGGTCAGGCGCCTTTTCAACGGCCGGTGTCGGACTGCAAATCGCACCCCTCAACATCCTGGCCTCCATCGCCTATTTCTGGATCGTCAGTTTCGTCTTCTCCCTGGGCGGCTCCCTGCTGAGCAACAAATAAACCCTTTCGACCCTACGGCCGCCACCTACTACCCCCAGGGCAAATCCTTCCACTGGGGTATCAAACTCTACTTGATCAGAGGTGGGATAACTCACATGGATTTATAGAGATAAAATATGGTGGATTATGTTTCACTATTTGTAATAAATACTATCTTTTACTTTCCTACCTATCACCTTTGT
>CBFDCR010000127.1:0-7673 GCA_965603365.1 uncultured bacterium
CCCCCCCCCCCCCCCCCCAAGAGGCCCCGCCCCTGCCTCCATCTCAACCGCCGCCCGGGTCGCCCTGGGCCCTGGGTTTGTCCATGCAAACAAACTCGGAATAGCCTACCGAGATGTTGTCACCGGCGCTGATTCTTTGCAATTGCTCCAGGGCCAGGATGGCCGCGCCTTTTTGTTGATCCGGCGGCGCCTGGTCCAGGTACCCCCTTAACAGGGAGATACACTTTTTCACGTTTTCGCCTTTCAATCTACTCATTTTACTTTCCTCCTTATTCTTTTATTTATTTTGTCCGCCCCTGCGCAGGCAACGTCAAAAGTTAACCGTCAATCACCGACACCCCTATTATGGTATGAAAGGCTCTTGAAATCTAACCCATTGGTTTCAAAATGACGACACAATCGTTCCAAAAAAAAGCAGGGGTATGCCGCGCATGTTTCAACCATACAAATTTCGTTCCAAAATGGGGGGTAAACCGGGAAAGGGGCTTATATGGCAGCGATGATGCTGTGGGTTTTACTGCTTGTAGGCGGCCTGGTACTGGGAGGGCAGTTGGTGAAATTTTTCCTTAAAACACCTGGCAAAGTAGGATGAGTTGGAAAAGCCCACCCGGAGGGCCACCTCCAGCACGGTGCCGGAGTCCTGCTTGAGCAATTCCGCCCCCCGCTTGAGGCGGTAGCTGCGGATAAACTCGGTGGGGGTGAGACCGGTCAAGGCCTGTATCTTCCGGTACAGGGTGGTGCGGCCCATGTAGAGCCTTTTACTCAATTGCTCCACGCCGAACTCTTCGTCCGCCAGGTTCTTCTCGATCAGGTCGTTTAATTCCCGGAAAAACTCCCGGTCGATGCCGGTCAACGATGTCTTGACCGGCTCCAGGTTCATCTGCCGGTTGATATTGGCCTGCAACTGGCGGCGCAGTTCGATCAGGTTCTTGATGCGGGCCAGCACTATTTTGGTGTTGAAGGGTTTGGTCACGTAGTCGTCGGCCCCGCTCTCCAATCCCTGGAGGATGTTCTCCTCCGCGGCCCGGGCGGTTAATAATATGATGGGGATGTGACTGGTGCGGACATCGTGTTTTAACACCCGGCACAACTCATAGCCGTCCACTTCGGGCATCATGATATCGCTGACAATGAGATCCGGGATGACCTGCCGGGCCGTGTCGATCCCTTCCCGGCCGTCTGCGGCCTCCAATACCTTATAATCCGGCACCAGCGCCTCCCGGATGTAGGCCCGCATGTCCGCGCTGTCTTCCACCACCAGGACGATCTCTTTACCCCCGGCAGCCGGTTCGCTCTCCCTGTCTGCCTCGTCTGCTGCAGCCTCCTCTTCGCCTGCTTCCCCAACCCTTTCCGGCTCCGGGATATCGGCGGGCAGGTCGACGATCTCCTCGGCCGGGAGGTGACGGCTGCCTGAGGGCAGCCGGATGGTAAAGGTCGTGCCTTCCCCTTCACGGCTCCGGACTTCGATTTTGCCGCGGTGCAGTTCCACCAGCTCTTTGGCCAGGGCCAGGCCGATGCCGGAGCCCTTTAGGTGAGTCTCGTAACCGGCCTCTGCCTGGTAAAAACGCTCGAACACGTGGGCCAGTTGTTGCGGCGGTATCCCGGGACCGGTATCGGCAACCGTAATCTCTAGCCAGCCTTCGGGGAAATACTCTCCTGCTGTGGCCTTTCGTTTTATGGTCACTTTTATCTTCCCGCCGGGGGGGGTAAACTTGAGGCCGTTGATCAGCAGGTTGCTCAACACGTCCTCCATCTTGCGGGGGTCGATGTAGAGCATCATCTCCGCCGCGTCGTTTTCACCCCCGGCCTGGACCACCAGTTCCAGTTCCTTTTGTCTGGCCAGCAGCCGGAACGAGTCGCCGATGCCCCGCACAAACGCGGTTAGGTCGGTCTTTACGGCCTGGAGTCTCATCTTGCCGCTGTCCAGCCTGGAGAGTTCCAGCAGTTGGTTGATGAGCCGCAGCAGCCGCTGGGCGTTTCGCAGCATCATGGTAAGTTTCCGTTTCTTCTCCCCCTCCTCTTCGCCGCACTCGGCGATCATCTGCTCCAGCGGGCCGATGAGCAGGGTCAGGGGCGTGCGAAATTCATGGGAGATGTTGGCAAAGAACCGGGACTTGACCCGGTCCATCTCCCGGAGCTTCTCCGACTGCGCCGCCAACTGCACCGTCCGTTCCCTTACCACCTGCTCCAGCCTCTTCTTCTCCCGCGCCAGCTTGCCCGAACGCCACCGCACCACCAGGAACACCATAAAGAGCCCCACCAGCCCATAGACCACATAGGCCCACCACGCCCCATACCACGGCGGCCGCACCCTGAAGCGAAAGACCGCCTCCTGCCCGGTATTTCCATAGACATTCGTGGCCTGCACCTTGAACGTATAGGTACCGGCACTCAGGTTGGTGTAATCCGTATGGGCTTCTAAATGCCGGTCGGACCAATCCTCGTCGTAACCTTGAAGCAGATGACGGTATTGGGTCCGGGACTCGGCCTCGAAAAACAGGGCGGCAAAGTGGAAGCGGAGGTTCCTGTCCCCGTAAGAAAAAACCGGCAAGGCGCTGCCGCCGGGATTGTACAGCCTGGGCTCGCCGTTGACCTCTACCTCCCGGATAACGGTGGAGAATTTTTGCCGGTAGTCTTTTTTGAGCCCTTTGTCGCAGCGGATGAGACCGTTATTACCGGCTAACCAGATAATATTGCCCCCCGGGTCCGGGTAGATGGTGTTTACCTGGGAGTCGGACAGCCGGCCAAAGGCGCGTCCGTTTACCGTATAGGTGCCGTCCCGGTTGGCCGCGGCCTGGAAATTTCTCAACTCCGAATGGAACCAGATATCTTTGTATTGATCCTCCGCCATACGGAATACCCCACTGCCCTCTTCTCCCCCCGCGAAAGCCGTGCCCAGGGAGGTTTCGGGAAAAAATCCCCCGCTTTTTTCATCAAAACGGAATAGGCCTCGCCTGGTGGCAAATATCACCCGTCCCGCTGCCCTGAACACGTGTACCTCACTGAGGGTCAGGTGAAGGAATCGATCATACCTGGTGACCCGGTTGGCTGCCCCCCGCTCCACCCTTAAGACCCCTGCCGTCAGGGTGCCCAGCCACAGGTCTCCCCGGTTGTCTTCGGCAATGGTGATGATGCTGTCCTTTATTCCTTCATATCTTGGTTCCGGCAGCCAGCGGTCTCGATCCCCCCTGTCCGGGGACAGGTACAGCGAGGTCAGGCCTGCCCCCAGGCCCACCCAGATGCGCCGGGGATCGTTGGGGGATGGATACAAGAATTTGGCGGCCATATCGATCACCCTGTTTACCCTGTTGGTTTCCCCATCTACCCGGAACACACCGTGGGAAGTGGCTGCCAGCACCGAATCGGTGGTTGACACCAGGGACCAGCAGTTGGTCCGGATCTCCGCCACAGGCTTAAAAGAGCCGGCAGACAGGCGCGCCAGCACATACAGGCCGTTGGTGGTTCCGGCATAGAGCGCGTCGCCGTGCCTGACCACCGACAGCACCAGTTCGGGCAGGTTTGAGCGCTCGTCATAAAAGGAGAAGGGGGAGACATACTCGATTTTCGCTATTCCCTTTACCAGGGCCAGCCACAGGTTGCCTTGAAAATCTTCAAACACGTACTTTACGTTGTTTACCGGCAGACCGGCAGAAATGTTGAAAATATGTCTTAACCGTCCCCGGGAATCGATGATCACCAGGCCGCCCCTGCGGGTGGCCAGGGCAAATTGACCGGCCGAGCGCAGCAGTTGGATGCCGTGACAGAGCTGGTTTTGTTTGATGTATTCGTCCGCCTCCGTGGCAAAGGGCACGGCTTTGCTGCCGTCATAGAGGTAGAAGCCCTTATCCCGGGTGCCGATCAGGACCCTGTGCCCATCGTATGGGGCCATCATGTACATCTTTACCGAAGCAAATGTCTCCTCCCCACCGATCAACCGGAGTTTGTTATTCTTCACCTGCATGAGACCGCCCCCCCGCTGGTGGGCATAGAATGTCCCGTTACAGGTAAAGGATTCATTAAAACGGTGATCGGGCTGCGGTTCCCAGACCCGCATCTGTTTGGTCCTGGGATTCCAGCGAAACAGGTAGTAGTGGGTGAAGAAATATATGCCTTCTGCCGTGGCCAGGCTCTTCCACACATTGTTGAAATTTCGTTTGCCTTCATGAACCCGGTCTAACAGGGAGGCGTATTGGAGAGAGCCGTCGTCCCCGGGAACCAGGAAGCCGATTTCACCATTGCCGCCGATGAAGATGGTGCCGCTCTCATCCAGGGCCATGGACCGGACAGTATAGTTAGGGATCTCAATAGCCTCCCACGAGGTGCCGTCAAACTCCATTAAACCGGCGTTGTTGCCGATATACATGACCCCCCGCCTGTCCTGCAAGACACACCAGTTCTGGGGACTAAAATTATAGTCCTCGGGCCTATAGTTCGTCACATACCGAAATCCCCCACTCCCCCCATCATCCACCCCCAAAACCACCAGGGAGCCCACACACAACCACCCCACAACCACCCACACCCAACCCCCGACCTTCACACTACCCCCCATCATCCCACAACATCCAACCCATCACCCACATCCCTACTGATTATCATCCCCCACATTCACATTAATATTTTTAGGCGGATTTTCGGCAATTTTTTTATTGGTAGGGTATTTTAATGTCCATTCTTTATTATTCTTATCCAGAGACAGTTTGAATTGATAACTTTTAAAACCATCTATATTAGCCTTCATACTCAATCTAAGAGCGAAAGAACATCTTCTTCTAATCCCATTTTTTTTACCTTCTGTTGTCCAGACATCTAGAGATTTTAGTCCATTAAGGCTAAATGTCTCTTCTTGTGTTCGCTCTAAATTTTTAAAAAAAGGTTGTCCATTTTTTCTCCCATGAACATAATGGTGTGGATTAATATCAGAAAAATTGTTTTTGATGATATTGGAGTTATTGCCGTCCAATTTATCCTCTCCAATTTTGATATAAATCTTCTTGGGTATGGAAGTGCCAGAAGGAGTAGGAAGTTGTAGCGCCCATGCTAGTGTTACGTTAGGCTTGTCTTTAATTATAGATAGTTCTATCGGCCAATCTTTTATTTTTTCGTTTTCCTTCATTAACAATTTGAGAGTGAAAGAACAATTCTGTATGTGACGGTCTTTTATCGCTATTGCTGAAATATATAAATCTTCCACGTTGTCGTTACTTTTAAATATCTTTTTGCCTTGTGGCGGTATAATCTTTAAAGGGTAACCTGTATTTGTTTTCGCTAGAACTACAACCTTAAAGTTTTTTTGGTTATCTCTAACTTTCGGGAAGATGTTTTTGACTATGATGAAATCATCTTTGCTTGCCATTTTTTACCTCCAAAATGTTTTTTTATATTTTATCTTAATGTTTAGCGATTATCTTACAGATCTTTTATTTCTCCGGCATTTTTTCACTAATGATGTTAAAGCGGAAGGTTCTAGGATAATCTGATATTGGCTCCTTTATCAGTCTTATTTTGTACTCTTCCCACGGGATATTTGCCATAATATAGACAGGTTGAGGCGATTGGACCGGGCAATCACTGTCGCACGCATAATAAAATGTGGGATCGAAAATTTTGTCGCCGATGCTGCCAAATGCATGAAATCTTAAGTTGTCATATGTACACCCCCAGTCAACCCCAACCGGTATGATACAGTTCAGTTCATAGTTTTTGTCGTCTTTTTCAAGCTCTAATAGTCTGTAATTTGTACCACAACCTAAAACATTGGAAAAGGTAACCAACGCTTTACCCATGACTGCACAGTTGACGTTACAAACGTCTGGTATTAAACTCAAAAATTTTCCCAGGCGGAAGCCACCTGCTCCTGGACTTTTTATAAATTGGTTGTCATCGGCTTCATCATACTTACTGCCAACATGATGGTAGAGGTAGTGGGTTATTTTGGACGCAGCGCCTTCGGGGGTGGTTTCGCCGTGTGCCCAGGTACAGGCCAGGTCCAGCACCTCTGTCCAGGGTTTTGATTTCTCTGATCTATTCCACGGGGACTGGGGTTGTGTTAAAATAATAAAGATTTTATTTCTCGATTTTCCAGCATAATAAACCTTGTGGTCATTGTTATGCTGAAAATACCATTCCCATTCCTGGTAAAATGATGTGATCTCGTCCGGGGTAGGCAGGTGGACCTGGAATTGTTCTGCCCCTGATTTATAATTCTTAAAAATACAACTTTTATCAAAATAAATCTCTTTTTGAATTATGTCGCCTAATCCTCCTGAACACCTGCGAGCTCCTATATAGGCCATATCTAAATTTTTTGAGGCGGAAAAGACCGCTTTAATGGTGATACTTCTATTCTTAATATAGGCCGCAGGACAAGACTTCTTGCCTTTTTCCCATTCCAGTACCCGGGCACCTTTTTGGCAGTTTTGTCTAATATCGATGGCGTCGTAATATCCGCATTTGGGAGTGTGATTGAAAGAGATGCTTTCTAAGCATACCCAGTATTCCGGTACATGGAATCCTTTAACGTCAAGGTATCCTTCGGGGTGCAGGCCGTCCACGATGTCTTGGCCTACATTGTATTCTCCGAAAGGTTTAAAATCGACAACCACGTCGTATCCATATTGATAGAAGCGGGGGTGATCCCATACCGGTATGTAAATGAAGCCTTCACTTCCCAATGGGAGATTGATCTGGCTGATTTCTTCATAAGCGCAGGTGACATCTTCTAATTTATCTTCATTAGACAAATTTCCGTTTTCATGGTGAATGACATAAAGTCTGGCACCTTTCTCCTGGTTTTTGAGTATGTTGACGTCGAGGGCAACCCAGACTTCTTCTCTGGGGGAGAAGGTGTCTCTGAAGATGGGATTGCCGGCATCGATTAGTTTTCCGGTGGTGGCATCCCTGGGTGGGGCCTGGCAGGCTAGTTGTGCTGTGATGTGTTTTTTGTCCTGGGCTGTTAAAAGGCTCTCTCCTGGTAGAATGGGGGTGAGTAGGATGATTAGAACGGCTAAACCTTTCGTCCACAGTTTCACCCGGCCCCTCCATTGGCAATGTAATTATCCATTTTTCACTCCTCTATTTTTTTTGATGGTGAGTGGGTTTTTTATTTATAACAAGTAAAGTATAAAAAAGCAAGTAAATTTTGTTTATTTTTGCAGGGGCAGGAATGTTTGGCTGTCCCCGATGGTTACTCCGGTTTTGTGACCGGTTATCGATTGCCCTAGCCATGTTCTTTTAGTCTCTCTATTTGTTCTACGGATTCTGTTCCCTTTTGGTTCGCCAAAATCGGAAAAGTTTTAATCCTTTACCGGAAGAGTGGAATGGTGGAGTAATGGAGCGGTGGGGATTGACAAAAGGGGGGGATTGTAATAATGTATGGGGGTAGGAGAAAGCATGATCCAGCAGAGGGTTAAATATGTTTCCGATGCCGATGGCAAGATTAATGAGGTGATTTTGCCCATTCACATGTATAGGGAAATGGTGGAGTCCCTGGAAGATAAAGAGTTGTTAAAAATGATGAAAGAGGTGGAGAGTGGCGCCGCCGGATACCTTACGGAGAAAGAGTCGTTTGAATTCATCGACTCCCTGATTGAAAAATCGTGATATTCAAACTCCACAAATGTAATCTAAAAGATTATTTCTTTGTTGTTTTACAACATTATGATTGTCTGAAA
>CBFDCR010000128.1:0-7554 GCA_965603365.1 uncultured bacterium
TACCGGACATTGCCGATGATCGAGTGGTGCATGGAGAAGAAGGGAGTTCAAAATTCGATTTAAGCCTGACCGTAGTGGAGGCGGCCGAGAAGCTCTCCTGCGATATCGTATACAGCCGGAGACTGTTCAAGCCCGAGACCATCGAGCGTTTCATCGGCTATTTCAGGCGGATCGCAGCGGCAGTGGTAGACAGACGGGAGATGCTGCTCAAGGAGATCGAGATCCTGGGCGCTGAAGAGAAGCAGCAGGTGGTCTATGAATTTAATGATACAGCGGCGGCATATCCGTCAGATAATAGGCTTGAACAGTTGTTTGTCCGGCAGGCGGAGCAGACACCGGAGAATATTGCATTGGTATTTGGCGATAAACAATTAAGCTACCGGGAGTTGAATGGTAGAAGCAGTGATGTGGGCCGGTATTTGGCTGAGCAGGGAGTGGAGTCAGAAGAGATAGTGGGTATTATGGTGGAGCGGTCGTTGGCGATGGTCATCGGCATACTGGCTATATTGAAGTCAGGGGCAGCCTATCTGCCGATTGATCCTGATTATCCTGAGGCCAGAATACGCTATATGTTAAGAGATAGTAATACAGAGATATTATTGGGAGAGAGGGATTTGTGTGAGGGTCTGGATTTCCGGGGACAATTCATCGATATCACTGCCGCTGATATATATAAGTATAAAGGTGGAGAGGGATTGAATTTGAATCATGAACGGGTATACCCCTCTTTTGGCACAGCCTATATAATCTACACGTCGGGATCGAGTGGGGCACCCAGGGGTGTGCTGATAGATCATGTTTCGGTAGTCAATCTGGTTTGTTGTCGGCAGAGGCGATTCGAGATAGATGAGAGAGACCGGATACTGCAGTTTTCTTCCATATGTTTTGATGCCTCGGTGGAGCAGATATTTATCTGTCTTTTCAGTGGATCGGTTTTAGTACTCATTTCTAAAGATACGCTTCTGGATAGAGATCGGTTTTCCAGGTACATAAGCCGGCATCAGGTGAGCCATATTCATGCGATTCCGTCATATTTAGATGGTTTAGAGTTGTCTGATGTTGATAGTTGTGTGAGACGGATAGTGTCGGGCGGTGATGTGTGTTCTGTGGAGTTGGCAGTGAGGTGGGCAGGGAGATGCGATTTTTATAACAAGTATGGGCCGACCGAGACGACTATAACCTCGGTCGAGTTTTTGGTAGAAGAGAGTGTTGAATCGTTGATTCGGGTGCCGATAGGAGTAGGTATAGCCAATACGCAGGTATATATATGTGATCGTTGGTTTAATCCGGTGCCATTGGGCGCAGCCGGTGAGTTGTATATAGGCGGAGATGGAGTAGGGCGGGGGTATTTAAATAGGGGCGATCTAACGGAGGAGAGATTTGTTGGTGATCCGTTTAAAGAGGGCGGGAGGCTGTATAAGACCGGAGATCTGGGCAGGTGGGGGTACGATGGGAATATAGAGTTTCTGGGTAGAATCGATCATCAGGTGAAGGTGAGGGGCTTTCGGGTAGAGCCTGGAGAGATCGAGGGTGAGCTGTTGAGACATCCGGGCGTAAAGGAGGCGGTTGTCGTCGAGAGACGGGATGACCGGGACGAGACGTACCTGTGCGCCTATTACGTATCGGCGGAGGAGTTGGGGGTCTCCGTTTTGAGGGAATTTTTATCACAGAGTTTACCGGCCTATATGATCCCGTCGTATTTTGTGGGGATCGATAGGATTCCTCTTACGGCAACCGGTAAGGTAGATCGCCGGGCTTTACCTGGACCTGAGATTGAGATAAAAGGATACATCGCGCCGGGAGATGAGACAGAGGAGAAATTACAACAGGTCTGGTCACAGGTATTGAGGGTAGAGAGGGAGAAGCTCAGTGTAACCGCCAATTTTTTCGAGTTGGGCGGACACTCAATGAAGGCAACTATACTTTTCTCAAAAATACAAAAAGAGTTTAATGTCAATATATCCCTGGTAAAGATATTTGAAGCACCCAATATCAGGCAATTGTCCGAATATATTAAATCTGAAGAAAAGGGGATCAAATTAATTGGCGATGATAGTATCGTTCTTCTCAAACAGGGTGACAGCCGGGGAGAAAATCTATTTTTTATACATGACGGAACCGGAGAGGTAGAAGGATATATTGAGTTATGCCAGAGATTAAATTCTGGACTTAGTTGCTGGGGAATCCGGGCTGACAGGTTTAAAAACTGTGCTCCACAGAATTTGTCCATTGAAGATGTCGCGGATAAGTATATTGAAAAAATGCTGAGAGTTCAGCCCCAGGGATCTTATAGACTTGCCGGATGGTCCCTGGGAGGTACCGTTGCCTTTGAGATTGGTAGAAAATTAGAGCAGTTAGATAAGAAAATTGAATTTTTGGCCATGATTGACACTGTGGCCCCTAACCGGGATTCCAGGGCCAACGTCGTTACATTCACTCCTGAATCTGAATTGAGTTGGATACGGGGCTATTTATCGGATGAGGGCTTCATTGAGAATCTAAGAAGTATAAGGGATTTAAATCAATTCTGGCTGGAAATAGTCGAATATATAGGGAGAAATAATGTGAATATTGAGATGGTCAGAAAAATAATTCCAGAGGGTTTCCGCCGGCTGATTCCAAACTTTGATCGATTGGATTGCAGAGAATTATTTTATTATTTTAATGTAATGAGGACATTTCAAAATGCCGGCGCATCATATGTCCCTTCCCATAGGATCAATACGGTTATGCACTATTTTAGAGCCAGTGGATCGAAGCAAAATTGGGGAAAATACTGGAAAGATTATACCCGTAACTCGATAAAGTCGTATAAAGTTGCCGGCGATCACTTTTCAATGTTAAAAACACCCGATGTTTTAAACTTTATTAAAAAATTTAGAAGAGCAATTTTTGGTGAGAAATATTTATAAAATGATATAAATTATATGGAGGGCGTAAATGTATAGACAAATGCTTAAATCAAAAATTCACCGGGCTGTAGTGACTGAAGCTGATTTGAATTATGTAGGCTCAATTACCATCGATGAGGAACTGATGGAAGAGGCCGATATTCTCGAAAACGAAAAGGTCCTGGTGCTCAACATTGACAATGGTGCCAGATTTGAAACCTATGCTATGACCGGTAAAAGAGGCTCAAGAGAGATTTGTATAAATGGTGCCGCGGCAAGATTGGTTCAGATTGGTGATAAGATTATTATCATGGCATTCGGGATATATGATGAAGAAGAAATTAAAAATTTAAAATCTATTATTGTCCATGTTGATGAACATAACAATGTCATTTAACCCCTTAATTCCCCGTTTCTACGATATTGAGGTTACCAGGCGGTGCAATGTAAGGTGTAAGTTTTGCCCCAGGGACAAAACTAGAAATATAGGCGATATGACACCGGGAACGTTTAAATATTTTTTGGAAAAAGTTCCAATTCGTCCCTGGGATTTGGTCGTTTTTTGTGGTCTTGGCGAGGCCCTGCTCAATCCCATGCTGCCTGAATATATGACTTTATTGCGAAGGTGTTATCCTGATAGTACTGTCGGGCTTGTTACCAACGGAACACTTTTGAATCACAAATACGTACCCTCTCTATTGGAGGCCGACATCAATCATATCATGGTTAGCTTTAATGGAATTGAGCCGGAATCATACGAAAGATTAATGAAAGGGGCAGACTTTAAGCGGACGATGGCAAACCTGGAATACACACGAGATGAAATAAATAAAAGGCAGAACTCGAAAACAAAATTGTCGGTATGCTTTATTCTTTCAAAAGAAAATATTCAAGATGAAAATAAAATAAAAGATTTCTGGGCTAAGAGAGGTATCGGTAATATTGTTCAATACATGCATAATCGAGGCGGTTTCGTCAGCATGAAGGAGATGACACCGATTGACTATTGGGTTGGCCAAAGAAAGACATGCATGTTTGAAAACTTTACATTTGTGGCCTGGAATGGGGATGTACTTTGTTGCTGCCACGATATTCGACACCAGTATATAATAGGCAATATAAGTAAGAATCATATAGATATTATTAATTCAAGAAAAGAGGAGGTCATAAAACAAAACAGATGGCCCTCGATATGTCATACCTGTACTGATCGGGATCGCCCGGAGCAATTAAGATATCAAGGAGGTAAGGAAAAATGAAAAAAACGAACAAAACGGCGTTAGCCCATGTGGGCTCCATCGTTACTGTCATTCTTGGCCTGGTTATTATATGTGCAGGTTTATGGATGATTTTTGGGGAAAGTACCTTTAAAAATGTTTTCTGTATAATCCTGTTTGCCGCAGCCCTGGTTAATCTATTTGTTTATTTGAAGACAAAGAACAAAGGCAGCCTGATTTTAATGTTATTCTGTTTTTTTGATGCCCTGGTTTTCCTGGCACTTTCACTCCATATTCGGTTCTTAGCCCTTGCTTTTACAGTACCGGCGCTGATTATCTGGACATACTACATCTATTTTCTTTATAGAAAAAGAAAAGAACTGCTGACATGATTCCGCGATCAAATCTGGAACGAGTCGGTCATACGCCACTGGTGGGCCTTCACCTGGACGATTTTGACTATTTGAATCTTTATGTCAAACTGGAATATTACAATCCCACCGGCAGCGTGAAAGATCGGGCAGCCAGTTATGTTATCCAGAAGTTGCTTGAGAGAGGGGAGATCAGTCGAGATACCACCTTGATCGAATCTTCATCCGGGAATTTCGGCATTGCCCTGGCTGCCTATTGTAAACGATACGGCTTGAAATTTATTGCGGTGATTGATCCCTGTATCCAGCCCATCAATGAGATTTTAATCAAATCATTTGGGGCAGAGATGGTAAAGGTAGAGGTGCCCGACTCTAATGGCGGGTATTTGCTGAATCGCATCAAAAAGGTTAAAGAGCTGGTACATGAAATCGATCATTCCTACTGGGTGAACCAGTATGGCAATCCCTATATTGCCGAAGCCTATTATCATACACTGGGAAATGAGATTTGTGACAGCCTTGAAAATATTGATTATATATTCATGGGTGTTAGCTCCGGTGGAACGATCACCGGGGTTTCCCATAGGGTAAAAGAGAGATTCCCGCAAGCACAGGTGATTGCCGTGGATGTCATTGGCTCTGTGATTTTCGGCCATCCGCCCGCTAAGAGGCATATACCGGGAATTGGTTCCAGTATGAAACCCGAGATTTTAAAAAATGCCATCATCGGTGATGTGGTGATGGTGGATGAAGTATCCACTGTGGCAATGTGTCATGAATTATTGAAGAAGTATTTTATTTTTGTTGGCGGCTCTTCCGGTTCGGTATTGGCCGCCATTAAGAAATATTTTCCCGGCAAAAAAATCGATAGGAAACTCGATGTGGTCACCATTTTCCCCGATCGGGGGGAGCGGTATGTCGATACTATTTTCAACGAAAAATGGTGTGCCGGTTTTAAATAAAACAACGCCCTCTTTTAAAATTCTAAGGGACGGGCGTGTTCTTCACATTCTTCCAGAAAGCCTTGACCACCGGAGGGGGGGTGATCTCTTCGGGCGTTAAAAAGAGTCCCCGTTTCTTTGCCTTTAAGCCGAGGTCGATGCGGCTGGTCACCACCGAAAAGGGGATCGAAACGATGAGCCATATGTGAGCGATCAAGAAACACCAGACAAGGTTATCCAGGTTTAGCAAGGCGATGATCACCGCGGTGATGCCTATGATGGTCTGCCAACCGTGGACAGACAGGGCTTCCTGGAGTTTTGTCAGATTTCCTTCCCGCTGCTGCCGCTCCCATTTTACCCGGCTCCGGAAGAAAGTGGACAGGACGAATCGACTCTGATAAAGCCCCATGATGGGGACAAAAAGGGTTGAAAAAATAGTTTCAAGAAGGGTACTCTTGATGATTTTACTACCGCCGCCAAAGGAGCGCCGGAGTTCCGAATTTCGCAGCACCACTATAAGGGACAGCAGCCTTGGCATATTGCTTAAGGCAATGGCTGTCAATAACAGCATAATGGCCGGCCAGACGGAAGGGGTCCCGGATTTTAGATAAACATCGATGGCGGCGAGGGCGAGAAAGATGAGCCATAACGGTGAGGATAAATACGACATGATGCCGGCGCCCAGGTGCAGCCGGTTTATGCCGTGAAAGCCGGGATAGGACAGTAACCGGATGTGCTGCAGGTTGCCCTGGCACCAGCGGCGGTCACGCCTGATAAAATCGATTAAGTTTGCAGGAACTTCTTCAAAACTGCCTCCCAGGTCATAGGCAAACCAGGCTTGCCATCCCGCTTTACGCAGCAGGGCTGCCTCGATAAAGTCGTGGCTCAGGATTTCGCCGCCGAAGGGCTCCCGTCCAGGCAGTACCGGCAATTCGCAGTGGTCCATATAAGGTTTTATCCTCAAGATGGCATTGTGCCCCCAATAGTTACTTTCACTCAAATACCAGTAGCTGAGCCCGGCTGTGGTTATGGCACCGTACAGGCGGCCGGCAAACTGCATGATGCGGCCAAAGAGTGAGTCCTGGTTTATGACCACGGTCGGTAATTGAATCAGCGCCAGTTTCGGGTTTTTCTCCATTACCCGTACCAGGTTTAGCAGGGTGTCCCCGGACATGAGGCTGTCGGCGTCCAGCACAATCATGTAACGGTACTGCTGTCCCCAGCGGTGACAGAAATCGCGTAAATTACCCACTTTCCTGCCGGTGTTTACCCGGCGGTTGCGGTAGACAATATGGATACTCTCTCCTAAATCCTTACGCATGGCGGAGAAGTGCGATACTTCTTGAGCCCGGATCGCCGGGTCAAAGGTGTCGCTGAGTATGTAAATATCAAACCGGTTCTGCCATCCGCCTTTGATCAGGGAGTCGGCGACTGCCCTCAACCTGGCAAATACGGGGCCGGGCTGCTCATTGCAGATGGGCATGACCACCGCGGTCCTGGAACCGACCGGCACTTCGCCGCTGCCGCGGGCCATCTCCGTGACTGTGAGTCGGTTTCTCTTGAACATCAAGGTAAAGAATCCAACCACCGATGTCCAGAAGGAGAGACTGACGAAGAAAAAGAGAAAGATATAGAGTAATAATAAAATCACGTCCAGCCAGATAGCCCCGCTGTCCTGGAGCATGATGACCGACAGGCAAACGGGCGCCGCGGTGGTTAAGCCCACCAGGCCAAAGAAAAACCAGCGGCGGCGGAGAACATACGCGGTGGTTAAATTAAAGCTGGAACAAGAGCGGAGATATTTGATAGTTCACCTCCTGGATATCTAAAACTGCGGCCTGTTCTGTTTCTGCTAGTATTAAATTTTATAATAAATGGCTGAATTTGTCAAGAATCCACGGTCGAAATCTTTCCTTTAAAGATCACCGCTTAAACGGCAGCCAACAACAAAAAAGCCCAATCCTTCAATTTGAACCCTCAACATTTCATAGTGCAATATGAATCATTCATATTCAAACCTGAAATACTCAGGTCACGAGGTGAATGGTTGAGCTCACGGGGTCAACATTGCACGGAGGCGAGATAACTTTGGTTGGGAAAATGTTGCATTATTTGCAACTTTGGGCGTGGACAA
>CBFDCR010000129.1:0-7365 GCA_965603365.1 uncultured bacterium
TATATGTTTTGTAAATTTGGGGTCTTACTTTTTTCTTGTTGGTGAAAAAGTAAGGTCCCTTTTAGATCTCATTATACCCTATATTAGAAGATATTTCACCTTTTTTATAAAAATTTGATAAAAAATCGGGGCCAACACCTTCCCTAAAAATGGGTTTGACCTCTGCCTGGAATTGTAATAGAATTGTAGCCTTATAAGGTAAAGTGAAAATGACTACATTGGTCGATAGGATAAAGGAACTAAAGAAGTCGAGAAATGCCGTTATATTGGCCCACAACTACCAGGTCGGGGAGGTCCAACTGGCGGCCGATTACCTGGGCGATTCGCTGGAATTGAGTCAGATTGCCGCCGACGTGGAATGTGAGGTGATTGTCTTTGCCGGCGTCAAGTTCATGGCGGAGACCGCCAAGGTGCTGTCGCCGGAAAAAACCGTCTTGCTGCCCCGTCTGGATGCCGGTTGTCCCATGGCCGACATGATTACGGTAGATGAGCTTTTGGAGTTGAAGCAGGCACACCCGAAGGCAAAGGTGGTCACCTATGTGAACTCCAGTGTGGAGATCAAGGCGGAGAGCGATGTGTGCTGCACGTCGGCCAATGCCGTCAAGGTGGTCAAAAATCTGGAGGCCGAGGAGATTATCTTCATACCGGACCGGAACTTAGGCGCCTATGCCCAGAAGATGGTGCCGGAGAAGAGAATCATCCTGTTTGAGGGCTACTGTTACGTGCACGACCGCATCAAGAGAGAAGAGATCGAAGAGATGAAGCGCCGTTACCCCGATGCCGAGGTCTTGATCCATCCTGAAGCCCGCCCGGAAGTGCTGGAATTGGCGGATGTGGTGGAGTCTACCAGCGGCATACTGCGCTGCGCCGCCGCCTCGGACAGGAAACGATTCATAGTCGCCACCGAGCAGGGGCTGCTGGAGCGAATGAAGCGGGAAAACCCCGGTAAAGAGTTCTATCCCGCCGGTCGGCCCAAAATTTGCTCTAACATGAAACGCACGGCGCTGCCGGACATCTACGATGCCCTGGAAAAAAATCAATACGAAATAGAGGTCGAAGAATCTATAGCCCGGCGGGCCGCCGGAGCACTGAGCGGAATGTTGAAATACGTTTGATGAAATGCCCACAAACCTTCACCGACAAATGGATTGACAATTGATGGCATTTACGATAAAATTATATAAGCAAATCAGGACTATACAGGTTATGTTTTGCACATAGATTGACTAAAGGAGTAAAAAATGGAACTTAAAGAAAAAGTGAATGCTGTCATAGAGAAGGTTAGGCCCGCCCTGGAAGCCGATGGCGGCGGTATTGAACTGGTGGATGTGCTGGAAGCCGAGAAGGCGGTGTTGGTCAAACTGACCGGTGCCTGCCACGGCTGTCCCATGAGCACCATGACCATCAAAGGGTATGTGGAACAGACCATGAAGGAAGATATTCCGGAAATCAACGAGGTCCGTCTGGCCTGATTGAGCCTCTAACTTCAGTAATTACTCTTACTTTTGAACGACAATCTCAAAATACGGAACAAAATGCCCGTTTTTGCGTCAGGATTGACGCATCCGCATCTGCTCTTGACGCAATCCCGCATTTTTTTGCTTGATTTTTTTTCCTTCAGGTGTTATTATATATCTGTCATCTGCGTTTAATTGGTGTGTGAAACCGTGAAAACTTTGAACTTGTCAGAAAACGTAACAATGAAAAAAAATGTCAAATATAATGACAATTTTTTAAACATATCAGAAGCTGTCTTTTATAGAGGTACATGCAGACAGCGTTTTGTTTGTTGGCATCATATTTGCTGTGTAAAAAATGGTTGAACTTTAGGAGGCAATAATGCGTAGGGAATTGAATTTGGTTGGATTGAATCAACACGACATGAAGAAAAGGGAAATGAGAAGGATTCTGGCCGGCGATGGCAGTCCGATGAATCCCCCCGATACTTGTGAAAAGCTATGCGACTGTTTATATAATCCCGATCATCTGACCACCACTGAACTTTTATACGGCTGCCCGGATACGACCAAGTGGTAGGTTCTTGATTCACTGATACTACCCCGATTTAGAGGTAATCTGTTCTCTTCTTATTGGGTTTGAATAGAGGAGATGGAACCCGCCATTATATTCAAAACAAAGATCAGGAATCACTATCTCCACAGCACCCGGATGAATCGGTTTCTGCTGTGCCATCCGATATTGTATTATCTGGTCGACCTGGTCCGCAAGGGAGTGGATGTAAGGGAATGGCTGGATGGTCTGGATACCGATACGGTGGACCTGGGTGATTGTGGGATTTTTAAGAGAGAAGAATTGGCATATTATTACCGGAAATATCTATTTCTACGGGAGCATCGATATTTTGAAAAGGTCGATATCGGCCGGAAAGTCGGAGATCGGTTGAAGGCGGAGTCGGTTCAGGTGAAATTGGCCAATACCAGCCAGTTGACCTTCGAGGTTACCGATGCCTGCAATTTGAACTGTCGATACTGCGCTTACGGTGAATTTTACAGTGATTACGACAGGAGAGAAAGCAAGAATTTGAGTATTCATAAAGCAAAGCGCTTTTTGAATTATTTGCTGGATCTCTGGAATTCTCCCTTAAACACCTCCCATCACCAGGCCACCTTTGTGACTTTTTACGGCGGTGAACCGCTTCTCAACTTTTCTTTTATCCGGGAAATGGTAGAATATGTGAAACATCTTGACCTGCGCCACAACCGAATTGAATTTTCCATGACTACCAACGGCCTGCTGCTGGAAAAGTATATGGACTTCCTGGTGCAAAATGATTTTCAAATCCTGATCAGTCTGGATGGGAATGAGAGACACAACGGCTACCGGGTGTTTAAAAACGATAAACCCGCCTATCGACAAATTATGCTTAATATTATGGTCCTCAGACAGAAATATCCCGATTTCTTTGTTGAAAAGGTGCGGTTCAATGCGGTTCTGCATAAAAAAAACCGCATCACCGAGGTATATCAATTCTTCCAAGAGACCTTTAATAAATTCCCCAGTATTTCCGAGGTGAATCCCTATGGCATTGTACCGGAAAAAAAAGAGCAATTCCGACAGACCTATCGAAATTTATATGAAGATTTAAACCAGGCGGAGGATTATTTTAAAGAGGAAAAGCAAAAGCGAATGGCACTGCCCAAACCCCGGCGGGTTGTGAATATCATCCGCCGCTACAGCGGAGTGGTTTTCAGGAAGTATGATGAGTTGATATTTTCCTCTGAGATTCGCCAATTTGTTCCCACCGGGACCTGTGTGCCCTTTTCCAGAATGGTATTCTTAACCGTAAACGGTAAAATACTCCCTTGCGAACGCATCGGCCACCAATTTGCTCTGGGCAGGGTAGATGACGACAGGGTGGAACTGGATTTTGAACAAGTTGCCCGCAAGTACAATCAATATTACGACAGCCTGAGCAAACAATGCACTGTGTGTTATAACACAGAGGCCTGTGTTCAATGCATATTTAACCTAAATATATTAGATGCCCATCCCCAATGCAACGGCTTCAAGAATTATCAAGATATTCGTCGACACTTTTCATTCGCCATGTCGTATATGGAAGAGAATCCGGAGACCTATTTCAAGGTGTTGAAAGAGATGACGTTTGGGTAGGAATGGGGAAAAAGTCATACTGGTTTTACCTGGAACCCTATGTGTATTCGGTGGTGAAAGGGGAGAGCGCCTTTCTCTATAATACCCATAACGGTAAAGCCGTGTTATCCCGAAAGGAGCCGATGATTAATCTTTTGGTGAAAAGGCTTAAATCGTCAAAAAATCTGTATGTGGTAAAACTGACGGAGAGGGAACTGGCCGCCCCCGCCATTGTCAGGTTCGTACACAAAATACGAGCGTATTATATGGGGGATTTGATCGATACCGCTCTATCGGCTGGAAAGCCTTTTCAGATGATGCCGGTACTGGATATCGAAGGGGATGTGGAGTCTTTTAAAAGGGATGCCCCCGAAATGGTGGGGCGGGATATCATGATCTATTTAAATGAATTATCCCTGTATATCAATAATGTTTGTGGGCAGAATTGCCTGGTTTGCCAGAATGCCTACCGACAATTTCTCTCCTGTTTTGGCGACCCCCACCGCAACGATGAGTTGGAGATTGGGGCAATAGATGAACTCCTGGAAGAGGTCAGGGGCAGCAGTCTGTTTGCCCTTAATATCCTGGGGGGAGACATTTTTAAGTATTCCAATTTTGGTAAACTGGTATCTTTGCTGGAGCGGCCGCCGGCGTTGAAGTCCTTTTATGTTCATTACCGGAATCTGGTCAACCGTGGGGAATATCTCCGGCTGATCGCTAATCTTAACAGTGAACTAAATGTGCTGGTCCATTTTCCGATAAACCGAGATATATGGGCGGAGCAGGCACATCTCTTGGACAAGCATGAAATCCGTACCAACTATATCTTTGTGGTGCAGCGGGAGGAAGAGGTGGCTCTTGCCGAAGATATTGTTTCCACTTTTAAGATAGAAGAGCCACTGCTTCAGCCTCTTTTTAACGGCAGGAATAAAACGTTTTTTCGCAAGCATGTGTTTATCAATAAGGCCATGATTTTAGTGGCCAAACCTTCCTTGAAGGAGATTTTTTCCCGAATGACGCTTAATCCCCAACATTTTGGCAAACTCACCGTGTTAAGCAGCGGCGATATTTATGCCAATGTCAATGCCCCCAGGTTGGGGAAATTAGGCCGGGATTCCCTTTACGATGTGATATACAAAGAGATGTATCACGGCCGCAGTTGGCGACGCTTGCGCACCAGGGCTCTGCCCTGCCGGCATTGTGTCTATGATGTTCTGTGCCCCCCCCTCTCTAATTATGAATACGCCCTGGGGCAAAATAATCTCTGCCATGTCTGGAAATAGATTATTGTTACCAGAGGAAAAAGTGGACACCGATGTTGAAGGAGAGAGCCGTCATGTCGAGCTTTTCGAAATCCTGGAACCGGTCGGAGAGGTTGTCTTTTAAATACAGGTACTTGCCTTCCAACGAGAGACCGGTGTTTCTGCTAACCCTGAATACAAGGCCCGCTCTACCATGAAAACCCAGTGCCACCCTGGAGGTATCGGCATAGCCAGGTTCCACAGTTCCTTCGACGGTATCGATGAAGTCGCCCCACTGTTCGTATTTCCAGAAGTAAACTCCCGGCCCGCCGGCAAGATAAGGGTAAAGCGCTCTCCGGTGACCCAGGGGATACAATTTGAAGGCCAGTTCTACGGAGGTAATCCTCAGCGCCAGATTCTGTTGGATAAGGCCGCCGTCCTCATATTCCCAATCCCGGTAAGCCGTGTAGACCTCCTGATTATAAACACCACCCTCCAGCGACAGGGTGAAATGTTTGGTCAGTAAATACTCGTATTCACCAGCGTAGTAAATGTCCACCATATCTGACTTATTAAAGGCGAGGTTGCCGCGGTTAATTTCCCATAGGTCGGAATTCTGGTAGGGGATAAACACCCCCACCTTCATGTTGACGCTGTGGTTGGCAAATGTGGTAAAGGCAAAGCCCAGAACCACTAATATGATCATCGTTAACTTCTTCATGTTGTCCTCCTCATTTGAATAGGCAATTTAAATGCCATTATAACACAGGCTATAGGGATAGAAAATGTCTCTTTTTAAGGACATCGCTGTCCCTGCTTAATATGAGTCTTTATCTCCCGCCAATGGCTTTGATCAGTTTTTCTTTTTTAGGGACTGCATTGAACCGCTGGATCTCCTGGCCATTGTGAAAGATAATGATGGTAGGAACGCCCAGAACGAAGTATTTCTGGGCCAGTCCCGGTTCTTCGGCCACATCCACTTCGAAGGCACCGATCCGGGTCTCCGCCGGTTCTTTAAGCTCTTGAATGACCCCTTCGATCAGGGGAGGCACCTTTTTACAGGGGGCACAGCCGGGGGAACTGAAATCCAGGATCACGTATTCATGGGCTGTGAGTACCCGGTCGATTTCGTTCAATGTTATTTTTTCCATTGTTATTTCTCGGCCAACAATTTTTTGATTTTATCCCGGATAAACCTGGGCTGGTTGGCGCCCACCTTGATGTAATCGATCTCACCGGCCCGATTAATAAAAACCATGGTGGGAATTCCCACAATTTTGTAGGCTTCAAAATCCTTACCCTCATTCGAGATGGCCACCGGATAGTTGATCTGGTGCCGCTGGACAAATTGTCTGGTTAAATCCTTTTCCACGTCCATCGGCACCCGGCCCTTGTTTTCCTTCTCATCTCGATAAAAACCGTACAGTTTGGTGAAGCCGATAATTTCCAGGCCTTTGTTCTTGTTTTGGGTGTATTCGTCGACTAAAACAGGAATAACGGCTCGGCAGGGGTCACACCAGGTGGCCCAAAAATCGACAATGACCACCTTGCCTTTGAGATCTTTTAAAGAGAGGGGCCTACTGTTAATCCAGATTTCTGCCGAGATGTCGGGCGCAGGTCGGCCCTGTAATTCCAGTTGGGCCAGCTCGAACTGAATTTCCTCTTTCATGCGCGGGTTATCGCTCAGGGATAGGGCCTTTTGCAGCATCTTCCTGGCACCTGGCAGGTCTTTTTTCTCCCTGGCAATGGCGGCCAAATTGATATAGACTCTGGCTTTATAGACGGCGAACTGCTGAGGTATGTCGGCGGCATCTAAAAATTTCCGGGAATACTCTTCCCTGACTTCCTGTTCCCCGGAATTTAAGGCAAAGTACAGGTAAGCGGTAAACAGATCGTCCTGCCGGCTTATTTTTGACTCTATTTCTTTAAAAATATTAAATGCCTCATCAACGGTTCCCTTTGAAAACAGGATCAGGACTTTGACCATTTTGGCTTCATTGCTTGTGTCGGTATTCTTTTCGATGATGGGGACGAGTTTTTTTTCGGCCTCGGCAAATTTCCCCATGCTCAACAATACCCTGCCCTTTAAAACTTCCATCTCATCATTGGCAGCGGCCTTCTCGTATTTCCGGTACAGTTCCTCCAACTCCCGGCTCCTCTCTTCCTGCATGGCCTGGAATTCGTCTCTGGTGGTAATGGCCTTCATCTTTTCGGCGAATTTCTGTTGAATGGCGGAGAAGGCATCGGCAAATTCCTGCACGTCCGCTTCGCCCGCCGACTTTTGACAAGAGATCATCAAAAAGGCTGCGACTATTAAGATTATACCCTTCTTCAACATGTTTCCTCCTGGTATTTGTAATTAAAATTTAACAATATTCGACTCGTCAATTCTATCACACTTTTTCCCTCCTGACAATTATACCATCTTTTTCCCCACAAAAAAACCGCCTAAATTCAACCCAAATTTCCCATCAAGTTTTTGTTAGGGTTGTCTTGCCTGTTTTTCGATAGC
>CBFDCR010000130.1:0-7184 GCA_965603365.1 uncultured bacterium
GAAATAAAGAGACCGAGGGCTAAAAAATGCGGTCTTATGCGCGACTGGGGGGGGTGGGTGAAAATGTAAAAATTTTGTTGGTCTTTTACTATAATCAGTCCAGGTGCCGGAGAAATTTTGTCCGGAAACGGACAGGTTCGGGAGGAAAAATTGGGGACAGTCGTTCATGACGCGTAACGTCACCCAGAGATGAGGTGAGTTTAATTTTTATTGGCAGGAGGAGATAGATCCTTGAAAAATAGAAAAAATATTTATATAATGGTAACCTGACATGACGGCCGCTCCTTTGGTCGGCAAACATTCTTTGAATTTTGATTCGGGAACAAGTAAAGAGTACATTATAAATAGGTAGTTAAACTTGAATGCAAGACATTAAAATCTTAATCGAGGGTCAACGAAGGCTCTCCGGCCAGGTCACTATCTCCGGCGCTAAAAACGCCGCCCTGCCTGAACTGGCGGCCGTTGTCCTGAGTGCAGAACCGTTTTGTTTCCACAATGTACCGGCGGTGGAAGACATCAAGGCCCTGTATAAGGCCCTGAAGATTATGGGCGCGGAGGGGACATTTGAATCGGGAACCATCCGGATTCGGCTGCCGCGAATAAAGGCCGACCTGATTCCGAAGGAGATCGTGGAGACCTCCAGGGCCTCCATCCTGCTGTTAGGGCCGATGCTGGCCCGAAACGGCTATGCCAGGGTTTCGCTGCCGGGGGGATGCCCCATCGGGGACCGAAAGATCAATTATCATATTGAGGGACTCGAAAAAATGGGGGCCCACATCCGTATCGAGGGCGGACACATTATCGCCAGGGCTACTGAATTAAAGGGTATCGAGTATACGTTTCCCGGCAAGACGGTGACCGGTACGGAAAATCTATTGATGGCGGCTGCCTTAGCCTCCGGCCCCACCATCCTGAGGAATTGTGCCCTGGAACCGGAAATCGAGGACCTGGTGGAGCTTTTAAACAGCATGGGCGCGGACATCCTTCGGCAGGGTCAAGACGTCCTGGTAATTGAGGGAAAAACATCCCTGCAAGGGACAGAGCACACCATCATTCCCGATCGCATCGAGATGGGCACCTATGTGATTGCCGGTTGTCTGGGGGACAATGAAATCGTGGTGGAAAATGCGATCCCCCGCTATATTCGCAGTCTGCTGGAGGTGCTGGAGAGTATCGGGGCTTTGGTGGAATCGGGCGAAGACAGGATCAAGGTAAGCACAGCCGGAAGTATTGCCCCCACCGAGGTCGAGACCCGGCCGTTTCCCGGCTTTCCTACCGACTTGCAGGCCCAACTCACGACACTCCTGACCCAGGCAAACGGGATATCCAGAGTCAGGGAGAATATTTTCAACAATCGGTTTCAACATACAACGGAGTTGAACAAGCTGGGTGCAGATATCCGGGTGGAGAAAAACACCGCCGTCATAACGGGCAAGACCCCTTTGCAGGGAAGGGTGATTCGGGCCACAGACCTGCGGGCCTCGGCCGCGCTGGTGTTGGGCGGGCTGATCGCCGGGGGCGAAACTGTAGTAGAAAACGCCCATCAGTTGTTCCGGGGCTATGAAAATATGCCGGGAAAGTTACTAAAACTGGGCGCTTGTGTTAAAATTGTAGATTAAAAGGATGCAGCCATGAATAATTGTCTGTTTTGTAAAATCGCCAATGACGGGCATAATCAAAATTTTTTGTTTGAAGACGAGCGGGTGGTGGCCTTTAAAGACATTAATCCCCAGGCGCCGTTCCACATCTTGATTATCCCGCGGCAGCACTACACATCCATCATGGATGTGGGCCAGGAAGACTTAATCGGTCACCTTTTTACAGTGGGCAACATGGTGGCTAAAAAGCTCGGTATCGACAGTTTTCGCTATGTCATCAATACAGGCAGGGAGGCCGGCCAGTCGGTGTTTCACCTTCACCTCCATCTATTGGGGGGCAGGTATATGGGCTGGCCTCCGGGTTAATTTCCTTAATTATAGGAGGAGTAAAATATGAAGATTACCTGGATTGGCCATTCGGCCTTAAAGTTAGAAGGAAGTCAGACCGTCTACATCGATCCCTTTCTGTCCGGTAATCCCAGAGCCGCGTTTGGACCGGCCAATGTCGATCGCGCCGATGTAGTAGTGGTGACCCATGACCACGGCGATCACCTGGGAGATAGTTATGAAATTTGTCGGAAAACCGGAGCAGTATTCGTCTCCTTTTATGAAATCGCAGAAGCGGCCGCCCAGAAGGGGTTAAAGGCCGAAATGATGAATGTCGGCGGTACGGTTGAGGTGAATGGTGTGGCCGTCTCCATGGTCCCGGCATTTCATACCGGGGGATTGGGCGGAACCGCAACCGGTGTGGTGGTCGAACTGGATGGAAAAAAGGTCTACCATGCCGGCGATACCGGTCTGTCCATGGAGATGCAATTAATCGGCGAGATGTATGAACCGGATATCGGCTTTCTGCCTATTGACGGCAGATTTAACATGACCCCCCGCCTGGCGGCAAAGGCAGTGGAGTTGCTAAAACTTCCCAGAGTCGTTCCCTTTCATTACGACACGTTTGATGCGGTGAAGGCTTCCCCGGAAGAATTTAAGCAACTGGTGAAGACAGACTGCCAGGTCATTATCCTGAAACCCGGTGAGAGTTACGAATTGTAAATGCCTTACATCATCGATGGCAACAATTTAATCGGCAGTGCGCCGGATATTTCTTTTGAAGATACCGAAGCCCGGAAAAAACTGCTCCATATTGTAAGGAAATATCAGGAGAGCCGCAATAACAATATTATCCTTGTCTTTGACGGCGACCCGGAGAACGGTTCTTATCGACAGACTTTGACCAATAAATTTACAGTCATATACCCTCGGTACGGTAATTCTGCCGACGATGAAATCAGAAAACTGTTGAGCAGCTATGTGGATTACCGCAATGTGATATTGGTATCTTCGGACCGGGAGCTAAAGACCTTTGCCCGGCATAAAGGGGCCAGGACCGTCAACTCCATCGAGTTTTATTTCGAACTCAAGAGGGTCTACCATATAAACGGAAAAAAAGAAGAGAAGTTGAAGCGCATCAATACCGCGTTGTCGGACACCGAAGTAGATCACTGGCTGAAGATATTCAATAGCTAATCCGAATCTCTCCGGAGTAGTAGGTAATCCGGTTGCCCCGGGGATCTGTCAACACGATACCCCCGTCAAGACCGATTCTCTCAAAAACTCCCCCCACGTTCCCCTTGCCGTCCCGGATGTAAACCGTTTCCCCCCTAACGAAGTGGCTCAGGCGGTTGACTCTGCGGATAATCGTTTTGTTTTGCCCCATCTCCAGTTTGTCCAGCCATCTAAAAAAAATATGGGCCAGGGTCCCGTTGACCGTGTCGATATCAAATTCCCTGCCGGCAGCCATCCGCAGCGAAATGGCACTCGATCGCAGTTCTTCGGGAAAATCGTCCTGCCGATGGTTGACATTAATGCCCATCCCGGAAATACAGAAAATCCGGTCGTCGGAGATAACCGTTTCGGTTAAAATCCCCGCCGCCTTTTTCCCCTGGTACAAAACGTCGTTTGGCCATTTGATCTTAAAACTCTCCCCCACTATCTTCGCCAACGTATCGGCAATGGCAATTCCCGCTATTAAAGAAAGAAGATTCAGGTTGTTTCTATTTTTAAGGTAATAGCCGAAGGATGAATATAATCCCTTTTTATCGGGGGAAAACCACTGCCGGTTCTCCCGCCCCCGCCCTCCGGTCTGTTTCCTGGACGTGACCAACACCGGGAATTGGTGTCGAAAATCCTCATAATGAGCCCTGATATAATTGTTGGTGGAGTCGCAGACATCCAGCTTAAGCACCGATAAGAAGTCAGGATAAATCATGGATGGTCTTCCGGATCTTCTCTTGCCGCTTGAGGGCGGCCTGCAGTTTTTGTTTTAAACCGGCCGTAACGGCTGCCGGTTTTTTTTTAATATGGTTACGATTGGATAACTTCGTTTCCAACTCTGCTATCTGGTCTTCGGCCCTCTTCAATTCCTGTGCCAACCGTGTAAGTTCGCATCGGCGATCCTGTTCATGGCTAAGGGAAATAATGATTTCCCAGTTGGCATGTTCCCCTTTAAAACCCCTGGGCGCATCTGAAACACTATTCAGTATCCCCGATTCAGAACTTCCGGTCAAAAAATTAAAGTACTTCAAATACTTAGCCATCCGTCTCTTTTCCTTTTCAGAGCCGGTCTTTAGATATATGATTGTCTCCTGCCGGGGTTTAATCCCGTATTCCCCCCGCATCTTCCGGATTTCGGTAATGATCTTTTTAAGTTGTTCGATATTCGCATATTCATCCGGAAACACCCATTGGCTGTCAAAAGAGGGGAACTGGTTTTCAATAAGGAAATTATCCGGGGCCCCTATTGTTTGAAAAATTTCCTCCGTAATATACGGCATGAAGGGATGAAGGAGATGCAGTAATTTCAGAAGCGATAACCTTAACACCCTGCGGGTGTCCCGGTTCTCCAGATCCCCTCTGGAAAATTCCAGATACCAATCGCAGTATTCATGCCAGAAAAAATGATAGAGAAGGAGGGCCGCCTTATGGAGCCGGTATTGCTCCATCAGGCGATTGGCCTCGTCTATGATATCGTTTAGGCCATGCATGAGCCAGCGGTCGGCATCGGTAATGTTGAAGAAATCGATGGCGAAATCCTCATCCCCTTTCAAATTCAAAATGACATAGCGGGAGGCATTCCATATCTTGTTGATAAAGGCTTTGCAGCCCTTAATTTTGCTGGTAGAGATAGATATATCCCGGCCAGATGACGCCTGGATCGCCAGGTTAAAGCGGAGGGCTTCAGAACCGTACTGTTTTATAAGATCAAAGGGTTCAGAGGCCTCTCGAATGGCGCCGTGGACCAAAACGTCTTTGAAGGGCATCTCTTTATGCAAAAGTAGGCCTATTATTATCATTCTTGCCACCCAGGTGAAAAAATTGTCATAGCCGCAAACGATAGAGGTGAAGGGGTAAACGCTCTCACCAAAAGGCCAGATAGAAGCGGAAAACCAGGACACAAGTGACGCATCATCCTGGATGATGCCAGAAGCCTGGCATTGGTTACATTCCGCCGGTTTCGTCCCAGCCACCATGATATTACGGCATCCAGGGCAGTGATAAACCGGTATCCGCTGCCCGCCATTGATTCTTTGAGAAATACACCAATCCCTGAGATGGCCCAGCCAATAGGAATACTCCCTTTCCAATTTCAAAGGGATGAAAGTCACTTTCTTTCTTTTTATCATCTCGGTAGCCGAGTATGCGGTTTCAGAAGATCTAAGGAACCATTTTTCACCGGTACGATAAATTTTTTCTTCATGATATAGCTGGATAAAGACTCTGGTGGCAAGCCGGTTCATCCTATTAATCTGGATGAGTTGTATACTACTCCCGTATAGAGCCGGAAACAATTTTTTCATCTGCCCCATCAATTGTTTAGTCGATATGTTTTTTTGACTTTTGCCTCTGGCGATGTCAATTCCCAAAAATTCGATTGTCTTAAATTCCTGCATTTTTTTTCGCATCAGTATAATATCTGCTATTGTAAATACCAGGGTATGCCGCATGCTCTGGGGACAGTTCAAATTAATAGCAGGCAGAACCATCGAAAAAGCCGGTAGGTCCCCAGGATGTTCGTTTTTAACCCAGTCTTTTTCTTCCCATCGGCTGCTCCATTTTTTTTCGACTACTTTATAATTATATACTGTTCCTCTGGGAGATGTCTCCACTATCCAGACTCCGGTATTTTCTTTTACTTCTCAGGTTGATCTAATTCCGCTTTGATTTTTTTTATTTCTTCCTTGATAATTTTTTCGGCAATTGGCGGCGCAATTTCCCATAGTATTTCCTTTACGGCTGCGGTAAGCTTGTCTTCGGCTCTCTTGATCAACTCTTCCCGTTCGACTGAGGGAATTTCTTCTGCTTTTTGGAAATCTTTTAGGCCGGGCTCCACCTCGTGTTCAGTTTCCTTGACCTCGGGGATCTCCGGGACTTCCTTGCGGGTCCTCGTCTCTTTCAGAAAATCTTCCATCTCTTTCATCCTGTCCTGCGGGGTAGTCATATCTTCGGGCAACTTCTCTTCTTCCCGAGTTACCGCCGGCTTTTGAATTTCAACCGGTTCCTCTTTTGGGGGTTCCTCGGGCAGCGCAAAGGCCTCTTTCATCTCATGATCGGAAATTTGAGCTTCAGGGGGTGGGGCAGGTGACTTTGGGCTTTCTATTTCTTCCAACCTTTGGGGGGTCCTGGCAAAGGGAAAATCTTCGCCAAAATCGGGAGCCTCCTCTTCGACCTCACTCTCTTCCGTTAACCGGTCTTTTCCCGGATAACGCTCGGAAGTCTCATCTTCGAGCACACCAGGCCGTTCGGGAGCAGCAAAAGTTTCCTTCTCTTCCTCTTTCTGCTTCTCTTCGATCATTTTTTTGATATTCATTTCTTCCTGGGTCAGGGACTCAATTTCCAATTCCCTTTCCTGCTCTTTAATATGCCGCTTCACATTCAATTCTTCTTCATCTAACTTCTGAGCGCTGCCTTGCACGAAGGAGTCTTCATCTGTAAAAGGATTCTCCATCTCATCGGCCAGCTCCGGTCTGAGTCTGTCTTCTCTATCCGGTTGGGCTCCCTGGGTAATTTCTTCGGAAGGTAATACCTCATCTTTAATAAATCTCTCAGTCTCCAGGTCCGATTCTCCACCCACCAGATCATTCGATTGAATTTCATCTTTGACATCGGAGAAACTGATCTCTTCTGCGGGGCTTTCAAAACTGTCGATTTCCGGAAGTCCGTCAGGGAAGTCCGCCGAAATATCCTCTGGCATTGACGCCGGGGTTTTGGCTGGTATATCCGATAATACTTTCTTGATAGATCCCACCAATGCGTTGGAGTCAAACGGTTTAGTAATAATATCAATGAAGTCCAGCTCTTTCAAGAGTTCTTCATTAATGGGTTCAAAACCACCTTTCATCAGAAAGACTTTTGTCTTCTTGAAAGTATCCGTTTGATTTATAAATTTACACACATCATAGCCATTGAATTCGGGGAGCTTGATATCTACCAGCACAATATCCGGAACTATTTCCGATAGCCTTTCTTTCAAGTTTAAACCATTCTCAAAACTAATCAGTTCAATGTCTTCCTCTTCGGTAAATGACAGTT
>CBFDCR010000131.1:0-7126 GCA_965603365.1 uncultured bacterium
TCCGGCGGCATGATCGTCATGGATGAAAATACCTGTATGGTTGATGTGGCCAAATATTTCATGAATTTCCTGAAGGACGAGTCCTGCGGTAAATGTTTTTCCTGCCGAAAGGGCACGCAGCGCATGTATGAGATCCTCGACGATATCTCCAGGGGTGAAGGCAGCCTCGAGAAGCTGGAACTACTCGAAGAACTCGCCCTGGTGGTCAAGGACGCCACCATGTGCGGCCTGGGCCAGACCGCCTCAAATCCCGTGCTTTCCACCATACAGTATTATAGAGATGAATACATCGAACACATCATAAACAAACACTGCCCCGCGGGTGTATGTAAGGAACTGGTGGGCGCGCCCTGCCAGGATGCCTGTCCGCTGGGAACCGAGGCCTGGCGGTATGTGGCTTACATTGCCAATGGGGAATACGAAAATGCCTACCGGGTGATCAGGGATGCCAATCCCTTCCCCTCCGTCTGCGCCCGGGTATGCAGTCACCCCTGCGAAGACAGATGCCGGGCGGGAACCACCGGTGGCCAGGCAGTAGCCATCAGAGCCTTGAAAAGATTTGTGACCGATCAGATAGACCCCTCGGTCTACCAGCCCATGCGAGTCGTAAAATCAGACAATATGCCGAAGGTGGCCGTTGTGGGTGCCGGACCCGGCGGGCTGGCCACCGCCCACTACCTCTCTTTACAGGGCTACAAGGTCACCGTTTTTGAAAAGGCCAGTCAACCCGGGGGGATGCTCAGTCTCTGCATCCCGGAATACCGTATGCCCCGGGATGTCCTGCAAAGGGAAATCGAATCCCTGCTTAACGAAAACATTACACTACAGTGCGATACCGCCTTTGGCCAGGACATCACGGTAGACACTCTTTTTGGAGAGGGTTTCAAGGCCGTATTCCTGGCCATGGGGGCCCACAAAAGCCGCCTATTGAACATTGAAGGCGAAGATCTGGAGGGCGTTTATCCAGCTTTAGATTTCTTAAAGGCCTTTAATGTGGGCGGGGAAAAACTGGCCAGGGGACATGTGGGGGTCATCGGCGGCGGCGATTCGGCCGTGGATGCGGCCAGGGTGTCACTGCGGCAGAAAGAAGTCAAAAGCGTTACCATACTCTACCGCCGCACCCGCCCGGAGATGCCGGCCTTAGCAGACGAGGTGGATGCCGCCCTGATGGAGGGAGTGGAATTAAAGACCCTGGTCTCCCCCATCCGTATCCATTCTCAAGGGAACCGCCTGAAAGGTGTGGAATGCATTGTCAATAAACAGGGGGAGGTGGATGCCAGCGGCCGGCGAACCCCCATACCTGCTGCCGGTACCGAGCATTTTATACCCCTCGATACGTTAATCGTAACGATCGGCGACACACCCGATGCCGATTATGTGTCAACCATGGGCATCGAGATGAATCGAGGCGGTACATTGAAGATCGATAAGGACACCCTGGCCACCAGCCGGCCCGGGGTATTTGCCGGCGGAGATGCAGTTACCGGGCCCAACACGGTGGTTGAAGCGATCGCCGCCGGCAAAAAAGCGGCCGTAATGATCGACCGCTATCTCCGGGGGGAAACATTGAGACAAACCCCTGTAGTGAAGCTGCCGGAGATCTTTATCGAGCCCCAGCAGTTAAGCGACGAGGAACTCAACCAGAGTAAACGAGTGGAGCCGCCGCAAATTCCCATTAAAACCAGAAGGCAGAGTTTTAAAGAGGTTGAGCTGGCGCTCTCGGTCGAAGAGGCAAGGTGTGAAGCCCAAAGATGCATGAGATGTGACCTGGAATTCACAGCCAATCGGCAAGAACAAGAAGGACAACACCCGGAAATAGAGAGGAAGTCATCATGATTAATTTAACCATTAACAGATTAAAAGTATCTGTAGAAGAAGGAACCACGCTGCTGGAAGCGGCCAATTTCCTGGGCTTTCCCATTCCCACCCTCTGCCACATGGAGGGGCTCTCACCCTACGGGGCCTGCCGGCTCTGTGTGGTGGAGATCGGTGAAGGCCCCAAAGCAAAATTGGTCTCATCGTGTACCTATCCAGCCCAGGAGGGATTAAAGGTACGAACAGCCTCATCAAGGGTCATCAGGGCCCGCAAGATGATCCTGGAACTCCTGCTGGCCTCGTGTCCCCAATCGAAGACCATTCAGGACCTGGCCTCGCAGCATGATGTTCGGCAGCAGCGGTTCAAGCAGGAGCATGAAGATTGTATCCTGTGCGGACTGTGCGTCCGCATGTGTAAGGAGCAGATGATGGCCAAAGCCATCGGTTTTCGGGGACGAGGAGAAAACCGAAGCATCGGTACGCCCTTCGATATCAAATCGGATGTCTGCCGCCTGTGCGGCGGCTGCATCTACGTGTGTCCCGCCTGCCAGTTGAGGTGTACGTATACCGAACCTGAAAAGGCTGTGTGCGGGGGCTGTGCCAACCTAAGCCCCCCCTGCGTCGAAAAAGAGCAGTTTGACGACATGATGTGTTACATGGAGCCCTGTGTGGCATGTGAAATAAAAGATCAAGAGAGAAAAGGAGGACAGTAATGTCATATTCAAGAGTTAATTCATCGGCAGCAACGCTGACAAAGAACAGAACGGAAGGATCCATCACCCCCGCCTCGGGTATGTGCGTTACCTGCGTGGACGGCTGTATCGGCATGTGCGAGATCGGCAAATCCGCCTACCGCGGCCACGAAGTGATCTATCCGCAGCCCTTCGGCGTCATCACCACCGCAGCCGAGAAGAGTTATCCAGTCGATTATTCCCATTTCAATATCATGGGCACTGCTGTCGGTGCACATGGAGTCGAGGCTGACAGCGACAAAGCCATTTTCCCGGCGGTTGACCTTGATGTCACCTTCGGTCATGATAAAGGCATAAAGTTCCGCTATCCCTGGATCATCCCCGGCATCGGTTCTACCAACATCGCCAAAAACAACTGGGAAGGCCTGGCCATCGGCTCTGCCTTAGCCGGTACCGGCCTCACCATCGGCGAGAATGTGGTGGGCATGGACCCCGAAAGTGTGATTACAGACGGCAAGACCGTGGATACAGCCGACCTGAAGCGCCGGATCAATCTTTATAAAGACCACCAGCGCGACGGCTACGGCGCCATCGTTGTCCAGGCCAATGTGGAGGACACCCGCCTGAAGGTTCAGGAGTATGTCATAGACAAGCTGGGGGTGCAGTGTGTCGAACTCAAGTGGGGCCAGGGGGCCAAGGACATCGGCGGCGAGGTCAAGATCAAAGACTTGAAGAAGGCCCAGATGCTGTACAACCGGGGCTACATCGTTATCCCCAATCCCACCGATGCCAACGTAATCAAAGCCTTTGAGCGGGGCGCGTTCAAGGAGTTTGAACGGCACTCCCGCATCGGCATGGTCACCGAAGAATCTTTTGCCCGGCGGGTAGAGGAACTGCGCAAAGCCGGTGCCAAATATGTCTTCTTAAAAACCGGTGCCTACCGGCCGGCCGATCTGGCCCGGGCCATTGCCTTTGCCTCCAAATACAACATCGATCTTTTGACCGTGGACGGTGCCGGCGGCGGTACCGGCATGAGCCCCTGGCGGATGATGAACGAATGGGGCGTCCCCCCCGTAGAGCTTCACTCCCTCCTCTATCAATATGCAAAGAAACTGGCGGACAAGAAGAAGCACATACCTGCCCTGGCAGTGGCCGGCGGCTTTACCTTTGAAGATCAGATATTTAAAGGTCTGGCCATGGGCGCGCCATTCGTAAAGCTGGTGGGAATGGCCCGTGCCCCCATTGCCGCGGCCATGGTGGGTAAGACCATTGGCCGGGCCATTGATGAAAATCAACTCCCCGTATACGTCGAGCGTTTCGGTAGTAAGAAAGATGAGATATTCGTGACCGCCAGTCACTTACGGGTAGAATTGGGCAGCGATGAATTTGAAAAGATTCCCGCCGGTGCCATCGGCCTGTACACCTATTACGAACGATTGGCCCAGGGGCTGAAACAACTCATGTGCGGCAGTCGGAAGTTCGCCCTCCAGCACATCTCCCGGGACGACCTGGCCGCCCTGACCCACGAAGCGGCAGAGATCAGCGGCATCACTTATATCACCGATGTGGATAAAGCGGAAGTAGAAAAAATCCTGGACTGCTAAAACGAGCAATCTATGAACCCCTTGTAATACATCACAGAGGTCGCAGAGGATGACATTACCCCGTCTCCCCTGCGGCCTTTGTGACCTTTCCTACCCCCTAAATGAACACCCACAACAACCCATTTATCTATTATCCCACTTTTATTTCGGTCACAACAATATCTTACGCCACCTTCAGACAACCATAATGCCGGGAAACAACAGAGAAATGATCTTTTAAATGACCCCAGGAGATCTAAATTGACCCTTTTTGCCCCTCCATCACACCCTCGAGCTCCTAAATCACCCATAGAGGGCACCGATATCACCCCTTCGAGCTCCGATATCACCCCTTTGAGCTCCGATATCACCCCCCATAGGCATCGATATCACACCCTCGAGCTCCGATACCGACCCCCAGGGGCATCGATCGCGACCCTTTAAGCCCCGATCTTGACCCTTTTTGTTCCGATATCGATGCCTCGAGCTCCGATCTTGACCCTTTTTGCCCCGATTTTGATGCCAAGAGAGCTCTCAATGCCGGGCAGGTCTGAGGCAATCAGATCGCCGCAGCCATCACCAACTCTTGCGCCTTGCGGGGAAGTTTAACAAAAAGAAAAGCGTGCTCGGTGCGTGCAAAGGTGTAAACGTTGGGGGAAAAATTGGGGGCAGTCGAAATTCCTGTCTCAATTGTTCTTTTTGCATAAAATTGTTTTTGTTGTATAATAGAAAAGGTTCAGTTATATTTAGTATGGAGGAACCGGATGACTTTTTTAGAGATCATAAAAAGTAAAGCTCCAGAAGTCACTTTGCACACCAGGGAAGATCTATTTGAGAGGGAACTGGCAGAGGTCATTGCCCTGCACCTTTATTCACAGGGGCGTGTTACCAGTGGAACGGCAGCAAAACTGATCGGGATATCCAGGGTAGATTTTCTGCACCTGGCGGGCATGCATAAAATCCCCATGTACGAATATTCCGAAGAAGAACTGGCCCATGAACTCCAGGAAAGTTAAAGTATTCTCCAACGTTTCGCGCCTGTCCTTTTCTCCCAACAATCCCTCTACCTTTGAATAGCGATTTAGGGAGAAAAATTGGGGAAAGTCGAAATTCCTGTTCCCTAATCCCTAATGTTAAAACAACTCTGAATGTGAGTCGGTTCGGGCTAATTCGAGTTCCTTTTTATCCTTATTGATTCGATATATCAGTAGCCAATCCGGCTCAATATGACATTCAAAAAAGCCCTTCCAATTGCTTTTTAAAGGATGGTTTTGGTATTTGGCATCAAGTTTTTCTTCGTTGATCAGTTTTGCCAGCACCTTTTTCAATTTGGATAGTTCCTTCGAGCCAGAACGGGACAGTCGTTTTACATCCCTTTTAAATTGGTTTGTTCTGACAGGCTTTAGCATTAAATTCCCAGGTCATCGAATAGTTCTTCGGCAGTCTCAAATTTTTTGACATTTCTTCCCTTTTCCAGGTCTTCCATGGCCTGAAGGGTAGTGGGGTTGGGCAGTCTCACCTCGAAAGGAATCCCCCTCTGGGCTGCGATCAACCGGTAATACATATTAATCGCGGTTGAGTGGTTCAGGCCCAGTTCATGGAGTATCTTTCCCACCCTCTCCTTCAAGACCTTTTCAGTCCTAACAGATAAAGTGATCGTTTGACCCATATTAACCTCCAATGAACTCACATGTACATATATTGTAATACATCTGCTTAACAGAGTCAACTTTTCCCAGGCAAAGATATGCTTTTAAATACCATTGGGGAAATTGACAGAAACCTGGATTTTGTTCTCAATATAAATTATAATTCAACTATGTCCTCAAGAAGGGGAACAATTGGGGACAGTCGAAATTCCTGTCTCAATTGTTCTTTTTGCATAAAATTGTTTTTGTTGTATAATAGAAAAGGTTCAGTTATATTTAGTATGGAGGAACCGGATGACTTTTTTAGAGATCATAAAAAGTAAAGCTCCAGAAGTCACTTTGCACACCAGGGAAGATCTATTTGAGAGGGAACTGGCAGAGGTCATTGCCCTGCACCTTTATTCACAGGGGCGTGTTACCAGTGGAACGGCAGCAAAACTGATCGGGATATCCAGGGTAGATTTTCTGCACCTGGCGGGCATGCATAAAATCCCCATGTACGAATATTCCGAAGAAGAACTGGCCCATGAACTCCAGGAAAGTTAAAGTATTCTCCAACGTTTCGCGCCTGTCCTTTTCTCCCAACAATCCCTCTACCTTTGAATAGCGATTTAGGGAGAAAAATTGGGGAAAGTCGAAATTCCTGTTCCCTAATCCCTAATGTTAAAACAACTCTGAATGTGAGTCGGTTCGGGCATTAAATTCCCAGGTCATCGAATAGTTCTTGGGCAGTCTCACCTCGAAAGGAATCCCCCTCTGGGCTGCGATCAGCCGGTAATACATATTAATCGCGGTTGAGTGGTTCAGGCCCAGTTCATGGAGTATTTCTCCCACCCTCTCCTTCAAGACCTTTTCGGTCCTAACGGATAAAGTGATCGTTTGACCCATATTGTAATCTAAGAGATTATTTCTTTGCTGTTTCACAACATTATGATTGTCTGAGCGGTTTTTCTATTCATTCTGGTCTGGAGAGTGTCGTTCATCCTGTGATCGTTGTCGAATGAGTGCAGTAATGCTCTATGGGACATATAGGTTTATGAAACAGGCAGCAATTCTTTGACCGAATAGTATATTTTTCCGTCCTTGTTTTTCTTTTGTAAATAGATCTGGCATTGTTTTCCGATCAGGTTATAGACGGAGAATTCCTCCTCTGGTTCTTTACCCATAATAATGATCATCCAGCGGTAGAATTTCGATTGTCTGAAGGGATTGGGCTTGACGATGCCGTAAAATGACCAGCCCTTTAATTCTAGGTGGGTAATGGGCACCACTGAAGAATGTTTACCAGACTGGATGTTGAGGTGCGCATGAAAAAATGGGGTGATGCCAGTATCCCCGATTTTTTATCAAATTTTTATAGAAAAGGTGAAATATCTTCTAATATAGG
>CBFDCR010000132.1:0-6928 GCA_965603365.1 uncultured bacterium
TTTGAATGGAAATTCACCAAAAAGGATCTCAAAAATGTTCTCCAAAAACTATCTAATTATGACAAAAATTTAAAGCAAGTTGCTTAATTCAAAAAAAATACGTCACCGAACTTATGAGCCAGAGCACTTAGTATAACAGGATGGCAAGTGACCCATTGGTCAGAGGTGGGAGATCCGCGTGCCACCGATAAGGCCATCTTGGATTGGGCACGTAAGAATGGTTATTGGGTTGTCACAAACGATCTGGATTTCGGTGACATTTTAGCCGCAACAAATGCCCTATGTCCCAGTGTAGACTTTTTCGACTGTCCCATTTTTCCCACCCCTGATTAGAAGCCCGGAACCCATTCAATCCCACACCAAAAAATTTATGGCGCCATTTCCTTGACAAATGTCCGGGGATTATTTATTATTAAACATTAAGATAAGGAGAGCGTAGCTACGGTTTTATGGGAAATGATATTATAAAACAGATGAACGCACTGATTAATTTCTTTGACACTGAAATCAAGGAATACGAATCATTGGGGACAAAATGGAATTCCAGATAAATAATCTAGAGTTCAGATTTTGCTGTTTGATGGAGGAAATGGATAAAAAGGGCAGGATAGGTTGGAGTGAAAGATTCTTTGAGGAGGGATAACATGACTGATAAAGAATTTTTTAAAATCATGAAACACGAAAGCTCTGAATATAGTGATGACTTTTCAGATGCTTTTCCTTTCTGGGTGATGAAAATCTTTTTTTTGAATCTATCTGATGACGATATCGAGAGAGTGGTTGAAGGATTAGACCATAACGATGAGTCGATAGATGGATTTTGGGGTTCTGACGAAACAAAGGAAATTAATTTTATTCAATGCAAATCAGCGATTAGTGAAAAAAAACGACAATCATGTAAAAAGGAATGGCTCTCTTATTTTTATGATGTGCCAAATAAATTAAGAAATTTAGATTATATAAGTGAGCATAGAAACCAGAGGATAAAGGACATTGCGGCTGATTATGCGATTGCCTTAAAGAAAAAATATAAAACGAGATTTTATTTCTTCCATCTTGGAGATTTACCAAACAAGGACACTATTATTAACTCTTATAATACTCAAGAAGATATCTCCTTTGATTATTATAACTTTGAAGCCATAAAAGATCAGTGGGTGGAATATAAATCACGTACAAGTCAGACAGAGCCCGAATCATTCGAGATTACATTGACATATTCCCTTAAGCCTGACTTCATAAATGAGAAAATGGGAAAGCACCATACTTTGATTTCTTTAATAACGGGTGATCAGTTAATTAAATTACGGGAGCAACACAAATATAAATTATTTGATAAGAATGTCAGATTCAATCTAGGTAAAAATAAAATCAATTCAGGTATTTTTGATACAGCTTTGAATGATAAGTCCAATTTTTACTTTTATAATAATGGTATTACGATCAATTGTAGATCTTACAAAGTAAAAGATGATAAAAATATAGTTAAAATTTCACTTCCACAAATTATCAATGGCGCCCAAACTGTAGATTCTATTTACAGCGCTTATAAAGAGAGAGTTAACAAATTGAAGAGAGAACTAGGTGATCAAAAAAGGGCAGAAGACAAGATGTTAGAAGAATTTAGTACAATTAATGTTTTGTTTCGATTGATTCAATCAGAAAGCCATGATTCGGACTTTGCAATGAATGTTATCACCTATAACAATTCTCAGAATGCCATACAGGCCAGAGATTTTTTTGCCAATCGCCCTGAACAACTTGAGCTTCAAAAAAGATTTGCAAAATATGGATATTTTTATGAGATCAAAAGGGGTGATAGGAATTATATCAAAAAGAATCCTCATAATTATTTAGGTAAAAAGTTATCAGATTTTAAATTCTCCGAAGATAAAATTGACATAGAAAAATTATCCAGTTTGTATCGGGCGTATTTAGGAGAGCCAAGTGCTAAGGAGGTTGGGGCTAAGTATATTCTTAATGATTCGGGCGCATATCACAACTTATTTGGACACTCCATTTCGGATATTGACGAAAAAAAAGTTAAGGATATGATTCTTGCGTACAATTTGTTTGATCTTTTAGAAAAAGAATCCAAATTATATAAGAAAATATTAATAATGCTCGCTAATCTTGAAAAGAATAATACCCTTTTTGAAAAGTTGAAGGATTTAATTGAAAAGTCTGCTATTTTTAGATCGTTGATTAAAACCAGGTTTAAATCACGTGACACTTATTCGGATAATAAGCATAGAATTAATGAAAAAATAAGAGAATATTATTCATTTTCACAAGGGAAATATCAAGTCCTGGCTATTTTAAAACTAATTTTGGAGAAGTGCAACTACTATGACACATTAATAAAAGCGAATTTATTCTATAATAAGAATTTTATTTACGAAAAAATGATCAAACCATGGATTTCAGATTGCTTAGACTATCTGCTGGTTCCTGTTTACAAGGAAGCTGTTCAGCAAGAGTCGATTTCAATAAATACTTTTTATTTACGTTCTAAGACGTTCCAGAATATTTGTAATCTCTTTGAAAAATTGGAATTTGACAAAAACAAAGAGTACGAAGAACTATTCCCGCTAAAAATGACAGGAGATTAGAATGAATGTGCTTAGAGAAATAAGACAAAAACATTTTACCCAAACAGATCTCCAGCTAACTTCTTATAAATGTTTTGGAAAGAAAAAGAATTTCTCCCGAATCGACGCCTACAAAGCAAATAAAAGGGGGAAAGAAAAACGTCTGGAGCCCATGAGTCTGGATGATTTTTATGGCCGGATCGAAAAATCTGATAAAGCCTTTCAAAGTGGCGATATCATCACACAGGATGAACTTCGAGAAGAGATTAAAAGGTGGCGAGAAACATAAGAGAAAAAGTTTAAAACAGATTACATTGCGATCTCCCGGGGATCTCCGATAGATGTTGATGATGGCAGTGGGTGCAGCCCTGGCCATGGACTCCCCCCCACCCCCTAAACCAATAATTTCCGCAGGCAATTATAGCCCTAAAGGTGGGAAAATATGAATAAATATGTTATTTGGGGCGTTCCTACCAGCGATAGGTACAATTCTACCACTTGATGAGACCTTTTCTACCAGTAAAAAATAGATTTCTACCACTCAATATAGTGATTTCTACCGGTAGAAATGGTCAAAAACTGCGTAGGAACGGCCAGAAAATCAGTTTGAACGCCTTTTTAAGCCGTATGGATGACATGAAATGAAGGCTGGTTTTCAAAAACTTGACAAAATGGAGGAATCGTTTTATCTTTGTCAGGTAGAAAAAAATAAAATTTACGGAGTATAACGGAGTATAAGAGTATAAAAATGGATACAAGAGCATTAATAGTGGAAGAAATAAATCATATACCAGATAACACCCTCCATGAAGTCTTGGATTTTGTGAGGTTCTTAAAATCAAAGACCACCAGGGAGACTATTGAAACGGCTATCGCCAGTGAGAGTTCCCTCAAAAAAGACTGGCTGCTGCCTGAAGAGGATATAGCATGGCAAGATTTGTAAAAGGAGATATAGTTGTCGTTCCTTTTCCTTTTTCAGATCTAACCGAATCAAAACGTAGACCAGCATTAGTCATAGCAGATTTGGATGGAGATGATGTAATCCTTTGCCAGATCACCAGTAGAACAACGAAAGATAAATATTCGATTATTTTAGAAGGCAGCGACTTTTCCGAAGGAAGTTTGAGGCAAGCAAGCAATATCCGCCCCAATCGCCTCTTCACTGCGGACACCCATATTATCTTATACAGAGTAGGAAAATTAAAGCAAGAGAAGACAACCGAAGTGATGTCCAGTATCATTAAAATCATTGCTGATTGATGTTGGTGGGGGGTAGTGGGATTTGAAGATGATCAGGAGGAAGTGAGTGGGGCGGTGTGAGCGGATGGGGAAGTGCCCGGTGGTGGGGGATGATAGTCGGCTGGAGATTGGCGATAGGGAGATGATCGTGGAGACATTTTGTACGGCCGATTATTCGGCCTGTGCCCGGTATATGGTACTTCGGGCATTGGGGGGCGAATTTGTGCCCGCCGATCTACTGCCCCAGCAGGTAGAGAGGGCCGAAGAAATTATCGAAGAGAACCGGGACCTGTTATAATTGTCCGTTATTTGTGTTAAAATCTAAGGGTGGTTAGAACAATAGGAGGCAAGACGATGATGTTATTTTATCAATTTAAGTATTGGCGGCGGATTTTTATGGCTGCGCTTGTGTTTATACTTTGTTTAAATTTTACCGTACAGGGGGCCGGCAGCGGCACCTCTACGCCGCCGGAACTGCGGCTGAAGTGGTATGAACAGCACATGGCCATGAAGGAGCGGTCTCTGTTTAAACACCTGGGCTGGCAATTTCTGGGGCCCACCAATATCAGCGGCCGGATGACCGATGTGGCGGTGGTGGCCCCCAGGGGAAAACACTACACCATCTACGTGGCCGGGGCCTCGGGCGGCGTGTGGAAGAGCGACAACGAAGGCACCACCTGGCAGCCTGTTTTTGAGCATGCCCCCTCCACCTCCATCGGCGACGTGACCATTGCCCCCTCCAATCAGGATATCGTCTGGGTGGGCACCGGCGAAGCCAATATTTTCCGCAGCTCCATGGCCGGTGCCGGGGTCTACAAGTCCACCGATGCCGGTAAAACCTGGCACTACATGGGCCTGGCCGGTACCCATACGATTCCCCGCATCGTGATCCATCCGCAGAACCCCGATATCGTGTACGTAGCCGCCTCGGGCCACGAATGGACGGACAACCAGGAGCGGGGGGTTTACCGGAGCGGCGACGGCGGGAAAACCTGGGAGAAGGTGCTCTACATCGATGAAAAGACCGGGGCCATCGACCTGGTGATGGACCCTTCAGACAGCAATACCCTCTATGCCGCCACCTGGCAGCGGATTCGCAAAAAATGGAACGATCCCCGCAACGGGCCCGATTATACGGGAAGCGGCATCTACAAAACCGTTGACGGCGGCAAGACCTGGAGACCCAAAAACAACGGGCTGCCGCCGGCCAAATACAGGGGTCGAATCGGCATCGATGTGGCCCGCTCCAATCCCGACGTGGTGTATGCCTTTATCGATCATTACGAAGTGGTGAAAAAGAATACGAAAGGAGAAGATGCCGATTCTTACGGCCGGCCCAAGATGGGCGTGATCCGCGGGGCCACGGTCTATCGCTCCGACGATAAGGGGGAGACCTGGTGCCAGGTCAGTGAAACCAACCGCTATATGGAGAATATCTCCGCCACCTACGGCTGGGTCTTTGGCCAGATGCGGGTCGATCCCAACGACGAAAATAAGATCTATGTCATGGGGGTGCTGCTGCATGTATCGGCAGACGGCGGCAAGACCTTTCGGCGCCTGCTGGGCATGCACGTCGACCACCACGGCCTGTGGATCGATCCCGACAACTCCAATTACCTGGTCAATGCCAATGACGGCGGCCTGGCCATCTCCTATGACGGCGGCAGCAGTTGGAAGACCTTTGCCAAAAACCTGCCGCTGGTGCAGTTCTTCAATGTAAGCTTCGATATGGACGAGCCCTTCCACGTGTACGGCTCGATCCAGGATCACGGCAGTTACCGGGGGGTGGTGGACCTCGCTCGGGGGCGCCACAGCATCCCGGCCGCGGAGTGGGAGCAGGCACCCGGCGGCGAAGGCAGCAGCCATGCCATCGATCCCACCGACCCCAATACCGTCTACTCTGCCGGATTTTACGGCTCCATCAGCCGAACCGACTTAAGAACCGGTAAGGAGATCAAAATCGTCCCCAAAGCCCAAAAGGGCGAGCCGCCGCTGCGGGGCCAGTGGCTGGCGCCGTTTATCATTTCGCCCCACAATCCCCGCGTCATTTACCACGGCATGAATTTCCTGTTTCGCTCCCTGGACCGGGGCGACGGTTGGGAGAGGATCAGCCCGGATTTGACCTATAACGATCCCAATAAGATCGGCGACATCCAGTATCAAACCCTATTTGCCATCGCCGAATCGCCGCTGGAGTTCGGCCTGATCTACGTGGGCACCGACGACGGCCGTGTCCATGTGACCCGGGACAGCGGGCGGCACTGGGAAGAGATCACCGAAGGGCTGCCCCGGGGGAAATGGATCTCCCGGATTGCGGCGTCCGCCTTTGATGAGGCCACCGTGTACATGTCCCAGAACGGTAAACGGGACGATGACTTTGCCGCCTATTTGTGGAAGTCTGCCGATTATGGCCAGGCCTGGCAGGATATCTCGGCCAACATCCCCTGCGGCCCCATCAATGTCATCCGGGAAGACCCGTTGAACCGGAATATCCTGTACGTGGGCACCGACCTGGGGGTCTACGTATCGGTGGACGGCGGTAAGGTGTGGCAGGTGCTGCCCCAACATTTCCCCACCACCTTCGTGCATGATTTGATTGTCCATCCCCGCGACAGCATCCTGGTGGCCGCCAGCCACGGCCGGGGCATGTATGCCATGGATGTGCGCCATCTCCAGCAATTGACCCCGGAGGTATTGGCCGAAAAGGTGCACCTCTTTGAAACAGAATCTGCCAAACTGCCGCGGCGGGGCTGGTGGGGCTGGTACGGCGGGCAGGAGGCCCACTTCCATTATTACCTGAAAGAGGCGGCAAAGGCAAAACTGTTTATCAAGGACGGGGCCGGTAAAACGGTCAGGGAGATCGACGGCACCGGCGATCCCGGCTTCAATACAGCGGTCTGGGATTTAAAAGCAGCGAAAAAAAAGGATAAAAAGGAGAGGCCGAAGACACCATACGCAAAACCCGGAACCTACACCCTGGTATTGAAGGTGGGCTCCCTCTCCAGGCAGGGCACGTTTGAGGTGAAGAAGTAGCAGGCACTGACCCCCGATTTTTTATCAAATTTTTATAGAAAAGGTGAAATATCTTCTAATATAGG
>CBFDCR010000133.1:0-6761 GCA_965603365.1 uncultured bacterium
ACGGGGGACAAAGGTGTCCCCCGTTTGAAGGGGTGGCCGGAGATCGCCCGAAGGGTAGCTCCGGCCAGGGGAAAGCTTTCCCCTAAAAATAATCACCACCATTTATACTGAACAAAAACTATCAATCTGTGAAAACCACAAATTTCAACAAATTCGGATCTCCTACCGGATACAAAAGAAAATATTGAATTTACTCCAAAAATTCGGCAACCCACAAATGTTGGACATGTCCAACAAATTTTTCCGTCGAATTTAAAATCAGAAGTAAATCGACTATTTTGAAAACGAAATCTTCATTAGTGGTATTCACTACGATCGAATCCAACTGCTTAAATCACTCATAATCAAAAAGTTGTACATGTACAACTTTTTTGAGAAGCTTAAAAAATTGAAAGACCTGAAAGTGTCCAATTTACTCTTATCGATTTAGTTCATTCCTGACAGTTTCAAAGCCAGGGTGGTGGTGGGGTAACATCGGCGTTGTTGACTGGCCCCTGACCGGAACGAAGTGGAGGTGAGGGGACAGGAAATGGCGCCGATGTTATAAGTGGTGGAACATATAGATGAAACATACATTCCGTATAAAAGGGCGGGTGGGTAAAAAAAGGGCCAATAGGTTTGAGTGGTCCTTGAAAAGGACACTCCGGGGTTCCAAAGAACCCGGGAGTGAACGTTTTCAAACCTATTGGCCGTGTTTGGGGTAACAAATGATCCATACATTCCTTTTCCGCCAGTTCATGGCATAACGCTGTCAGTCACTCCCTTGAAGAGCACGGAAAGAAGCTCCTTAAGTTCGCCCACCAGGGCCTCGACCTTTTCGGCCAGGCCCTTCAATTCATCTGCGGCAAGCTCACCCTCACAGCCATTGACAATCTTCACGATATAATCCCGGAAGTTTTCCAGCATCCTGACAGCACGCTGAGAAGAGGTCTCGATCTCTTTTGCCTGTCGAGGTACACCCTTTTTCCTCACAGGCTTACTGCTGTTACCGGAAGATTGAGAGAGAACATCCAGGATCTCCTTTCGAGTCGCTCCGTTTTCCACCATTTCCAGCGCCCTGTTCAGTAGATTTTCATCTTGAATTCTGGAAAGTTTGACCAGAACAGTCTTATCCCTGATGCGGTCAAAAAGTCGGGCATGCCCGACTTTTTCCAGAAGCCTTAATATCGATATCGTTTCAGAGATGTAATGTTTGCTTTTACCGATATACTCTGCCAGTTCCTTTTGAGTAAATTCCTTCAACTCCATCAGTTGTTTTAAGCCCTTAGCCTCGTCAAAAGGATTGAGATCCTCCCGCTGGATGTTCTCCACGATCTGCTTGGTCAGGATGTCTACATCAGAGGCATAGTCCACGATGGCTGTAATCGCTGGCAGGCCAAGATGTTTGGCCGCCAGGAAACGGCGGTGGCCGTAGACGATGCGGTAACCCTCGTCCTCTCGCTTCAGTTGAATGGGCTGGAGCAGACCTTGATGGCGAATCGATTCGGCCAACTCCCGGATGCTATCCTGTGGGTAGTCCCGGCGAACCTGATCCTTCATGTGAATCTCTTCCAGCGGAACGTCCAGCACATAGAGACCGTCATCCACCGTATCGTGGTGAATCCACTCCTCCCACTGGTCTTCGGTCAACAACGCCTTTTTCTTTTCGCTCCCCTCGCCCGGATTTACCCGCCGGATAGCCATGTGAACACCTCCTTATACAGGGCCAGCATCTCATCGCCTGCCTTGCGAAACTTCTGGCCAGGAATCTCACACACAGCCAGACCCCGGTCGGTGCTCTCCTTGAAAGCCACCCGGTTGTAGAGCCTGGTCTCCAGCACATGGATATTAAACTCCTGCGATATCTCCGTCATGGTCTCCAACGCCTCGCGGGTGACAATGGTGTTGGGCTGCACCAGGTTAAAGATGATGCCCACCTTGATATCCTGGCTCAACTGCAGCTCGTCCAGGATTCTCAGCACATCTTCCATAGACCAGATGTCGTAGGCAGAGGGGCAGACCGGTATCAAGGCAGCCTGGCTTCGGGTAAAGGCGGAGCGAAACATCTTGTCGTAGCGTCCGCCCACATCGATGAAGATACGGTCGGCATCAAAGCCGGTCACATCGCGGTGGATGGTGGGCCCGGTGATACTGACCGCCTGGAACTGGGCCCGGTCTTCGGGCCGGAACTCGCGGAATCTCATGGAACTGCGCTGCAAGTCGGCATCGATGAGCAGGGTTTTGAGTCCCTCTGCGGCAGCGATGCAGGCAAAATGGGTGGCGATGGTGGTTTTTCCCACCCCGCCCTTTTGATTGGCAATTGAGATAATCATGTGAATCCTCCTTGAATGTGATTTAAGCCAATGAATAGATAATACATAACGTGAGAGATTTTTCAACAAAATTTCGGAAAAATCTTTACTTTATGTAATCTTTATGCTATTATCTCTCCCCGGAGGTCACATGAGACGACTGCTGCTGTTATTGTTTGCCGCCCTGTGCTGTGCAGCCTCGCTGACAGCAGAGAACTATTATATCAACAGCGTGCGCTACAACTTCTATGTCATCCACCTGGATGAGGCGATCCGAATCGCCCCGCAAGGTAAACTTTACCGGGGGAAAAACGTAATAGGACAGTATGAGTTACTGGAGCGCACCGGCAGCATGGCCCTGTTTAAGAGCGAAGGCGTGGATTCGTCTATGCTTGACAGCAGTTGTTACATCAAGGTAGAAAAAGAGAAGATCGTGATCGAGATGATGATGCAGGTCAAAGAGAAGCCAACGGAAGCCAAAACCGGATCTGCCATCATCGGGAACCATACATATAAAACATTTCAGGAAACGATTGATAAGTGGAAGCCCAAATTTAATCTAACGTTGTATGACAGGAGATCGATCCATGATGATCCAGATCAACAGTACCATACCTTCAGGGTTAATTTTGGGCTTAAGGCAGCGGTTCCTGTGCCGGGCCTTCGCCTGTGCCGGCAGGAGCCGAAGCAGTAACAGACAGTTAAACGTTAATCTGCCCGGTCTGAAATCCGCTGCTGCGGAGAGCAGACAGTGTAGTCTTTTTCGTTTTTCCAGGGGGAAGAGATGAAACAGTGTACGAGCTGTTACCGCTTCCTGCCGGATCAATACCAGTGCTGCCGTTACTGCGGCAGTGACAGGCTGACGGTGTTTGAGTCGCTGCTGGCATCTAAGTTTTTGCAAGAGAACAAAAACTACCGCATCCGGGTGTCCAGGATCAAGATCAACGGCAGCGATTACGAAGTCGCTGCGCCCCTGGACCGGGGCGGATTCAGCGTTATATTGAAAGTGAAGAACCTCGATCTCAACACCACCTATGCCCTGAAAGTCCCCCTGATCTTTGATGAAGAGTTTACCAACCGCCAGGGCAATTCCAACGAGATGCTGCGAAAATCGGAAAAGTCGATCTACGATGAGATCAATGCCCTGAACAAGCTGGACAGCAGCCATGCCTTACAGATCCATTTCATGGGCATTGTCACCGTAATCAACCAGCGGAAACAGATATTGCTGCCCGCCATACTCATGGAGATCGCCCAGACCACCCTGGGCCAGATCATCCACAACCAGGCCAACGGCAAAAACTATGTGGCCATAGAGGAGAAGATCAAGATGGTCACAGATATCCTCAACTCGGTGCGCTGCCTGCATGAGCGCCGCCTCATCCACCGGGACATCAGCCCCGATAACGTGTTTGTGGTCAAGCGCAAAGGCGAACTCCGTTACATCCTGTCCGATTACGGCACATGCCGCTGCCATGACGACCTCACCTCCAGTATGCTCTCGTCCCACATCATGGCCCACCAGCCCTATTTAGACCCCGAACGGTTAACCCGTGCCGATTTCGACTACGACCCCCGCTCCGATGTCTACTCCACCGGCATCATCATTGCCGAAATCTTCATGGACAACTTCTGGATAAGCTGTGTCAGTCCAGAACAGGTCAATGCCCATCCTTTGAACTTTGAAAAGGATATCCTGGAGCCGCACCTCTTCCACTACTTTGACCGCCGCCTGTACCGCATCATCAAAAAGGCGGCAGCCTACAAAGCATCCAGGCGGTACAAAAATATCAAGGAGCTTCAAAAGAAGATGCTCCGCTATTTTCACCGCCTGGATGTCTGCGCCATTCATTCCCGGAACATCCTCTCCGTCTTAAACCTTCATGTCCGGTACCCCATCCACCTGCCCCTGGACCTGGAGGTCTTGGCCTTTGACGGGTACAGTGACTTTGCCGAGATCGAGGTCGAGTACACCGGCAACAACAACATCCGCTTCGACACCCTGGGTAATTTCACAATCCGCTTCCCGGACAAGGTGCTGGACAGGGTGAGGTTGAGGGGTACGAGCCTGTTTCAATTATCCAGCGATAACCACACCATTCACCTGCGGGTGGACGCCGGGCGCTTTCAGCAAAAGTACCGGCGGTTCCGGCGGATATTGCAGCAGGCAGAGGGGAAACTGGAGATGGATTTCCATCTCGACGTATCCTACATCCGCTTATGAGGGGGGCCAACATGATCAGGGTCAATCGACTACTCAATAAACTTTCCCATGACGGCCTGCACACCGCCGACGTGCAGTACCGGCACTCCTCCCACTATTTTCACATCGTCCACCTTCTCAAGAAGAAGAGGCAAAAGACCCTGCTGGCCGTGCTCTGCCTGCTGACCGTAACCTTCCTATCAACAGCCTTCATCACCTACTACCGTCTTCTCCCCGGCCTGCCGCCCCATCAGCGCCCCCGCCTGGACGCAGTGCAGGCCGATATCATCCAGATGGTTCTCCACAACGACTACAACAACCTGGAGCGCCTGCTCACCACCTGTCAATACGCAGACGTCACGGACGCCTACGGCTGGACGCCCCTGCACTGGGCAGCCTTCCTCAACAATCACTCCATCGCCCAACTGCTGTCCCACCACGGCGCGTCCTGGGACACCCCCTCCACCCGCGCCTGGTACAAATACCCGGCCGGAACCTCCCCCGGCGATATCCTGCTGACAAACAACACCGACCTCATCCAAAACCTCATCGCCACCACAGGCATTTAACACCCGGCTTAACGATGTGAAGAGATCAAAGGGGCAGCCACTTCATCTTACCCAGGCCAAAGGCCGTACCGGAACCTAAGTGCAGGTACTCGCCCGGCCGGATAAAGGGCATAAACCCATTCACGGGGCCGGAAAACGAGAGCCAGCCCGAAACACCCCCCATGCTGACATTCCGCTCCTGGCGAAAGGAGTAACGCTGCTGCTGCTGCCAGAAAATTTGTGTATCAACGGTCTTGACTGCCTTTGACCGCTCGATCAGGTGGTAGAAATCCACCCAATCGGGTCCACCGCAGTAAAAGGCAGACAGCAGGTGCAGCCGCCGCAGCAGGCTGCGAACCACCATCTCAAAGGTGAGGTACTTCCGAAACCTGCCGCCGAATCGCAGGCGAAGGGGCGATTCCAACACCATCTTTAACATACAATTGTCGGTTCCACTGTCTTCGGTTAAAAAATCACTGCCCCGGAACAGGAAAAAATCCCGGCCTACCTTCTTCTCCTGCGGATCGTAGATCTCCTCTCCCGCCACCCTGACCCGCTCCACCCGGAAGGGGCTGCGGCCCTGGCCTATGCCCTTGTGACCGATCTCCTCAAAGGCCAGGATAAAGTAAGATATGTACTCCACCGCGCTGCCCACCAGGGTGAGGTAAAAATGTATCTTTCGGTTTTCCGGGTATTCCAGGTGATACTGTTCCGGTACGTAAATAATAAAAGGGTGGGGGGCCTTTTCGATCTTCTTCAAGATCGACTTTCCCTCAACGTTGTGGCTCTCAAACAACCGGGCATAGAGGCAGCGGTCCCGGACCAGGCACTCCTTACAATCCCTGGTCTTAAAGGCACAGGTCAGATCCTTGAGGGCCTTGCCCAGTGCGCCTCGAAACACGTTGCCTTTAAAGAAAGGAAACACGATGGTCTTTTTGGGCACCAGTACAAATTCAAACACCCCAAAGGTCAACGTTTTCAGTACTTCTTCCATGTCCCTATCATACCACATTAGATAAATGGGTAAAAGATGACGGCACCTCATCTGATCCCCGGCAGTCATTCACATGGGGTTTTTCCCCCATTCACGGGGTAAAATCCCCGATACTGCCCAATATACCCCGGCGATGCCCAAAATACCCCGTCACCGGGATCTAACCCCCACGCTTGCGAAAAATCTCGAAACGTTTCGACTTTTTTGCTCAACCTTGCCAGAAAACCCTCATCATTTCAAAAAATTCCCGCAATTTTGCCGGAATTCCCGCATCGTTTCAAAAAAATCCCGAAACTCTGCCAAAATTCTCCCGCCATTCCAACAAAATTTCGCAACTTTTCAAGATAACTCGAAACGTTCCCCCAAAACACTGGACGTTCCAAGAATTCCCCCAGCCTTTCACCCCAACCCCTCAAACTTCCGAAAATACTCACAGCATTGTCAGAAAAAAATCCCGTTGTACTTGAAAAGCCAAAGAGCCAGGAAATCTGATATCAAATTTCTGCATTTCATAAAAGTGCAAGTACGATAAAGATTCCACCTGCACCGGTCACCCGCACCTGCAACCGGACCAACCTTTATCTATCAAGGCATTTCGGCAGCCAGTTGCCAGTCCCCAGTAGCCGGTTAATCTAAAAGAACTCTTTAATCTTTTCAGTACGTTGAGTTACCCTGGCCACCGGCATCCGGCCACCGGCCACTGATTTAACCTTTATCTATCAAGG
>CBFDCR010000134.1:0-6648 GCA_965603365.1 uncultured bacterium
GAAATCAAGATAAATAGAAAAAGGATAACGCTGTTTCTTCTCTTTAATATCTTTTTAGCATGGAAAAAAACTGATTTCATCATTGATTACTTAACGATTCGCCCTCCTCACAATTTCCCAAAATAGTGGAACCCATCATGGTTGCATAATTGCCAAACAATGTCGCGGTGGCGTATTGCTGGAGAAGTTTCCACATATCTGTTAATTCGGGTTTTTTCCCGGTTCTAACCCTCTCACGAACAAGATAAAGAGTATTCAGGATATCTTCAATATTGTTTATAGTATGCTGATAGATTCCCAACACATCCCCGGAAGAGAGGTAGGTTTTCACTCTCGATGCGACCCCACTATCTAAATTACTAAATTGAATGAATCCGGCATAATCGAAATTTTTAAACCACGGAACTTTCCTTTCGTTATAGCCGATTACTTTGCCAATCTTCAGGGCTTCAATATATTTCTTTTTGGCTGATTCTAACTCCAAAACGGATTTTTCAATATAGCCGAGAGACGCAGAAAAATTGAATGACAGGTTGGCAGACTTTTCGTATTCATAAAGCAGCAGATCGGCATATGACTTTGATTTTATAAAGTGCATAGCACCGGAAACAATATTTTCGGTAATTACTGGTTTGTCTGGGTGATCATAAAAAATACAATCTGTATCATTTACCCATACAACGCCCGGTAATTGCGAAGAGAAAAATAGTATGATTATTACTGTAAAAAGTTTTTTCATTTTGGGTCTCCTTGATTTTGTTGTGGGTTTTTCATGATTGGATTATAGCATAGGGGAAAGTGGAAAAACAATAAAAAAACACCCCAGATCTGGAAAATCAACACACACCGGAGAGCGTCCCTTAAATATCTTGCTCTTGATACCTGGTCTCAAACTGTTAACCTCCCTCAAGATTTACTTATTTGATGTTTCCTTTAGGTTTCACACTATTTTACAGATCTGGAGTTTAACACAAACAAAACACTTATGCAAATATTTATGCCCCTCACTTGCGTAAATCCCCGAAACCCAATTTGACCTACGTTTTGGGTTTTATTTTTGGGGGTAACTCCAGAAATCTTCTTCTTGTCTTTTTTTAGGGTTTATTGAAAAATTTTGTTTTTGATGTAATATAATAGAGTTGGTGGTTATAAGGTTAAAATGAAATTAAAGGTTATCTTCGTTTTGTTTTTATCCATGCTGGCTCTGTGCCGGGGATGCCTGGCGGACGAATCGTTGAGGCTGTTGATCAGCCAGAAACAGTGGACACAATTGCCGTCCCTTTTTGGGGACAACAGCTACCAGATCCTGGCGGACTATTTTTCCAACAGTCAATCCATTAAGTTCATCACCACCCAGTCTAACAGGTTAACCTACAAGGCCAAATTTACGAACCGGGGGGAAATCGGGGTCATCACCTATGAGAAACAAGACGGTAAATTCTCCGCTTTAAAAATAGAGAACCCGATCAAGCCTATCTACTTCGTGGAAAAGTTCAGAAAATATCGGGTGAGCCGGGCCCAGCCCCTGGAGTTAAAAATAGGCGATGCCATGGTCAAGTTTCACAAGGGTTTTTTTTACCAGACCATACCCTTTGACTCCCTACTCATGTTTTCGGGCAGCTTTACCTTTTCCATCAGGCCCGGTGATGAGGAAGAGCAGCTGACATTGAGGCGTAAATTCAAGCAAGACTCTTTTTCCCATGCCAGCCGCCAGGGTATTTTTGTACTCCAAAATCGGGATTTTTTATCGTCGTTAGCCCCCGCCCAGGAGGTGTCGGAACTGGATGAAGAGAGCCAGCCCATTTTCGATATCTACCGGGAGCGTTATGGCGTCAAAATCAAGCAATTTGATGAGTACTGGTATCTGCCGTTTCCCGAGGAAACCAATTTGATCATATTTGGCAAAGACCCCAAATCTTATTATTACTATACGTACAACCGGAGTTTAAGCCCCGATACCCAACTGGTGGCGTCGGACACGAGTAATATTTTATTGAGCTATAACTCCTACAAAGAGATGAAACTGCAGTTTGGCCCGGGCGAAAGGGTCGATACCGTTCACCTCAGCCTCTTTTACAATCCCCAGAACAGTTTCCTTTCCGGAACCGTTCAGATCCGCTACAAGACCCCCTCCAATCTAAAGGTGTTGAAGCTGCAAGGGGGACTCAAGTTAGTGGGCAATCTCGATTTCAAGTCAAAGGGCTTAAATGTGTTCCGGAAGAAGAATACCTACTATTTGTTGGGCGGCGAAACCGATAAACTCTCCCTGTTCTTCAGGGGCAGCGTGGAACCATCCTATGAGAACGAAGAGTTGTTTAAGCCCCAGTCTGTGGCCCTGGATGATGTCTATACAGATTCGTTCTATTTTTTATCCAACACCCAGAATTTCTTCCCCGGCCCGGAGATTGATTTTTACAAGACCGATGTCACCATAACTCTTCCTCAAAAATTAAATTGCCTGGTTTCCGGCAATTTAGAAGAAAAAAGAGTAGAAAACCGAAATATCTTTACCTATCGGAGCGATGGTGCCAAGGGCATTGCCCTGATCGCCGGGGATTTTGAGTTAAAAGAGACACTGGATGCCCGGATCCCTATCAATATCTACTGTTCCACCTATTTCCAGCTTTTAAGGCGCATCGATTTTTCAGAGATCAAGCGGGGGCTTCAGTTTTTTATCCGGAAATTTGGCTCCCTGAATGTCTCCGCAATCAACCTCCTGTTAAAGCGGGGCCATCATGAAGGGGGTGTCAGCAATAAAGGTTTTATTATTGTCAGCGTGAACCCCAACCGGGAAAAAATCGTCCGCTTCCTGGATAAATATTTTAGTACTTCCGTAAACAGCCCGGTTAAAATTCGCAATTTTGTTGAAGACTATATCCTGCATGAACTGTCCCACCAATGGTGGGGCGGCCTAATTTCCTGGAAATCTTTTCAGGATGTGTGGCTCACCGAGGGCCTGGCTCATTTTTCGGTGCTCTATTTTTTAAAGGCCACCCTGCCGGAGAAACGGTTTAAGCGGATTATCAGGGAGTTGAAGAAGTGGATCTTCAGTTACCGGGATGCCGGGCCTGTCATTTACGGCACCCGGATTCAAACCCTTGAAGATAGTTATGAAGCCTACCAGAGCATTGTTTACAACAAGAGTGCCCTCGTGTTTTTAATGCTGCTGGACCTCCTGGGGGAGGAGGACTTTTCCAGCCGGCTGCAGTCGGTTTTAAACGCGTATAAATACCGGAGCCTAACCTCCCGGCAATTTATCCGGACATTCAGCAATCGGGATGAACTGCTGGTGAAATTTTTCAGCAATTGGATCTATTCCCGGAAACTGCCGGAGATTACCTATGATGTGAACATCCAGGGAAGCAGCGCAGAAATTCTGGTCAGGCAATTGAACACCGATTTTGTGTTTCCCCTTACGATCGAGGTGGAGACCCGCAGTGGAAATTCGTTGGAAAAACTGGTGGTTCGACAAAAGGAACAAACTTTTACCGTCAGCAAAGATTCGACCATTAAATCCATGCGCCTGGCCGATTCGCCCGCTCCCGTTATCCTCAAAAAATGAGTCTTTCTGCATTAACCCGAAGGCAAACAGAGATCGTGGCGGCGGCGCTGGAGATCATATCCAGTCCTGGTATTCAGAATCTGACCATCAAAAAACTGGCCAAACAGATCCAGGTAACCGAAGGGGCTATATACCGCCATTTCGACAGCAAGGAGGAGATTCTGGCCGCCGTTGCCGGCTCGTTTCAGTCCAGCTCCACCGAGATTTTAAAGGGGATTCTGGATTCCCAGATGTCCGGTCTGGATAAAATCAAAAGCTTTTTTTTTAGGCCGCTGCCGACAATTTTCCCAGAACCGGGGCCTGGTGCTGGTGATGTTTTCGGATGACATTTTTAAAGGTTACGAGAAGTTACAAAAAAAAGTAACGGATACCATTCACTCTCACCAGGATCTCTTGTTATCCGCCTTTGCCGAAGGCCAGAAAAGAGGAATCATCGTTGACATCGAGCCGCAGCACCTTTTTGTGATCGTGATGGGGACTCCGCGGCTGCTGGTCACCCGCTGGCGGGGGTCGGGATTTGCCTTTGACCTGGTCAAAGAGGGGGAAAAACTGTGGAATTCCCTGGAAGTTTTGCTGACTTGTTGATGGACCAACTTCGAAGCCGAGTACGAAATCCTTCAAGGCTCATCCATCTTTTACAGCCAGGCAAACACCCTTTAATGAAACATTAAAAATCTTTATACGGTTGGGCGAATCGCTTTTCAAAAGATCTGTTCTCCTTCAGTTTCATATTCCAGTACATATTGGCGACACCGATAATACCCAGGAACCTGAAGAAGAGTCTGCGACCCGCAGACAACTGCTGCCGAGGTGCCAGTTTGCGGATGATCTTCCCGTTGAATCGCCCGCTGGCGGCATAATCCGATCCCAACCGGTAAAAGGAGCGGAGCAGTTTTTTGGTCATCCAGGGGGGCTGAACCTGAATGCCTTCGACCCCCCCCCGTATGACCGTACCGGTATGTGGACAGCCCAGCCGTTTGGTCAGCTTCTCCATGTATCGGGCCACATAGCGGGAATGGATGGGCTCCGGAAAGCCGGACTGGATGACAAATCCCAAGCCGGGGTTTTCTTTGCGGCCGCACAGAGGCTCCAGTGCTTCGATGAAGTGTTTCACGATGCCGGGCATGGCGTCGGTATAGAGGGGAAAGGCCAGGATGGCCTGGTCGGCCTGCTTGAAGAATTCCACCAGCCGATCCGTTTCCCTGATCTTGTTGAGGTAGGCGATCTCGAAGTTATTGTCGTTGTTTTCGGTAAAACCGTTGGTAAATTGCTGCATCAAGATTTTGGTGTTGCTGCCCTCCCCCCGGGGGGAACCGTTAAATATGGCCAAGCGCATGGAGCACCTCCTGAATGGGTTGATCTGTCAGTCGGATAAAGACAAGTTCCGACTTGAGGTTCAGGGCGAACCGACGAAACATGTCTGACGTAATTTCGATATCCTCATCATCGGTATCGGGATTCCGGTCCAGGATCAGACCGATTTTGGGATACCGGTCATACCTTTTTAGGTGATGACACTCTCCCTGGTCAAATTCGATGTAAGGGTGAAGCAGGGGGATCAACTTGTCTTGAACCTTTTTCGCCAGGGAACTGACAAACCCCATAATCACGGGTGAGATAAGTACAACCAGATCCGAGTGGATGTATTCCCTGCATACGGTGTGGGAGTCGTCCTTGAACACACATTCACCGGGGGTTGGCCCCCACCAGCAGCTCCAGCAGCCGGTGCAAAATTGAATATCCATATCCCGCAGGGCCAAGGTCTTTGCCTGATGTCGGCCTGAATTCAATTCCTGGCCCAGTTGTTTGATATACCGATTGTAGGTTTTGCGATTCCTGTCCGGATTGCCGTCCAGAATGGTAATGTTCATGTCCATACCTCCTATAGAATCACTATATAAAAATATGATTATAACACTCTTTTTGTTCAAAATTTGTTAAGATATGAAAAAATCAAAGAAGGTGATTTGGGAGACCGCTTCATTTTCTCATCTGTTTAGGCGTGAACCCCGGCAGAGGGCTGCGATTGAAGGGCATTGATTAGAATGTTATTGATGATATTGATCAGCTTTTTGGTCTCCTCGTGGATGAAGAAGTGATTTCCGGGGAAATAGTGAATCGAGCACAATTGCCCGGAATGGTCCTTCCAGCCGTCCATTTGTCCGGGCTTCACCTCCTCTTCTTTGCCGATAAACACAGTGATATCACCGTCCAGCGGCTCGATTTTCCGGGGAGGCTCATACTTTTCGGCGATTTTAAAGTCGTTTTTCAAAACCGGCAAAAAGACCTCCAACAGTTCCGGATGCTCAAAAAACGCCTTCGGTGTGCCGCCCAATTCCAGTATTTTTTCCTTGAATTCGTCGTCCGGAAGTTTCCAGTATGGCTCCTCATCCTCAGAGGGCAGGTGGGGGGCCCCTCGGCCGGAGAAAAACAGATGTACCGGCTGGTTGACATTCAAATGCCTGACTTTTTGGGCCAGTTCATAGGCAATAATGCCCCCCATGCTGTGCCCGAAGAAGGCATAGGGGCCTTCATTCAGTTTGTCCTTGATGCGATTAAATATTTCTTCCACCGCTTCGTGGATATTTCCATATAAAGGGTCGTATATGCGTTTGCCCCGACCCGCCAGTTCAATTGCATTTAATTCAATATTTTTATGCAGATAACGCCGCCAACTGTTAAATACGGCGGCCGACCCGCCGGCATAGGGGAAGCAAAAGAGCTTTAGCTTCTTCATCGGTTCACCCAATCGTTGTATTTTTCTCTTATATTCTTAATATTCTTATATCTTTTTTCTGTGATTTCTATGTTGCCGAAGAAACAATCAACCGGTGATCTATTTCGACCTGGATTCATTTATACCAAAATTTACCCATAAAATCAACCGGCCGTGATCCCAAATTTCCCATCAAAAAAATAAAAAAGCCCCGTTTGTGGCTATAATAGTGTATAATTAGTTTTCCCAAACACCACAATAAAGCCCAAACGAGGTGCATAAATTATGACACAAGGCGTATTACCTTTCAAGTACGAAGAGTCAAAAAAATCACGAAGCCTGACGAGTTTTTCGGGTTTGCTGCCCTATG
>CBFDCR010000135.1:0-5828 GCA_965603365.1 uncultured bacterium
GGGCTTCATCTATTGCTCTTTCCCAACTCTCCCCCTTCTCCCATCCTGCCTGGCCACACTTTCTCTTACTCCTTAGACCTATACAATTGCTGCCATGACCATTTCACTTTGTTTTAATATAGCATCATTTTCATGATTTTTATTTCACATTTATAATAGTTTAGATTTATTTTTGAAACGATGAATTATCGGTGATCTCAAAATGTAAACATTTATAAATGTGGATAAATTCTTATTCACAGGTAACCGGTCAATCCATATCCTCACTATCTGACTTTATAACCATGTGGTATTCGCTGACATCGATATTTTTGGAGTATGGGAAATGGGATTTTATATAAGTACTGGAATAAAATAGGAGAATGACTGCCGGAGGCAAGATGGAATATCGCAGAGCCGGGTTTCAAATGCCTGTCGTGCTGATCAGGTTTTGCAAGAGATCGGTGTTGTTCGTCAGCAGGATATCGCCGGGGCAGGTTCCGGCCGGGTATTTGTACCAGGCGCGGGTGGAGGGGGTGTCCCAGGACGCGCCGTGGTCTGACAGCAGTTGGGCCAGGCTGCACAGCAATGGTCTTATTTTTTGTCAAACAGGTGGGAGATGTCTACCTGGACGTTTAATACCTGGCCCTGGCCTTTAGCACGTGTTTGTTCAGGATCACTTTGGTGGGAAACATGTAATTGCGAAAGAGGTTTTCAATTCTTTTGATGAGGCTGCTGATGCACCATTGCGCCTTAGCGCCTGCTTACGCATCCCAAACTTGAGTTAAAGAATTAACGGAGCAAATTTTTTGGAGGAACTCCTGACAGAACAGGCAAAAAAAAAGCCCCGGGAAATATCGAGGAGGGATTTCCCGGGGCCGTGGTAATGTGATGACGTATCGGTACTTAAATATAAGTAGTATACTCTTCGAGATGTTTCAACTTTTTCTGGACCTTTTCCCCCACCCCTTCGAGCCTCTTTTCAACCTTCTTTAATTTCTCTTCCAGTTCTTTCTGACATTTCTCATTCCAGATGAACTCGTGCTCAATTTTGGGGATATCGATGTGAATGGGGGCCATTTTAAATTTGAATTTGTCGCCGACGCCTTTGAAAATCTGGATGTTGTGAAATCCATGTCCTTCCCCCAGTTCTGCCTTGACTGTCTGCTTTTTCTTTTGGCGGATCACCGTAACGTCTACCCTGTCATCCTTCTTTAACTCAGCCAGTGCCTTGCGCGCATCGGCAGGCGCCTGGACCTTCTCATCACCGATTTTTACAATCACATCACCGGCTTTCAAACCGGCCTTTTGGGCGGGGCTCTCTTTCTCCACTTTCAGAATGAGGGCACCCTCACCTTCTTTCACCCCGAAGTATCCGGCCAGGTCTTTGTTTAACTCTTGCAGGTGGACCCCCAGGTAACCCCCGCCTTTGGATAAGAATATGACATTCTTACCGTCTTTGCCGCCGATTCGCAGGTCCTTAAACTTATACTCGCCAAGGGTAACGGCCACTTCCTGGTTTTTAGCGTCCCGTACCAGCTTGATCTTGACTTTGGCACCGGCTTTATTGGCCCGAACCGCCTCGATCAAATCGTCGGGTCTGCGCATCTTCTCATCGTTAAAGTACTGAATCACATCGTACTTTTTGATACCTGCCTTTTCCGCCGCGCCGTCTTTGACCACCTGGGCAACCAGTACTCCGAAGGTAACGCCGAATTCCTCTTTGTCTTCATTGGACAACCTCTCGATATTGACACCGAGATAGCCTTTACCCTCACTTTTCCCGGCCATTACATAAGAGGTGGCGCCCAGGACCATTAGGGATAGGATCAACCCTGTCAACAAAACTCTCTTTGAAAAAAATGTTTTGAATCGTTTCATGATAACCTCCAAATGATGTTCACTGCATTTACTTTCGCTTTGCATACTCCAAAGACAGCCAATTCCCACAAAAAGTTTCAATTCCAGTTCTTTTATCTAATGTCGTATCCTTTTTCAAATATCTTTGGTTAGTACTCAAACACCCTTATGAGAGCTTCCGGTTCATCGATGTGGAAAATCCTATTACCTTTAAATAATACCTTTTCATCCTGTAATTTGATAAAGTCATAGCCTTTGAATATGTCGAGTTTGATGCGATTCAAAAACACACCGTGTTTGAAAATATCCGCGTAGAAATTGTATTGATTGGTTTGATCTCGTTTGACCGAAGTCTCCACCCATAACCGGCCCTGGTCGTCATAGTGCATCCGGTTGATCGCTTTCTTATAAATCTGCTTAACCGGCTGATAATTCAGAACGCCGCTTTTTTTAAAGAGACTTTCGAGGCTTCTGTTCAATTCTGTCAACTCATCGGTATTGAACAATACCTTTTCATAATCCTTCTCAATACAATATTTTAGCTTGCCGGAAAAATCAAAGGCATTAATCCTATACCGATCGTCACTGCTTTCCGCCACAAATATCGTATCTTTGCCAACCGCATAGGCGGTGAAACGATCGGGAAAATCATTGACAGCCGGATCGTACTTTGACGAATATTTTCTCAAAACTGCGATATCTTCAAGCCGGGCATTCATTAACACCAGGTTAAAATTTTGATAAATGCCTTTATCGGTCTGTTCGAACCGGAGCATAAAGGCGATGAATTTATCCTGGCCGACAGTCTGCATGAAATTGGGGAGACCTCTGGTTAACTGGACATTGCCGAGAAAATTACCCTCTGTATCAAATTGAACGATCCGGCGAACAAAGGGTTCGGTCACATAGACGATGTCATTTAAAATATTGAGCAAATAGGGAGATTTCATCTCTCCGGGCCCACTCCCCTCCCTGCCTAAACTTTTGATAAAATTTCCATGGCCGTCAAATTTCTTTATAGATGCCGAAGGGCTGTCCAGAATATAGATATTGCCCCTGCTGTCTATATCCAGAAAGCGGGCCCAGGTAAATTCCCTTCCGGGTACCTGTGCGTTTTCATCTTCACCGCCGATGGCCAGAACTTGCCGGGGAGAGATGTTAAGGTCTTTTACAGAGGGTCTGTCTTCATTCTTATAGACCTTAATCCCATCCTCCTGTACGATCACATAATTTTTACGACTATCTTTAGAACAACCCGCCAATAATACCAGGCACAGCGAAAAAACAACCAATCTTCTCATAGTTCTCTCCTTAATTTCTTAAAATCTTTATAAATCAGCCAATACTTCGTTAAATGTTCTGGCGAACCCGACAACTTCCGGGGCCTTAAAAATCGAAAAATGGTCACCGGTAATGTGATAATACCTTAAAGGCTCCTGGCAATAGCTGTGCCACTTTTCCCGATTAAATATCTCCGTTAGGCTGGCCCCAAAAAAGCACACCGGCGCGCTGCATTTCCCCCCGGGGAGATAGATTCTGCGGGCATGATCAAAGGTTCTATTGATATTAAGATAATACACCAATCCCTTTATGTCCTGATGCCCAAAATTCGGTGTGGCGTCGGCATAATTTTGGGGAATATAGCCTCTGATTGTTTCGGCATTATAGTTATTTTTCTCCAGGTAATCCACCACCAATGGCCAGAGACGATCCGAATCACCGGCTCTCTCTATATGTTCCTTCAATTCATCGGTTTTTAAGTCTTCCGGGATCCAATCGGATTCCGTTTCAAGGCTAAAGGGAATTTCATGATCCTTTAACAGCTTATCCGGTGCAATCGAATTGATAATGGCTAAGCAAGCGACTTCTTTCTTCATCTCTTCCAACTGCCTGGCCATCTCAAAAGCGATGGTGCCGCCGATACACCAGCCGCCTAAGTAAAAGGGCGGGGACGGTTGAACTGTTTTTATCTTCTTAATATACTTGCCGGCAACATCTTCGATAGTGATATTCCGGGGAGTAAAGTTTTCGATAGGATCTGCCCTGAGCCCCCAATAATTAAAACCCGGTGCCAGATGATTACAAAACTCAATATATCCTTCTACCTGGCCATTACCGGCATGAATCATAAAAAAATGTTTACCAGAGTCGTTACCTCTTCTCAGGAGGACCAGGTTTTCATCCTTCTCAATGCCGCTATAGTGATCTTCTGCTGCCAATAGATATCGTGCCAATTGTTTGATGGTCGGGGTTTTAAATATCTCCATCAGAGGAAGAGGACGATGAAACTCTTTTTTGATTCGGGACGTCATCATGGTGGCATTCAGGGAGTGCCCCCCCAATTTGAAAAAATTATCGTGTATGCCGGTGCTGTTCTCTTCCAGCCCCAATAAATCGGCCCAGATCTTTACCAGTCCTTTCTCGACTTCATTCTCAGGTGCTGCATATTCTTCGGATTTCTCGATTTTAGGTGCCGGCAGTGCCGAACGATCTAACTTACCATTGGGATTTAAGGGGATCTCCGCCAATTGCACAAAGTAAGAGGGAATCATATAGTCGGGAAGGTAACGGGAAAGGTTGTCCCTTAATTGTGACGGATTAAATTCACCCTGCGAAACAATATAGGCACAAAGGAAACCTTCCCCCTGTTGGTTTGTGCTGGCGGTGACCACTGCTTCTTTTACCTCAGCCTGCTTCAGCAATTGCTTTTCGATTTCCCCCAGTTCTATCCTGAAGCCCCTTATCTTGACCTGGTGGTCGATTCTTCCCAAAAACTCGAGGCTGCCGTCGGCGAGCCAGCGTACCAGGTCGCCGGTCCTGTAAAAACACTCGCCCTCGCCCCCTACCTCTTTAAGAACGTTTTTTATAAACGAGCGCGATGTCTTCTCAACATCGTTCAAATAACCGGCTGCCAATCCACCGCCGGATATAAATAATTCACCCCTCACATTCAGCGGGCACAACGTTAAATTCTTATCCAGTACCCACAGGTTGTTGTTGGCAATCGGCTTGCCAATGGGCACACTCGATAACCTGGTGTATCCCTCCGCAGTTAGACGATCGATCTCCAGTACCGAAGCGATGACCGTCGCTTCGGTGGGCCCGTATATGTTGAACAGCCGACACTCCTCTCTCACTAACCCCAGACTCCGCACCAATATGTCCAATGTAAACTTCTCGGCCCCTATACACAGATATCTTAAACTTTCAAGCCTTCGCTCCTGGGCCGCTATGGTTTGAAAATGAGAGGGGGTTATTTGCAATACCGTTATCCCGTTTCTATCGATAAAATCGATATATTCCCCGGGATTGATCACCACTTCTTCAGCCACCATAACCAACTGCGAGCCCGAACAGAGGGCTAAAAATATCTCCCACACCGACCAATCGAAATAATACGAGAGGTTTTGCACCACCCGGTCACCGCTGCCAGGACTAAGGCGGCTCTTGCCCCAGATTAACAGCGGACAGAAATTGCCGTGGCTGATGGGCACGCCCTTGGGATTACCGGTAGAGCCGGAGGTGTAGATCACATAGGCCAAATCCTCAAAACCACTGACCTTCTCTACATGATTAGCCCCGGCCTCATATAACCCTTTTTCTCCTAAATCGATGTTCTCAATACTTTCATCTACCCCCTCGGTCAGACCTGCCCCGGTCAGCAGCAGTTCGGCTCCACAGTCGGTCAACATATATCTCTTTCTGTTCGCCGGCTGCCGGTGATTTACCGGCAGATAGGCGCCGCCGGCCGCCAATATGCCGATCATGCCTACAACCATTTCTAACGAACGATCTACCATGATGCCTACTATCGTATTGGGCATCACCCCTTTCCCTCTTAAGAAAACTGCCAGGCTGAGGGATCTCCGGTTTAATTCTCTATAGGTTAACCGATTTTCCCCATATACCAGCGCGGTATTTCCCGGGGTCTTGGCTACCTGTTCCTCGAATAACTCATGGATGGTCTTAGCCACCGGGTACTCCCTCAC
>CBFDCR010000136.1:0-5807 GCA_965603365.1 uncultured bacterium
TCTTGACAGCACGGTATACAATATTCCGCAGGCATTAAGATTAAAAGAAGAGGTTGATATAGAACGGCTGGGGGAGGTGTTTTTCCAATTAATCGTTCGTCATGAGAGTTTGAGGACATCGTTTGTGAAGGTAAATGAGGAGCCGGTGCAGAGAGTCCACAAAGAGGTGGATTTTGAGATTGAATATTACAATATAGCCGCCAAAGATTTTGTAAGGCCCTTTGATTTAGCGAGGCCGCCGCTGCTGCGGGTGGGGTTGATTGAAACGGGGCACCCCTCTCAAGAGTTAACACACCCCGCCCCTTCGGGGCACCCCTCTCAAGAGGGGATGTATGTGCTGTTGGTGGATATGCACCATATTGTCAGCGACGGCGAGTCGATGAAGGTCCTGGTGGCGGAGTTCCGGCAATTGTATGATGGTGCACAATTACCGGAGCTGCGCCTCCAGTATAAAGATTACACCCAATGGCAGCAGAGTGAGGCCGTGAAAGAGAAGGTAAAGGCCCAGGAGGTGTATTGGTTAAAAGAGTTTAGCGGTGAGATCCCGGTGTTAAACCTGCCCATCGATTATATTCGGCCGGCGGTTCAGAGTTTTGAAGGCAGCAGTCTTGGATTTGAGATTGCAGCGGCAGAAACAACCGGTCTAAAGCAACTGGCCATATCTCAAAGGACGACGTTGTACAGCTTATTGCTGGCCTTATTCAATATCCTGCTGTCGAAACTCAGCGGCCAGGAGGATATCGTGGTCGGCACACCGATAGCCGGCCGCCGTCATGCCGACCTGGAACGGGTCATCGGCATGTTTGTCAACACGCTGGCGCTGCGCAGCTATCCTTCAGGGGAGAAGGGATTGACTGAATTTTTGGAAGAAGTCGGGTCCGGTACGTTGGCAGCCCTTGAGAACCAGGAATACCAGTTTGAGGATCTGGTGGAGAAGGTTGAGATCAATCGAGATGTTAGCCGCAATCCATTATTCGATGTCATGTTTTCCTTCGGCAGCGACGATTCGTCATTGACGAGTACTTCGGGGAATCGGTCTGCTGACGGTAGAGATGTTACTTTTGCCGGCGGGGTTGCCCGTTTCGATATGACATTTATGGCGGTAGAGAGGAGTGGCCAATTATCTTTTGTGGTTGAATACTGTACCAGACTGTTTAGAGAAGAGACCATTGAGCGTTATGCCGGCTATTTTAAGAGGATTGTGTCGGCGGTGACTGCCTCTGCCGCTTTAATGATCGCGGATATAGACATTCTTTCGGAAGGGGAGAAGAGGCAGGTGGTGTATGATTTAAACAATACCGGGGCGGAATTTCCCCGGGATAAGACCATTCACCAGGTATTTGCAGAGCAGGCGGCACAGACAGCCGGCTGGGCGGCGGTGATATTTAAAGATGGCACCCTGACCTACCGTGAATTGAATCTGCGGGCCGGTCAACTGGCCAGCCGGTTGAGAAGGTGTGGAGCAGAAAGGAGTACAGTCGTCGGCCTCCTGCTGCAGCGATCGGCGGAGATGATGATTGCCCTGCTGGCCATACTGAAGAGCGGTGGTGCCTATTTACCCCTCGATCCCCTCAAGCCTGGCTCCAGAATCCAGTACATGCTGCAGGATAGTTCGGCCAAAATATTGCTCACCACCCGTCAATTTTCGGAAATTGTAAAATCAGATACCGATATTCTATGTATCGACGACAGCAGGGAGGAAGCATCATGGTCTGACGGCGCCCAACCGGCAACCACTTTAGCCTATGTGATCTACACCTCCGGTTCCACCGGCAAACCCAAAGGCGCCATGATCGAACATCGTTCTGTCATGAATCGGTTGAATTGGATGCAGAAGAGCTATCCCGTCGGGGTAGGGGATGTCATAATCCAAAAAACCCCCTTTGATTTTGATGTATCGGTATGGGAGTTGTTTTGGTGGGGTTTTCATGGGGCTTCGGTATGTTTTTTGGCTCCCGGTGCAGAGAAGGATCCTGAGGCGATCATGGACGCGGTTGACAGGTATCGAATCACCACCATCCATTTCGTGCCCTCCATGCTGCATGCATTCTTAACTGTCCTGGAAGAGGGGGATGGGGATAATGTGCCGCGATTGAGGCGTTTGAAACAGGTCTTTGCCAGTGGTGAGGCACTGGCGGTGCAGCAGGTACGGAAATTTTACGATATATTTAGAGGATTGGGCCAGGTAAGGTTGATCAATCTGTATGGCCCTACCGAAGCCACCGTGGATGTGTCTTACTTTAATTGTCCCCGGAGTGGAAAGCTGGAAAAAGTGCCCATCGGCAAACCTATCGATAACATCGGGTTGTATGTACAGGATAAGAACATGAAACCACTGCCTGTTGGCGTGAGCGGTGAGTTGTATATTGGCGGTACTGGTCTGGGCAGAGGCTATTTAAACCGCCCGGAATTAACCGCCGAAAAATTCGTTACAACCCCAGCCGCCAGCCACCAGCCCCAACCCCCTAAATCCCAGATCCTATATCGCACCGGTGACCTGGTACGCTGGCTGGCCGACGGCAACCTGGAGTTCCTGGGGAGACTGGATTATCAGGTGAAGATCCGGGGCAACCGGATCGAATTGGGGGAGATCGAAAACCGGCTGCACGATTTCCCGGCCGCGGCCGAGGCGGTGGTGACCGTCAGGGAAGAGGAGAGCGGCGATCGGGCACTGACCGCCTACGCCGTACCCACAGACCAGCATGCCCATACTGTACGACGGCTGCTGGAACTGGAGAGAAAAGGTTTACACCTGAATCGCTCCCGTTATGTATGGCCCAACGGCATGACCCTGTTTTACCTGAACCGGGGGGAGAGCGATTTTATGTACCGGGAAATTTTCCAGGAAAACTCTTATTTCCGGCACGGTATTACCTTGAATCCGGGGGCGTGCGTATTCGATCTGGGGGCCAATATCGGGGTCTTCTCCATGTTTGTCAACTGGATTTGCGGGGATGCCGAGATCTACGCCTTTGAGCCGATTCCACCGGTTTTTGAAGTGTTGAGCCTTAATATGCTGCTGTATGGCGCCGGTGTGAAGGTATTCAATCACGGGATCTCTTCGGAAGAGGGTGAGGTTGACTTAACATATTATCCCCATGCCACGATTTTATCCGGCGAATTTGCCGACAGAGAGCAGGAGGCTGAGGCGGTTAGGGCTTTCATAAGCAGCCGGGCTGTGGGCACAGAAGAGGCGGGCATTGGCGACAGCCAGGTCAGCGAACTCCTGGAAAATCGGCTGGAAAGCAGCCATTTTAAGTGCAAGATGAAGACCCTCTCCCGGGTAATGGCGGAAAATAGGATTGACAGGGTAGATCTGTTAAAGATCGATGTGGAAAAGGCAGAGTTAAATGTTTTGCGGGGTATTAACGAAGACGATTGGTCAAAAATTTTCCAGATCGTCATAGAGGTGCATGATGTGGATGGTCGCCTGGAGGGGATAAAAGATCTTTTGCTGGCTCACGGCTATAGAGTAACCGTGGACCAGGATAGGGAACTGGAGAATACGAATCTGTATAACCTGTATGCGGTTTTAGCCGACCGGGATGATGAAAAGCAGGGCACTCTGTCGGATGAGGTTCGGCAAACACAAACGGGGGGCGGTGATATCTGGTACAGCCCGGAAAGACTCGTTGAAGACTTGAAAAGTCATTTATTACATCATCTACCCGAGTATATGGTGCCCGCCTCGTTCGTCTTGCTGGAGCAGATGCCTTTGACTGCCAATGGTAAGATAGATCGAAAGGCACTGCCGGACCCCCTAAAGGCAGCCGGAGAAAAATATGTGGCCCCCCGGGATGAAGTGGAGACTCGACTGGCGGTGTTATGGTCAGAGGTGTTGGGTCTGGATAAGGAGTTAATCGGGACAGAGAGCAATTTTTTTGAATTGGGGGGGCATTCGTTGAAGGCGACCATCCTGGTGTCGAAAGTCCAAAAGGAATTCAAGGTGAGGATGCCTTTAAACAGGATATTTCAGGATTCCACCATTGTTAGAATGGCTGAGTATATGAAGAACAAAGGCAAAGAGAGTCTGGTAATTGAAGACGACAATCTGCTACTGCTCAGGGAAAGAGCCGATGAAGCCGATCACCTGTTTTTAATCCACGAAGGCACAGGTGAAGTGGATGGCTACAGGGAATTTTGCTGCCAATTAACGGGTGAATTCAATTGTTGGGGCCTTAAGGCCGGTGGAATCATCGATCATGCCCCCCGCAATGTGACGATTCCCGCCATTGCCGGGAAATATGTTGACAGTATAAAGAGGGTACAGCCCCGCGGCCCCTATTGTATTGTGGGCTGGTCGCTGGGAGGCACCATCGCCTTTGAGATGGCCTTACAATTGGAACGGTTGGGCGAAACGATTGCCTTTCTCGGTCTCATCGACGCTCCTGGCCCCCAAAAGGATGTACAGAAAAATCTCGTTCCATTTACCCTTGAATCGGAGCTGGATTATGTGAAGGATTACATTCCCGAAGGGGACATCAAAGAGAGATTCAAAAAAATATCTCAATTGGATGTGCTCTGGTCCGACATCGTTGCCTATCTATATGCAAAAAATTTCGATGTGGATATCATCAAGAGAGTCATTGTCGGCTACGGCATGCAGGCCCTGCCCAATTTTAATCAGTTAGGGATACGGGAAACCATCTATTATCTCAATGTAGGCAGGAGTTTAACCCGGGCCAGGACAAATTACATTCCTGGGGAAAAGATTCAAACCAGGTTACATTTTATTAAAGCCAGCCAATCACCGGAAATTTTTGTAGATAATTGGCGTGATTACTGTATCGGGCCGATTCAGTGCCATGAAATAACCGGTGACCATTATTCGATATTAAAAGAGCCTGCATCCGGCCAGATTTCCGAAATATTTAATTCGACTTTGGCGGCATCGTTCCCAACTACTAAAAAATGATTCCCAGCCCCTAAAAAGTCATCCACAACGTCTAAAAAATGATTGTCAGGAGCTAAAGAACGACTACCAGGGGCTAAAAAATCGTTCACAAGGGCTAAGAAATGGTTACCAGAGTCTAAAAAATCGTCCACTACCACTAAAAACTCATTCCCAGGGGTGAAGGGACCATGGCATTGGGGAGCCATGAAAAAGATAGAGGGAAGAGAGGGGAACAGCAGGAGAGGTGATATGCGGGGCGGAAGTTTATCTTACAATTCAAGGTAAAAAGTTAAAATATAAGGAGGTCATTTATGAGTATTTTTCCATTAATGGTCAAATTGAGAGAAGCAGGCATCGGCATACGGTTGGTCGATGACCGGTTAAAAATAAGTGCCCCCAAAGAAAAATTAACGCCTGATCTGTTAAATGAACTCAAAGAGAAAAAAGAGGACATCATTGCCTTTTTCCGCACTACACAGGTAGAGGGCGACTACAGCCCGATAAAACCATATGAAGAAAAGGAATATTGTGTCTTGTCTTCAGCCCAGAAGCGGATGTATATACTGCAGCAGTTGAACCTGGAGAGCACGGTATACAATATGCCGCAGTTAGTAAAATTGAAAGAAGAGGTAGATAGAGAAAGGCTGGAGGAGGTGTTTCGCCAGTTAATCGTTCGTCATGAGAGTTTCCGGACATCGTTTGTGCGGGTAAACGAAGAACCGGTGCAGCGGGTGCACAGAGAGGTGGATTTTGAGATTGAATGTTACGATTTAGCCGCGAAGGACGCGCAGATACGGGAAATAAAAAAGAATATAAGGCCCTTTGATTTATCGAGGCCGCCGCTGCTGCGGGTGGGGCTGATTGAAACGGGGCACCCCTCTCAAGAGTTAACACACCCCGCCCCTTCGGGGCA
>CBFDCR010000137.1:0-5592 GCA_965603365.1 uncultured bacterium
TTGACCGCGGTCATGTCCTTATCTTCAACAAAGGCGAACACACTCTCCCGGCGGAGGAGAGAGTGAAGCCGCCGACAGATCACCTCATCGTCTTCGTTGTCCCCGACCTTTATCCAGAATACCTTCTCTTTCATCGGTTGTAAGCCTCCATTTTTATTTTTTCCGAAGTACTGTACAACATTATACCAGATTATAGAAATATTTAAATGACACTCCTTAACAAAAAATTAGAACCGGAATAGTGGAATATTGAAAAATTGTCATAAAAAAAAGCAGGAAACAGGCGACCAGCCAGGCCTGTTCCCTGCTTTTCGTCAAATATGCCGGATTTACTTTTTCTTACGAATCTTGAGGATATCACCCTCCAGCACCAGGGTTAGATGATTTTGCTCCAGGAAGAAGGCTAAGGCCTTGTCCCAGGACACTTTTTCCATTTCGCAGGTCACCCGGGCCTTCACCCCGGGGTCAAGAATGATCTTCAATCCCGCACTCCTGGACAAAAACCGGATCACATTATCCAGTTGGGCATCCTTAAAGTTTAAATCATAGGGCTCGCCGCCGAATTGTTTATTTTTGATATTCTCGATTAACTGTTGGGGAGACAAAGCCTTTGGCTTGCCTCTGTCCTCTTCTCTGTCCTCTTCTGCACTTTCGGCCCTGTCTTTATCATCCCCCAGCCTGAAATTCATCACCACTGTAAAGCGGACCGGCTTGGGAACGCCATCTATTATATAAGGCTCATAAACCCACTGCTTGAGGGCTTTTACAGCCGCTTTACTTAAGGCCGCATCTCCCTCAATAACTTCGACTTCCCTTACAATTCCATAAATGCCGGTAACGGCTTCGAGCACCACTTTGCCCATAATCCCCTTATCCACCGCCTCTTTGGGGTATCTGGGATCTACTTTTTTTATCAACTTCGGTTTTTTGATGGAAGCCAACATCACCGGTTCTTTACCGCTGATTTTCTTATCCTTGCTTCTCTGGATGGAGATAAAATAGGGTTTACCTTCGGAATTCTCAAAACCAAAAATCGAAGTCTTTTGCTGGGGCAGGATGATCTCGGTCTCCAGGATCTCCTTTTGGGAGGCCTTCTCCTTGACTGCCAGCCGGAAATGGTCCCGATCCGGCAGCCCCGTCAGTTGTAACAGGAATTCCCGGCCGTCGATGGACATCACCTGGGACTGCTTATAAATTCTCCCGTATTTCCAGCCCCACCGGGCCTTGGTCAATAGATTGACATCCCGGAGGTTGAATATCTTCTTAATCTCCTTCACCTCCTCGGCCAAACCCACATCCAGGAAAACATTGCCGGCAAACATGGGTTTTAGATAATACGAGGTCTCCACCCGGGCCTTGGCCGCGGTTCGATGGCCATAGGCGCCCTCGTACAGCCTCAAATCCACCTGGATATCGGGTCCGGCAAAAACACCGCTGGCCAATACCAGCACCATCAACAATACAATAACCCATTTAGTTGAAATCAAGTTAATTTGTTTCATTCTGTTTCCTCCTGATCATTCATTATTTTTTTGTACCCAGACAATCAACCGGTCTTTTTGGGTCTGGAAAAAATAGGTTTTGGCCGGCCGGTTGTCCACCTGCACCGATTTGACGACAATGAGATCTTCGGAATCGCTGTCCGCCCTCTTATCGTCGGCAATAGGCAAGGGGCCCTTAAACAGAGGAAGTACGACAACCAGCAGCAAAACCGCCAGCGCCATCGATGCCGTCACCAGGCCCCAGCGGGGAAGCCTGGGGAAGGCACCTCGCTCTCTCAAGGATACGATTTGTCTCCGGATCTGCGGCCACAGGTCCGGGGCAGGTTCCTCCTCTCTATTCTTTCCCAGAATGTCCTGCGCCACCTGTTCGTCCAGCGCGTCTTCGCGGCAGTGGGGACAGGTGGTGAAGTGTCTCCGGATAATCGACGCCCTCAAGGCACCGACGGGAACCCATTTATATAGTATACTATATACTTTACAGATCAACGATTTTTGTACCGTCACCATAACACCTCCCGAAAAGTTCGGATGTCCGCCGCCCTCTCGGCCCGGTGCAGCGCTGCTTTCAACTTCCGGCGGGCATTGTAGAGATGGACCCGGACCGTGTTTTCCGAACACTTCAAGACTTCGGCAATCTCTACGGCAGTATACCCCTCATCGACACTGAGCAGCAGGGCCGCCCTCTCCCTGGGTTTTAACGTGCGGATGAGGGGGCTGAATATCTCCGATTCCTCGATGCCCCGCCGGTCTCCGCTGCCGGGTGGTTGTCCCTCCAACTCTCTTGTCCGCTGGCGAAAATAGTTCAGAATGGTCTTTCTTTTCTTGAGGAGATCGAGACATCGCTTCACCCCGATGGCCAGCAGCCAGGTCTTAAAACAGCGGCGGGGATCGAAACGGTGAAGATTTACAAAGGCCTGCACAAAGGTTTCCTGGACGGCATCCAGGGCCTCGTCGCCATCTCCCAGCAGGCGCCGGGCCACGGCAATCAGGCTGCCCTGATACCGGCGCACCAACGTCTCGAAGGCATCTAACTCACCGGCCAGGCACTTCTGAATTGCCGTCTCTTCTCGCATGGCTTTTTCTTCCAATTTAAATACGATTCAAGCTGCCCTAACATTTATAAAAAAATTCAGGCCGGTTATGGAGAAGGGGAAAATATCCTTTGAAAATTATCGTTGACCGCATCATTCAGCAGTGAAACATCTATCGCCTTTATCCCGGCTGCTCTTTCGGCCACCATCTCGACCCGCCGCGGGGTATTGACCTTGCCCCGGTACGGTTCGGGAGAGAGATAAGGGGCATCGGTTTCGGTGAATAGCCGCCCTAAGGGGATGAGCCGGACAATGTCCCTTAAATAGCCGGACTTTTTAAAGGTCACGATACCGGAGATGGAGATCGAATACCCCCGCTTCAATATCTCCTCCGCATCGGCCATACTGCCGGTATAGCAGTGAAACACCACCGGCAGATCGAATTTCTCTTCCTCTAAAATACGGAGCACCACCGCTTCGGCCTCCCGGGAATGAATGGTAAGGGGCAGGCCCACCTCTCTGGCAATCCCTATCTGTCGGCGAAACACCTTTTCCTGGTTTTTCGGCGTCGAGAAATTGTAATAAAAATCGAGCCCCGTCTCTCCTGCCCCAACGGTCTTTTTATGTTCCAGCAGTGCCAATACCCGCTTCTCGACTTCCGGCGAATAAAGGTCGGCTTTATGGGGATGGGCAGCAATCATGGCCAGGACCCGGTCATGGTATGCTAAAATTTCCAGTGTCCGCCCCATCGACCCCTCCTCATAGGGATCGGCCACGGTGACAATCCGGGAAAACCCGGCTTCAAAACACTCATCTAAAATCTGTGCCCAGGTATCGTTAAATTCCGGCATATCCAGGTGACAGTGAAAATCCAGCCAATTCATGGTTACCTCAAATAAATATTAAAGTAGCCAGGCGACAGATCCCCAGTATACCACAATACTGCCTTAGTTGCTAAAGTGTTGCCTTGGTTAAATTTTAATAATATAATTTGTTCGATGATCAAAAAAGACATATTGCAATATAACGATTTTATCGGATCGGTTCATTTCAGTGCCGATGATGGTGTTTTTTTCGGTAAAATTGAGGGGATTAACGATCTCATTAGCTTCGAAGGAACCACCGTTGATGAGCTTAAGACGGCATTTCATGAAGCGGTGGAAGATTATATCGATATTTGTAAACAAACAGGCAAATCGCTGCAAAAGTCCTATAAGGGAAGCTTTAATGTTAGAATCCCCTCGGAGCTTCACAAAAAGGCGGTACAAAAATCACTTACACTGGGAATATCGTTAAACAAACTGGTCCAACAGGCCCTTGAAAAAGAAGTCTTCAACTCTCCCTGATGGGTTGGGGATTTTGGAACCGGGGGGTGAATTTTATTTGACATTTTGGTGGGCATACGTTATAAATTGATTTCATATAATTAAGATCGAGGTTAATCATGGATACAATTTTGGATTCTATTGTTCACTTCATCGACGGTATCATTGTCTGGTATAACGACTATATCGGGGGCTACTTACTGCTGATCATGTTGGTCCCCACCGGCCTCTATTTTGCCTTTAAATTCAAGTTCCTTCACATCACCAAAATCGCCCACTCCATAAAGGTCATCCGGGGCAAATATGACAAAAAAGAAGATGTCGGCGATATCAACCACTTCCGGGCACTAACCACCGCCCTATCCGCCACCATCGGAACCGGAAATATTGTCGGCGTGGCCTTAGCCATCTATTACGGGGGGCCCGGTGCCCTGTTCTGGATGTGGATCACCGGCTTCCTGGGGATGATTCTTAAATTCGTGGAATGCACCCTTTCATTCAAATACAGAAAAATAAACAAGGACGGCTCTGCTTCCGGCGGCCCCATGTACTATATGGAGATGGGATTAAAGGAAAAGCTGGGTTCATTTGCAAAGGTTCTGGCAGTCATCTTTGCCGGCGCCACTATCCTGTGCTCAATGGGAACCGGCAACATGGCCCAGTCCAACTCAATGGCGGATGTCATGAGAGCAAATTATGGAATACCCCCCTTGTTCTCAGGAATCTTGATCAGTTCTCTCGTTTTACTCGTTATTGTCGGCGGCATCAAGAGAATTGCCGAAGTGACATCCAAACTGGTTCCCTTCATGGCTGTCATGTATTTCTTGAGTGCAATCGTTGTCATTGTGATCTCTTATAAACAAATACCCTCTGCTTTTGCCATGGTTATAAACGACGCCTTTACCGGAACTGCCGCCACCGGCGGATTCATCGGCTCTGCATTTATTATGACCCTTACCTGGGGGGTCCGGCGGGGTCTTTTTTCCAACGAAGCCGGTCAGGGCTCGGCCGCGATTGCCCATGCAGCCGCCAAAACAAAACATCCTGTCCGGGAGGGACTGGTTGCCTCAGTCGGCCCCTTTATAGATACCCTGATCATCTGCACCCTCACGGCCCTGGTTATCATTGTGACAGGGGCCTGGGACAGCGGCAAAGAGGGTGTCGAAATGACCGTTATTGCCTTTACCAGAGGACTTTCCGGGATCGGCCTGGAAGAAATTGCCCCACATGTTGTGGCCGGCGGTCTGATGCTCTTTGCCTTCTCCACCATCATCGCCTGGTCTTACTACGGCACAAGAGCCTCACAATACCTCCTGGGAACAAAATCCATTAGACCTTATCGTTATATCTATGGTCTTTTTGTTTTTCTCGGTGCCATGGGCAGAATCGACATCGTATGGCATTTTGTGGATATGGTGATCACATTCATGACCATTCCCAACCTGATTGCCATATTGCTGCTGGGAGGGGTCGTTAAAAAAGAAATCGATAAATACTTCACCCATATGAAACAATTATAGTGACCGACAGGACCGATCAAAATTCCTTATAAGAAAACCTTGCGTTGGCCTTTGGGGTTAAGAAGGAGGGAGCCCCCGGACTTTACCGGGGGCCTGTTTTTATATAAAGGAACTTTATATAAAAAAAGGAGGTGACACCGGTAACATTCTAACACAAATTTTTAAAAAATCAACCCTTTTTGTGATTTTTTTTTTATTTTGTTTATTGTTGTGG
>CBFDCR010000138.1:0-5374 GCA_965603365.1 uncultured bacterium
CTGCTTCCACAAAGGCCAGGGATTTGTCACCCAGCAGGTACAATGACTTGATGTCGTCTGCGGTAAGATTGACGGCAAACGAGAGGGTCGCCTCGATCTCTTTTTAGTTTTTGAACCAATTGATTAAACTCTTCTTCGCTCAATTCAGCAGAAATGTTTTGGTATGGCATATTTACTTCTCCTTAATTGTAAATTTATTGTTATCCTATTTTGGTTGTTCATTGGGTTTTTTGGAGTTGGTTGCCCCATTGGTGCCAGTGGGGGCGGTGTCGGCGGGCAAAGAGTTCCAGGTAGGGGGCCGGGCTGCATTGTTCGATGAGGTGGCAGAGTCTAATCCCGTCTCCTATCTGCTGAGAAAGGACCAAAGCCGCCCTGTCAACCCCCGGAACCTTCACGAGCTTACCCTCCGCCGCCTGCCCACTGCCGGTCCCACCGCCTTAAAAAGAGAACCCCCGGCGGTACAAACCGGGGGCAAAGGGGTGAAACCATATCTATTTAAACCCACCGCTATACCACAAAACCGCTTTTTCATTCACGCCTCTTTTTGGGGGATGATTTTTTTTGGATTGCTCTTGCACTTTTTTGAAATATTGGGTATATTATTCTTGATGAAACATAACATCAAATTGACTCCCTGTTTCAATAATCGAGTGGTGGTGACGATTGTTGTTGTTTGTTTTAAAAATGGTCTGATATTTTGCTATTTCTTTGGTCGATTGTTTGATTTTACTTGCGCACATGGTGTAATTATAGTATAACATAACCAAATCTCAATACAAGAAACAGGCAAAATAAAATTTTCTGGGGAATAAAAACATGACAATCGGAAATAGAATGAAAACGGTTCGCAAACATTATCGTTTCAGACAGGCGGAAGTCGCTTCGGCTCTATCTATCACCGAACAGACGCTCTCCCGTTACGAGACCGGCGACAGAATTCCCGATGCCCTGCTGATTCAAAGATTTGTGCAATTGTACAATGTGGATGCCAATTGGTTAATGAACGGCATCGGCAGCCCCTTCCTCGAAGACGGCCAAGGCACTTCGACTCCAGACAACATCGCGGTCCTCAATCGTGTTTTGAAAGACGGGGAGGTCAGGGAGATGATTGGACTCATGGAGATTTCGGAGATCAAACGCTCCATTCTGGCTGAATTGGATAAACTGAGGATCATTTTTAAACCCCTCATCGATGCCTTCAAACAACGCAAGAGGCTTAAAAACATTCAAAAGGAGAATGACGACAATGATGGTTGATTACACCAATCCGATCATCCAGGAATTGGCCTTCTTGATGCGTATTCCCCAGTTCAAGAGACATCTTGAGGCCATGCTGGATCAGAATAGGGAAATATTTAAAAACGAAATTTCAAATTTAATCAAGGAGACTGCCGAGAAAGTGAGGCCCATGCCCACCCGCGATTCCCAGGATTACTTTTTTCAACTAATCCGGCATAAAAAGACCGGCTTGTGGGAGACGATAATTGAAAACAATCTCTATTCGGTTCCCCCCAACACCATAATACCGGCGAAACTCATCTTCCAACTGGCAGAATACGATGTTGACCCCAAAGCCAATTACCACCTGGAGTACAAATCTTCCTCTCACGCCTATAAAGTATATTTTGCCAGATAGACCTTAAAGCATATTGCCGGGACCGTCCAGAAAACCTCCCTCTTCGATGAAAAAGTCGTCCTACCCCTTATAGAGTTCGATCAATGTCTAAAGCTGTCACCCGAAGAGCAGGAAGACATTTTTAATAACTACCTGAGAACCTATCCTGAACTGAAAAAAGAGATTTTTTTCTACTTCTTTTCCCGGATTTTGCCGGATTCCGACATATTCAAAGAGTTAACCGGTTGAAGATTTATCGAAGCGATACGTTGTTTTCCGTCAGGTCGATGGAGTAGAGTTTAAGTTCGGTGTCGCTGACATTCCTCTTTTCGTACCCATACATCTCACTGCTTATGTAAACGGACTTCCTGGCCTTCTTCATCACCCGTTTAAATTGATCCTCGAATTTTCTCGACATCCCTTTTACAAAGTCGTCCAGGACATACATGTCGGCGTCTCCGGCCAACTTAATGGCCAGATACACCCCGGCAAATGTCTCCTCATCGATATTTCCCACATTCCGGTCTAAATCTGCCCCGGTTATCCCTAACTCATCCAGACATGTCCTTACCCTGTGTAATTGAATGCCTTCCAGGAAACAGACATAGCGGACCCAATATTTCAGCGATACCTCGGGGGTATAAGTGTTACTCTTTACCTTATCAATAATTTCGCCGCCAGCCCTCAATTTTAAAAAATGGATAATCTCCTTTTTCTTAATCTGATCCTTGCAGTATTTCCTCCCGTTTGGTGTCATCCTATCCATGGGGATCGCAAATTGGCCAGCCGTCGCCACCTTCGCCGCCGCTGTTGAGGACCTCGATCCCCATGGTAGTGGCATAATTGCCAAAGAGAATGGCCTCGGCATATTCCTGCAAGGGTCTCCAGATCAAGTCAATACCCGGCTTCCGGTTTTGTCTCAATAGCCCGTCTATCTCCTTCAAGGTCTTCAAGATATTGTCGATATTTGTTATATTCTCGGAATAGAGACCGACAATATCCATGCCGGTAAGGTAGCCCCCGACCCGATCGGCCACCGGATACACCAATTTCCTCTGGCTGATAAGATTGTCATAGTCAAAATTCTGGAACATGGGTCGTTTAAATTCCATATAACCGATTCGCTGGCCGATGTCCCTGGCCAATATATACTTTTTCCTGGCGGTCTCCAGTTTCCCGATAGCCGCCGTTGCACAGCTTAAAGACGAGGCAATATCCAGCTTTTGATTGGAGGCCTTTTCATACTCCATCAACAATAGATCCGCATTGGCTTTGGAGGCCAAAAAATAGGTGGCCCCGGCAATGATGTTGTCTTCAATAGACGATTTCTCCGCTGTGGGGGAAAAGGCACAGACGACATCATTTAGAAAAACACATGACCAGCCATTCATCACCATTACCAGACTTAAGGCCAAAAATATAAAAAATCCCTGTTTTAAAGTTTTTTTCATTTTAGTTCTCCTTAGTTTGTGGGTGTTTCATAATTCGATTATAGCACAGCGGAAAATTGAAAAACAACAAAAAAAATGCCCCAAATCTTCCCCTGGATATCTTGTTTTTCGTACCTGGTCTCAATGCTGGCGGCCTCCTTCACAGATCTAATTACTTAATGTTTCCTTTAGGTTTCACACGCTTTTACAGATCTGGGGTGTAGCATAAACAAAACATTTATGCAAATATTTATAGATGAAAGTTCCCCCCGCTATTTTCTTTTTTGGGGTAACTCTCTTTATCCAATTTTATGTGGTCTGCTCCGCTGTTTAGCCTATGTTAAGAGAGTCGGTGGGGAAAATTTTTGCATTTTATGTCAAAATGAGGTAAAACATAGTATAATAGTGATTTCGGAGGTTTCATCGTATGTGCATTGAGTCGGAAGAGGATTTGATCAATTTGAAGAAAGTCGGCAATGTGGTGGCTGTGGCCCGGGAAGAGATCCTGGCGGCGGTAAAGCCGGGCATTACTACCGCCGAATTGGATGCCGTCGGCGAAAAGGTGCTGGAACGGTACGGTGCCCGGTCGGCGCCGAAGTCCGAATACAATTTTCCCGGCAACATTTGTATTAGCCTAAATGATGTGGCCGCCCACGGCGTGCCGGGTCCCACCGTAGTCCGGGAAGGGGACCTGATCAATGTGGATGTGTCGGCGGAGTTGAACGGTTATTTTGCCGATACCGGGGCTTCTATATTGGTGGAACCGGGACCGGCACTGAAACGGAAGTTGTGTGAAGTGGCGAAGGCCGCTCTCTATAAAGGCATTGCCAATGCCCGGCCCGGGCGGAAATTGAACCGGATCGGCAAGGCCATTCACGCTGAAGCCAAACGTTACGGCTTAACCGTTTTGAAAAATCTAACCGGCCACGGCATCGGCCGGAAATTGCACGAAGAACCCAGGTACATACTTAACTATTATGAGGCCTGGGATGATGATATCCTTGACGATGGGCTGGTGATCGCCATTGAATCCTTTGTGTCTACCGGGGCCGAATCCGCCGACAACGATAGTGACATCTGGTCACTGCGTACACCGGACGGCAGCCTGGTGGCCCAGTTTGAACACACCCTGGTGGTAAGCAAAGGGGAACCGATTATTCTCACCGCCCTGTAGAATATCCATTGTACTTTATTGATTGGCCAGTTTGAAGGCGGTTAAATAGGCCAAACGGGTGATCTTTTGGGCAAAATTCAGATCGGCCTTATCGAAGCTGTCGGAGGGCTGGTGATAGTCTTCGGTCATGGAGGCAAAGAAGAAGACCCAGGGAATGTGGTTCATGGCAAAGGGGGCATGGTCGCTGCCGCCCATCATCCTGGTGGATTTACGCAGGTAGAGGGAAAGGCCCACATATTGGTTGCTGTCTACCAGGACATCATACAGGGTATTGGGCTCCGCCGACAGGGAGAGGGAGAGGAAGGAGGAGACATCGAGTTTTTCCATGACCTCATCGTCGATCTTGATGTGCCACATCGTGGCCATCCGCTTTAGCCTCTGCTTGTCCCAGGTATGGCTGATCATGTCTAAGTTGAGGCAGGCCACTGTCTTATTTAAGGGGGAGAAGGGGTGGAGGGTATAGTAGCGGGAGCCCAGTAATCCCACCTCTTCGCCGGTCCACAGGGCGAACAGCACCGATCGTTTGGGTTTGACCTTATTTTCGGCAAAGGCCTGGGCGATTTCCATAACCGCCACCGAGCCTGAGCCGTTGTCGTCGGCACCGTTAAAGATGTAATCCCCCTTTTTGCCCAGATGGTCCAGGTGTGCACCGATCACCACCACCTCTTTTTTTAATTCCGGATCGGAACCTTCGATGTAACCCACTACGTTGCGGCTGCGAACCAGTTGGGTGTCTACGCTGTTTTCCAGGGTCAGGCTGACCCCTTTGAGTTCCCGGGATTGGGATTTGAGATCTTTTTCGATTTTTCCCTTCAGTTCATCCAGGTTGAAATCGGCCAACTTCAAGATCTCTGCCGCCGTCTGCCGGGAGATGCGGATCGACGGCAGGGTCTCCCAGGGCATGGGGGGGAGCGGTTCGATCAGAGAGAGACGCCGCCGCTCGGTGGGAAATATGGGTTTCTCATCGTTGACTTTCCTTGAATCCAGGATTCGTTTGCCCACATCGCCGTTTTTTTCCGGTGCGTTTTCCACCAGCAGAATGGCTGCGGCGCCTTTTTCTTTGGCCAGCTTTACCTTGGGGGAGAGTCGGTGCCGCATCCTCCGCCTGGGGGGGGAATACTTCTCTTTTAGTTCCTACTGTTGAAAGGGGGATTG
>CBFDCR010000139.1:0-5213 GCA_965603365.1 uncultured bacterium
ATCGCTGTTCGGAGCAGGTAAATCGCGGCTCTGGGAGAGGGTTTTGGCCTATATTCATCAAAATGGCAGGTAAGGATGAGGAAGGGCCAGGGTCGGTGCGTGAAAAGGTGAAAATTTTGGTGGAGGCGGCAATGGAAAGCCTGGGGGCAGGGAATGTGATTTAGGGGTCAGGCAAAATATTGTCTCCCTGGTGCTCCTGAACCTGGTCAAGAAAGATCCCCAGGCAGTCTTGAGACTTTTATCAGTTGAATCTTCATGATCAACCGAACAAAAGGGTGTCTTGAAAACAAAAAGTTTTACCGCCGGGACTCTTTGTGCTTTTTACTTTTCCTCTTTAACACTTTCTCCAGTAGGTTCATGACATCGACCCTCGCCCCCATGATACCCGGCTGTAACTGAAATACTGCCCCCATTTTTTTTAGTATCGTTTCTTCATTATCGGAGATGTCCTGCATCTTTTCCATCAACTTCTCCAGAACCTGCAAAAGCCGGTCCTCGTCTTCATTTTTAATGTATATCGTTCCCAGGAGGTCGGCGACATCGTATCTCCTGTCCGCGGCTTCGGGAAAACACTTCTGCTCTCCCTCCTGCTCCAGGCGGATCAGGTGTCGGTAGCTCACCGTGACTTCGGGGTTGTCGGGCAGGGGGATCTGCTCCACCGCCTTCAATCTCTCAAAACTGCCGTTGATCTGGCGTAAGGTAAAGAGGAGCACGGCAAAGTAGTCCCGCCTCTGCTCACCGCTGACAAAGATGGAGATCTTTTTGGCCTCCTCGTCGGCCCTGACCAGGGCAGTGGCCCGGAAGGCCCGGTCTTCCAGGACTACGCCGGTGCGCCAGCGCAGGTTGTCCTTGATGTCTTTGTGCAGGTGCACGATGAAGCGGGGCATCACCGAGGGGGGCAAAAAATCGTATTGAATGATGAATTTCAGGGCGTTGTCGTAGTCGAAATCGAATTCCGGTTCCGGGACCTCCAGCAGGTCGGGCACCAGGATGGCGTCGCCGTCTACCTCGTAACAGAGTTCAAATTTCTTCATCAGGTCGATGATGTAGCGGTGTTTGTCCGGGGGATACTCGAAGTCGTCTTTCTTCTCCTTTTTCAAAATATCGTCCAGCAATTTCAACGCCAGCAGGCCGTTGCAGTTGGCCAGGATGGGGGAGTTGATGATCTTATAGACGGCTGCCGTGACCCAGCGGGGCTGGAGTACATGGGTCTCCTTTAATTTAAAATCCTTAAAATGGAGAATCACCCCCAGGTCGTTGAGATAGTCCACCAGGGTCTCCTGACCGGGCCGGTCGCTGAGGTGTTTTTCCCGGCACAGGGCGGTGTATTGGCGGTAATCGATGAGGAGTAGAGAAAGGGGACAAACCAGGAAGTCGTATTAAGGGGATAGACGAAGGTAAATCCGACAGCGGACTTGAATTAAGATGGAAATGTTGGTACAATAAACAAGGTAAAATGAACGAAGCAGCTTTAAAAAAACTGGAAATCATCAATGAATTGGCAGAAGTGCCAAAGGAGCGCCTTAGAGAAGTGGACTCATTTATAAAGTCTATTCTGTCCCAATATAAGGGCAAAAAAACCAAAAGAGAAAAAGAACCCAAAACCCTATCGGGCATCTGGAAAGGACTCGGATTTGAGAAAATCGTCGATCTGGATCAGGAAATCACATCCCTTCGCCGCGAATTGGGCAACCAGATCTTTCAAAAAACTCTATAGTGCAATATCTACTGGACACCAATGCTATCATCCGGCATTTTACCCAGATTTCAAAATTAGGTAAAAGGGCAAGGAAAATAATAACTCAAGGCGAAAAGGATGAGCACCAGCGATCAAAAGTTTGGACAAATCAAGGATATCGAAATCATCTGGAAATAATTTAAGAGAGTCAGGTGACAAACCAAGAATTCATAGTCATTAATAATTAATTGATGACCGGAAAAACTTCATTGCTGGTAAAATCATATAAAACGAGGTAAATATGAACGAAACATTTGAGAGTATAAAGAAGGGTTTGAACGAGGCCATCGACTTTTCGCAGGGGAGGCTTAACAATGCGAGGGTGACCAGGATAAATAACGTGGATGTAAAAAAGGTACGGAAGGAGACCGGAATGAGTCAGAGGGATTTTGCCCTCTCCTTCGGCATCAGCCTGGGCACCCTGAGACATTGGGAACGGGGCGACCGAAAACCCAAAGGTCCTGCCCTGGTGCTCCTGAACCTGGTCAAGAAAGATCCCCAGGCAGTCTTGAGACTTTTATCAGTTGAATCTTCATGATCAACCGAACAAAAGGGTGTCTTGAAAACAAAAAGTTTTACCGCCGGGACTCTTTGTGCTTTTTACTTTTCCTCTTTAACACTTTCTCCAGTAGGTTCATGACATCGACCCTCGCCCCCATGATACCCGGCTGTAACTGAAATACTGCCCCCATTTTTTTTAGTATCGTTTCTTCATTATCGGAGATGTCCTGCATCTTTTCCATCAACTTCTCCAGAACCTGCAAAAGCCGGTCCTCGTCTTCATTTTTAATGTATATCGTTCCCAGGAGGTCGGCGACATCGTATCTCCTGTCCGCGGCTTCGGGAAAACACTTCTGCTCTCCCTCCTGCTCCAGGCGGATCAGGTGTCGGTAGCTCACCGTGACTTCGGGGTTGTCGGGCAGGGGGATCTGCTCCACCGCCTTCAATCTCTCAAAACTGCCGTTGATCTGGCGTAAGGTGATTTAGGGGTCAGGCAAAATGTTGTCTCCCCACAGGTTTACCAGACAAGGGAGGCCAATACATGTTCAATGTTCTTTAGATCCTATATGGATTATTACCTGCTATGATCCATCGGTGAAGCCATTGAAATGGGATGAAAATTTTGCAAAAAGGAGGCAAAGATGATTTGTGCGGCCTGTCAGGGAAAAATGATCAAAAAAATTGGTGATATAGATTTAAGAATCAATGGAAAGCTTTATATCATCCACAATGTACCCTTTGAAGAGTGTTCAAATTGCGGCGAAAAGATCCTCGATCCGGCAACAAGTGAGACTATCTATGAACGAATTCATCTAAAACAGTACAAGAATGAAACCATAGATATACCTACACTGGATCTGGCCGTTAACATGTAGTTATTCCTTAATTGTAAATTATTAGAAACAAACCACAATCTCTTCCCCTGACTTGCCAAAAGTAATCCAATGGATTATACTGTTAATGGAAATATGAACGAAACATTTGAGAGTATAAAGAAGGGTTTGAACGAGGCCATTGACTTTTCACGGGGCATGCCTTTAGACGTCAAAATCACAAATAAAGATCAATTAAAAGATCCCAAAAATTCACAAAACAGATAAAATTTGACCGCCCCATTTTCTACAATTTTTCGATCTCTTCGGGGGATAAGCCGGTTAATGCGCTAATTTCTTTTAAGGGGTATTTTTTCTTTTTCATCATCCGGGCTATTTCGATTTTTTCCTCTTTTTTGCCTTCTTCACGTCCCTTTTCTTCGCCGATCACCAGGCCTTCCTCAAAGGAGGTATCCACCACCCCCTTTAAATCCCGGTACACCTTCAAACTCTCCTCGTATTCCGCCAACTGGCGGGCATTGAAATTGGCGATCTCGGCAATCTCAAAGCCCTTGATAAACACAGCCTCCTTCAAGATGTCCGGGATATCCTCGAAATCCTCCAGGTTCTTTAAAAAGTACAACCACTTCTCTTTGTGGCTCTGCAACTCCTCCTCCCTCTTTGTAAACCGCGGCATCTCCACGAACACATAAGTCAATTTGTCGTAAAACACCTGGCAGTATTGATCCTTCAAATTCACATTGGTGATATAATCCTTCCGATCCCGCGCCTCGTCAAAGGTAAAATCCAGGATGGCCACGCAGTAGATGGGGGTTAAGCGGAAATCCCACTCTCCCTTCTCCGCCTGCTCCCGGATGGGAAAGGTGGTATAAAACACGGCCCGGTCTTTGAAGAACTTAATCCTGGCCTTCTGCATCTCCACGATGAATTTCTGGCCTCTCTCGTCCTCACAGTGGAGATCGAAGATGGCCCGCCGTTCGGCTGAAATGGCGCCTGCCTGTTCGGGATTCTTAAACGACAGGCTGACGATCTTGTGGTCGATGGGCAGGAGTTCGTTGAGGAAATCGATCAATAGATCAATACTTCCCTCTTCGCCGAAGAGCTTTTTGAAGCCGAAATCGGTATAGGGATTAATATACCGTGCCTTCATCGCCTGATCTCCATTTTCATATTCCATTACCCATTATAAACGCAACCCCCGGATTTTTCAACCAAAACAACTTCGATTTCAATGCAAATTGCAAAATACCAACAAACAACGACCAACGAAATTTCATTTCGTTCCGGGTGCAGGCGAATTGGGCGTCAATAACATCGCGTCAAAGGGCCTTTGCATCGCGTCAAGAAGCGTTAACACCTCTCGACATTGTTTCGACATCCCTCGACGGAACCTCGACACCGCTCGGCGGTGGTTTGACATCGCTCGGTGGGGGTTCGGGGGGAGGGGGGGAAAAAATAAAATTTTTGGTTTGTCTTGAAATTGTGGGGCGGATCAATTAAAATATGGGCATGGGCGAAAAGTGTTTTGGAATCTGTATTTTCAGGGGTAACCCAGCGGTTAGTAACTCCCTTGTTACTAACAGGTCTGTTAGTTTTTTTGCTGTCATATATAGTTAGGAGAACCGGAAAAGGGGATACTATGAAGGATAAGAAGATAAAAAAGATCCCTTATGGGCTGGCAAATTATGAGCTGCTTGTTCAACAAAACTGTTACTATGTTGACAAGACCGCTTTTTTACCCCTGGTGGAGGAAGCCGGGAATTATCTATTTTTTATCCGGCCCCGGCGCTTTGGCAAGTCCCTGTTTCTCTCGGTGATGGAAGCCTATTATGATGTCTTCTACAAAGAGCGGTTCGAGGAATTTTTCCAGGGCACCTGGATTTATGATCATCCCACTGACGAAAGAGGCAGGTACCTGGTGTTAAGCTTAAATTTCTCTGTGGTGGAGTCGGACCCGGGGAAACTGGAAACCTCATTTCATAACCATATTCAAGACGCGGCCGTAGCTTTCATTCAAAGATACAGCCATTACCTGTCGGATTATCCCAAGAAGGACTATTTCGAGAAAAAAATAGAAAACAGTCGATCTGCCACCGATATCTTATCTACGCTGCTTAATCTCTGTGAAGGAGCTCAACAAA
>CBFDCR010000140.1:0-4935 GCA_965603365.1 uncultured bacterium
AACTGTCCTTTTGACAGGGAATATTTAGACATTTTTCGTGCCATCATATTTACAAAAGTGAGCTCGGTGCGTGCAAAGGTGCAAACGTTCTTCGTTTTTGAAGAGGGGAATATGGTTGTCGGATAGAGATCTGTGATTGTTGAAGAAAAATATATGGTTATTCTAAGAGTTTTGTCGGTTTGTTGGCCCTAAAGCTCCTCCTTTTTAAAATTTCGGGGTCACTCCTGTCGAGGGGGGTTGACAAGAGGGAAAAAATAGTATAATATAGTTAAAAAATAACGTTAAGGTTTAAAATTAACGATAAACATTTAGCGAGGAGGTAAAAAATGAAGTATCTAAACAAGAAAGTCATCAAGGAATTGGAAGAGGCTTTCAAGGAACTAAAAAATAATGTGACCTTAAAATTTTTTACGCAAGAAATGGAGTGCCGTTTTTGCAAAGATACCCACGGTTTACTGGAGGAGGTCGGCGACCTGTCAGCTAAGATCAAACTGGAGGTATACGACTTTTTAAAAGACACGGCAGAGGCGAAAAAACACGGAGTGGACAAGATTCCCGCCACGGTGGTCCTGGCCGATGAGGATAAAAACATTAAATTTTACGGTATCCCCAGCGGCTACGAGTTCGGTTCGTTAATCGAGGCCATCAAATTGGTATCCGGAGACGAAAGTCCCTTAAGCGAAGATACCAAAAAATTCCTGGATTCCCTGGGCAAAGAGGTTCACCTCCAGGTCTTTGTCACCCCCACCTGTCCCTACTGCCCCGGCGCCGTGATATTGGCCCATCAGATGGCCCATTACAGCCCCAGAGTCAAGGCCGATATGATCGAGGCCACCGAATTCCCGGAACTATCGGCCAAATATCAGGTAATGGGGGTGCCCCGAACGGTGATCAATGAAACGGAATTCCAGGAAGGTGCGGCACCGGAGTCGATGCTGATCGAAAAAATCAAGGCGGTCTTATAGTTGACAACTTTGCCGTTCAAACCTATAATGTGGCAGCAAAAAAATAAAAATAGAGGAGGTTTTCTAAAATGCAAAAATATGTTTGTACAGTTTGTGGTTACGTATACGACCCGGAGGAGGGCGATCCCGATTCCGGAATCGAGCCGGGAACTCCCTTTAAAGAGATCCCCGACGATTGGGAATGCCCGGTCTGCGGCGTTTCCAAGGACCAATTTGAACCCCAGGAATAGGAGGAAAAGATGATCAACAAAAAAGTCGAAGACGCCATCAATAAACAGATCAACGAAGAGCTCTATTCCGCTTACCTTTACCTCTCCATGGCCACCCATTTCGATGCCGTCAATCTGCCGGGATTTGCCGGTTGGATGAAGGCCCAGGCCCGGGAAGAGGTGAGTCATGCCATGCGTTTTTACCACCACCTCGGCGAAAGGGGCGGCAGGGCGGTACTCCAGCCCATCAAGGGCCCCCAGACCGAGTGGCAGTCTCCCTTAGCCGCCTTCCAGGATGCCTTAAAACACGAGGCGTACATCACCTCCTGCATCCACAGGCTGGTGGACCTGGCGGCGGCGGAAAAGGACCACGCCAGCGTGAACATGCTGCAGTGGTTCGTGGCCGAGCAGGTGGAGGAAGAGGCCACTGCCTCGGAGAACGTGGAAAAGTTGAAGATGATCGGTGACCATGGCCAGGCCATCTACATGATGGATAGAGAACTGGGCGCCCGAAAAGCCGGTTAAGGCAAATTGACGAACAAGCGAATCACGCGTCACCTATTGATTCCGATTGGGTTTTAGAGTATAATACGGGATGAAATGGCGGTGTAGCTCAGGTGGTAGAGCAGTCGGCTCATATCCGATATGTCGTGGGTTCGAGTCCCTCCACCGCTATTTCCCCGTATGAAACATCTATACCCTCGATTCGTTGAGCATATAAGAAAAAACAGGCTGCTTTCTAGAGTCAGGCAAGTCATCGCCGCCTTTTCCGGGGGGAAAGATTCCGTAACCCTGCTGTTGTTATTAAAAGAACTCCGGGAAGAGTACCCCTTTCAATTGAGCGCCGCCTACTTCAACCACCATATCCGGGAGGACGCGGGCCGGGAACAGGCGTGGGTAGAAGATTTTTGCGACCGCCTGAAGGTGCCGTTAACTACAGGCAGCGCCAATGTGATGGCATTCAAAGAGAGACAGCGGTTAAACCTGGAACGTGCCGCATCCCTGCTGCGCTACCGCTTCCTCCTCAACCTGGTGGGCAACCGGCAAAATGTCCGGCTGGCCACGGCCCATACCCGCTCCGACCTGGTTGAAACTTTTTTCATCAAGTTGTTCCGGGGCAGCGGCCTGCGGGGATTGGGGGCCATCCACGGGCAGAAGGGCAGCACTGTTATTCGGCCCCTGCTGGTATTTACCGAAGAGGATATCCTGGGCTTCCTCGAACGGAATCATATTGACTATTACCAGGATCCCAGCAATTTAGACAACCGGTTCCTGCGCAACAAAATCAGACACCATCTGCTGCCCCAGGTAAAAAAAATCGAACCGGACATCGAGCGGCACATTGCCGACACAGTGGCCATATGTCAATCCGAAGACGACTACTTTGCCCATCTAGCCGCCGACTTCCTCTCCCGTTACCTCATCATCGACCGGGTTTTACCGGTAGGCCCGCTAAGACAGGAACACATTGCCCTGCAGCGAAACATCGTGCGGGCGTATATCCAGCGGATCAAGGGGGATCTGCTCAACATCGGCTTAGCCCACATCGAAGCCGTGCTCCGGGATATGTCCGGCCGGGCCGGCCTGTGCCTGCCGGGCCTGGACCTTAAATTTCACAAGGGTTTCATATTCCCGGCAAATTTGTCCATCCCCCCCTACCGGTACGATCTGGAAACCACCGGCGAGTTACACATCCGGGAGACCGACACCCGGATGCGGGTCGAAGAGACCGTTGCGTACCGTAAATCCCCGGATAATCTTTTCATCACCATTCCCCGGGCCGCGGTCCGCTTCCCCCTGGTGGTCAGAAGCCCGGAGAAGCATGATCGATACGTCAAAATCAATGCCGATTTTTCCCAACAGGTATTCGAGATGATCCGGGAATCTGGGCTGCCCTCGGAACTGCGCCGCCTGCGGCCGCTCCTCACCACCGGGGACGGCCGGATCATCTGGTCAGCCGGTTCCCCCGTAGCCGACCCCTTCAAAATCCAATCCACCACCAAAGCCCCCTTTCTCAAAATCTCAATCCCCATTCCAGGCTAATTCCCTTTTTATTCTTCACGTCTCACTCTTCGCTCTCCTTACCTTCCTCGTCATCCTTGAGAAAAGAAATATAATTTTGACCTTGAACGTTTGACGGTTTTGGTGCATAATTAGGCTTAAATTAATTGTGATAGGAGAAAGACGAATGGATTTACAGGCGTCAATTTTGGAACTCATTCGCAGGGCAGCCGCCGACCTCTCGCCGGACGTGGAACAGGCACTCTCGGATGCCTATAACAGAGAGGCTGAGGGCACCCCTGCCAAAAGTGTGTTTAACACCATTTTAGAAAACGTGCGCATGGCACGGGAGAACAGTACTCCCATTTGCCAGGACACCGGTTCGTTGATTTTTTACATCGATTTCCCCGAAGGGGAGCCGGAAAAAAAGTACCGGCAGGCCATCGAGGCGGCCGCGGCCGCGGCCACCAGCCGGCAATACCTGCGGCCCAATGCGGTAGACCCCATTACCGGTAAAAATTCCGGCAACAATATCGGCATCAATGCACCCTATATCCACTTTCACCAGTGGGATAAAGATGAGGTGCGGATACGACTGATGCTCAAAGGCGGCGGCAGTGAGAATGTGGGGACCCAGTACAAGCTTCCCCATCCACCGCTAAAGGCGGGAAGGGATCTTAAGGGGGTGCGAAAATTGATCATCGATGCGGTGGTGGCTGCCCAGGGCAAGGGCTGCGCACCGGGGGTAATCGGAGTTGGTATCGGCGGTGACCGGGTGACCTCATTTGCCCTGTCCAAAGAGCAGTTTTTCCGAAAGATCGGTGAACGTCATTCCCGGAAGGAACTGGCCGACTTGGAAGTCGCAGTCTATGAAGATCTCAATAAACTGGGTATCGGCCCCATGGGATTTGGCGGCAAGACCACAGCACTGGATGTGTTTGTCGATTTTCAACATCGGCACCCGGCAACATTTTTTGTTTCTATTTCCTATACCTGCTGGGCATTTCGAAGAAAGGTCATGACCATTAAAAACGGGGAGGTTAATTATGATTAAACTGAAAATCCCGATTTCGGAAAAAGAGATTCGCCAATTAAAAGTAGGCGATGAAGTCATGCTTTCCGGCGTGATCGTCACGGCCCGGGATGCGGCCCATAAATTGATGGTGGAAGAAAAACCGGATTTTATCCGGGAACACCTGAAGGAATCCGTCATATACCACTGCGGCCCGGTGGTGAAGAAGGAGGCGGACGGCAGTTGGAGTTTTGTCTCCGCCGGCCCCACCACTTCCGCCCGGGAAGAGCCCTACCAGGCAGACGTGGTATGTGAATACCAGGTTCGAGGCGTGATCGGTAAAGGCGGCATGGGGCCCAGGACGGCCGAAGGGCTGAAAAAGTGCGGGGCCGTGTACTTCCACGCCGTGGGCGGCGCCGGCACCCTGATCGCCAATGCAGTGAAAAAAGTCCAAACCGTTTATAAATTGGAAGAGTTCGGCAGCCCCGAGGCCTTCTGGGTGATTGAAGTGGAAGACCTGCCCCTGGTGGTAACCATGGATTCCCACGGCGGCAGTATTCACAAGGATGTAGAGGAAAAATCAAAGAAGGTAGCCGACGAGATCTACGCCAGCATTTAGCTCCTTAATCTCTTAAATTTCTGGGATTTAGTGATAGTGGTAGTGTTAGCTTTGCCAACAATATATCTATAGATTCTTCGCATATCTCCTCAGTTTAACTAACACCAAAACTAACACAAAGTAGTATTT
>CBFDCR010000141.1:0-4884 GCA_965603365.1 uncultured bacterium
GAGGTGTTGGGTAATTAAAATGATTTTTTGTCCGTTTTTTCTTGACCTAGAACACATGGGAATGATTTTTCCGCTTATGTGGATGGCTTCGCCGGGTATGTGGATGATTTTGCCGCCTATGGGAACGGTTTTGCCGCTTATGGGAATGATTTTTCCGGGGAAAAAGATTCTTCTTCTAACTGCACCGTTGAATTTTGGTGGGAATTGGGTTATATTAATGATGGATATGAAGCGGAAACCAGGTATGTGCCGAATGTTTGTCGGGCATTTAGCGATTGTATCCATTTGCATAAAGTAATTTTATCCGATTGGATAAAGCCTGTCAAGAGGAAACAGCATGAAAGGAGGCAACGGTACAGGTAAGATCGGCGAGCGTTTGAAGAAAATACGCCTCGCCTTGAGTATGAACCAGGGGAATTTTTCCGAGCTGCTGGGGATATCTACCCCCGCCTATGTGCGCTACGAACTGGGCCAACGGATGCCGAGGCTCGGTCTGATACTAAAGCTGCATGCCAGACTCGGCGTGGATCTGGATTGGCTGCTCACCGGCGAGGGCACGATGTTTTACCGGGACCGGTCGCAGTTGTACCGGGGCAGTGGGGCGCTGCTGGGCGATGAAAGGGTGCGGGAAATGCTGCGGCTCATGGAGATCCCCCAGATACGGGACCTGGTTCTGGCCCACTTTATAGAGATTAAATACCTGTGCAGGGACCTGATCGAGGGAGACGAAAGGGCAGATGACGAAATCAAAAAGGCCGGTTAACCGAGTGCCCTTTTCTTGAGGGGGAGTCCTGGATTTGTTTCGGATTTACATCACATCATGAACTCGCCGCCGAGATTTTTTCTCAAAGCCGATACTATTCAACCGGGATGACGTGCAATTCCCACATCTCTTCGTCCTCATTCTCGACCAACTGATAGAGTTTGCCCTGGTTAATGGCGTAAGGGCTGGCCTGGAATCCGCTCAGGTACTTGATCGGCAGGAACAGGCGCTTCAGGAATTTTCCCTTTAGATCGTAGATGAAGAATTCGTCTTTGTTATCTTTTTTCATGTAGGTATGCACATAGAGTTTTTGATCCACCACCCAGAATATTTGAATCACCGGGAAATACTCGCTGAATTTGATGACGTTTTTAAGTACCTCATAGTTTTCGGGGCCCAGGGTCTTGAAGAAAGCGAAGACCCCTTTTTTGTACTCCTCGGTGACTTTTAGCGGTTTATACTCCCTTTTGATGGAGGTGAGAATATTCCCCTCGGTATCCAATATCTTGATGGCAAAGCCCTCTTCGCCGCCGACGAATATTTTGCCGTCCACCACGTAAAATATGGGGGTGACGAGGGGGAACTCCAGGCTGCCCCGTTTCATGAATTTCTGTCTATAAATTTCCTTTAGCTTTTCCAGTTTGGCATCGAAAATGTTGGTGGTGACCACCAGGGATTGATCTTCGCCAAATACGAAATCCAGCCCCACAAACTTCTCCCCCAGCGGTTGATAGAAGCGGGGCATGGCCGTGGCCCTGGCTTTAAGCTCTTTTATAAATTTGCCCTCCCTGGTGTAAAACGAGACTTTGCCTATGCTGTTGACCACCAGGTAATCGTCATAGGGGAAAACAATTAGTCCCGTACCGCCGGGCCCCACCACGAATTCCTGCGGTCCTTCCCCGGCCTTGCCGAACTTTGTCTTTAAACGGAAGTCCTTTTGAGAGTAGATGTAAACCGCTGCGCCGTCGCAGACGTAAAACTGCTCTCCATCTACCGCCAGGGCTGTCGGCCTTGCCAGATCCGGCAGGCTGGCCACCTTTTCGGCTAGAAGGCCCATCGAAAAAGCGATGCATGCAGCAAAAATCAAATACTTTTTCATGTTCTATACTCCCTATTAACAATAACTTTCGATAGTTTATACGTACCGGTTCTTAAATGGTTTCGGGTTCCGGTTCAAAAGTGTCGACGGGGGAAGAGTGGGTAGAAATTTTAACCTTTCGTCCGTGTCCTGGTGGGCTCTACCAGCAATATCCAGGCGGGTTTTTCCGAGCGGGAGCGGTGTCTGATGCCTCTTTTTACCAGGAATCCCTCCCTTTCAGCCAACTCTACAGAGCCGTGTTCGGTATCGATAAAAATTTTACCCTCCAGCACGAAGAAGAATTCATCCTCCCGGGCATGGACATGCCAGTCGTATGCCCCTTCAACCCTGGCCACTCTTAAGGCGGCTTCGTTTACATAAGCAATGTTTTGCGGTTCCCAGGTCTCTGTGATCTCTTTAATCAACTCTTTGAACACGATCTTTTCCATGAATCTATTTACTCCTTTAATATTTTAAAATTTTCTCATTTAAAAAGATTTTAGGTCTAATTTTAATATTAAAAACATCGGAAAGTCAAGGATATTTTGTCTGATCAGCGACAATTAGAATTCCCGTTTTGTGGAATTCGATGTACCATCAGAGTCTATCCCCATTTTGGAGCGGTTAAAGCACAATGTTATATGATCTACCACCAGTGCTTATTACCTGGGTGCAGTTGGGAGCCGTCGAGTCAGCAGGGAGGCATCAAGACCGGCTAAAGGGAAAAACCTGGACGAACAAGTCCAACTGTGTGTAACCGAGACAATCAAAAAAAAGTTTTGCTTCTTCTTGAAACGCCCTTTGCGAAAACTATCGAAGTGGCACACCGAGGTGTTGGGTAATTAAAATGACTTTTTGTCCGTTTTTTCTTGACCTAGAACAGGTTTAGATTTTATTTTTTGGTAACTCCAGAAGATTTTTATGTTTATTTTTGGGGGAGTTTTGTTTATAATAGGGATTTAAAAGGAGGAACGATGAGAAGAATGACGATTCCGGTTGTATTGGTCTTACTGTTTAGCCTGCAGGGTTATGCCCAGGGGGAGTGGGAGATCGGCATCCACTATTCCCACTGGTCCATCAATGTGGCCAAACCCTTCATCGAGGACAATTTTGTCGATGCCTTTGAAAATTACGACCCCCAAAAGGGGGATTTGAGTTTCGATTCCAACGGCAACAATTACGGCCTCGAGGTGCGATTCTTTCCGGGCGGTAAAAACGGGGCTTTTTCCATCGGGCTCGCCTACGACCGCAACAATTTTAAAGGCAGCCTGTCCGGCTCCTATGAAGAACAGGACAATTTCGGCAACCGGGCGGTGGTAAACGGCGAAGGCGCCTTCGAGATGAACCCCCACTCCTTTAACCTCAGCCTGCGCTGGGATATCTTCCCGGCAGCCCGGGTCCATCCCTACATCGGCCTGGGTTTCGGCTTCGGCCCCTTAAACGGCACCCTGACCATGAAGACCACCACCACGACCTATATCGGCGGGCAGACCTTTACCGAGACCGAAACCGAGGAGTTGACCTTAAAAGAGGCCATCGAAGAGATCGAGCAGGAGGAGGGCGAAGAGTTCCCCTTAGGCTTTTTCCCCATCGTCTACCTGCACCTGGGAGTAAGGGGAGAGATCGTGCCCAACCTCTACCTCTTAGGCGAAGTGGCCATCTACGACGGCATCATCTTCCGCGGCGGCCTCGCCCTCCGCTTCTAAGCCAGTAAGGCGGAGAATTTTGCCTCTCCCCTTCCGCTAGACCCTAAGTGGTCGAGGGGCAAGAGTGTCATCTCTTGTTATTTTTCCGGATTTGTGCTAATTATTACACCTGGATTTATTTTTTAGATAGACGTTTGAGGGATATTAAAAGGAGATGTTAAGATGTTTCCAGTGGAGATCGTGCTTACCCTGTTGGGCACGTTCCAGGGATGTCTCTTTCTGGAGGGTAGATGACAAGGATATCAATATTGTTTTCTCCGTCGCCGTACTTGCCGATCCGTTCCAGTGTTTTGATGTATTGTTTATAGGCCTGGGGGATATAATTTCCCTGGTAGGCAAAGGCCGCGTCTTCCATCCTGTTCAGCAATTCTTTCGATAAATCTCGTAAAATTGCTCTTGTTAAATGTGCTCTCAAAGGTTTCAAGGTAAAACTCCTGGTCGTCGGTGAGCTTTTTCTTTTTTTCATCCGGCCGGCATTCAAATAGCCTGGCCGCTGCTATGAAATCCAGTTCCTCTGCTGCCTTTTCAGACCGGGCCATGAAAAATTTTTGCAATTTCCCGCGGCGGAAGTAGATAATAAGCGATCCGGCAATATCGTTGTTTTGCCTGGCTGTGTGCGCCTTTTCCCGGATATCCCGGATCACTTGAAGGTATTTCAGTTCGCTTTCCTCTGCCTCGTCTTCACCTTCCAGTGTCTTCTTTGATGTCAGCCTGTCAAAGAGCTCGTGGGAGCCGATGGGTTCGCCTTCGGTCAGAAGTTCGGCATCGCCGCCAAGCAGGGTTAAAAAGGCATTAATTTTCCCTTCTGCCGCCTCCTTGAGCTTTATCTGGTCATTGGATTGAGTGGTTGGGAAAAAATTGAACGTATGGATGACGTCGAAAGAAGTATCGATCCGGTTAATACGGCCCACCCTCTGCATCATTCGGGTCGGGTTCCAGGGATTTAGATTTTTAAACAGGTAATCGGCGGTCTCTTTTGATTCGGTAAAGATGATGAGACGATTGTTTTTTAAGTCACCATTGTTTGACAGTTCGGTGGTAAATTTCAGCAGGGCGTTGCCGTTACCAGGATAACTCTTTTTCCGCGGCATATTTCCGCCAGCTTCTCAAAGGTGATGGTTGACTCGGTGCGAAAGCGGTGTGCCTCATCAATGATGACATTTGTGTATTTGTCCACACCTCTATTCAGCAGGTCGTCCAATTTGCCCAGTGATTCAAAAGCAGCCGGAACTTTGAAGTCAGAAAAAACATTATACCAGGAACCGGGATTGGATTTTTCCAGGAGCACCGGTGGGGCGATAACAAGGGTTCTGCCGTCGAGTTTACCGGCCAGCATG
>CBFDCR010000142.1:0-4770 GCA_965603365.1 uncultured bacterium
TAACTCATCTCTCTCTTGTTTAGTTAATGTTACTTTATAGTATTTGCTCATGACAACCTCACGAGCAATTATACCATATCGTTTACGTCAATTCAAGCATGACATGACACTAGTACCACCAGGATACAGTTGCGCGATGGCTCCATACGAATACTCATATGAATGCCGTCTACCCACCAATATACATACTCTTTGCCCGATAAATCTCGCTGGCTCCACTGCGAAAATTCTGACTCCCACTTCTTTTTCAAGCGCCCAACTGTCTGGGCCGAAAGTGATACCGACTCGCCAAATAATTGACTCAATACTTCTGAAAAATCGCCTGACGATACGCCTTTGAGATAAAGAAAAGGAATGAATTCATCCAGCCTGGATGTCCGCCTTAAATAGGGCGGCACCAGGCGACTGCTGAACTTCAACTTCTTACCTTCTCACGGTGTCCCCGCCGGAAATATCCTGAATGCTTCGATCTGCACCTTTTGTACCCCGGGCCGTCTTCCCTCCTACAGGCGAGAGGGTAATACCGGTGAACGAATTTATAATTTCTTAATGTTGAAATAGAGAGAACTCAGCTTACTTATTTCCCTTCAAATTTTTTGATGACCAGCGTGCCGTTGGTACCGCCAAAACCGAAGGAGTTGGACATTGCACACCCGATATCTTTGGCGACACCTTTATTGGGGGTATAGTCGAGATCGCACTCCTCGTCCGGGAACTCGTAATTAATCGTCGGCGGGACAAAACCCTCTCTAATGGCGAGGGTCGTCAGGATTGCCTCAATACCTCCCGTGGCTCCCAGCATGTGGCCGGTCATCGACTTGGTTGAACTGATGCTGAGCTTATAGGCTCTATCGCCAAACAACTTTTTTATGGCCAGGGTTTCCGTTTTGTCATTCAGGAGGGTCGACGTCCCATGGGCATTGATGTAATCGATCTCTTCCGGCTGAACACCTGCCGTTTCGAGGGCCATTTTCATGGTGCGGTAGGCACCTTTGCCTTCGGGGTCCGGTGCCGTCATATGGTAGGCATCACCGGTGTAGCCGTATCCCACTACCTCTGCGTAAATGTCTGCGCCCCGCCTCACCGCATGTTCCAACTCTTCCAGTACCACAACCCCGGCGCCTTCGGCAGCCACAAAGCCATCCCGCTCCTTGTCAAAAGGACGGCTGGCTTTCTCGGGTTCATGATTTCTGGAAGACAGCGCCTTCATGACCGAAAAACCGGCAATTCCCAGAGGCGTGATGGGATATTCCGATCCTCCGGCGATCATGATATCCGCATCCTCCAGTTGAATGATTTTATAGGATTCGCCGATCGAATGGGTGCTGGTGGTGCAGGCGGTGCAGTTGGCCAGGTTGGGACCGCTAAAACCATACTTTATCGATACCTGCCCGGCAGCCAGATTGGCGATGGCGGCGGGTAAAAAGAACGGGGATATTCTTCCGGGCCCTCTTTCAAGCAAGATCTCTATGTTTTTTTCGATGGTGGAAATACCGCCGATCCCCGACCCGAGATAGACACCGGTGCGTTCCTTTTCCGCTTCGTTCAATTTTAAGCGGGCCCCGGAGATCGCTTCCTCGGCGGCAATCAAGGCAAATTGGATATAGGGATCACATTTTTTGGTCTCCTTCTTATCAAAATAGACCAGAGGATCATAATCTTTGACCTCACCGGCAATCTGAGAGTAGAAATCGCTGGCATCAAACCTCGTAATCCGGCCGATCCCGCCTTTTCCCTTTTTTATGTTCTGCCAACTTTCGTTGGACGTTTTACCGACCGGGGAGATAATTCCCACTCCGGTAATGACAACCCTTCTTAAATGAACGGTCTTTTTTGTAAAACCCATCATTTATTGGATTTTTTCGAGAATAAAATCAACCGCAGCGCCAACGGTTTGTAATTTTTCAGCCTCTTCCTCCGGAATTTTAAGTTCAAATTCATCTTCCAATGCCATGATCAATTCCACCTGATCCAGAGAATCGGCCCCCAGATCTTCGACAAATTTTGCCTCTGCGGTCACCTGATCTTCACCCACATTCAGTTTCTCCGACACCACAGATTTTACTTTTGCCATGATTTCTTCTTTTGTCATTTAATCCTCCTCATTAAAATGTTATTTTGTTATTCCTTACTTGTGACGACTCACCTAATCAAACTGATGCCTCAAATCAAGAGCCCGCCGGACACATTCAGCACGACTCCGGTAATGTATGATGCCGCGGGGGAAACCAGGAAATGAACCGCCTCACCGATATCTTCCGGTGTGCCCGCCCGTTTCAGCGGTATGTTGGCCACATATTCCTCCCTGACTTTATCCGAGAGTTTTTCCGTCATCTCCGTCAGGATGAAACCGGGTGCCACGGCATTGACAGTGATATTCCTTTTGGCCAGCTCTCTAGCCATGGATCTGGTTAGGGCGATTACACCGCCCTTCGAGGCCGCATAATTGGCCTGACCGGCATTGCCCATTATACCGATGACAGAGGCGATACTCACGATTCTGCCGAATCGATTCTTCATCATCTCCTTAGCTGCCGCCTGGGAGCACAAGAACGTGCCCTTCAGATTGATGCGCAGCACCGTGTCCCAATCTTGCTCCGACATTCTGATGGAAAGATTGTCCCGTGTTACGCCGGCATTGTTCACCAGAATATCGACGGAACCCCATTCGGCAACGGTCGTCTTCACCAATTTTTCCACATCTTCTAAATTGGAAACATCCGTCCTGACAGCCAGCGACTTCACCCCCAGGGCCTGTAATTGGTTGGCGGTTTCCTGCGCCGCTTCCTCCAGGATATCGGAGACCACCACATTGAGACCGCTCCTGGCGAGCTTTTCAGCAATCCCTTTGCCAATGCCCCTGGCCGAGCCGGTGACAATGGCATTCTTATGGTTCTCATACATATTTAAGCTCCTTGAATGCTTCCTGCATTTTTTCGATTTCCTGAGAAATCTTATCCAGGACCCTGCCCGATATAAATCTTTTGCTCAAATCAATGGCGTTCTTGATGGCCCTGGCATTGGACCTGCCGTGGCCGATTATCACAATTCCCTTAACACCCAGGAGTAATGCCCCGCCATACTCAGCGTAATCCAACTTCTTTTTGATTCTCCTCAATGAACTCTTCAAAAAGAAAAACCCGATCTTTGACAGGATATTGGTCATGATCTCACGCTTCAGCATGGACAGCATCACATCCACCACCCCTTCGGCAACTTTTAAGGTTACATTCCCGGTAAAACCATCCGTTACGATCAGATCCGCCTCACCGAGATAGGCATCCCGGCCTTCTATATTGCCGATAAAATTGATATCCAACGACTTCAAGAGGTTATGGGTGGTTTTAATCAATTCGTTACCCTTCCCCTCTTCCTCACCGATGCTCATCAAACCGATTCTGGGATTCCGAATCCCCTGAACATGTTCCAGATAAACTTTGCCCATCAAGGCAAATTGAATTAAGTTTCTGGGCTTCGAATCGACGTTGGCGCCTGCGTCTACCAGTAACGAATTGCCCTTGAGGGTGGGGATCATGATGGCTAAGGCCGGTCGATCGATACTGCGAAGGGTGCCCAGTACATTTTTAGAGATGGACATCACCGCCCCGGTATTGCCGGCCGACACCATCGCCTGTGCCTGCTGATTTTTGACCAGATCCAGTGCCCTCTTTATGGAGGTCTTCTCCCGTTTACGCCAATAGGAAAAAAAATGTTCCCGCATGGAGATTTGCTCTAAGGCATCTACAACCTCGATGCCATTCTGGGACTGGATTTTATATTTTTTTAATTCCTTCCTGATTTCTTTTTCTTTCCCCACCAACAAAATGCCGACGTTCTTATCGGATTTAAGGTAATCAATCACGCCTTGAACGACCACCTCCGGTGCATGGTCACCGCCCATTGCATCTACAGCGATATGCAATCGGTCCATCAATTAATCTTCTTCTCCCTTGATGATTTTTTTTCCATCATAGTAGCCGCAATTCTTGCAAACCCGGTGGGGCAATTTCGGTTCTTTGCAATTGGGACAAACCGACAGCCCTTCAATGGTCAGGGCATCATGGGATCTTCTTTTATGGGTCCGTTGGTGGGAATGTCGTCTCTTTGGAAGCGCCATCTTTTACCTCTTTATCTTATCAAATAATAAACTCCACGCACTGGTAGAATCATCGCATATGCAATCTTCGTAATTTAGATTCACACTGCAATTGGGGCATATCCCTTTACAATCATCATTGCAAACGGGATTATAGGGGATAAAAAGATTGACCTGTTCTACCAGGATCTTGATCAGGTTAATTTGATTGTCTTCATAAAAAATATATTCCATATCGTCAGGGCCCAGGGAAACGTTAACGGGATCCACCATATAGGCCGGGAATAATATCACATCGAAACGGGAATTGATCTTTAATTCAAACTCCTCCAGGCAACGGACACATTGAATGGAAACTGCCGTTCTAATCCTGCCTTTGGCCTTGATATGATCGTTATCCCGCATTAAAAAAATATCAAAATTGAGGTTTTCGAGAAAATAGCCGCCTTCTTCTACCAACAAATTTTCATCCGGATCTATGCTGTCACTAATAGAGAACCCTTTATCGCTAATTTTATCCGTACTTATGAACATTTTCCTGCCTTCACTAAAAGTCTATCTTCAATTTATGAAGTCAAATTTTTAACATATTTTGCCTATAAAGTCAACATAAGAATGCCACCCCAAATTTCCCATCAACTTTTTGTTAGGGTTGTCTTGCCTGTTTTTCGATA
>CBFDCR010000143.1:0-4566 GCA_965603365.1 uncultured bacterium
GTCGGCCCAGGTCGTCACCAACACCTCGGTGCGGCTGAGTTGGGCGCCCATCCTCTATACGGACGATCCGGGAGGCTACCGGGTGTTTTACGGCACCACCCCCGGCGGCCCCTACGATCTCTATGATACCACCGTCGACAAGACCGTCTCCGCCCTGGAAGTCGGCGGCCTCGATCCCGACACCCCCTACTACTTCGTGGTGCAGAGCCGCACCGAGCCCCATGCCGCCAACCAGAATACGGTAGACAGCGGCTACAGCCCGGAGGTCTCGGCCACCACCACGGTGGTGTACGCCATTACCGTGACTGCACCAAACGGCGCTGAGAGCTGGGAGGCGGGCAGTCTGCAGCAGGTTACCTGGAGCAGCGAAGGGCCGGTGGGGGAGGTGAGGCTCGAATATTCCCTCGACGGCGGCCTCACCTGGAGCGTTATTACCCCCTCCACCGATAACGACGGCATCTACGACTGGACGGTGCCCGACACCCCGTCGGACACCTGCCTGGTGCGCATCAGCAGCAGCGATTCCGACGAGGGACCGTCGGATGTGAGCGACGGGCCGTTTTCCATTACCGCTCCCCTTTTGCCTACCATTACGGTGACAGCACCCAACGGCGGCGAATCCCTGACGGTCCTCTCCAACTATAATATCACCTGGCAGAGCAGCGGCCCGGTTGAGGAGGTGACGATTGCCTACTCCACCGACCGGGGCACCACCTGGACAACGATTGCCGCAGCCACCGGCAACGACGGCAGCTACCCCTGGCCGGTGCCGGATACGCCGTCGGCGGAGTGCGTGGTGCGCATCGGCAGCAGCGGCTCCGACGGGGGACCGTCGGACATAAGCGATGCCCTATTTTCGATTGCCCCGTCCGCCACGCCGGTCTTGAGAGTCACCTCCCCCAACGGCGGCGAGGGCTTCACCGTGGGTTCAGTCCACGATATCACCTGGCAGAGCAGCGGTGCTGTGGCTAATGTAAAAATTGAATATTCCGCCGACGGCGGCGAGTCCTGGATCGAGATAGATGCCGCCGCCGAGAATGACGGCCATTACCCCTGGACCGCACCGGACACGCCGTCGGAGACCTGCCTGATCCGGCTGGCCGATATCGACGGCGATCCTCTTGATGTCAGCGACGGGGCGTTTTCGATTGCGCTGCCCCCCTCCGTTACGGTTATTTCCCCCAACGGCGGCGAGAGTCTGACCGTGAGTTCAAGCTTTCAAATATCCTGGACCTCCACCGGGAGTGTCGGTTCCCTGACAATCGAGTATTCCACCAACGGCGGCGCCGACTGGACAACGATCGATCCGGCCGCCCCCAACAGCGGCAGTTACGACTGGACCGTACCGGCTACCCCGTCGGACAACTGTTTGCTCAAAATCACCGCCAGCGATATTGATACCCTCCCCGCAGACACCAGCGACGGGGTGTTCTCGATTATTGCCGGTTTCCGGGATGTTAAATGATCTCCAAGATCTTCTTGACCAGCTCGGCCCGGTGTTTACAAGAGTTCTGACACTTTTTCAGGAGTTTTGCTTGCTGTTTTCCATGTAATCCAGCACCAGATGTTTCATGTCTAAAAACTGTTCAGAAAAGCGCAGGTCGTCCTTTCGGGGACGCGAAAATGGCACTTTGATGTCTGCCACGAATTTACAATCGTTCAATACAACGATTCTATCTGCCAGGAAAATTGCCTCTTCTATGTAATGTGTTACAAATAGAACGGTTTTTTTATATTTGTTCCAGACAGACAGCAGCCAATTTTGCATTTTATCTCTGGTATGATGATCCAAAGCACCGTATGGTTCATCCATTAGGAGTATTTCTGGATTGGGTGCCAATGCTCGGGCTAAAGCTACCCGCTGAATTTGCCCCCCGGAGAGTTGACCTGGATATCGGTCGGCGTATTCTGCCATATCGATATGCTTGAGCATTTCAAGTATGCGTTCTCGTTTTTTAGAACGGTTTAATCCTTCCAATCCAAAGCCAATATTTTTTTGAACCGTCATCCAGGGGAATAATGCATAACTCTGAAATACGTAACCCAGACTTCCGGGTATTTTAATATCGCCTTTATAGCTGATAAATTCAGCAAGTGCGTTCAGGAAACTGGATTTACCGGTGCCGGATTTTCCAACAATAGTCACAAATTCGCCCTCATAGCACTCAAAATCCACATTCGCCAACGCCGTGATAGTACCATAAGATACAGATAAATTTCTTACCACTATATATTCTTCTTTCATTTCTTATTTTTTTCTTTAGCCCATGGGAAGAGGATAGAAACTGTTATGGCAAACAAAGAGTCTGCCAATGCCCCGGCAGCACCTAAAACTACGAGAGCTGCCATCATTTTATCGATGCGATAAGCCAGATGAGATACAGAAATTTGATAACCTATTCCAGCAGAAGCACCAGCAATTTCAGCGACATAGACCATTATGAAGGCGATCGAAATGGCTGTTCTTAGGCCTGCGACAATATTAGGTAAAGTAGCAGGAAGTACAATTTTGAATACTCTCCTTAATTTAGATCGGCTGAGAATCCGCCCACTCCAGATGTATACTTCTGCTATAGATGAAGCACCTAAATATGTATTAATCCAAACAGGAAAGAAAACCGCGAAGGCAATCGAAAATATCTTTGCAATATTTCCGATCCCCAGCCAGACAATAACAAGAGGAATAATGGCAACCGGTGGTAAGGGGCGAAGCAATTGAATAATCGGGTTCAGGGATAAATTAAGAAATCGAGTTCTTGCCGTTAACATACCCAGGCTTACACCTACTGCGCCGCCAATTCCGAAACCAGCAGCCATCCGCCACAGACTCGCTTTTATATCTCTCAATAATTCACCGCTTTGAGCCCAATCGATTAAAGCAGAATACACTACAGATGGCGGAGGAAAGAGCAAGGGGTTTACTAATTTGAGGCGGGCAACGATTTCCCATGCTGCAATAAAAGCGACCACAAAAAGGGCCCGGCTTGAGTATGCTTTAACCTTCAACAAGAGATTATTTCTGTATTCTGTATCCATTATGCACTAAAATTATGAACTCTCATGCCTATTCGCAAAGCTGTTAGCTGTCATTAAAGTTTTCTAATTCTGAAGTTTTTTATTCTGAATATGTTTTGTCATAGCTACTCAATAGTCACTGCGTCGGGGTCTAACTTTCTTAAAAAATCGGGGTATAGGACCTGTCTAAAATCCGGGATTTCGGTATCCGGCGGATACGTTCCCTTTTCTATAGTCCATCTGGCCTCTGCTGTGGTGTATTCTATAAATAAATTATTAATGGCTGGTTTGAACACAAAATTTCCCCATATGTCATCCACAATCTTTTTGTCCAGCTTCGTATATTTTATAAGCACCTGTTTTGACTCTTCCGGATGGTCGTTAATATAAAACTGGGCGTCATATAATCCCTTCATAAATGCCATGAGTTGTTCGGACTTTTCATCTATTGTCTTCTGCATCACGTCAACAACGTATAGTTCGGAATAGATATCCGCATCGGCAAAGGTCATCCCTTTTTCTCCCATGGATACTTCGGCAATCCTGGCAAAAGGATCAAAAATCGAGATGGCATCAACTGTCCCATTGTTAAGGGCAGCCGGCATGTCTTCAGGCCTCTGGCTGATCAATTCAATTTTGTCATTGCCAATGCCGTGCTTCTTCAAAAAGTTATAGGTAAAAAACTCAGGCCCGCCCCCAAACGATGTGGCTAACTTCCTCTTTTTACTAAGGAAATATTTTTCAGGGGTTTCCAGACCTTCCTCTTTGCGAACGATTACGCGGCATTCATTAATTGTTCGTTCTACTACCTGGGCCAGTACACGAAATTTATTCCCCTGCAAAGTTGACAGGGTAACCGGGACTTCACCGGAAATCGCGATATCTAAGGAACCACCGAGAAAAGCCTGAAGGGCAAATTTACCTGCCGTAAATTCTTTGATTTCAACATCTACACCGGCTTTGTCGAAAAAACCTTTACCCTCTGCCACCATCACGAGAGTCATCGCAGGAGAAACCTGTATGCCGACAGTTAGTTTAGGTAAAGTCTTTTCAATCTTATCTTCTACATCCGAACTCTTGCCGCAGCCATTAGATATTAAGGCAACACAGAAAAAAGTTACCGTTAATATCAACCATATGCTTTTTTGACCGTTCATTTTAATCCTCCTTATTTTAATAAACTATCTATTGCATAAATCAATAATTTGTTGACCTGTAGGGAATGGTTTTTTCCCGACTACTGCACAAACGCCTTCTACATCTTTATATTGCTCTTCAACCCATTTCTTTTTAGAAGGTATATCACAGAGAATTGTACATATAAGGATTTTGATGCCTGGAAATGCTCCATTTAGATCTTTAACGACATCCATCCCGTCTATCTCTGCATTAAACATGCTGTCCACTATGGCCAATTGCGGTTTAAAATTCTTAATCTCTTCTTGTTTGAGTATCTGTTTGGAATTGTTATTTTTAAAGGCCTTCACCTCACAGCCTATTGTGTAATCTAAAAGATTATTTCTTTGTTGTTTTACAACATTATGATTGTCT
>CBFDCR010000144.1:0-4356 GCA_965603365.1 uncultured bacterium
AAGCGGGCAAGTTCAAATAGGAACCGAAGAAATAATCGGCGGTTAAGAAGGAAGTGTTTATGGGCGTAAGAGAAATACAGGCTGAGGAGATTACCAGAACAATAAGGCAGCTGTGTATAGAAGCCAATACGATTTTAGGAGATGATGTGGTCGAGGCCTTGAAGAAAGGTCTTGAAAAAGAAGAATCCAAAACGGGAAAGGACATTTTCCGCCAGTTATTGGAGAATGCAAAAATTGCAAAAGAGGAGGGTATCCCCCTGTGCCAGGACACGGGCATGGTTGTTGTCTTCATTGAAATGGGCCAGGATATTCATATTGTGGGAGGGGATTTGAACGAATCCATTAATGAAGGGGTGCGCCAGGGGTACAGGGACGGGTACCTTCGAGCATCATCTCTTGATCCCCTGGTTAGAAAGAACTTCGGGGATAATACCCCGGCGATTATTCATGTGGAAATAGTGCCGGGTGACAAGCTGAAGCTAACAGTGGTGCCAAAGGGTTTTGGCGGTGAGAACATGAGCCGGGTGGCCTTACTCACACCTGCCTCTGGTATGGAGGGAATAAAAGAGTTTGTTTTGCGGACAATTGAGGAAGCCGGTGCCAACCCATGTCCGCCCGGGATAGTGGGCGTGGGTATTGGGGGCACATTGGAAAAGGCCGCCATTCTTGCCAAAAAATCCCTCCTTCGGCCCATAGGCCAAAGACATCCTGATCACCAGATAGCAATACTGGAGGAAGAACTACTTGATAATATAAATAGACTGGGTGTAGGTCCTCAGGGGTTAGGCGGAAACGTTACTACCCTGGATGTGCACATTGAGACCTACCCCACGCATATTGCCAGCCTACCGGTAGCGGTGAACATTCAGTGCAACTGCCACCGCCATAAAGAAGCAGTGCTTTAGATTTTTTGGGGGTGATGTGATTATGCCAGAGACAATTACCATAAATACACCTCTGACAGATGAGATATTAAAAAATCTCAAGACAGGTGACAGGGTGCTGATAAGCGGCGTTATATATTCTGCGCGGGATGCGGCACATAAGCGCCTGGTGGAACTGATCCGTAAAGGGGAAAAGCTGCCTTTTGATATAAAAGGTCAAATTGTGTATTACGTCGGACCGACCCCACCGGGGCCGGGTATGGTAATTGGTTCGGCAGGGCCTACCAGCAGTTATAGAATGGATGCTTATGCACCGATACTGATAGCACAGGGTCTAAAAGGCATGATAGGCAAAGGCGTGAGAAATCAGGAAGTCAAAGAGGCGATAAAAAGGCACAGGGCTGTTTATTTCGCTGCGACCGGCGGGGCAGGCGCTCTTATATCAAAAACCATCAAGAAGACTGAAGTAGTCGCATATGAAGATCTGGGAACCGAGGCTATAAGGAGGATGCAGGTTGAAGATTTCCCGACCATTGTGGTAAATGATATATACGGCAATGATCTTTATCAACAGGGGAAAAAGAGATATAGAAAAATTGGGTAGGCCTTAACAGGTTTCCCACTAAGCGCTGGACTGAAAGCTGGATTCAGGGTGCTTTGTTATATAAATGCTGAGGAATAATAATGTCAAAAAAAGAATTCGCAGGGATCTTTCCTTACCTTGTTACACCCATTGATCCGTCAGGCAATCTCAAGGAAGACGTTTTGAGTGATCTGGTGAATCATCTGATCTCAAAAGGGGTACACGGGCTAACCCCTTTGGGAAGTACGGGGGAAGGCGCCTATTTCCCATGGGAAGTAAAAAAGAGGGTGGTTGATGTCGTCGTTAAGGCCGCCAATGGCCGTGTTCCTGTTATTGCCGGAGTCAATGAAATGACGACTCATGGTGCGGTAACACAGGCTATTGAGACAGAGCGTGCTGGCGCAGACGGCATCCTTGTTGTCTTACCAACCTATTTCCCTTTGTCTGACCACCAGGTAGTAGAGCATTTTCGGGCTGTAGCCCGCGCTGTATCATGCCCGGTGACTTTATATACCAATCCAAAATTTGCCAAGTGGGACTTTACCATTCCCATGCTTGAGGAGCTGGCAGAAGAACCTAATATCCGTTATCTAAAAGACGCATCTGGTAACACGGGTAAGCTTTTATCCATTGCAAATACCCTCCAGGATCGTATAAAGATTTTCAGTGCCTCGGCACATGTTCCGGTTTTTGTATTTATGATAGGTGGTGTTGGGTGGATGGCCGGGCCCGCCTGCCTTATTCCGGAGCAGTGTGTTACTCTGTTTAGTTTGGCGCGAGAAAAAAGGTGGGAGGAGGCATTTAAGCTCCAGAAAACATTATGGTCACTTAATATTGCCTTCCAGAATTATTCCCTTGCTTCATGTGTAAAGGCTGGATTAGAGATGCAGGGATTTCCTGTGGGTTCCCCATTGCCTCCTCAAAGGCAATTAAATGAAGAAGGAAAAAGAGTAGTTTCACAGATATTGACTGATATTGGTGTCCTATAACGGGCGAGGTCTCACGTATAAGCAACCTGTTATTTTTAAAATTTATGATTGAACTTAAAACTGAGAATACGTTAGGGAAAGATACCCTGGCGTTTTTGAAAAAAGCCATGGATCTTGGCATGCAGGACCCAGATTTTACCTTGCTATACCGGGATTTTGAAAAAATAGTGAAAATAAGGAAAAAAAACGGTGCCCCCTTTAACTCATGCCGCCGGTTCGTTATCGGGGAGGCCATCGTCCGGTTCCGCTGGGCTTTCGGTTTCGATGATGGGGCGGCAGGGGGTGCGATTGAGCTTTAAGGCGAGCACGTCAAAGCGGTTGTAATGACCGGCCACATCGTGCCGGAGCTTGTGACCGATAATGGTTTCGATATCGCAGTCGGCATAAACGATCCCCTCTTCTCCCGGGCAAACGGTGTCGCTAATCAGTTTTCCGCTCGGGGCAAAAACGCCCGTAAAGCTGGATTGCGGGCCTGAGAGAATCCGTCTCTTTTCTTCGGTGTCGGCCAATTTGTTGATGACCGTAGCGTCGATCACCGATGAAACGACAACATTGAACAACTTTCCCTCAAAGGAATGGGCAGCGCCGCGAAGTTGAACATCCTCGCCGATGCTGTAACCGCCGTAATCTTCACAGGGCATGGATGGGTAGTTGGAGGCATGGATCTCCTCTCCCTGGGCGATCATGGCAAATCGGGCCAGCGGGTTTCCGTTTTCTCCGCAAATGAGGGTGCCCAGCTTTCCGATGGGGGTATCCAGAACCCGAAGTGTGCTGCCGTCGCCAAACCCCCAGACCAGTTTTTCCGCGTAGGTGGGCATCAATTTGCGGTGTTTAAGCAAAATGTCCCCTTCCGGGCCGATAACAAGGTTGGTGTTGTAGAGGGTTCCAAGGGTGTTGTCCGGCCGTTCGTTGATTCCCATCACAAGATAGGTCCCTGCCTTTTTTGCCGCCTCGCACAGCCGGTTCGTGATCGAACCGGGCACGGTCACCGAATTCTTTAGCAGCTCGATAAATAAAGGGGTCGTTTTGAATACATTTTCCAGCCGATTCCAGTAGGGGTAACCGGCGATGAAGACTTCCGGAAAGGCGATCAGGCCGGCGCCGTTCCGGGACGCCTCAAAAATTAGAGACAGGGCTTTATCCAGAGTCCTTTCCCGGTCTAGAAAGACCGGGGCCGCCTGGACCGCCGCCACTTTAACTTTCGGAAATGTATCTCCCATTTTTTTCTCCTATAAAATTACTCTGAATGCATACAGATCCCGGCGGTTTTTAGCCGGTGCCGCTTAACTTCCCGCATAAGCGGATGCCGTCCGCTTCAATGGTGATCCGCCTTTTTTTATAAAGATGACCGATGGCCTTCTTATACGTTTTCTTGCTGGCCCCGAACAGTCCGGCGATCGTTTCCGGTGGACTTTCGTCGGTGACGGCGATAAAGCCCCCGCGAGTATTGCACAGAACCATCACATATTCCGCCCTCTTTTGACCGGCCAACTGTCCATATATCTTACCAGTATCTGACATAGACTGTATTATCAATAGGTTGCGATATGTGTTAGCCGGGTTCGTGCAGACACAGGTCTATTTTCCGGTCGTCCCGCACCTTTTTGATGAACCCATCAATCTGCTGCCCATTTTTTAAAGGCTGAAACACCTCATTTTTATAGAGGATCCCCCTTGCGGGTGTTGTCGATGAGGGCGTTATAGCCGAGTTCGGTGCATTCGCTGATGGTCAGCTTCACGCTTTGTCCTTGCTTGAAATCGACCGGCGGCCGGCTCTTTTTAATGATGATTTTGACTTTGTCCGCGTTGGTGATCCTTTTCATAATTCGATTTTCCTTTTCATGCGCATGCTTTGACAGGATTTACGCAATAATCTATACCTACCGGCAAGTGCCGGCAG
>CBFDCR010000145.1:0-4228 GCA_965603365.1 uncultured bacterium
GGAAACCGAAGAATCATGAACCGGTGTGAACTGAAATGATAAAGATACAACCCGGGGTGTCAGAGTTGACGTGCGTAGCGTCACCGGTGACGTTCAGAGTCATAGATCTGCGGTCAAAAGTGATGATCTTATAAGATAAAAGTGATAAAACGGAGGATATACAATGTCTGTTTTTAAAGAGAGAGAGAGGGTTTCAGGCGTCATTTTTTGGGGTAAGTCCAGATGAAAAAACTTGAAAAATGGCGTTATGTATTGTATGATAACATATTCAGCCATTTATGGCCAGGGATAATTTACATATGAATAGAGCAAAAAAACGTATAATAGCCAAGGTGGATATCATGAAAAAAATTCAAATTTTACTTTTCGTCCTAATCATAACGATAACGATGCAGGCCAAAACATTGAGTCCGTTGCCGGGGATTTTCAAGCCAGAGATGATCTCTATCGATGAAGATTATCTCTATGCTGTAGAAGGAACCTCCATTCATATTTACTCCCTAAAAGACTACAGGCTGCTAAAAAAATTCGGGAAAGAAGGCGAAGGCCCACAGGAATTTAAAGTCCATCCTTACGGTCCCCCCCTGATTGTTGCTCCTACGGGAAAAGAGCTGGTGGCCTTTAGTAATGGGAAAATCAGCTATTTCACCAAAGACGGCAAATACATACGGGAGCTCAAGGCTCCCCCCATGGCCGTCTTCATTCCTGTTGGAGAAGGATTCGTAGCCAACGGCACGACCGTTAACGCCAACAACCAGCGAGTATTGACTGTCAACTTATTCGACCGGGAGTTGACAAAAATCAAAGAACTCTATCAATCCCATGTGATCGTCACCCAGCAGGTATTTTCCAATCTACCCCAGGACGCCATCACATACCAGCCGTTTGACAACAAAATTTTTATACTGGGAGATACTTCGGAAGGGAATTTGACCATCTCGGTTTTTGATTTTAAGGGCAACAAGCTTTACACTATCGCCAGGAAACTCAAAAAAATAAAGATCACCGAGGAGTATAAAACCGATACCATTGAGTGGTTTAAGAAGCTTCCCCAATTCCGGGATGTGTTGGCTCACCTTAAAATCGACTTTAAAACTTACTTTCCCACCGCCCAGGACATGGTGGTAGACCACGGCCTCATATACATTATCACTTACAGAAAATCGGGGAACAATACGGAGTGTATCGTGATGGATTTAAAAGGCAAGGAATTAAAACGATTATACCTGCCCATCCCCTCTAAAAAACCATTATTCAGCGTGCAGCCCTTCACATTTTTTAAAAGAAGTTACTTCTGGCTGGAGGAAAACATTGACAAAGAACAATGGGAACTCCATATGGAAAAGCTGGATTTATAAAGCAGACAATGCCTGCTCGAACTGGCGAATTAATTCCATCACCCCAGGCGTCTTGAAAATAGAATAATGGTCACCGGGAATTTCAAACAGTTTTATCTCCTCGTAACAATAGGGCTGCCAGTATTTTTTTAGTGACCCACTTGATTGTCTCGCCTTAAAATAGTGAATCGGGGTTTTGATTTTACTCCCGGGAATATAGTCGGCCCTGGCACGGCTGAGGATCTTGTTTATATCAAGCGAAGTACCCCTTTCAGGGGGAGGTGTTTGTTGTTTTTTCTTAAAATGCTTGCCGGGACCGGGGGAATCCGCCAGTGCCAGTAAGGCGATTTTTTCTCCCATCCCTTCCAACTGCCTCGCCATCTCAAAGGCGATGGTTCCCCCCAGGGACCAACCGAGGAAATAGTAGGGGCCGTGGGCCTGTATTTTCCTTACCCCGGGAATATAATTCCGGGCAAGCTTTTCCATGGTAACGGTAAAGGAATGATCGCCTGCCGGCCGCTCCGCCCTGATCCCCCAGCAATTAAACGGGGAATGAAGATGGCGGCAAAATTCCACGTAACCGTCCACCTTCCCGGTACCATCGTGAATCAAGAACAGGTTCAGGGCCTCGTGCGTTTCCTCCCTCAGCAGCACGAGACTTTCGTCATTCATTCTCCCGGATGCCCGCTGCCGATGCCCGATGTACTCTGCCAGATTTCGTATCGTAAGCCGCTTAAATATTTCCACCAATGGGACCGTGATACCGAATTCCCGTTGAATCCTGGAGGTCAATACCGTGGCTTTTAAAGAGTGCCCCCCCAGTTCAAAAAAATTGGCATCTATCCCGATCTTCTCTTTATCGATGGAGAGTACCTCCTGCCACAGCTTCGCCAACTGCCTCTCTATGGCGGTACGGGGCGCGGCATATCTCTCGCCCACACCCACTTCCGGCTCCGGCAGCGCCCGGCGATCGACCTTACCGTTGGGAGACAATGGGATCTTCTCCAACTCCACAAAATACAACGGTATCATGTATTCGGGCAAATATCTCGACAAATACTCCCGCATTCTCGCTGCCTGTATATCAACTTCCGACACAATATAGGCGCATAGGTATCGTTCTCCCTTTGGGGTTTCCCTGTCAATGGCCACCACATCATCCACATCATCCATACGTGAAAGGCTATTCTCGATTTCACCCAACTCTATCCGGAATCCCCGGATCTTGACCTGGTGATCGATCCTGCCAAGGAATTCAATATTGCCGTCCCACAGCCACCGGGCCAGGTCACCCGTCCTGTACAAGTTACCGCTTCGCTTAAACCCTGGAATAATGGAATGTTGGAATAATGGAATATTGGGACTTCGTGTTTCTTCGCGTGTCTTCGCGGCTGTCTGTACAAATTTTTCGCTATTCAAAGAGGCCCTGTTCAAATAGCCCCGGGCCACCCCAACACCGCCAATCGCCAGCTCTCCGGCTATGCCCACGGGCTGGAGATGACCTGCCGAATCAAGGATATAAGCATTCATATTCGCCAGCGGTTTTCCTATTGGCACTGTCCCACTCCCATCCCAGCAGGACAGCGAATACCCGGTGCTGTATATGGTGGCTTCGGTTGGGCCATAAATATTTTCCAGGAAAATCCCGCTGTGTAAACACCTGAATTTATCGACCAAATCAGCAGAAAGCGCCTCACCCGCCAAAAATATATACTTTAAACCGGGTAATTTTTCTACACCATGGTCCATCAACACCTCGACAAAGAGATTGAACATGGAGGGGACAAAATTGACATGGCTCACCCTTTGCTTCGCCAGGGTCCATAAGATCTGCCACGGATCTTTTTCCCCACCCTGCACCAGGATGTTCAACCGGCCACCCCCGAAAAACCAGCCGAATATTTCTACGACCGATACATCGAAGGTATAGACAGTCTTGAATAGATAACTATCCTCCTGTCCCAGTGTATACTGCCGGTGCAGCGCCGTCAATATATTCAAGCAGCCCCGGTGCTCCACCATCACTCCCTTGGGCTCCCCGGTGGAACCGGAGGTAAAAATAACGTAAGCCAGGTGATCCGGCCTGGACACCGAAATTGGATTCTCGGTCTTGTGTGAATAGGAAGCCTGTTCATCCAGGTAAAGTACACCCATTTGGCCACCTCTTTCAACACCCTTTGCCCATGTGCCGATGCTGCCGCCCTGGATCAATACTATATCAACGCCGCTGTCTTGAAGCAGCAGACGCTTCCTGGCCTCGGGGTAGGCGGGGTCCACCGGTAGGTAAGCGCCGCCGGATTTGATAATTCCCCAGAGTCCCACCACCATCTCCAGGGAGCGATGGGCCATTATGCCCACTATCGTCCCTGGACCCACGCCTTTTTCCCTTAACCGAACCGCCAGTTGGTTGATCCGGCTGTTCAACCTGCCATAAGTGATCTGTTCATCTGCGTAAACCACGGCAATATGGCTGGGGAATCGCTCCGTCTGCTTCTCAAACAACTGGTGAACTGTGTTCTCATGGGGGTATTGTTGCACGTTACTAACAAATTGACACAAAAGCCGGTTTTTTTCTTCTTCCGTGATCATCTCGATTTTACCCAGCTTTACCTCCATGTCGCCGGAAAGCGACGACACCAACCTGCCAAAATAGGTAATAAAGCGATCAATGGTGTGGGGTTTAAACAAACCGGTGCAGTACTGGATATTAAAAAGTAGGCGATCCCCTCTCTCTGCGGTTGTCAATGTCAAATCAAATTTTGCCGTACTATCTTGATGCTCTTTTAAGTTCTCCTCGTGCACACCCGGTTCGTCCCCGCCATATTCGGTCTCCGTTAACAGGTTAAACATGACATCAAACAGGGGGTTACGGCCGGCGTCACGGCGCACCT
>CBFDCR010000146.1:0-3953 GCA_965603365.1 uncultured bacterium
GGCAATTCACAACAGAAGATGCGAGAATCAAACTGAAGAATCTTTATCCGTCAATGGAACCCTGACATGACACTAGGTTTACTAAAGAAAAATTTCTGATGTTTAAGCCATGCCGAAGGTGATGGGGACGAATTGGATTTCGTTGATCACCTCTGTTACTCCCGCGATTTTGCGGGCTGCCGTCTCACTGCGATTGATGTCGTCCTTGGACATGGCAGAGCCCCTTAAGGTCACCAGGCCGCTGTCGGCGACGGCCTCTAAGAAATGGATGGGAATGTGCTCTTTGTAGGTAATGGCCGTTGCCACCTCGTGCCCCAGGCACAGGCCCGCCAGCATTTTTTCAGCCTCTTGAGACCGCTTCTTCATCTCGGCGGTGTTAAGGAGTGATTGAATCACTTTTAGCGAGGCAGCCACGGAAAGATAGTGGGTATTGATGGCCAGATCGTATAGGCTGCAGGATTCCCAGTTCACGTCAAAGAAGAACTTGTAAAAACCCGCCCGGTCATGATCGCTCCGGTGCACCATCTTTTCGGCGTGCCGCTCGTCGACCCCATATCTCTCCATGATTCTTTTGACCCGTACCTCTATAGGGGCGGTGGCCCTCACATGGAGGGCTCCGGGCAAATCTGCCAGTATTACCTGGCCACCTCTGCCCAGGATAATACAGTTACCTTTACTGGCAACATCATAGACCGCTTTGGTCATGAAGTGGAGGTATCTGTCCTTTTCAGACGAGAAGTTTTCCCAAAAAGAGGGCCTCTTTTCGTCGTATTTATGCACACTCTCCTGGGGAAGGCCGTAACTGGTAAACAGCTCTTCCAGGGACTCTTTATCCAGATAGTTCCATTTCATTTCCTTTTTCAACCGCCGGGAAATTTCGGTTCCCAGGCTGCCCAATTGTCTCGAAATGGTTACAATCGCCATTTTACCCTCCGGGCGATGGATTTTTTAGGGGAAAATTACTTTCACATAATTATATTGTGGTAAAAACAGGTGAATTTCAACTGAAAAAATTTATGGACAGATCAATTTTACACGACCGGTGATATTTGATAGAATAAAAAAATGAAGATTAGATTATTGGTTATTGTCGTGATTTGTCTGTATCAGGCGACACTTTCCGGAGGGGATAACTTTGCCGAAATGCGCCAGAATATGGTGGATAGACAAATAATGGAGCGGGGGATTATTGACCAGCGAATTTTGCAGGCATTTCTCGATGTTGAACGCCACTTGTTTATCAATGCTGCCTTAAGGTATAAAGCATATGGCGATTTTCAGTTGCCAATTGGGGAAGATCAAACCATTTCGGAACCCTATATTGTGGCCATTATGACCTATGTGATTGCCCCCGAGTACAATAAGAAAGTTCTGGAAATAGGCACCGGTTCCGGCTATCAGGCAGCCATCCTGGCGGAGTTAATCAAAGAAGTGTATACCATTGAAATCAAGGAGAATCTGGCCCGGAAGGCAAAGGAACGTCTCCAGTCTATGGGTTACCGGAACATCAAGTTTAAAACCGGTGACGGTTACCTGGGTTGGAAGGAATATGCCCCTTTTGACGGTATTATTGTCACCTGCTCGCCGGACCACATCCCACCGCCTTTAATTGAGCAGTTGGCAGTGGGCGGTAGAATGGTGATTCCCGTCAGTTACTCCCAGGCAGTCCAGGAGTTAATCCTGATTGAAAAAGATAAGAAGGGAAGGCTGAAGCGGATTAACCTTATCCCGGTGCAATTCAAACCGCTTATCAGGGGTGAAAATGGAAAATAAATCATTGGCTTCCCTGACACCTTCCCAGAGGGAAGCGGTATTGCACTTAGATTCTCCTCTTCTGATCGTGGCCGGCGCCGGCTCAGGAAAAACCAGGGTTATCACCCACAAGATCGCTTACCTTATACTGGAAAAGGATATTCCCCCCTTCCAGGTGCTGGGGGTCACCTTTACCAACAAGGCCGCCAATGAGATGAAGGCGCGGGTAGCGGCCTTGACCGGGATCGAAGGGCAAATGTTCCGGATTTCCACCTTTCATTCTCTGGGTTTACGGATTCTCAGGGAATATGCCGAGCCGGCTGGGTTTGATGCCCTCTGGCAGGTCATGGATGATGGGGAGCAGAAGCGGGTCATTGATAATATCAGTAAAGAACGTTTTGGCTCCTTTCCCAGTGATGATCGAGAAGAGGCACGCCGAAAGATCAATCTGGCAAAAATGAGCTTGATTTATCCCAATAATCCAGATTTTTTGCTGCAGAAGGGTTTTACTCAGGATGAAGTGGAAGTATTTTCGTTATACTATCAATATCAACGGAAAAATAAGCGCTGGGATTTTGAAGATTTGATTTCATTGCCGGTGAAATTGATGCACAGTTCCGAAGAGATCCGCCAAAAAATCCGGGAGAGGTTCAAATATATCGTGGTGGATGAGTTTCAGGATACCAACCCCAACCAATATGAACTGATCAAACTTTTGGCCCAAAGGCACCAGAACATTACCGTAGTTGGCGATGATGACCAGGCGATTTATTCCTGGAGGGGTGCCAACCTTCGCTTTCTATTCGATTTTGAGAGTGATTTCAAGAATGTAAAAATCATCAAGTTGGAGCGCAACTACCGCTCCACCCAGCCTATATTGAGTTTGGCCAACCATATTATCAGCCGGAATTCCCGGAGAAAGAGCAAATCGATGTGGACAGATAAAAAGGTCGGGAACCCGGTGTATCTGCTCCACTCCTACTCCAAAGAGGACGAGGCCCAGAAGGTGGCCGATCTGGTGGCAAAACTCTGCCATAATCACCCGGAACTCCTACCGGTGGCCATTTTGTACCGTATCAATTCCCAGTCGTTGGCATTTGAAACGGAGTTTACCCGCAGAAACATCCGCTTTAAAATTTTAAGGGGGCTGCGATTTTTTGACCGAAAGGAGATCAAGGACGCCATGGCATTGTTGAGGTTGGCCATTTACCCCGGCGACGATCTCGCTTTCCTGCGAGTTGTCGATTTTCTGCCCTTAGGCGTCGGCTCCAAAACATTGGAGTACTTGCATATAAAAGCCGCGGAGCAAAAAATGTCGTTGTTTGAGGCGTTAAAGACCTTCTTGCCCGACAAATTCAGGTCGAAAGAGATATTCCAGAAAATAGCGGAATCAGGTCAAAAAAAAGGGCACCAGGGAATTTCAGAGTTATTGAGCCGGTTGCTGGAGCATTCGGGTTATAAAGGCGTGCTGGAAGAGCGCGGCCATGAAGATAGACTGTTAAATATCCAGGAATTGGTCGATTTTATACAGACCTGGGAACAGGCCAACCCGGATCAAAATTTCAGCGAACTTCTGGATCGGATCGGCTTAGATTCCAATGTTAGGGATAAAGACGAGGAAGGCAGAGCTTCTGTATTTTTACTCACCATGCACAATGCCAAGGGGCTGGAGTTTAAAACGGTTATTGCCGCTGGCGTCAACCGGACATACATACCCTTCTTCTTGAGGAAGGAGGCGGAGGAATTGGAAGAAGAGCGGCGGCTCTTTTATGTGGCCTGTACGAGAGCCATCAAGCAGTTGATTATTTCCAGCGGGTCGGACAAGCTGTCGCCTTTCTTGCGTATGGTCGACTCTCCGCTGTTGACCCGGGTGTATTCGGCAGAAGAGATCATCGACGATCTGACGGTTCCCACGGCCGAAGAAATTACCCTCAACGCCGACGGGGCTTACCTGGTGCATCCGATATTTGGCAAGGGGAGGGTGGAGAAGAAAATCGATGACGACAAATATATGGTCAACTTTTTCGACAAGGGCCAGAAGCTCATCGATACCTCCATAGTCTCCGTCAATTTCCTTTAAATCTCGTTCTTCGAGCTTCGATTCTTTCGTACATCGAACAATGTTCACCTAGATTTCCCATCAAAGAAATAAAAAAGCCCCGTTTGTGGCTATAATAGTGTATAATTAGTTTTCCCCAACA
>CBFDCR010000147.1:0-3893 GCA_965603365.1 uncultured bacterium
TGATCAACGAGCGGTCGGGCCGGGGCAGGCGGTCAAACTCCGTGATCGGCGGTCTCTGTGGGCTGACTGTAATCTCGATATCTTCTGTAGAGTCAAAACCCTGGAGCGCGCTAAAGGGGATCTGCCGGATACATGGGCTGTGGGCCAACAGAATCGTGGCACCGGAATCGTCGAGCATGTAGCGCAGCCTCTCCTGGGGGGTATCGGGATCGATGGGCAAATAGGCAGCCCCGGCCTTGAGAATGGCCAGCAGGGCGACGATCATGTCTACAGAACGCTCCATCATGACGCCCACCACCTTTTCGGCAATCACACCCTTGCGCCGCAGTAAGCGGGCCAACCGGTTGGCCCTTACATTTAAATCCCTGTACGAACCGGCCGGCTCTCCATCAAGGCCGATGACGGCCGTATTGTCGGGGCTCTTCTCCGCCTGATGCTCAAAAAAGACCGTCACTGGGTTACCTGTGGGATATTCTGCCTTTGTTTGATTGAACTGATCCAGGAGCAGCCTCTTTTCCCCTTCCGGGAGAATCGAAATTTTCCTGACATCTCCGTGTGGATTTTCGAGAACCTGCTTGATTAACTCGGTGAGATGCGAGGCGATTCTTTCAATAGACTGCACCTCAAACTTTATAGAATTATATGAAAATTTAAAGCGTACGGTGCCACCGGAACCGATAAAAATGTAGTGGACAAAATCGTAGTTGGTGTGTTCATAAAAATCCCGGTGCTCCACCCTGAAATCAAATGGGTTTGCTTCCCCAATGTCCCGGAAAGACTCTTCAAAGGGGTAGTTCTCGAAGGCCACCAGGTGATCAATCAAACTCCCCTTCACCGAAGACTCCGATTGAATGTCGGCCAGCGACAGGTATTCGTAAGATTTTGATAGGGCGATTTCTTGCTTTTGCCGTTGCAGCAGTTGCAGGAAACTCTCTTGCCCTGTCAACCTTACCCTCATGGGAATCGTGTTCACAAACAGACCCACCATGTTGGCTATGCCCTCGATTTCCGGAGGCCGGCCAGACACCACCAACCCGTAAACCACATCATGAAGGTTATTGTATTTCTGCAGCAGTATCCCCCACAACACTTGAAGAACCGTGCTTATCGTGACCTGATTTTCAGCGGACAATTTTCTTAAGCCGTCGGTCGATGTTTCATCGGTCCTGAACATATACTCTTTTAACTCAAATCTATTTTCCCTCATCGCCCTGGCAAAAGCCTGTAGGCCTACCGCCTTTTCATAACCATCGAGGTATGTCTTCCAGAATCCGACGCCTTCTTCCTTATCCTGTTTCTCCAGCCATTTGATGTAATTTCGATACTGACGAACCGGCGCCAGGCGGAGGGGTTCTGCTGACTTTAACGATTGGTATATTTTGATCAATTCATTGAAGATAACACCCAGGCACCAACCGTCCATTACGATGTGATGAAAGCTGAATACCATCCTATGGGATGTGGGCTCGACTCTAAATAGAGAGACCCGTATCAGCATGTCTTTGGTCAGATCAAATCCCCGCTCCCTGTCTCTTTGTCCAAAATCCCGCAGATATTTCTCTCTCTCTGCTTCCGACAAATGGGAAATATCGTCATAAAAGAGTTTCAGCTTTCGCTCTTTCAGCACCACCTGGAGCGGCTCTTTATGCTTATGGGTGCGGAAAATGGTTCTAAATACATCGTATCTATCGACAATCCGTTTAAAGCTCTCCTCCAGCAGTAAACGGTCTATTTCGCCCTTGATTACCAACTGGCTTTGCTCGAAATATGCCCGCGATTCACGATCCATCAGCGAATGAAACAACATGCCGCTCTGCATCGGCGACAATGGGTAAATATACTGTATTCGTGTTTTCTCCGACATATAATTCTCCCTCTTTACCTCTCGTCCTATTCGATCTCCAGCAAATCGCTCTCCAACTCTTTTAATTCATCGATTTCCATGTCGGAATATTCGATGTCGGCAGGCGTTATCTCGGTCTCCTCCTTCTGCAGGCAGTGTTCAATAATCCCGGTTAAGCCGGATTGATAATAATTCGCCAGGGTCTCTATGTCGCTCCTGTCATATTGACAGCGGTTGTATTCAAAGGTAACCCTCAAACTGTCATTATTGACGGCGGCAACGATGTCAAAGGTAAAGTCTTTTTCATAATCGGGGCTGACGGATTTTCCCATCGGCATGGACGACATCTTTACGAGACCGGAATGATCCGGTTGGGCAAATTGTCCCAGGTAATTAAAACGGATTTCCGGTTCACCGGCAGAGTCGAGCGCCGTATTCCTCTCTTTAGAGGTCAGGTATCTTAAAATGCCGTAGCCGACTCCCCTGTTGGGAATCTGCCTCATGGTCTCTTTGACGCATTTTATCTGGTGCCCCAGATCCCTTGAGTCTTCCATATCCAGGATCACCGGGAATTGGCTCGTAAACCAACCAATGGTGCGGCTCACGTCGAGGCCGTCCAGGATATCTTCCCGGCCGTGCCCCTCCAGGATCAACCGTATCCGATCCAGGCCCGTCCACTCCTTGATGGCCATGGCCAGGGCCGTCAGCAAGATATCGTTGATCTCCGTATTGTAGGCCCGGTGAACCTCCGTGAGTAACTGGCGGGTGGCCGACGGTGCCAATTCCAGGTGGAGCGAACGCCGGTTTTTCATCTTCTCAGCCTCTTTGGCAACCACATCTCCTTTTGGCAAGGATGTTATCTCTTGTTTGACAATATTTTGCCAATAATCCAACTCCCTCAAGACCCCTTTACCGGCTGCATACTCTCTTAACCCCTCCGACCAGGTTTTGAACGAGTGGCTCTTTGCCGGGAATTGAATCTCCTGGCTCTCCCGGGCCTGTCTATAGCCGGAGGCAAAATCTTCCAATAGAATCCTCCAGGAGACACCGTCGATGACCAGGTGGTGGATGACGATTAACAGATGATCTCCCCCTAAAGTCTTAAATAGGGCCAGTTTGACCAATGGGCCCTTCGCCAGGTCGATACTCTCCTGGATTTTATTGGCTGCCCCTTCAATCCTTTCGGACAACCGGTCATTGTCGGTATCGGTCAGGACTACTGTTTCAAGATCAAACAGCGGCGACTCTATTCCTCTATTCCTTTGCCAGACCCTGTCTCCCGCCCATTTAAAGACCATTCTTAAAGCATCGTGATGTTCCAGCAATTTTTCAAATACCCGGCCGATGATGTCACCATCAAATCCCTGCTCGTTATATATCATGATCGACTGGTTGAAATGCCGCCCGCCCCGGTCTTGTTCGAAGAACCAGGCCTGGATGGGAGTCAAATCGACATTTCCTTCCACCACCGACTGGTCTATTTCCTGTTCGATCTTCTTTACACACCGGCTCAACCTCCTCACCGTGGGATTAAGGAATATATCTCTCACCTCTATCTGAAACTGCTCCTCCCTTAACCGTGAAGTCACGTTCAGGGCCTTGATCGAATCCCCGCCTATCTCGAAGAAGTTGTCGTTTATCCCTATCTGTTCTATGCCCAAAACCTCTGAAAAGATCTCCGCTATTCTCTGTTCCAATTTCGACGACGGCGGTTCGTATTCCCGGCCGCTGCCCAATCTATCCTTAATGGCCAGCAGCGCCTTGCGATCCACCTTTCCACTGGAGGAAAGGGGTATCTCTTTAATTTGCACAAAGTGGGACGGCACCATGTAATCCGGCAGCCTATCGGCTAAGAATGCCGTCAACTCCGTTGCCGACAGCTCTTTAGCCGCTACAACATAACCTACGAGGTACTTTTCACCCCCCTCACCCTCTTTGACCAACACCACCACATCTTTTATATGTTGATTCTGCAATAACTGGTACTCTATCTCTCCCAATTCGATGCGGAAGCCCCGGATCTTGACCTGTGAATCCTTGCGCCCCAAAA
>CBFDCR010000148.1:0-3624 GCA_965603365.1 uncultured bacterium
AACGCGTGTTAGCGATATCTCTTCCCTTGAGGGTTTGGAGAATTTAAGCTGTTTATATTTAGGTTCAACGCATGTTAGCGATATCTCTTCCCTTGAGGGTTTGGAGAATTTAAGAGATTTATATTTAAGTTATACTCAGGTGGGCGATATCTCTCCCCTTGAGGGTTTGCAGAATTTAAGCCGTTTATATTTAGGCTCAACGCATGTTAGCGATATCTCTTCCCTTGAGGGTTTGCGGAAAATATTCCGTTTAAATTTATCCTATACTAAAGTGAACGATATCTCTTCTCTTAGATGTTTAAAAAATTTGAGACGTTTGGATTTAAGGGATTGTCGAATATCTCGACTGCCGGCGGATATCGGGGAATGGGGACTGGAAATAAAATGGGAATCTGATCCGGGAAATGGTATGTTTTTAAAAGGGAATCCCCTGGAGGTGCCGCCGGTGGAGATTGTGGAGAAGGGTACTGAGGCGGTGCGGGCTTATTTTAGGTGCCTGGAGGATAAGGGGCGGGCGCTGGATGAGGTGAAGGTGCTGCTGGTGGGGGATGGGGGGGCTGGTAAGACGTCGTTGGTTAAGCGGTTGTTTGGGGAGGGGTTTGATGAACAGGAGTCCCAGACCCGGGGCATCAACATCCGTGCCTGGCAGAGGCCGGTAGGAGAGCGCCGGATCAAGGTCAACTTCTGGGACTTTGGCGGGCAGGAGATCATGCACGCCACCCACCAGTTCTTCTTCTCCAGGCGCAGCCTCTACATACTGGTCCTGGACGGCAGGAAGGACGAAGACCCCGAATACTGGCTCAAACACATCGAGAGCTTTGGCGGCGACTCCCCCATACTGGTGGTGATCAATAAAATAGATCAAAACCCCGGGTTCGACCTCAACCGAAAATTCTTGCAGGATAAGTACAAAACCATCAAGGGCTTTAACCGGCTCTCCTGCCGGAATGAAGAGGGCATGGCGGATTTTAAGAGACAACTGGTGGCCCGGGTGGCGGAGATGAAACACCTCCAGACCCTGTGGCCGGAAACCTGGTTCCGGGTCAAGACCCGTTTGGAGGAGATGACCGGGGATTTTATCGGCTTTGACCAATACGAAGAAATGTGCCGCAAAGAGGGCATAGACAGCGACGAGGCCCGGCATACGCTGGTGGCGTTTTTACACGACCTGGGGGTGGTGCTCCACTTCAGCGACCCGGCCCTGAAGGAGACCAATGTGATCAATCCCCACTGGGCCACCGAAGGGGTGTACCATATTGTCAACTCCAAAGAGCTGGCCGACCGCCGCGGCCTGCTGCCCCGCTCTGCCCTGTCCGGCATCCTGGACAGTGACCGCTACCCGAAGCAGAAGCACGACTTCATCGTGGAACTGATGCGGAAGTTTGAGTTGTGCTACTGCCTGGACCCGGCTACCATCCTGATCCCCGACCTGCTGGCCGTGGGGGAGCCGGACTTTGACTTCGATTATGTGGCGGCCCTGAAGTTCCAGATCCACTACGATTTCCTGCCCCGGTCCATCATGCCCCGGTTCCTGGTCAAGATGCGGCGGGACATCGAGGGGGAACTGCGCTGGCGCACCGGCGTGGTCCTGCGGGACCGGGCCTTTGGTACTTCGGCGGTGGTGCGGGCAGACGACAGGGATAAGAAGATATATATTTACGTGCAGGGGGAGCAGAAGCGCAGCTATTTTTCGGTGATCTGGAAGATCTTCCGGGACATCAACGATGATTTTGAGAAGCTGGCCTATACCGAGTGGGTGCCCCTGCCGGATCATGACGATATACTGGTCAAGTATGAGACCCTGCTGGTGCACGAACGGCTGGGGGAGGCACATATTGTTATCAGTGAGTTGGGAGATCGCTGTCCGGTCAAGCCGCTGCTGGACGGCATCGAGGATGAGCACTATCGATGGCTGTCGCCCGACAGCCGGGGGGACATCGGGGACTTCCGCTGGGACGTATTTATCTCCTATTCGTCAAGGGATATTAACACGGTGAAGAAGATCGTCAAGGATCTGGGGCGCCGGGGGATTCGTTACTGGTGGGATGAGGAACAGATAGACCCCGGGGACTCCATATCCCGGAAGATCGCCGAGGGGCTGGAGCAGAGCCGCTGCGTGATGCCCTGTTTCAGTTGCAACCAGATCGAGTCCGGCTGGTGCCGGGCCGAGTACACCGCCGTCTTAAACAAGGTCATCGGCGGCCGGACGGTTCAGCGGCTCACCCCCTTGATCCTGGATGACCTGGACCTGGAGGACTACCCCACCTTACTGGGGGACTACAAGTACGAACGGCTCTCGGACCCCGGCGGCTACGAAAAACTACTCCGGGCACTGAAGAGATCTTGAATAGAGTAGAAAAATTGTGATTTCCCGGTCTGTCCCCTTTCTCTACCTAATATATTCTTTTGATTATGGAAAATATCTGTATATATGGTCTCGCCTCAAGACTCTCATGAATACTATTTTATCTCCATCATATTTGAGCCCGATTCGATAATCTCCCTTCCGAATCCTAAAATAGTTTTCATATCCTTTTATTTTTTTCAAGTTTCTGATTTCTGAAAGATGAGTGATGGCTGCAATATCTTTGAAGCATATGTTATAGATTTCCTCTTGTTCTTTTCTGTTTTTGATCTTATTGAAATCTTTGATGAAGCTGGGTTTGTATTCTACTTCCATTTAATCTGTTGGAGTGCTTCATGATGGGACAGGTTGCTCTCTTGTTCCGTTTCTTCCATGGCTTTTGCCAATACCAGGTCCTCAAAGAGCTCCTTCATCTCTCCCTTTCTAAAACTCTCCGCGACGATCTCTTCAATCATCTCTTTTACAAAAGGCCTGATTTCCCGCAGTAGGTTTTCCCGTTGACTGACTTCCATTTTAATCACCTCCATTAATATAACGGCTCTCGCCATTTTTGTCAACCATTCATCAATGAATTATTAATGACTACGACTTCCCGGTTTGTCCCCTTTCTCTACTTATTAACAGGGGTAAAGTCTGTTGACAAACGTGAGAATAATTTCTATTATAATCGTGTAAACGTGAGGTTTTGAAATGGAGATTATTAGAAGAATACATTCCGATACGCTGAACCTGAAAGAATTAAGGGATTTTATTGGAAAGAGGGTTAAGATAAACATTGAAGTCATCGATGACGAGAAATTATCTTCCGTTGGTCCCCACCAATTGGGGCGATATAAATTGGGTAAAGATATAGACAATCTCAATCTCCGGGACTTCTCGTATGAAGAAAAATAAGGTTGTTTTAGATACCAATGTACTGATTTACGGAATTAATGAAGATTCGGAATTTTTCCACAAAGTAAGGAATATTCTATCGAGTCATGAATATGACTTTTATATCACCACTAAAGCCATATCAGAGAAAAAGAACTGCCCGTAATCCTGGGGGATTTTAAGATAATATATCCCGATAAAAAGAGCTTGAAAATTTTTTGGAATCTACTCAGGAAATACAGGCCAACAGGCAATAGAGAGACAAAATTTAGCCCGACCCCAAATCCCATCCTCTTTGCGTCCCCAGCACAACCCTGATTAAACGGTAGGGGGCGCAGATCTGCGCCCCCAACAGGATCTTGATGTTGGTTTTGTTTTTTTGGGGA
>CBFDCR010000149.1:0-3416 GCA_965603365.1 uncultured bacterium
CCTGTTTAACCGGCAGCGTTTTCTGCGGCTGAGGCTCAATTATGAGGCTGAAACCATTGATTTGACTCAGGCTCGGAGGGGATACTCTGCCCTGGTAAATTTAAATACCATTATCTCGGTTGGCCTGTTCGTGGCCGAAGTGTTTATTTTCGACCTGAAATTTCTACTTCTGCGTCTGCCGGTGCTGGGGTCATCCGAAGCCCTGATGAATGTTGCCGGACTTGCTCTTTTCCTGTGTCACCTGATCGTTGTCTGGTATTGGGCCTTCCGGTCAATGGGAGAGATTTTTCATCCCGGCTCCTCGGCCGGAGATTTTATCAAATCAAATGTTAAGTTTAACCTGGTGATTGTCCTACCCTGGCTGATCCTGTGGTTCCTGATGGATTTCCTTTTAATGGTGAAGTTGCCCATACCTTCGGACTGGATGGGCTCGGCGATTTTTCAGGCGGTTATTTTTGCCCTCTTCCTGTTTGCCCTGGCGATTTTTGCCCCGGTATTTATCGTCCGCCTCTGGGACTGCGAACCCCTGCCGGACTCGGAATTGAAGCAGTCGATCATCTCTTTTTGTAATTCCCAGGGAGTGAAATTCAGGGGTATCTATTCCTGGAATGCCTTAAATAAGAGTTTAATTACGGCCGCGGTGGTGGGACTGTTCAATCCCTTTCGCTATTTGTTAATTACGCCGGGGTTGATGGGGCTGCTGGATGAGAACGAGATCCTGGCCGTGGTCAGCCATGAGGTGGGGCATGTCAAAAAGAGGCATATGTTCTTTTATCTGCTGTTTTTTATCGGCTTCGTGATATTGAGCTTCGGCACCCTGGACCGGTTGATCAAACTGATTTTGAGCACCCCCCTGGGCTTCGATCTGGTGATGACTGCGGGAGGACAATTCAACACCGCATTTTTGAGTTTTTTAACCGTATTGATTTCACTTTTCCTGTTCATTGTCTATTTTAGATTTATTTTCGGCTATTTCATGCGTAATTTTGAACGGCAGGCGGACCTCTATTGTTTTCAATCGGGAATTGATCCCCGACATATGATTTCCTCTTTTAAAAAATTGGGCCAGCTTCTGGGGGACGAAGGCAAGAAATCCAATTGGCACCATTACAATATTGAACAACGGATCGGTTATATCGAGTCGTGTATGCGGGAGCCGGAACATATTGGCCGGCACCGGAAAAAGGTGAAGGGGGCGTTGGTCGTCTTCCTGGTGGGGATGATTGCCTTCAGCGCGGCGGCCTTTAATCCCTCCGCCACCAGGTTGGAGGCGGTACTGGATCTGGATTTGGTGCAAAAGTGGATTGAACGGGACCCGGACAATTCCCATTTATTTGGTATCCTGGGGGATTTGTACTATCAGGCCGAGGAGTGGGTGTCGGCCAAAGATGCCTGGGAAAAGTCTCTGACGTTCAATGACCGCCAGCCTGGTGTATTGAATAACCTGGCCTGGCTGCTGCTCAAGTGTCCGGATAAAGGTTTGAGAAACGGGAAGCGGGCATTGGAACTGGCCCGGAATGCGGCGACTTTAGACAAGAATGCCCAGATCCTGGACACCCTGGCGGAGGCCTATTACGAGAATGGCATGTATAAGGAGGCCTATATCGCCGCCAAAGGTGCCCTCGCCCTGGCCAGAGAAAACTTCAAATATTTTCGCGATCAACTCAAGAAGATGGAACGGGGCTACCTGCTCTTCCGCAACACCCACAAAATCTAATCCCCCCACCCCTCTGCACCGTTACTCTCGCCGCCATCCCCCCGGATATTACCTGACCCTGCCTATACCCAGAAGGTTTTTATCGGGTATCGGTAGATAGACCCTCTCTTTTGCCGTCAATCTTACCGCCGACGACATCAAATCATTGTACCTGCTGGGAGACAAATCCCTGGCCTTTGTGGAAGCAGCATTCAGGTATGCCAAAGAACGGCGCAACCTGTTTCCCGGTTACCTGTAATTAGATGAATTCAAAAGAGATCTGAATTTGTATCACCAGCTAAAACAGGTACAGGAATTCCTCAAGCCGTTGACCGAAAAGGTGGTCGATACGATCAGGGCGGTCGGTTCCGAGGCTTTCTCGGCAGCTCGCACTTTTTACAAGGCGGTGCAGGATGCCTCCATCACCCTCAAGTCGGCCTTCAGGTTAAAAGGCAGGAGAACCGGGGATGGCGACGGCAGTGCGGGGAATTAGGGGAAAAAAATAGAGTTGAAGTCGTTATTCCGGGAAAAAGAGCTTGAAGCCTATATCTATAATTACGGATTTACAAAGTTCAGGAAAAACTTTAATATAATTTTTTCGATTTTATTCATTTTGAAAAAGAGTAATTACTGAAATCCCATTTAAAATTTCGGGGTAACTCCTGGAATACTCATTGCAGTTACCCTGAACATTCGAACTAAAAGCACCTGGATCACTCGACCACTCGACCACTTTAGATTTTGATTAACTCATAGTCGGGGTTGCCGAAGCCGATTTTGCCGGCATGGTCGATCTGGACCTTGTAAGGAATGTTGTAGGCAAGAGAGGACAGCTTTTTAGCGGCAGCCTGCTCCACCAGGTCCAGCGAGGCATTATCGATGGCCACCGGGTCGAAGGAGACCAGGACACCCAAATCGGGAACAATTTTTTTAAACTCCCCCATGCAGTCGCAATCTTTGGTGATGCGGGTCAGGAAATTAAAACAAATGATCCTCCCTCTCTTGCATTCCGTCACCCCCCGGGCATGCTCCACCACCTTCTGCTGAAGATGTTCATATGTCTCGCCCCAATTGTAGCCCACCGCCTCAAACCGGCACACCGCCAGACACTCGCCGCAGCCGATGCATTTCTTTCGATCGATCTGGGCCTTGCCCTCCGCCAGCGTAATAGCATCCTGGGGACACCACTTCACACACTCGCCGCAGCCCACGCACTTGCTGATTTTGATGGAGGGCTTGGCGGTGGAATGTTGAATCATCTTACCCCGGCGGCTGGCACAGCCCATGCCCATGTTCTTTAACGCCCCCCCAAAGCCGGTGGCCAGATGGCCGGTAAAGTGGGAGACCACGACAAGGGCCTGGGCCTTGACGATCAGGTTGGCCAGTTTAACCGTTTTGTAGTGGGTTCCCCCGGTGGGCACCTCGATCTCCTCATCCCCCAACAGGCCGTCGGCCATGATGATGGGCAGACCGGTATTTTCAAAAGTAAAGCCGTGTTCGTAGGCCATCTGGATATGATCCACGGCATTGGCGCGCTGGCCCCGGTACAGGGTAGAGGTCTCGGTGAGGAAAGGCTGCCCCCCCTGTGTTTTTATCTCTTCGGCCAGCATCTTAAAATAGAGGGGACGCACATAGCCGTCGGAGCCCTTTTCACCAAAATGGGTCTTGACCGCGGTCATGTCCTTATCTTCAACAAAGGCGAACACACTCTCCCGGCGGA
>CBFDCR010000150.1:0-3322 GCA_965603365.1 uncultured bacterium
TTTGCCGTTCTCTGGCATATCTAAATGCTGCTTCCACAAAGGCCAGGGATTTGTCTCCCAGCAGGTACAATGACTTGATGTCTTTTAGTTTTTGTACCAATTGATTGAACTCTTCTTCGCTCAATTCGACTGAAATGTTCTCATATGACATTTATAAATCTCCTTTTAGTTAATTTATTTGTGTCATTTTTTGTTGTTTATTGGGTTTTAGGGAGTTGGTTGCCCCATTGGTGCCAGTGGGGCCGGAACTGCATTGTTCGATAATGTGATAGAGAGCTTCCGGTTTTTGGGAGTGGCGGTTCTTGCGGCATAGGATGATGTTTTCCTGGCGGCGGCCTGGGTCCAGGGTGCGCAGCCTGCCACGTACGCCGAAGAGTACCATTTCCGTCACGTTGCGAAAGTAAAAGCCGGTGCCCCGGCCCACCAGTTCTGTCAACAGTATACGAAACTTTTGCTTCGCTTCCCTTAGACTTTCGCACCGCCGGGAGAAGGATCAATGGGTACTGATCGGGCTTGATCCGCAGCCGCCCGAAGGGGTGGATATCGATGAGATCATGCCGCCGGAACTGATCCGGCGGATCGGTTTTGCCGATGTGCAGCCGGAAACGATGCAATTCTTCAAGAAATACTGTAAGACCCCTTCGGGTTCAAAACTTTTCCAGGTTCAATTTACCAGGCAATCGGACGAACATGCCTTAGGAACCCTCCGCTCAGGCAAGGCTCCCCTCCTGACAGAGGACCCCAAAAAAGACGAGCCGCCACAGGCCGGTATCGAGGGAAATTTAAAGGTCATTAATTGCGACTGGAATCATGAAGAGCATACGGACGAGGAGAACCTGAAACAGTTATTTTACACCCTGCAAAGCCGACCGGATATCAAGAAGGCCTTATTGGAAGAGTTCTTCAACCGCATTAAACCCTGGGTGGATTACCTTGAGCAGAGGAGAAGAACTATCACCTCAAGCTGACATGCTCTGCATTGGGTGTCCCTATATATCAACATATATCAAGCTAAAAAAATGACTGGCTGAAAACGACATGCAGCCCTATCAAAAAATGGCGGTGGATTTTGGTGCGGCTTTTTTTCTTGACAGCGAATTTTTTACTTGTTAAAATCTTAAATTAATTATTCGAGTGATATGGATAAAAAAGGAGGAACCTTTCGAAAAAGGAGAATATCCTTTATCTGCTCGTTATTATGGCAATATTGGTTATTGCAGGAGTGATTATTACAAATCTGATCCGGGAAAACAAGACCCTGAAAGCACATGTTCCTTGCCTGGTGGAGGGTGAAAAAATTGAATATTTCGATTTAAAGGGAATGGATGAACAGGTCATTGATGAATCCAATCTGGAAAAGGAGAGGACATCGCTGATTTTTATCTTTTCCCGCCCCTGTTCGCCTTGCAACAGAAATATCGTATTCTGGGACAGGATGGCAAACATACTGAAGGACGATGTCCGGGTCTTCGGCATCATCCTGGATGATTTTAACCGGGCCCATGATTTTTTTCAAAGTAAAAAACTGCATTTTAACATCTATGTGCCGATGGATTTGAATCGCTTTGTCGAACAGTGGAGGCTGAAACTCGACCTGGCTCAGACCGTTCTTTACCATGACCAACAGGTAAAAACGGTTAAGATCGGTGATTTAAACGGCCGGAGTTTTACCGAAATGGTGAAAGCAGCCAGAAGGCTGACCGGCAAGGAAAAAAATAGATAGATAGGAGTTGCCATATGAACATCCTGATAAAGAAAAAACTCAAAGTAGGATTCCTGGGCGTATTTGTCTTTTGTGTTATCTGCTGTTACCTGGGGGGGCAACAACTGGAGTATATTGAAAATCCGAAGCCGACTCACGAGGAGAAAAATTATGTGAGATTGGTAAAGGTGATGGAGATACCGGGCAACATTGACGATGAACACTTCATGGTGCGGCCCTGGTCCATGGTGGTTGACGACGACGGCAGCATCTATGCTTTCGACCGCCTGGTGCGCAAGATCTTCAAGTTCGACAAAGAGGGGCGATTTGTCAGGACTTTCGGCAGTGTCGGCCAGGGACCGGGCGAATACGGCGGCAAGGGTGACCAGAATTTGTTATATCTTGCCACCGACGGTTATCTATACCTCAGCAGCACGCTGAACACAAAAATCATAAAATACGATAGAGATGGCAATCACATCGTTGACTTCAAGGTGCCCTCCACCGGCCATGCCCGGGAATATTCCAGGGGCCCATTTGTACCCTTGACCGACCCCAAAAACAATTGTTACCTCCTGAACTACGCCGATTGCAGCATCGATGTTTTCCATATACAGGACAGGGAATTTAAAAAACTCTACAGTATCTTAGGCAACAAAGACTACAACCGCTCCATTGTTTTGAAAGTAAGAGACGAGGATCTTTTCGGTTGGCGGTCTGCCAATTTTATGAATACATTTTACGGCCTGATTGGTGAGGATAGAGTGGTCGTCTATCTGGTCAACGACTCCCAGGTTAGAATTTATAAAAAAGATCAACTGGTTAGAACATTCACTATATGGCCACGCAAAGCCTTAGTGCACTACAAGAAACAGATAACGGAGATGAAGGAGAAGCGGAGGAAGGGCTTTCGCTTAATCGCCCATATGTTCAATGAATTCTTTATCGACAGCGATAATCCCGATTACTTCTATCTATCCGGCAGCAGGCGTGAAGACGAAGGAGAGCGACAATTCCAGATCTATCAATTCAATGTTGAGGGAAAGCTTCTAAAAGTTCTCCACATACCCTCACCCTGTAAATTCTGGCTCAAAAAAAACAACCGCTTTTACGGCGTTTATAAGGAAAATATATTGATATTTAAGGAGGTATTTAAGGAGGTAAAGGCAGATGAGAAAAAATCTTCTTAAAATTTTAGCTATTGCCGCTATATTGATTAGTGGGGCTGTTGTACTGATCTCTCACCTGAATGCCCTGCCGGCCACCTGGTGCCGGGGGACAGATTTCTGTGATGACATCCTGGAAGCCTGCCTGGAGGGTGAATTTGTATACCATTGGCCTGTGGGCCGCTTTTGTTACACCTGGTCGATCTGCAGATCCCAGTTCAATGTAATGTGTTTCGATAATGACGCCAAGCAATATTATTATGGGTATGCCTACTGCGATTCACCGGCGCTGTGGGGGGAGTGCGACCCCACACAACAATAAAACTCGCAGTGCCCGGAGACTGTACGCAAAAACGTGTCAACTAAGGGAACCGGTTTAAAATTTCGGGGAAACTGCCACCCCGATTTTTTATCAAATTTTTATAAAAAAGGTGAAATATCTTCTAATATAGGG
>CBFDCR010000151.1:0-3220 GCA_965603365.1 uncultured bacterium
AGCGCAATGTGCCGTCCCCACCCCGGCAGGTATTAAACAGGATGCAGTGGGAGTGGAGTTGGGGATCGAGACGGAGGTGATTGATGAATGTTCGGCTTACTGAAGCCCAGAGGATCCAGGTGTTGAACTCCTCCGATCTCTACACCGTGATGCGGGATGTGCTGCTGCGGGAGAACAAGATCGACCAGGAGATGGAGCACTTCTGGACGGTCTGCCTGTCGTCTGTCAACCGGATCTTGAATATCGAACTGGTGAGCTTAGGTTCCGTAGACCAGGCCCTGGTCAAGCCCATGCAGGTGTTTCGCATCGCCCTGCAAAAGGGCGCGGTCAAGATCATCATGGTGCACAACCACCCCCAGGACAACGAGTTGATGCCGGGCACAGATGACATCGACACCACCGACCGCATGATCCAGGTGGGTAATATCGTGGGGGTAAAGGTGGTGGATCACCTGATCATCTCCACCGACAGCTTTTTCAGTTTCGACGCCACAGGCCTGATGGACAAGCTCCGGGAGAGCCGGAAGTGGGTACCGGCCTACCAGGAAGAAGAGCGCATCCGCAAAGAGGCCCTCAAGATCGGCAAACAACAGGGCCTCAAACAGGGCCGCAAAGAAGGTCGCGAAGAAGGTAAAAAACAAAATGCCCTAAAAATGGCCAGAAAGATGAAAAAGAAAAATTACCCCCTCAAAGAAATCGCTGACCTGACGGGCCTGACAAAAGAAGAGATCGAGAATCTATAGCCCCTGAATTAATCCTCGAAGATCCGGGTAAGGGACGCAGATCTGCGTCCCCTACAGGGCATTAAAAAAAGGTCTAAAGAATCGTTGCCAACGCCTCCGAGACGATTCACAGGTGCGGAAAAATCATCCCCATACCCGGCGAAACGATCCACATAGCCGGAAAAATCGTTCACATAGCCGGAAAAACCGTTCCCAACCCCGGCGAAATCATTCCCATACCCGGCAAAACGGCTCCCATATGCGGAAAAATCATTCCCATAACCGCCGAAACGGTTCCCAATCCCTTGTCAACGGTTTCTAACGGTAAGGCGATATCTTAAGAGAATGGGAATGATGGAATAGTGGAATGGTGGAAGGATGGGGAAAACAGCCATTTCAAAATGCAAAATGGATGTCTGCCTGGCTTTGTCTTTACTCGTTGACAAAAGGTGGAGAATGCAATATATTAGTGCTGGAGGCATTATGTTGACCCGAACCCTAAAAGTGACCGACCGCTTCATCGAGATCCCCGGTCTGGAGAAATATAGAGGCAAAATGGTGGAAGTCACCGTAAAGGAAAAGTATAGAGTAAAAGACAAAAAGCGAAAACTAAAGAAGTTCTTTGCCCTATGCGGTAAGGTTGATCTGGACCAGGGAGAGTTAACCAACTTGAGGGAACAGAGTTTAATATGATCCTGATTCCTTATCCGTAATTACCGATGATATCCGCTTCTTCGAAAGGCTTTTTTATAGACTTCCATATCTTCCCTTTTGCCTACCGCTATAATGAAGACCAGTAGTTTCCCCTCATGGATACTGTAGACAATCCTGATCCTTTTTTGGCAGGCGTATAACTTTCGGTAACCAGTCAAATCCATACCGGCTTTGTTCCCCAGGTTTTCTCCCAGGGTGGGGTAAGGTGATCAAATTCTTTTTTCGCTTCCGGGTGAAATAGGACTCTATAGGGATTCATTCTCTCTTCGTACCTGTTCTAAAGGGATATATTTTTCGATATCTGTCTTTTCTCTCTCTTTGACCAACCGGTAAATCTCCTGGTGTTCCAGCAGTTCAAATGCCTCCTGGAGCAATTCATAATCTTCGATGGGGATAATGACCGATTCCAGTCTGTTATTCCGGGAAATGGCCACCTTTTTCAATTTCCGTTTTTTCAGTTTGTTTAATATTCCACTTAAATTCCGGACGATCTGGGTCACCGGCATAATTTCTTCTTTGGCATAGCCAATCATCTTGACTGCCTCCTCATTCTACTTTTAATTACACATAGAATTATACATATTTTTCTACACAAATCAACCGGACATCGATCTCAGCCCAGGTCTTTGCCATATCCGAAAAAGGGACGCCTGAAAACCCCGTCCGAAGGGGTCTAAGTCCGGTACGGAGGGGTCAAAATCCCGAAGGGTGAGGAATAGATCGGTGCTCATCGATGGGAAATCGGTTGAAGGGGACCCGGTATCGACTCTTTTTGATATGAAATATACCAAATCTTTACTCCTGGCGGGGATTCTTCACGCCGGCGAATTGACAGGGAGGCAAAAATAATTTATTATACACACGAGGCAAATATGGAAAAGAGGATTAGTGACTTAACGGTCAACGAGTTTCAATTGCTGATCGATCAAGCTGTGCATAAGGCAGTTGAAGATATCTCTGAAGATATCCTGGCCCTTTCCAGCCCGGACTACCTGAAATCCATAGAGGACGCCAGGAAGGACTTTCAAGAGGGCAAAACCAGGAAATTTGAAGACGTATTTGATGTATAAGATCATCATCACCGACCGGGCCGTAAAAGATATAGAGAAATTAGATATTGCAGAGAAAAAAAGGATCGGCGAAAAATTGAAGTTGTATGCAGCAGACCCTTTTCGCTATTCGAGAAAACTCACCAATCCCAAAATCGGTTCATATCGTTTCAGAATAGGGGATTACCGGGTAATATTCGATATTTCTGATGATTGTATCGTTATCCTCCGGGTAGGCCACCGTAGAAGTATCTACAAATAATCTCAACTCGATTTTATATCAATCGACAAGCAGAATACGCCTTTCAGGATTGCAGTGTGCCAGGAAGGAGCCTACTATGGAGTATAAAGAGGATTTGATATAATACCGACACCCCGGAAGAGGCGTCAAGCGACCTCAAAAATGCCAAAAAATTTGTTGAGAAAGTAAAGGAAATGATACAGGAAAAAACCGGTTTCGGTGTTTGAATCCTCCTCTTTTCCGGATTTGTCCAGGGGGAGAATTAAAAGATTTTATGTATCGGACAGGCAGTCCAGGATGAAGGTCTTTATCTCTTCGGGGTTGGTGGGGTCGATGTGGTGGGTTTGTAAGTGGGAGAGGATCTCTGGGGGGAGGGTGAGTTGGATGGTGAGGGGATTGTTGGGAGGTGGGGTGTCGTTGGTGGTGGTGAGGGGGGTGCCGTGGTGGGTGCGGAGGAGGAGGATTGGGGGGGTGAGGAGGAGGGGGAGGAGAAA
>CBFDCR010000152.1:0-3215 GCA_965603365.1 uncultured bacterium
CAAATTTTATTTTCCTTTCTTTCAGGATCGCTTTCAGCTTTTCATAATATGGTTTAGACCAGCTTGATAAAGGATAAGCAAATTGCAATCCTACCTTCTTTTTATCCTCAATATATTTCTGGAATTGCAAAAATCTTTTAAATTTCTTGTCTTTTAGACTGATGGCCTGGCCTGGGACACCGGTTTACTTCTGTTCACCCTTTTTCTTCCGAAGTTTGTATTGCAAGCTTCGCAGAATTCCTTTTAGAGTAGAATACTTTTCTTCAAAGCGATAATCTATTTTTTTGCTTTCATTTAAAAAATCCATATAAGCTTCTTTGATTTTCTTAATGACACTCTCTGAAAAATTAAACAACCTCTCAAAGTCATCGTTCATGCAGCAGTATTTGTCAGCCATGGCGTGGTACTCGGTTAGGAGTAATTTAGTGACCGTCTCGGAGTTTCTCGATTATCTCCTTTATTTTTTCGGCTTCTCTCGCACATATTGTAAAAGGATTCGGGTACTTTGGATTTTTATGGCGAATCAGTAAACAGTGTAAAAAAAGGCCCGCTGGCTCTATCCTCTCGATTTCATTTAAATAAAGAAGTATTTTTTTATAGGAACTGATAACCACAAATTCATCATAAATAGTTATTCTGACAAAAGGAATCGTTACCACCATTGTACCGAAATGTCCCAGTCGTCCTCCGCAGAATTTATTTGAATAGACTGGAATATGTTTTTTTTCTATATCCAGATAGGCGTTCTTTTTTTTTAAAATATAGAAAAAGCCTCCAAAAACGGAACCAGCTATAATGAAACAATATATGATTATCAAAATTTTTGTAACATCCATTTTATCTAAACTCTCCTTTAAAACTTGTGTGTATGTTTTCTGCATTTTGATTTATTATTTTGTTTTTGATTCTTTCATTATCATTGCCGAGGTTTCAACGGGCAATGCGGAAAATGATAATCCTAATTCAACAGAAATGCCATCTAATTCATTTTTGAAACTCGTTGAACTACCCACTATTTTGAAACCTCCCCAGTTATAAGCGCCTGACCACACTACTGAAGTACCACTGTCTCCAGAGTCAGTTACTATTTGGAACAGACCGGATACTGATATAGATGCAATTTGTGATGTACCCCCTCCTCCATAAGCAAATCCCACACCCTGCTTACTTTTTTCTAAATACATAAATAGCTCAAGCTTTCCCGTAATTCCAAAAAGAGATAATTGTAATGCGCCGCCAGCTTTTACACATTGGCCATCTTTTAACGATATTGATTCTGGTAGTGTAGGAACAAATTGATTCGTAATATGCCTAACTTTTTCATATGGTGATATGAAATGATTATTTCCATATCTATTTCCGTATGGAATTCCATTTTTATCTTTCTCTCCTGCAGAAAACCAATCAAATTTTCCATCGGGATCTAAGAAGGTTATTGGGTTGTTGCGGCAGTAGGTGTAGAGGTTCCAGAGTTGGGGATTAGAGAGGGCTTCTTGTTTGTTGATTATTGGGTCGGGGGAGATGAAGCGGTAGGAGTTGGGGTGGTAGTAGCGGGCGTCGAAGTAGTCGAGGTTGGTGCAGCTTTCACGTTCTTTGCCGGAGAATTGGGGGTTGGGGGTGTGGGTGTCGGTCCAGACTGTCTGGAGGCCGCCGTAGGGGTCGTGGAGGGCGGAGTAGACAATGGTTGCCGGTGTCGTCGGTCATCAGGCGGGTGGTGTTCACCTGGTCGCTCATGTAATAGTAGTATTTTCCCGTCTGGGGGTGGTACTCGGCCAGGAGTCTGTTGCCGAAGTAGATGTAGTCCTTGAGGCAGGTACCGGTCTGGTCATACTCGGCCAAAAGTTTGCCGTCAAAAGACCAGATATAGTAGGTGTCTACCATTGTTGTTGAGAGTATTTTAGAAGTGCTCGTTTGATTGGTTCGACTGGTTCGACTGGGGGGATGGGTGATTGAGGTCTGGTTCAGGCTCAGGCAGGGGCCGTGGGTGGGGGCGTCCGGGTACTTATCGGGGATGCGCTCGCTGGTTCTGGTTGTGTCGCTCCGGTTCATGTCCTTTACCTTCTGTATTGTATCACTCCAACCGTGCCGGTGCAACAGGTGGAAGATCATGGCCCGGCGCACCCGGTGGCCCACGGTCTCTTCATAGGCGTGCTTGATCTCCATCAAGGAGGGAAAATTGCCCCGCTGAAGGCGAGCAAAGAAGGGGGCCAGGAAGGCGGCCTCGTCTGCGTGGCTGAGGGGAACCCGTTCTCCGGGGGTGGTGTGGGCATCGGGTAGGGGATAGTTGAGATGGCTGGGCCCGCTCACTTCGGTAGAGAGGAGCACTTCGGTGCTGGCGGCAGCGGCCAGGTAGCGGGCCAGGTCGTGACGGCCGTCGCCGTTGTAGTTGCCGATATAAAAACCATGACTGCCGCTGCCGGCCGGACTCCACACCGGCAGATCTCTCTCAAACGAGGTACCGGTGGACAAAAACACCTGGGAACCGGTGTCTGCCAGCCAGCGCAGCAGGTCAAAACGGCCGTCGCCATTGTAGTCGCCGATGTACCAACCGTCGTTACCGGTGCCGGCCGGGGTATCGAAACTCGGCTCGTATACAAATCGATAACCCTCGGATAGAAATACGTTGGAACCGACGCCCTCGACCCAGCGCAGCAGATCATCCCGGCCATCGCCGTTAAAGTCGCCCACGTACCAGCCGTGGCCGCCGCTGCCGGCGGGAAAATCAAAACCGGCGGCATACTCAAAATGATCGATGTGGGATAAGAATACGTTCGAGCCGACACCGTACACCCAGTGCAGTAAATCGTCCCGGCCATCGCCGTTGAAATCTCCCACATGCCAGCCCTCACTGCCGCTGCCGGCCGGAAGGTCAAAGGAAGACGCATGCTCGAAACAACTGCCGTCGGCTAAAAATACGTTAGAGCCAATGCCGTAGAGCCAGCGCAGCAAATCGTCCTTGCCGTCGCCGTTAAAGTCGCCTACATACCAGCCGTCATCGCCGCAGCCGGCTGGACTCCAGACGGTCTCGTCGTAGACAAGACAACTGCCGTCACTGAGAAACACCTGGGAACCGATGCTGGAAATATGACGCAGCAGATCGTCCTTGCCGTCGCCGTTAAAATCGCCGATATACCAGCCTTCGGTTTCCGGGTCCACCGCTGACCAACTGCCCACATTCACAAACTCGTAACCACTGAAATGAATGATGGCAAAAT
>CBFDCR010000153.1:0-2918 GCA_965603365.1 uncultured bacterium
TGATATAGCAGAACAAAATAACTTGGCACAAATCAACACCAGGAAAAGAGATGAGTTACTTAGAGAACTTATTGACTGGCAAAAAAACATCAAGGCTCCGGTTCCTACAAATCCAAACCCTGAATATCTCGATAAAAACAACTAAAAATAAGCTAAATATGCCGAAAATGAAAAATTAATTAACCTAAAGGCTTGGACGATTTCCTTCTCTATTTTGCAGTTAAGTCGGCCAGGGCAGTCAAAAAAGAACCTTCAGAGGAGACATAAAGATGATTAGATACAACCGAAGAGATTTCCTAAAGGCAACCGGATGGACTGCGGCTGCAATACTGGCACAGGGATCCTTTTGCCGCCGACCGCCAGACAGAAGGCCAAACATTCTTTTCCTGCTGGTCGATGACCAGCGCAACGATACCCTGGGCTGCGCCGGGCATCCCATCATCAAGACGCCGGTGATCGACAGCCTGGCGGCCAGGGGCGTGCGGTTCAGAAATGCCTTTGTCACCACCTCTATTTGCGCGGCCAGCCGAGCTTCCATTTTGACCGGACTGTATGAGAGAACCCATCGGTACACCTTCGGCACGCCGCCCCTCAGTCCCGCGCATATGGCAGAGAGCTATCCGGCCCTGCTGCGGGCTGCGGGCTACCGCACCGGGTTCATCGGGAAGTACGGGGTGAGAACCGAGGGGGAACCAGAGCCTTCCATGTTCGATTTTTTTAAACCGCATATCGGCAACCCCTATTTCAAGAAACAGCCGGATGGAACCCTGCGGCACGAAACCGAGGTGGCCGGCGACCGGGCGGTAGAGTTTTTGGAAGGGAATCCCAAGGGAAAGCCTTTCTGCCTTTCCATCAGCTTTTGCGCCAGCCACGCGGCGGACTGGGATCTGGAGAACCACTACCCCTGGCCCAAAGCGGTGGATGGCATGTATGAGGATGTGAAGATCCCTTCTCCCCGGCTCTCCGATCCGACGATCTTCGCAAACCACCCGGAATTTCTGAAAACCTCCATGAACAGAAAGCGCTACTTCTGGCGCTGGGACACCCCGGAGAAGTACCAGAAGAATATGAAAGCCTATTTCCGGATGCTGAGCGGGATCGACCGGGTGATCGGCCGAATCCGCCGGGAACTAGAGCAGCGAGGCCTGGCGGACAACACGGTGATCATCTACACGGCTGACAATGGCTATTACATGGGAGACCGGGGTTTTGCCGGAAAATGGTCCCATTACGAGCAGTCCCTAAGAGTGCCGCTGATTGTGTATGATCCCAGATTATCAAAAGCAAAATGGGGAGCTGTGCGGGATGAGATGGCCCTCAATATTGATATTCCTGCCACAATGCTCCAGCTCGCCGGAATCGAGATTCTGACACAATACCAGGGCCACAGCCTTTCCCCTTTGTTGCAGGGAAAACACGCCTCTGGCTGGCGGAATGATTTCTTCTGCGAACATCTGCTGGATGACCCGGATATTCCCAAATGGGAAGGGGTGCGGGGGGAGCGGTACGTGTACGCTCGCTATTTTGAGCAGGAACCGGTCTACGAGTTCCTGCATAACCTTGAGGCCGATCCGGATCAGTTAGTTAATCTTGCAGGAGATCCCGAATACAGGAAGATCCACGCAGCCATGAGCAAGAGGTGTGATGAGTTGATGAAAAAATACGGGAACACCGAACAGGCAAATTCACTTGTCAAACATTAGACATACGAATCCAAGCAGCGGGAATAAGAATCTTCCCTTTTCGATGAATTAATAGGGGTTATGAATGACTGGAGGGATGGTAGCGGGGGCTGGATTTGAACCAACGACCTCCGGGTTATGAGCCCGACGAGCTAACTGTGTCCAAACTGTGCCCAAACTTTGTCAATCTACAGATCAAAACTAATCCTTCCAACTTTATTTGAAACGGCGCTAAATATTACATTTAACGCCCTTTTTTCGCCTAAGTATCAAATCGTGATAATTTAAATTTGACACCTCCCCCATAAATAAATATCCTAGAATTGCTTATTAAGGGGAAAAAGTGCCAAGAAAGTGCCCTCAATGTCATTCTGAAAACACCGATACTGCACGTTTTTGCAGCAACTGTGCAGCTTCACTTTCGGATGTGGATGAAGTTGCCAGCGAAGAAGAGGCTGCCTGGGTTGTAGAGGGGGCTGAAAAGATACACTGGCGAGGGAATCTTATTTCCGTTCAGCCCCGGATTCGGCTCACCAGGTCGTTTGACCAGCGCAGCCATTCCTATCTTGGCTATGTTCTCCGCCTAGCTGGCACGATCGGAGATCAGAAAAAAGAGTTCCTTGTCGGAATCGGAAAAGGGGCCCAAGCAAAGCACAAGTTTGTGGCTGGTGATCTCATAGAAGGTGAGTGTTTGCCGGTGGCAGATTCCCGGCTCGAGCCGGTCGAGTTCTATAAGACCAGTAAGCTCAAAATTCTGGATCGATCCAATTTGAAACCTGGTACAATCCCTCCCTGGCTGGGTATCCCCAAGGATCTGGCTACCTACCGTCAGCGTGGCCACCGCAGGCTTGACGCTAGAACCTACGTTGCCAAATGTTTGACCTGTATCTGGGGCTGCCGTATGGCAGTTGAGATGATCATAGACCATTGGAATCCTCAACACAGACGCTACCGATTTGAGACATTTTGCTACGGACCCCTGTCATGCCATGTCTATCGGGCCGGTCCTACACGAAAGGTACCAGGCAGGCAAGGCATGACATGGGAAGAAGAAGATTGGGTGGATGACGAAGCTACGTTTCACCGTGAGCCGGACGAATAACTAATAGAAAGTCCATCGAACACTACGAAAAATTCCTTTTCCTTTGGAAGGATGCTGACGGCAATTCATTTATGGAGGGTAGTTTATGGATAAGAAATTGATCAACAGAAGGCATTTCATGAAATCTTCGGTTG
>CBFDCR010000154.1:0-2789 GCA_965603365.1 uncultured bacterium
CCGGCAGCCTCTTATTGTCCTGGTAGAGAATACACACCGCGGTCAGCAGCAGCGGGTTCTGGGTAAATACCGACACGTATTCGTTCAGGCTTACATCGGCGATCATCTCACCGGCTGTCCGGTCTGCCACACCCGCGGCCCGGCCGCAGATCTCCCGGAACCAGTCGGCAATAAACTGCCGGATTTTGGGTTGATCCAGCGGCTCGATCTCCTGCAAATATTTACCGAAGCGTTCGCCAGCTTTGCCCTCAACCCCATGGGGACGGCCGGTCAACAGGAAGCGGTTCCCTTTATGTTTAAAACGGAAGGCGGAGAACACCTCCACCAGGTGGGGACGCAGGTGTTCCGGCACCTCGTCCAGGCCGTCCAGCAAGAAGAGGGCCCGGTTTTGGGCCAGGTAGTCCGCCACCACCTTCATCTCCAGGGGGCAGGCTGTCTTCTCAAAATAGCCCGGCAGCAGCGCCTCAAACTTTACCCCGCCCCTGTTTCCTTTGATCCCCTCTTCATACAGGGGCCAGAGGTCTTTGAGAAATACCGGTACCGGCAGGTAACCTTTCAGGGAGGTTTCGCCGGTGCCGTGGCTGACGGTATAGGCCAGGTGCTTCACCAGGGTGGTCTTGCCCATACCGGCACTGCCTTTGAGCAGGATGAAGTTCCGGCGCCCCAGCAATTTCTCGATATCTATCCGGGCCGGCTCTTGGGTTTTACTCTTTTTTTTCCCGGCCAGTTCCATCTCTTCTTTATGAAAGGGATTGGCCGTGTCCAGCGGTATATACACCCGGGGCAGCGGCACGCTAAAGGTCTCCCCTTTTTGGGCCAACTGCTCGATTGGCAAGGTGGAGTGAAAATCCACGATCCAGTCCCGGTACGCTTCCGGTATCTTCAGGGGTTTCCTGATTTTCCGGCCCCCTGCCGATACCGGCTCAAACGAGTGAATATCGAAGTGGGCCTTGCCTTTCTGGCTGGCATACCGTTCCCGGTCCGGCACAAAATCGTTGCGCCGCCTCTCATCAAAAATATAGGGCCAGACCCGGCAGGCCACCCTGCCCTGCTGGATATTGACCCGGACAAACTGGAAACCGATACAGCCGTCCCTGTCATCCGTATACGAGGCGTTGGCCCCCAGGCAGATGATGGCATGGGCCGGGTCGGTAAATACCTCGGCCCGGTCGGTGTGGTCATGGCCGTGGAGCAGCAATTGGCAGTTTTTAAATAACTCTGTCCTGGTTTTCCCGGTTTCCATATCCTTTAGCCAATTGGCCTGGGGGTGGTGCATCAAGGCGATACTGTTTACCGCACTCTTCGATTGATCCAGGGCAGCCTTTACCTGGGGAAAGCCGACGGCAATATTGAACCGGTCATTATCCCCCTCACAGGCCCAACTGCTGTTGAGGCCCAGGAAAACGACTTCCCTAACAGCAAAAGGCTTGACCCAGAAGTAGTCGCCTGTTTCAGGATAAAGCCCGGGACTCAAGTCTTCAACAAATTTACGATAGGCTTTGAATTTGACATTTAAAAAGTCCCTGATATCCTCCGGACAATTCAGAAATCCATCGATCTCATTCTCATCGACTATACGGTTTAAAGAAAAGCGTCTCCTTATTTCATCCCGGTCTACGTCGTGGTTGCCGGGGACCACCAGGAATTCGACCTTCTCGGGCAATACCGGTTTGAGTTGGTCGAAAAATTTCAAGGCTTCATCGTATTCGGGCTTTTTCCCGGAAAAGGCAACGTCACCGGTGACAGCCACAAAATCGGGTGGTTCATGGTCTTTTGTTTTTATGTGTTTCCCGATGGCGGCGACCATCTTGTTTTGCACGTCCCGGCGAACGGTGGGGTTGTCATCGTCTTTGCCTCTCTTAAAATGGATGTCCGACAAATGCAAAATATTGATCTCGCTCATACTATCGACCTCCGTCTATTTTCCCCATCATATTTAGTAATAGCACAAATAAAAAAAAATCTCAAGCCTGTACGCATTTTTATTGTTTAAAAAAAAGAGCCTGCCGCCGTTTTCGAGACAAAAGGTCAGTAGATTTGGGGTCAGGCTAATTTTTTCTTCCTCCGTCGAAATTTTGCTTCCTAATCGTTTCCTTCTTTATCGTTTGTCTTCATTTTGTCGAATTAAAAAATTAAGGGAAAATCGTTGAAATTTTACTGGATTTAATACATATATAAAGACATAAAGAAGTGGCAAGTTTTTTTCTGGAAAGGAGGAGGAACATGTCCACAAAGGTAAGGCGATTCGCGTGGAGGTATATGTTTTTCTCACTGATGTTATTGTTATTTTTTTCCGGTTGTGGAGGTGAGCGGACGCCGGTTAAAAAAGATCAAAAAAACCGGCAGGCTGAGGCCATCGAGGGGAAGATATTTTTGATTGGCCTGGATGGCGCCGACTGGGGGGTGATTGATCGGCTGCTAAAAGGGGGAAAACTTCCCAATCTGAAGCGGCTCATCCATTCCGGCGTGAGCGGAAGGTTACGTACCCTTCGCCCCTGGCGCTCTCCACTAATCTGGACTTCGATCGTTACCGGGAAAAAGCCTCAAAAGCACGGCATCCATGGGTTCCTGAATCAAAGAAGGAAAAAGGAGCACGATATCCCGTACTGCCGGTTGAACCGGCGCTGCCTGGCCCTCTGGAATATACTCAGCCACCATGGACTGGTTGTAGGTGTTGTCGGCCCCTGGGTGACCTGGCCGGCGGAAAGGGTGAATGGCTATATCCTGTCCGACCGAATGTATGCAAAAAATCTAACGGCCACCACCTTCCCCCCGGAATTGAAAGATAT
>CBFDCR010000155.1:0-2612 GCA_965603365.1 uncultured bacterium
GCCGATACCTTTACCTCCGGTTCAGGCAGCGCCCGACGGTCTACCTTGCCGTTGGGAGTAAGGGGGATCTGATCCAGCGGCACAAAATAGGAGGGGATCATATACTCGGGCAAAGTCCGTGACAGGTATTCCCGTAGTTTAAGCGGACTCGTTTCACTGGTTAGACTGGTTGAGGGGGAGACGATGTAGGCCACCAGGTATTTACCGTCACCGCCCTGGCCCATGGCTATCACCACTGCCTCCTGAATATCTTCATGGTTCAACAAATGGGTCTCGATCTCCCCCAGTTCGATCCTGAAGCCCCGGATCTTCACCTGATGATCAATGCGGCCCAGAAACGCGATGTTGCCGTCCGGCAGGAAGCGGGCCAGATCGCCAGTTTTATATAGTTTTAAGTTTTGAGTGTTAAGTGTTAAGTTTTTGTGACCAGTCAAAGGGCGACATTTTGAACTTCGTGTGTCTTCGCGTATCTTCGCGGCTAAATCCAAAAATCTGTCGGCTGTTAATTCCGGGTTGTTTAAATAGCCCTCAGCCACTCCATCGCCGCCGATAAATAACTCTCCGATCACGCCATAGGGAACCGGCCTCTGCCAACGATCCAGCATATATGCCTCTGTATTGGCCAACGGCCTACCAATAGGTAAAACGCCCCAGGAATCATCGATACCTTCAATCATCCATTCAATCGCGGTCACGGTAGTCTCGGTGGGGCCATATCTATTATAAAAGTCATACTCCCTGCACCACCGCCGGGCCAATGACACCGGACAGTTATCCCCACCGGATAGAATTCGTTTTAAATGCTTCTTCTGGGCAAAATCTATATTTATCAAAAACGATGGAACCGCATGAACATGGGTCACCAGGTGGTCGGAAATATATCTGTCAAATCTATTTTTGTCTAGAAGGGTATCCTTATCTATCAATACCAGAACCGCGCCACTGAATAGCGTCATAAATATCTGTTCCACCGAGGCATCGAAACAGTAGGAGGAAAATTGCAGGATCCTGTCTGTTTCATCGACACCAAATTGCCTCTTTTGACAACATATCAGGTTTACGACGGAAAAATGATCGATGATTACCCCTTTGGGTCTGCCGGTGGAACCGGAGGTGTAGATCACGTAAGCCGGCTTTGAAGAACCCGATTCTTGATCCGGGTTAGAGTCTTTTTCCTGGATCATGTATCCTGTATCTTGCATCTCCTTAATCACCACATCGGTGAGTACGATTTCGGCACAACTGTCGTTGAGCATATATTCGACCCGTTCCAACGGGTAATCGGGTTCGATGGGTAAATAGGCGCAGCCGGCTTTTAAAACCGACAGGATAGCCACCATCATCTCAAACGAACGATCCAGGAGCAACGCGATCACATCACCGGGCCTGATGTCTTTCTCTTGCAGGTATCCAGCCAACCGGTCGGCCCGTCGATTTAACTCTTGGTAAGATATCTCTCCATCGTTCAACACCATGGCCACATGATCCGGGGTCATGGCCACCTGACCTTCAAACAGTTCATGCAGCCTTCGCTGCCGGGGATACTCTGCCGCTGTGTCGTTGAGATCATGCAATATCTTTCTCTTCTCTTTTTCTGTTATGATTTCAAGCTCCCGCAAGCGAATGTGAGGCTTCTCGATCACAGCGGCCACGATCTTATGAAAATAGACGATAAACCTCTCGATGGTCTCCCGTTTAAACAATCGGCTGCAGTATGCAATCCCCCACCCCATTCGTCCGCCGATCTCGACGCCGCTCCAGCTCATATCGAAACGGGACACCCCGGCCTCGTAACCATCATCTGCTAACTCATTATAATCCCTGTCACCATCTGCCGTCTCCCCACCTGTTCCTTCTGCCATATTTTGCAGCGTCAGCATCACATCAAATAACGGATTGCGCCCCACATCCCTGTGAATATTGACTCGCTCCACCAGTTCTTCAAACGGATACTCCTGGTTCTCAAAAGCCGACAGGGTTCTTGTTTTTACCTCCTGGAGAAACTCTAAAAAGGAAATCTCCCCGGCCGGGTAGTTGCGAAGTGCTAAGGTGTTGACAAACATGCCGATCACCCGGTGCAGATCCACATGCCGCCGACCGGCCAGCGATGTGCCCACCACAATATCTTCCTGGTTACTCAACTTTGATAACAGGATATTAAACAGCGCCAACAGTGTCATGTACAGGGTGACTTCCTGTGACAGTGCCAGATCATTCAAACCTGCCATCTCTGTCTCTCCGATCACAAAACCGATGGTATTGCCTTCAAAACTCTGCACCGCCGGACGGGGATAGTCGTAAGGCAGGTTCATTACCGGAATCTCTTCAGAAAACTCCTTTAACCAGTAGGCCTCCTGGCTTCTAATTTTTTCTTTTACGGATTCACTGTTTTGCCACAAAGAGAAATCCTTATATTGAATCCGAAGTCCAGGTAACGCCGCGCCTTCATATAATTCCCAGAACTCCTTGACCAGTACCTGCATCGATGTACCGTCGCTAATGATATGGTGCATATCCACCATCAACACATACCTCCCCTCTTGAGAGGGGTGCCCCGAAGGGGCGGGGTGTGTTAACTCTTGAGAGGGGTGCCCCAAAGGGGCGGGGTGTGT
>CBFDCR010000156.1:0-2544 GCA_965603365.1 uncultured bacterium
GGATGATCTCACTTTTGATATCATACCCCCCGGCCAATTAAGGCCCGGAAATCAAGGGGAAAAACAGGGAAATTACCGCACAAAATTTTCTAAATAGGGCCTTTTTTATTGCATCTGTGGTTGAAATTTATTATGATGTAAGATGAGAGAAATGGAAGAGATGAATCGGATTCATTTCTGTTTGACCCAATGGGTAACAGCGATTAAGTTGAGAAACGCCGAGGGTTATACCGACATCAACCGGGTATCGGAAAACCTGGCTTTGCGATTACTCAATGCTATTTACGGTTGTCAATTGAAGAACCTGAACTGGGAGAATCGGCAGTATCCGGTAATCGACCTTGGGGATGAAACAACCGGAATTTCCTTTCAGGTCACTTCCCGTACAGATTGGGAAAAAATCACGGGCAGTTTAAAAAAGTTTTCTAAGGGAGAGCATAAAACATACACAGAGGGTATGCGCTTTTTTATTATCAGTGAAAAGAAACCCCGGCCTACACCCAGAATGCGGGATAATCTAAAAAAGAACTTTCCTGGTTTTGACCCGGATAAACACATCCTATCGGTCTCCGATCTGCTGAGGGAGATTGAACGGTTGTATACAGAAGAGCGGCCGCGGTTCGATCAGGTAAAGAAGCTGCTGGAAGAGGAATTTAGTTATGGGCCTACTAAAATGAATCGGCGCAAGCTGCTGGAAAAGTTGTACAATGGCTCCCGGCAATACAGATTTGCGCTCCGGGGGTCAGGCGGCCGGTTTCGCCATCTGGACATAGCAGAGACGATCTTGGCGCCTTCTCAGCGAGGGAAACAGAGAGAATGGCTGGATACGCCTGTTCATTTGGATTCGACAGAAAAAAGTAATATTCGGGAGTCTGCCATCAACGTGTTGCAGGCAGTACCGCAGCTCTGGCAAGAGGAGTGCTCTCATACGATGCTGGTGGGGGAAGGGGGCATGGGCAAGACAGTATCGTTGATCCGTTTGTGGGAGCGTTATACCGAAGAGGAGTCGTATAATCCCTTTTTTCCGGTGCCCGTATTTATCCCCCTCAATGAATACAATGAACGGGAAACGAAGGAGGAGCGGAAGCATTTTATACAAAGCATGATCCGCCGTTATTATCTTGAGGGTGACGACCGTGGGGTGGAATTACTGGATATTTTGAGGCGCCCCTTAAATGAGAATCAAAGCAATTCCCCATTGCTGATTCTGCTGCTGGACGGCTTTAACGAGGTGACGGTGGACAGGACACCATTGTTGGTGGAACTGCGTGAAATCATTGAGCACTGGCGGGGAGTGCAATTGGTGATTTCCAGCCGTCTCGATATGCGGGCTACCCTGAATTGGTCGGATCTTCACCTTGTGGAACTGTTGAAACTTTCAGATAAACAGATCGATGAGTACCTGAATCGCTGTGACCTATCCCTCCCCGGAGAAAAAGCCGAAAGGTTCAGCCCTCGCCTCCGACAATTGTTGGGTAATCCCATGATGCTGACCATCTATGCTTCCACATGTGAAGTTCAGGAGATAAACAAAGGTAATCCCCATTATTCATTCAAGCCCGAGGTGGAGACCGCAGGTGAGTTACTGTGGAACTTCATCGAATCCCAGGTGGTAAAGTACTTTCAACAGCCGGAGTTGGCTCAAGAGAAGAAGTGGTTCAATAAATATTTATTAAAGGTACTACTCCCGGCCATCGGTTACGAGATGGAGAAGGTGTGCCGGTTCGAGTTTGACCGGAAACGGTTGGCGGAAGTTATTGATTCCTGGTGTCTGCGTTTTTCTGCTGACGACTTTTTCGATGCCTTCCCGGATTATGAAAGATACGAAAACCATCTGCCGGTGATTAAAAGTGCCGGTGATCGAAACAGACAGAGGCGAGCCGCACTCATCGAGATTTTATCTGGAGAACTATTAATGCTGGTAAAGGAGGGTGAATCTTACCGGTTCCTGCACCAGAACTTCCGTGACTTTTTCGCCGCGGTCCATATTCTTAACGAAGTATCCATGTGCCTTACCAAAGGTGAAATCGCCGCTGTTTTGAAAGAGAGATCGTTCTACTTTTATCTTCACGGTTACCTCGGGGAACTCGAGGGTGAGCATCGCAACCGGCCGGTACTGGCCGAGGGCGAGGGCTGGCAGGTTAACGACAACAAAGAGGCTCTCCTGGCCCGTGCCCTGGATTTGTGCCGGGGACAATTCACTGGTGAGGCAAGCCTGGCGGTGTACAATATCCTGGAGACCTGGAAACAGGTCAGAGGGGAGTGGAGCGGTCTGGATCTCTCGAGCCTTGATTTATCCAGGGTAACCATTAATGGGGTATTGTGCAGCCGGTTGTACCGGGATAAATACCTGGCCGCCCATTTCAATAACTGCCTGCTGCCTGAGAGAAACATTTTCCCCCAGGGGCATACCGAGACAATTAACAGCGTAGCCTACAGCCCCGATGGTAAAAAAATCATTTCGGCTTCCTCTGATAAAACCCTCAAAGAGTGGAGTGTAGAGACGGGCGAGTGTATCCGTACCTACAGCGGACATGAGGATCG
>CBFDCR010000157.1:0-2453 GCA_965603365.1 uncultured bacterium
CATTCCATTGCGGTTTTGGTTCTTTGGCCGGTCAAAGAACGATAAAACCTTAGTGCCCCGTAATGCTTTTTTAAAAAAAGCATTTCGGCCAAACGGGGCGGTGGCCGGGGAGTGGGCGGTGCTCCCCAGGGGTTGAAGGGGCAGCGCCCCTTCTCTAAACTTTAAGCAGGTAAAAAGTAGTACATGTACAACTTTTTTTCAGAATCCTTAACAAGTCGGGCATGCCCGATTTTTTCAAAAATTAAAGGATATGGACATTGAACGAAAGGAACAGGATTCAAATTGGTAAACCTTGTTTTTTAGTTCTTTAGAAAAAAAATCTCTTTGGGGCCTTGCGATCTTTCCCGGTTTATGGTAATCAATACTTTTGCAGGGCCAAGCAAGTCATTCAAGAGAGGAGGATTTTGCCATGGGTGAGATCAATATTTTGCACCTGTCGGATATACATTTTAAGAAAAACAAAGACACCTCTGTTAGGGACGTAAAAAGCAAAATGGTCGCCGCCATAAAGGGCCATCTAAAAGAACATGAACCACCCGATTTCGTGGCCGTCACCGGGGACATCGCCTTTTCCGGTAAAAAACCCGAATACGATGAAGCCTTTAAATTTTTCAACCAACTCAAACAAATATTGCCCGATCATGTCGAATTCCTGGTCGTCCCCGGCAACCACGACGTAGACCGGGATGAAATCGATAAATTTACTCCCCCTTACTATGTGGTTCAGAATAAAATGGTGGATAAATTCCTTGAGGACAGCGATCAGATTAAAAAGAAGATTAATGTCAAATTCAGCGAATTTAGACAATTTGCAATAGGGTTAAACCCGGCACTTTTTAAATCAAGCGATGATTATTTCTGGGTAAACCGTTTTGCCGATAAAGAGGTCGCTTTCCTGGGCCTCAACAGCAGTTGGGCCTGTGAGGGGGATAAAGACCGCTTCAATATTGCCGTCGGCTTTCCCCAGGTAAAGGCTGCCCTGGATCAATCGACGGGTGCAGTCCACAGGATTGCCCTGATGCACCACCCCCAGGCCAATTGGTTAAAGGACATGGGAACCGGGAAAACCAGGACAGAGTTATTTAAAAACTGCCGATTGCTGCTCCACGGCCATGATCACACCGATCAAGCCGAGGTATTTACCGACCCGGCCAACTCCATCATCTGCCTGGGGGCCAATGCCTCGTATACGGATGACAGAGACGGCTATATCGGTTTCCAGTTTATCCGGGTCAATTTCCAGGAGGGCCGGGTGGCCTGCCGGGTGTGGCCCTATATTTTTGATGAGAAACGGCGCAACGATTTTGTGCCGGACCGGGAAAGATATGCCACCCAGGGAGGTAAGGCCCACTTCGATATCCACTCGTTTGAACCCGTATCGGCAGAGGGCCGGAAAATCAGGAAACCCCTGAAAATATCGGAGGCATACCGGGACTGGATCGTGGATTTTCACTACAACCTCTCCATCGAGCAGTTGGCCCAAAAAGGGGAGACCTTTACCGTGCCGCTGCCCCGGGTCTATATACCGCTGGACACGGCCAATCCTTTTCATAAAGAAGAGATGGATAAGGCCGGAAAGAAAAAGAGTAAAATGGGCTTAGTGGAAGAAATAGATGACAGTGAAAGAGATGAAGAAGAAACAGCGGAAACAAAGGAACCGGCCCGGATAGATATCGAGAAATTGCTGGGGCGCCGGAACTTCATCCTGCTTAAAGGCAGTTCCGGTATGGGCAAGACCACGCTGGTGAAGCACCTGGCCTATACGGTCACCCACGGTTCGGGACCGGCTTCCCTTAAAAACCACCTGCCGGTTATTGTATTCTTAAAAGACCTCTGGCCCCTGTATGAAGAGGAGATCAAAGCCAACAGGGGCGGGGTAAAGTTTGAGGCGCTGCTGCCGGGTTATTTTGAGAAGACAGCCTGCCCCCTGGAGATGGAGGTGGTGGCAGACTACCTGGCCCAAAACCGGGCCCTCTTCTTGCTGGACGGCCTGGACGAGGTGCCGGAACACCTGCGTCCCCACCTGGTGGAGGTGTTCTCCGCCTTCCGTTTTAAACATAAAGGGAACCGCTTCCTGTTGACCGGCCGTCCCCATGGGGTTGAGGGCAAAGCTGGCGAACGCTTCGGTAAATATTTGCAGGAGATCGAGCCGCTGGATCAACCCAAAATCCGGCAGTTTATTGCCGACTGGTTCCGGGAGATCTGCGGCCGGGCCACAGGGGTGGCAGCCCGGACAGCCGGTGAGATGATCGCCGATGTGGGCCTGAACGAATACGTGTCGGTATTTACCCAAAACCCCCTGCTGCTGACTGCCGTGTGTATTCTCTACCAGGACAACAAACGGCTGCCGGAGCAGCGGGCCGACCTCTATGGCCGGGTGGTGGCCAATCTGCTGTATAAGCGTTTCCTGGACCCCAACGATGCGGATAAACTCTACAACTTCGAGCTTTACC
>CBFDCR010000158.1:0-2437 GCA_965603365.1 uncultured bacterium
GTAAGGCAGCGGTCTGCAAAATCGCTATTCATCGGTTCGAATCCGGTCGCCGCCTCCAGTGTAGAATAGGGGTCAATTCCAGGACTACTTTTTCCGGCTAAAAATGTCCTCATCTGATGACAGGGCTGCTATTGAGATTTGGTGTTGTTTTTGATATAATTATAAACTTAGAGGATAATAAATTAGAAAGCAGAATGGAAAAAATTAAAGCTTTTGGATTAGATAGTGTACCACAGTGTGCAGTGCCCCCCCTATATATCTTGTTTAAATATAAAAAAGTTAAAAAATTAAAAACAGGAGGATTCAATGAAGACAACTATTTCAAAATTTGTTTTGCTTTCTCTCATTGTTTTATTTTTAAGTTCCAATCTATATGTAAGTGAACCCCCCACAACGCTGAAGGCAACTATCGAATCTCTGAATGCAAAGATCAATAAAATGTGGATCAATCAGGATTTCGGTAAAATGTTATATTACTGTACCGATGATGTCATCATAATGCAGAATTATACCCCTATGATAAAAGGAAAGAAGGCCTTCGGTGCTTTTATGATGGAAATGAAAGAATCGCGTGGGTATTCAATGGCTTCAAATGAGATGAAGACATTGGAAGTATCGGGAAGTGGTGATCAGATAGTCGAAATTGGGAAATACAAGGCGTCGTTTAAAGTAGCGCGATTGGCGGAACTTCAATGTGATGAAGGAGCGTATGTAACGGTCTGGCAAAAAATGGCTGACGGCTCATTAAAAATGAAAGCCGCAATCTGGAACTCCGGTTTCAGCCCCATGGAAAAGCGAGAAGTATCGCCCAAGTTACGCATAAAAAGATAATAAATAGTTATAGGTAAGTTATATGGGGGGGGATATGATCAAAAAAGTTGTTACTGTTTTAATTGCCGTTTTCGTCGTCTCCTGCTTTTCCGACTTCGGATATGCCGACGACATCAAGGGCTACATGATTCCTGAGTATTACTTCGTCTTAAGCCATCACCAAGGGGAAGATGGGATCGAGGGTCAGCACGGCTTCTGGTTCAGGCGGATCTACTTCGGTTACGATACCAGGTTGTCCGACAAATTCTCCGCCCGGGTCAGATTTGAGATGAACAGCCCCGCTTTTTCAGAAGGCACCATGGATCCTTTTATCAAGAATGCCCATCTGAAATACAGCCTGGCCGGCGGCGTCAGCCTGATCGCCGGTATCATCGATCCCCCCAGCTTCGATAAAGTGGAGAAGTTCTGGGACAATCGCTACCTCGAAAAGACCCCCGCCGACCTGTTTAAGTTCGCCTCTTCCCGGGATTTCGGCCTGGCTTTGGATGGCCAGTCAAAAGGCGGCCTGGTCTACACCCTGATGTACGGCAACTACGGCTCCAACAAGGGTGAGGACAACAAGGGCAAGGGCATTTACGCCCGCCTCGGTTATGAAGGCAAGAGCTTTTACATCGAGGCCAACGGCCTTTTCTCTTCGGACAACGGCAGCGATTACACCTTCCTGTCCGGTTTCTTCGGCTTCAAAGGCGGCTGGGGCAATATTGGCGCCAACTACATCTACCTGGACAGGGCCCCTGAGGAGGGCGACAGCAAGAACATGAGCTGCATCTCCGCCTTCACCAACCTGAAACTGGGCAGCAAGACCAAACTGGTACTCAGATACGACCACATGCTGGACCCCCACCTGAAACATGTCACCGGCTATCTCCGTTTCCATCCCGATGCCCCGGCCAGGCTCATCATCGGCGCCCTGGAGTTTCAAGTTCACAAGATGGTCCTGATCAGTCCCAACGTGAAGTATGTCTTCTACGGCGACCCTGACGTGGGTACAAAACCCGGCAGCGACTTCTACGTCAACCTGACCGCCAAGGTATCCTTCAAGACCAAAATCTAACCCGCTTTCAGCACAATATTAGCCTAAAAAGAAAATTGAGCTCGGTGGGTGCAAAGGTGCAAACGTTGTGATAAAGAAAGGGGCTGTCCCTTTTTATTTATTTCCCTTTATCTTACCTAATATACGACTACTTTTGGTGGCCTGTCCCCTTCCGGTTCCCTAAGTCTACAGGGTAATTTAGTGGCTGTTGAATTATACATTTTTTTTGGGTGTTTTGGCGCACAAATTGGCCTGTCCCCCAAATTGGCTCCTGGAAAAGAAAAAATAGAGATACAAAGGCGCCTCGCCGCTCTCCTTTTCCGATTTATCTGTAACGGGAAAACCGTCATATAGGGAGACGGTTTTTTCTTTATAGAGGAAACTGGCTAATACGATTATGACGATCAACAAAAAGGCGATGATATAACGGGTCATCCTTTCAGCGAACGATCCTGTACCGGTACATGGAGTAGATTTCCTGTAACTCTTCGGTGGTCTCTAAAGACAGGGCATAGAGTATCTCTTCATCCCGCTTGAAATAGTAGAGGTTGTACTCCTTACGGGGCAGTTCCA
>CBFDCR010000159.1:0-2354 GCA_965603365.1 uncultured bacterium
GGATGATCTCACTTTTGATATCATACCCCCCGGCCAATTAAGGCCCGGAAATCAACATCAAAATAGTGAAAAATGGAGCGAAAAAAGGCGGACTTATTTAAAGCTTTTCGATCTCCTTTTTGGGCAATCCAGTATAGTCTGAAATTTTTTCTATCGATTCTCCAGCCTTTTTCATTTTTTGCGCCAGCTCGATTTTTCCTTTTTTTAGTCCGATCTTTTCGCCTTTTTTCAATCCACGCTCTTCACCTTCTTTTAGACCCTCTTTTTTACCTTCTTTCAGGCCCTCTTCACGGCCTATTTTGATACCCTTCTCCATGCCGATCTGCTCCGCCTCTTTGCGTATCTTGATGGCCTCATGCTCTGCCAGGGCATACTTCTCACTGGCCCGTAACTTTTCCATTAAACCGCTGTCGTGGAAACTAAAATACTCCTTCGTGGAGATGATGACGTGATCCACAACCTCAAGATCGATGATCTCTCCAACCTTGATCATCCGATCCGTCGTGTCCAGATCATCCTCACTCGGTATCAACTCCTGGTCTACATGATTGTGAATCATGATTATTTTGTCCGCATTCTTAATCAGCGCAAACCGGAATACCTGCATCGGCTCCAGGAGCGAACGCCGGTTACTCCCCAGGCTCACCAACTCCAGGTTGAGGATCAGGTTGTCAGGCCCCAGGCTCATCACCCACCCGTGCTCCATTTCCCGGCGGTACTTGCCCTCCCGCAGAATCACTTCACGCATGATCTTAAATACGTCTCTGCCTTTCATGATACGGGTGTTTTTTTGTTCCTCCGATAAACGTACATTCATAGACTACCTCCAGCATTCAAATTGATTTAACTCACCACCGTCGACTAAGTAGCGTTCTATCAGGTAGTACCCATATTCTACTAAAGAGATCAAATGTAATCAAGATCAAATTTAAAAGAATGTTCATTTTTTCCAGTATTTATAAAGCCGCAAATATGGCTGCACATGGCCAGGCCAGATAGGCTCAGCAGCCGTTATTCGGAAACGGTGACATCGCGGCTGGTGGTGGCGGTGGCTCCCTGGTTATCGGTCACCTTTAATACAACGGTGAACGTCTTTGAACCGGTGTCTGCCCAGGTGTAACGATGGTTGACCTTCTCACCAAAGCCCGAATGTCCATCGCCAAAATCCCATTGATAATGACGGATAAAACCGTCTGGATCGCTGCTCAAACTGCCGTTAAAATACACGGTTTCGCCTCTGTGGGGTGTGGTGGGGGAATAGGTGAAATTGGCAGTCGGCAGTTGATTTTCCGGCTCTTCTTCTACCACCACCTCGATCTCGACGCTGTGCTCACCGGATTCGGCCCTGACCACTGCGGTCTGCACGGTCTCCAGCCACGCCTCTACTATTCCCTGGCTGTCTGTTAGATATAGGCCGCGGCTCTCTAAAAACTCCCCGGCACTGGTGGACAATACCACCGGGATATCGGAAAGTAGATTGTTGCTCTCATCAAAGGCAAAGATGCGGATTCGAGACTGGCCGCCGCCGCCGGGAAGCCGCGACGGTTCGGCACTTATCGACAGGCTGTGCAGCGCCGCACTGCCGATGGCTATCTCCAGGGGATTGGGTTCTGCCACCACACTGCCTGAACGGGCCTGTATTTGGGCAATGCCGCTGCGTTCTGAAGAGATAAACTCTACCGCCGCCCTGCCGTTTATCATCTCAATCTCCGCTGGATTCAGCGAACCCAGGGTGCAGGAAAACACCACCAGCGTATGGTCATGCAGCGCTTCACCGCTGGCTGTAAAGCCCAAAACCGTTATCACCGCGGTATCGCCGCCGGTTCGTAAATAGGTTTTATCGGTAGAGATGATAATTTCTGCGCCTTCGACTGCATAAAAGGGAACCTTTTTACATGAAAAGGCCCCTACTACCAACACCAGGCACATGATTGATATCACTGTTCTATACATCTTAGCTCACTCTGTTTGTTCATGATCCCCGAACTTCAAACGGATATTGCTCTCGGTTCCCGACTCGATGGGCAGCAGATCCTCCTCCCGGATATCGGGCATGCGCAGGATGTATGGCGTGACCCGCAGGATGATATCGGTCTGGCCTACCTGTTTGAGGTTGGAGGAAAAGAGCTCGCCCAGCAGGGGAATCCGGCTCAAGCCGGGAAAGCCTTTCTTTGATCTCCGCTCCGAATCCCTCAACAGGCCCGCCATGATGCCGGTCTCTCCATCCTTCAGGCGGATTTTCGTTACTACCGTTCGGTTGCCGATGGTGGGGGGAACCGTGTTGGTGCCGGGACTGGTTATAAAGGTGAGCTTGAAATCCAGTTCCAGGCTGATTTCGCCGTTGTGATGAACAT
>CBFDCR010000160.1:0-2220 GCA_965603365.1 uncultured bacterium
ACCGGAATTCTGGATGACCTGCCGGCTAATTCCCATTTTCATTATGATTTCTTGATTCCACTTGCGGCGACCGAAGTGATCGAGCATGATTGGGGGGCCTGGTACTGTTTTAACTATGTCATGCTGAGCGAGGGCGCCGATTGGAAGGCCCTGGAGGCCAAACTGCCCGGCATGGTTGACCGCTTTTATCCTACTATATTCGAGGGGGGAGAAGAGGAATACCGGGATTTTTTGTCAAAAGGCCACAGCTACCGTTATTTTCTGCAGCCGCTGACGGATATCCACCTCAAGTCCCGTATCGAGCATGAGCTGGAGCCGGTGGGTAATATCACCTATGTTTATCTTTTTGCCGTCATCGCCGGATTCATCATGATCTTGGCATGCGTGAACTTCATCAATTTATCTACCGCCCGTTCGATCACCCGGGCCCGGGAAGTCGGGGTACGCAAAGTTCTGGGTTCTTTTCGCCGCCAGTTGATAGGTCAATTCCTTTTCGAATCAGTACTTTTGACCTTCCTGGCTATGGTTTTGGCCTTAGGGCTGACAACATTTCTGCTTCCGGCTTTCTGCAATTTGACCGGTGCTGACTTCAATTTGGTTTCTCTCCCCTATCCCCTGGTTGTCCCCGGCTTGCTGGCCTTTGCCGTTCTCATCGGAATCTTTTCAGGAGGATATCCGGCTTTTTTCCTTTCTTCTTTTCAGCCTGTTTCGGTGTTGAAAAGCTCTGCCCGGACTAAGGTTTCCAAGGTTTTCCTTCGAAATTTTTTGGTCGTGTTTCAATTCACCGTTTCCATCGCCTTAATCATCGGAACTCTGTTGGTTAAAAAGCAGGTCGATTTTATGCTGTCCAAAGACCTCGGTTACGACAAGGCCAACCTGCTGGTGATTGAGAATACCCGGGCACTGGGAAAATCTGTCGAGGCCTTCAAAACCACGTTGAAAAATGATCCGGACGTGCTGGCCACCGGAGGAGGCAGTTACCCTGGGATGGCTTCCCATACTATTTCCACGCGTGCCCGCGGTGTCCCCTCCGCCCCTTCCGTAAGTATTTACAATATTGGCGGAGATTATGAGTACCTGGATACTTTGGGAATTCCAGTTGTGGCCGGCCGCAAGTATGGAAAAGATGATAAAATGGACCGGGATCATCGTACAATTATGTTGAATGAATCCGCGGCTAAGGCCTTAGGGTTGGACGATCCGGTGGGAAAGGAGTTGGAATGGGGTGACCGGGGAATACCGATCCAGGGAATCATCAAAGACTTTCATTTCCGCTCCCTGCATAATGACATCGCCCCCTTTGCCTTCCTTCATATCGATAACGATCAGGCCATCGCCCCCTGTGTTACCGTAAGAATCAGCCCCGGCAGCATGACCTCAGTGCGCCCCAGGGTTGAAGAAGTGTGGAAGCGCTTTTCCGGAGGCCTGGTGTTTCAGTATTCCATTCTGGATGAAAGGCTTGCCGATTGGTATGTCTCGGAGAGCCGTGCCGGGATCATATCCGGGATATTCTCGACGTTGGCCGTCTTTATCGGCTGCCTGGGACTTTTCGGCCTGGCGGCGTTTACAACTGAGCAGCGGACAAGGGAAGTGGGGATCCGCAAAGTCCTGGGGGCATCCACACCAAATATCATATTCTTCTTTATTAAGGATTTTCTCAAGTTGGTGGGGATCGCTTTTTTTCTTGCCGTCCCGGTTTCCTATGTGGTCATAAGCCGGTGGCTGCAGAATTATGCATACAGCATCAATCCTGGTGCTTTGCCGTTTGTATTAGCCGGAGCGATAACCATGGCGATCGCGCTGCTGACGGTCGGATTTCAAGTCGTCCGCGCCGCGCTGGCTGATCCGGTTAAATCTCTGCGGTATGAATAGCACTTCCTTGAATCCCGAAGCCGTGCTTGGAGTTTTGCATTTTTAGATTATCCACTCACACGGTAGAAGTTACAGGGGCAAATTCTGTATCGCCCACCATTTCTTTTTAATAACTTTGCTCTCTCCTCTCCATTTTCTTTGCGTTTTGTGACCAAAACCTGTCAATCTTCTGCTTATTATCAATACTTCCAACTTTAGACAAAATGGCGCTAAATATATACAATTTACGACATCAGGTTAGCTCATTTAGCTCATTTGATTGACTCTCTTATCGGAAATTGATAATCTTTCTACACCTTCGTGATGAGGGAAAGCAATGGGAGTGAAATGTTCTAAATGTCAGCATGA
>CBFDCR010000161.1:0-2151 GCA_965603365.1 uncultured bacterium
TCCGACTGCGGTTGGATAGATAAGCTCGAGCTCCAATAACCCCTTTAATAATCGAACGTTTAATAGAATACGTTCCCAATAATACAAAAGGCCGGGATCCCCATCCCGGCCTTTTTCTTTATAGGTGCAACAATTTACTGGAGAAGCTGGATTGACTATAATAAAGGAGGTGAGATTGCCCGGGAACTAAAATCACGAATTCGGCGTATTATATATTTTAATCCGTTTAAGATGTAAGGAGAAGTATCATGAAAAAAACGACCGGTTTGGTGATGGGTGTATTTTTGACGATGGCTTTTGGTTTACCCCCTTTGGCTGCGGGAGCCGGTGAGAAGACTTATATGGACGTCGATAAGGTGAGAACTCGATTGGATGAATTATTGCCCAGATGCCAGGAGGTCTTCGAGGTTCCCGGTATGGCGGTGGGGCTGTTAAAGGACGGTAAGGTGATATATTCTAAGGCGCTGGGGGTACGGCGGCTCGGTTCAGACAGGCAGATGACCACCCGTTCGTTGTTTCATATGGCCTCTGTTTCCAAGCCCTTTGTGGCCACTGCCGTGATGCAGTTGGTGGAAAAGGGCAAGATCAAACTGGAGGGCAAATTGGTGGACTATTTGCCCTATTTCCGGTTGGAAGACGAGCGGTACAAGGACATCACCATTGGCCAGATGCTCAACCATACTTCCGGGCTGCCCGATGTCCGGGATTATGAGTGGGACAAGCCCCAGTACGATGACGGTGCGGCCGAACGCTACATCCGCAGCCTGGTAAAGGAGAAGATGATCGCCGCACCGGCCGAGCGGTTTCGCTACAGCAATATGGCCTTCGATATATTGGCGGATGTGATCGCCCGGGCCTCGGGGATGACGTTTGAACAGTACATGAAGGAGAACATTTTTAAACCGCTGGCCATGAAGGACAGTACGTTTTTGAAGAAGGAAGTGCCGGATGAGTTGGCCAACAATGCCCATGTACTCAAGGATCGTATTGCCCTTGAAGTGGGGGTGAGCGAAGTCTATCCCTATAACCGTGCCCATGCGCCCAGCTCGACACTCCATTCAAACGTGGAGGACATGATGCGCTGGGGAATGGCCAATTTAAACCACGGTGAATTGGCGGGGAAACGGATATTGAAGCCCGAGACCCATGCCCGCCTGTGGCAGCCGACCGTACCCGCCTTCGGCGATACGTTTGTGGGTATCGGTTGGTTCCTGGGCAATTACAAGGGAGAGAAGGTAGTCGCTCACGGCGGAGGCGATGTCGGTTTTCGCACCTATTTTTTAATGGTTCCGGAGCGGAAATTGGCGGTGGTGACCATGGGCAATAGCGACAGCTACGACTCCCAGGCGGTGGTGAATGTGGTACTGGATGTGGTGCTGGGACACGAGCCGGAGATGCCGAAGAAACCGGCGGTGGTGCCCATGGGCCGAACATTGGTGAAGGAAGGTATAAAGGCCGCGGTTCAGTTATATCGCCGCCTGAAGAAAGAGCAGCCCCAGGGGTATGACTTCAGCGAGGCGGCCCTTAACCGCTATGGCTATGGGTTGTTGAGGGCCAAACGGCATGAAGAGGCCATCGAGATTTTCAGCTTGAATGCCGCCGAGTATCCGGAATCCTGGAATGTGTACGACAGCCTGGCTGAGGCCTATTTAGAAAAGGGAGATAAGGACAATGCCCTGAAGTGCTATCGGAAGGCATACGCTAAAAATCCCCAAAAGAGAGATTTTGAGGTGCGGGCCGGCCAAAACCAGAAGAAAATCATCGACGAACTAACCCAAAAGTAGAATCATAAACCATTATCCCGGCCCAGTAAATCATACTCCCGCAGTTCCCACGTTTCCGTTTCGGCATTATCGACCAACTGGTAGGCTTTACCTTCAGCCACCGTGTAAGGGTAAAACTCAAATATATTTTCTTCCGCCAGGGGAACCAGGACCCTTTTGACAAATTTCCCCTTCATATCAAAGAGGTAAAATGCGCTCTTTGCCTCTTTTTTCCTATAAGGAATCACATAAATATAATTATCGTCCACATTAAAAAACCGCAGCACCGGAAAATAGTCGGAATAGCGAAACCGGTTCTCCAATCTTAACAGGGCCGACTGAATGAATTTAAAAAAAGTTAATATCTCCTTTTTATGATTTTCCGTGA
>CBFDCR010000162.1:0-1652 GCA_965603365.1 uncultured bacterium
TTCCGAAAACCACCAGACCTCCCAAAAAGATCGAAACAATACAACTTAGAATTTTCCTGTAACCCAACGGTTCAAACCGCCGGGTTCCCTTGAAGATCCCCAACAGGGTGAGCAGCAAGTAAACCACCGAAAAAACCAGGTAGAGTCCCAGGATGAAGGTAATGAGGGAACAAGGCTTATCGAGGCCGCTCACCGGGGCCGGCGCCTTGACATCGGCAAAACCGGCCAACACCCTCATGATATGATTACCCAGGGGAGTCGTATAGCTGCTGTTTGAATTGACCAGCACGGCAATGCCAAACTTCTCCCTGGGTTTAAAGGCGATATAGGATGAGAAATTGGGATTTAATCCCGAATGAAAAATCGTACCATCGCCTCTGATCGAAGCTCTCCAGCCCATCATATAAGTCGACAGGGTACTGAGATCAAGGGGCACATGGGAGTTGAGGGTTTGAGTTTCCTGAATCAAGGGGTGGAGATCGGTTTGGACGACTCCCAATTGGAGCTGCAGCCATCGGGCCATATCTGTGCCATTCGATACAACGTAACCGGCAGGATGATTCCCCCGGTATACCGGGGCATCATAGCGCAGCGGCCTATAGAAACCGATCTTATACCCCGCAGCCATTGTTGAATGAGAATTGTCCCGGCCCACGGTTGTATGGGCTAAACCCAATGGCTGGAAAACATTTTTGAGCATGTAATCCGAAAATGTCGTTCCCGACACTGTTTCGACGATTAGCCCCAGGATATCATAATTGACGGTGGCATATTGAAACTGTGTACCTGGCTGATGTGCCAATTCAATGCCCACCAGGTTCTTTACTGTCCTCTCCAGGGCGTCGGGGTGATCTTTTATGGGGATTCTGCCAATGCTTTTTTCCGGTATTCCGCTGGTATGGTTCAATAACTGCCGAATGGTAATCTCCGGTCGCCCTTTTTTGTATTTAACATAAAACCAGGGTAAATATATTGAAACCGGGTCCTCTAAATTTATCAATCCTTGCTCTCTTAGCTTAAGTACCGATAAGGCGGTAAAAGCCTTGCTGCACGAAGCCAATTCAAATCGGCTCTCCGGGGTAACGGGCTTTTTGTTCTCTAAATCGGCATAACCGAAGCCTTTTACATACACCTGTTTTCCCATAACAATAGCAAGGCTTAAACCCGGGATATCTGCCTCCTTCATTAATCCCGGAATTTCACTGGCAATTTTTTCCATGGAAGGAGCCCACTTAGCAGCCTCAGCGTTTAACTGTACGAACACTAAAGGAATTGTAACCAACAATCCAATGAGTATCACAATACTTCTCTTTTCTTTTTTCACAGTAATTTCTCCTTTTTAATCGATTTTTTATTTTAAAGATGCAAATCTTTTTCTCCTATCTGGCGGGAGATCTCTTTTAAAGTTTCGTCAAATAGCCTGGCCATGCGCTCGACATCGAACTTGAGCAGCGATTCCAGCTCGAAAAAGATTGCCTTCGGCGTGTAACTAACAAATGTAATGAAACGACCCTTAAACTTGACGACCAACCGTTCCCTTCTGCTGACCTCCCGGTTCACCACCGATTGCTGGGTGGCAACAAAGGCCCCGCCGGGAACACCTTCCAGGTATGTCAGCCGGCCGCCCACAAAATTGAAAATGATGGTGGGTT
>CBFDCR010000163.1:0-1591 GCA_965603365.1 uncultured bacterium
GGCGCAAATAGTCTAATCCCGGGTAAACACCGTCCAGATCCTCACCTTCAATACCCAATTCAATGCATTCCTGGGTTCCGATCCCCACGAAAAAGGCCTTGTATCCCTCCTGGCGCAGCTGGGCAACGGTCACATCCGTGCCGATTTCCACATTGGTTTTCATGGTTACGCCCATATCGCCGATATGCTGAATTTCAGCTTCGACAACCTTGCTGGGAAGGCGATAGGAGGGTATGCCGCTGGTGAGCATCCCGCCCAGCTCGGCGGCTTTTTCAAATACCGTTACCGGATAGCCTTTAATCGCCAGATAATATGCACAGGTCAAACCGGCCGGGCCGGATCCGACAATGGCGATTTTATCTTCTTTTTTGTCTTTGATTCTCGGCATATAACGTTTGTCGGCGTTTAAATCCAGATCAGCGATAAAGCGCTCGATGCCATGGATTCCCACCGACTTATCAATATCACCCCGGCTGCAATTCGACTCACAGGGGTGATGGCAAACCCGTCCACAGATGGATGGGAACGGGCTGGCTTTTTTGATGAGTGCCAGGGCTTCCTCAAATTTCCCCTTGGCAGCCAGATTTACATATCCCTGGACATCGATGTGGGCCGGACATTCCGCCTTGCAAGGGGAGGTCTGCTGTTTTTCGGCGCCGGATTTATTCGGCACCGCGTTGCAGCCGGTGCACTTTTCATTGTCATGCAGGACAACCCCTGTCTCCGGGTCCTTGGTGATGGCATCTTCGGGACAGGCGAGGGCACAGTCAGGATCCTCACAATGGTGACAGAATAACGGCTTAAAGCTGGGCGCCTTCTCAATTACGCGAACCACTCTCGGGCCTACACCAAGCCCGTGTTCCTGTTTGCAGGCGACTTCACAAGCGTGACAACCACTACAATCTTCTCCATAAAATTTTAAAGATATGTTTCCCATGTCAACCTCCTATTCGTCTTCACAGGGAGATATATTGCATAAACAAACTCTGAGATTCGTACTGCCCATATTGGGGTCACAGGTCTCAAAGGCATTGTCGGTCAGTATATTGGCATTGGATATATCCCAGCCATGGCCCGGATCTTTCATTTCCGGGTACCACCAGCCATGCTCGGCCGTCACCACCCGGGGATCGATGCCATCATAGAGTTTTGCGCGCTGTTTGATGCGTCCCCGAGGTGATTCGATGTAAATCCATTGTCCGTCCTTGATGCCATGTTTTTCGGCGGTCTCGGGATGAACCTCCGCAATGGGGTCGGGTCGGATCTCCCTGAGCCACGGGATCATCCGGTTGGCGGAATGGAAAAAGGTCGCGGTCCGGAGTCCGGCATTGAAAATATAGGGAAATTTCTTGGCCACCGCCGGTGTGGAGACCGGGCTCTCGGGGATTTCCCTGTATTGGGGCAGGGGATCTCGTCCCCATTTTTCCAAGATGGTTGAAGCCAACTCCAATTTTCGGGTAGGGGTGGAAAATCCTCTTTCTTTGTATTTCTGATAGACGTTTTCGCCTTGCAGGTAGCCTTTTTCTTTAAATTGCTCCCAGGTCAATCCCGAGGGCTCCAGCAGAAAGTCCAGGGCGTCCTCGACCGTATC